>CAZEXS010000039.1:0-31169 GCA_964516915.1 uncultured Gammaproteobacteria bacterium
ATATAAAGCCATCGCACTGAGTGCGGTGTTGGGCGTTGTTTCTCAGTCGGTGGAGGCGCGTGAGCAATTTTTGGTTCCGTTTCCTGAAAATCATACGCTGGACTTTTTAAGTGGAATCAGTTCGGTGGCCGCTTGTGCGGGCCCTTTCGGCGCACCTTCCCCAGACCCGGCCGACCCAATTAACACTGTTACTGACTTTGTTGTGCGTATCGATGGTTCAGTTATCGTTGTCGACCATTGGGAAGATGGTTACGAAGCCGACTTAGAGGCGATTGCGGACGACCCATCATTATTGTTGCCCACCTCAACTACCCGAGTATACGGTGACGGTGATGTGTCAAATGGTGCAGCACCTGGCGTACTCCTCGATGGTGACGATGTTCTTGTTCAAGGCCAGGTGGTGGTTTTTAACGAGTCCATTACAACCGCTACTCAACTAAATGATATAGAGGTTGTTGGTCAGGCTATCACTGGTGGCGGTACTCGAACTGAAGACGGTGTCGATGGTGGTGATAAAATTTTTGCCACAGACACAATTAATATTACCCGTGCGCAATGGGCAGGAACCTACACAGGTGATGCAACGCCAGGGTCCGTGTCTGGAACCTTGTTTGCAGGGGCATTTGAGTTATTCCCGCAGGCACAATGGGGTACAAGTTTTACTGTGCCGGTCGGTGAGGATAGCGGCACCGTGGAGTTTGAATGGACTGGCATAACCGTTATGGCTGCAAATGATAATACCAGTGTGTCTATCGATGCGGATGGTGATGGTAACTTTACAGGACCAAACGATGTAGATGCTCAGGTTATTGATCAAGGCGAGACAATCGAGATTCTCGGTAGAAACGATACTGGAGGAGGTGCGACTGGTGGTCTTAATCAAGGTGCTCGTATTTTTAGTAGCGATATTGTTCAGGCTAATTTGATCAGTGGGCAAGAGTGTTTTAACTATGCGGCTCGCTGGTTTACGTTGTTTCCAGATGCTTTGCTTGGCAATAATTATTATGAGCCAGTATCAACAAACATAGGCGACGCGACCCTAGTTTATCTTTATAACCCGTCTTTAGTTCCAATTACTATTCAATATGAAACCAAGGCGGGTTTGCAGACGCCAATCACAGTTCTTGCTGGTAGTGTTGCCGCCCAAACCATGCCGGCTGATTCGGGTGCGCGGTTTTTTACCGGTACCACCTCCACGTTCGGTGCGCTGACGGTAACCGACGAAGAGGATCAAGCGCATGACTGGGGTCACGCTTCAACCTCTGAACGTTTGATGGGTAATATTATTCAAGTTGGCTTCGCAGAAGGCGATGATCCGACCAGTGATTTGTTGTATCCCGTTGATGGTGAAACGGGTGAAAATGCCTCGCCGGTATGGCTTGTCGCCGACAATTTAGTTGATGAAACCGCCACTTCTGTACAAATTTGTGTGGATGTCAATGGTAATGGTGGCCCGAATACTGACCCAAATACCGGTATGGAGTTCGATTATACCTTTCTTTTAGATCATCTAGACAGTGCGCGTCTTTACGATGGCGGGCGTGATACACCTAATGGTGTGCCTGCACATATTGATGGTGACCAAAGTGGCATGTTGGCCTTTGTTTGCGATGGCAGTGACGCAATATTGGCGGCGGCTTGGGGTCAAGACCCAGATAATGCTGCAGGAGCTGCGCCGGCTGTTGACGTGGGTACTACTGTTCGTTCCGTGAGTGCCGATGTGGCTTTTATAGGCGACACGGTTTTTGAAGATGAAAATGGTAATGGCCTGCGTGACCCAGGCGAGCGAGGCCTTGAAAATATCACTGTTTTGCTTACTCCGCCGCCTAGTATTAATTTGGGTAATGGGCCTGGACAGCCGATTAGCGCTGTAACCGATTTCAATGGCAGCTACTTGTTTCCTGGTTTGGTGAACGGTAGTTATACCGTACAGGTGGTTGCTCCTTTTGGTTTTTTACAAACGTTTGACTTTGATGGCATTTTAGATAATCAATCCATAGCCGTTATTTCCGATTCTGTTGGGCGATTGGATCAAGATTTTGGGTATGAAAATCAACTCCCAAATGACGAAGTGGGTGATTTTGTATACGCAGATACCAATGGCAACGGCCTTCAGGACGTGGGTGAGTTGGGTATACCCGGTATTGATGTTCAATTGTGTACTAGTCCGCCGCCGGTGGTGCTGGCAGAGGATGATTTTGATAATATTTCTTATGCGGCTGGCACTGGCTGGGCGAGTAATTGGATAGAATTGGGGGATGATGGTCTACCAAACTCTGCTGTTAACGGCCCGTTTGGTAACTTTGACGGTTTTCTATTAAGCGTTAACGGTGGTGGAATCGCTCTAGATCGTTTATTTGTTCGTGGTAATGCTACCACGCCCGATGGCCCGAGCTTGACTCGCCAGTTCGATGCAACTGGCTTTGGCATGATTGATTTGTTTGTGGATGTTAGGGCTTTCGATTCTGTGGATCTTGATGCTGGCGATGATATTGATATCCAGATATCAACCGACGGCGGAGTTATCTTTACTACAATTAATACGGTTGTTGGCACTACGCTAACCAACGTTTCAACAACGCGAGTTGTTTCATTTGATTCGACCGGGGCGGCCGACGTTCGCCTGCGCTTTCAGGTCAATGGGGATAATGTTAACGGCAATGAATTTCTTGAGGCTATTGTATTTGATAATCTTCAGTTGATTCCTCAGCCGGTGTTGGTGTGTCAAACAGAGACTACTAATGCAAGCGGCGGTTATCTATTCAGTGGCTTATTGCCTGGTTTGTACACCACTGAAGTATTAAACCCACCGGCTGGTGATATTAATAGTGATGACCCAGACGGTAATGGCGATAATATGAACCAGTTTACCTTGTTCTCTTCAGGCGGTAACTACGAACAAGATTATGGTTATTTCACCCCGGCCACTTTAAACGGTCATGTTTACCTTGATACCAATGGCAATGGTGTGCAAGACATTGGGGAGCCTGATGTCGCAAACTTAAATGTTCAAGTTACTGATTCTAATGGTAATTTACAGACAGTGGTTACCGATGTTAACGGTGATTACACGGCGCAAGTGCCACCGGGTTTGGCGCAAGTCAAATTGGACGAAGCTGACCCAGATTTCCCTACCGATTTTATTCAGACTGATGGGGTAGACCCCAGTTCTGTAACGGCAATTGCTGGCGCCACTGTAGACGCCGGTGATGATGGCTTTTTTCAAGGTAATACGGTTGGTGACACAGTATACGCTGAAATTGACGGCATCCTGGGTGCTCAAGGAGCTACTGATGTAGGCATAGCTAACGTCACTGTTACGTTGACGCCGCCAGCCGGCGTTGATCTAGGTGTGGGTGTTGGCGTTGCTGTCAGCACCACGACGGATGCCAGCGGTAACTATGCTTTTGTAGGCCTCCCTGATGGTACCTACACAGTGACGGTTCAGCAGCCAGGCAGTACTACTCAAACTCAAGACCCTGACGGTGGTAATGACAACCAGTCAAGTGTTACTTTGAGCGGCGGAACCGCTAATAATGATCAAGATTTTGGCTATCAATTAAATGCAGCAGTGGGTGAAATTGGTGATCGAGTGTATACCGATACCAATGGTAATGGCGTGCAGGATGGTGCTGAAGTCGGTATAAGCGGCATCGTAATGCAGCTTTGCGGCGATTTGGACGACGACGATGGCACAGTCAATACCTGTGTTACCGATACCACTGATGGTAACGGCGATTATTTGTTTACTGGCTTGCCTGCCACGGGCGCCGGAGAAGTTTACACTGTAACGGTTACTAACCCACCGACGGGCCAGATCAATAGTGATGACCCCGATGGTGGTTTGCCTAATTTTAGTCAACTGTCACTGATCGCAGCGGGCGGCAACCTGGACCAAGATTTTGGTTACTTTGAGCCAGCTGAGATCACCGGGCATTTGTACGTTGATACCGATGGTTCGGGTTCGCAGGATGTCGGAGAACCAGACATTGTTAACGTAGATGTTGTTATTACTGATGTGAATGGCGCTCAGCAAACGGTTGTCACTGATGTGAACGGTGATTATGTTGCACAGGTTCCTCCTGGTTCAGTGACGGTGGAGATTGATGAGACTGACCCTCAGTTCCCGGCTAACGTTACCCAAACGGCGGCCGCTGAAGGGACAAATCCGTCTACACATACAGCCGCAGCAGGCGTAAGCACATTCACTGAAAATGATGGCTATATTCCAAGTGGCTCCATTGGTGATTTGATTTTCTTTGACACATCGGGAAGCGGCACTCTAGGTGTGTTTGACCCAGGCATCGATACGGGCATACCGGCCATTGATGTCACCCTAACCCCTCCGGCTGGTATTGATTTAGGTAGCGGTGTGGGTGTTGCGATTACCACAACGACTGACGCCAATGGTAATTACCTATTTGATCAATTGCCTGCGGGTACTTATACCGTAGACGTGGCTGCGCCAACAGGTGCACAGCCTACCACTGATCCAAATGAGCCGGGTGTCTGCGCGGTGTGTGATAATTTGTCTGTGGTAACCATAGCCGCTGGCGGAACTGATACGGATCAAGATTTTGGTTACAGCACGGCATCATGTCCGGTGGCGGCCATTACTTTTGACGAATACACGTTGGCATCGGCCAATTCAACGACCATTATTGACAGTGAATACGCGACCGGCGGAGCCGATAATACTAATAGTCCATTAGGCTTCGGTATGGGATTCACAGTGTCTGCTGTGGGTGGAGAAAACTTGGCCGTGGTGTATAACACCAATACCGGTACCAATGGTAACGACCTGGATCTTGAGTTTTCAAATACCGGTAATGCGCTGATCGTTCAAGAGGCTGGAAATCTCGGTGGCGTTGGTGATGGTGGTTTCATCCCTGATGACGTGGCTGGTGGTCGAATCATCTATGATTTTGAAACGCCGTTGACGGAATTTCGAGCCACCTTGGTTGACTTTGAAGGAGTTAATTCAACCTTGACCTTTACCAATACCGCAACTAATGTTTCGGTAGTTGTTCGGCATGATCAAATCGTCAATAGTGCTGCTCCTAATTCCAGTAATCCAGTTGTGCCTGCGTTTGAGCAGACGCTTGCTGATTGCCCGATTCTTGAAGATGAAGAAAGTTGCGTAATGACTAACTCCATTACGGCGGCCGAGCTCTCGACGTTTGGTGGTGTGACGCTTGACTCATTTAACCGTATTGAGTACCAAATGCAGCTCAGTGGTGCTATGGATAACTTTAATGTTACCTACGATTGTTCAACTGAGTCGGTGATTGGTGATCAGATCTTTGAAGATACTAATGCGAATGGTTTGCAAGACCCTGGTGAGCCAGGTATTGGTGGCATTAATGTGCAGATTTGTGGTGATTTAGACGATGACGACGGTACACCAGATACTTGCAGGATCGAAACAACCGATGCTAATGGTAATTATTTGTTTGGCGATAATTTGAGCGCTGACATGTTGACGGCTGACCCAGCTGACAACCCAATTCCGTTAACCACGGGCACTGAAGACTACACAATCGAAGTGCTGAATCCACCGGCAGGCTTTATTAATACGGCTGACCCGGATGGCGGTTCAAGTAATGTCTCGCAATTGACCTTGCCGAGCCCGCTGCCCAATCTTGATCAAGATTTTGGTTACAGTGATGCGGCCTCCGTTGGTGATCTGATTTTCTATGACTTTAACGGCGACGGCATATTTAACGGTGCGGATTCAGGCATTGAAAATGTAGACGTTGAACTTTGCTCTGTGGGTGATTTGGGCTTTGCCAGCGATACGCTCGCGGGCAACGTTTATGACGCGGGTACGGGTTTCACCACAGACTGGGTAGAGATCAATGATGACGGCACCCCTGGTGGCGGAACCGTGACTGCGGTTACTGAAGCTATCAGGATGAACGCGGCCGGTAATGCAGCTAATCCAGCGATTGAGCGAACGGTCTCCTTAGCCGGAGTGAACAGTAATGTTGACCTTGAAATCGACTGGGCTGGACCGGTAGGTGGTGGCTTTGAAAGTACCACCGGCGGTGCTGGCGATCTTATAGATGTTGAGATTTCCTTAGACGGCGGCACGACCTTTGGTGACGGCGTAACGGCTGGCACACCTATATTGACGTTTGTTGGGCTTGGTACCAATGACTCTGGATCGGCTGGTGTTCCAGGTAATGTCACCTTAACCGGTGCCGGTGGTCCGATTCCTAACGCGGTTGTTATTGAAAGCAATGACGCGGTGACCACGGTTTCGTTTAATCCAGGTGCGGCGACCACGGTGATCGTGCGATTTTCTATTCGTGATAATGGCGCCAGTAATGGCTTTGGCGGCGGTGGAGAAGAATTGCTCATCGAGTCCGTTTCTTTGTCTGCCCAGCTATGTCAAACCGACACAACCGATTCCAGTGGTATTTACGGTTTTGATGATTTGGTTGCGGGTGCTTATGACATCACGGTTGATACGACAACATTACCGGGCAACCGTATTAATACAACTCCCACGGCGGACCCTAATGGTGGCGCTGACAATACGTCAAACATCATTCTCGGTTCTGGCGGATTTGATCTTGATCAAGATTTTGGCTACCAGCCTAATCAGATCAGCGGTAATGTGGGTGAAGACACTGATGGTGATGACGCGTCCAATGCCGGCATAGCGGATGTAGTAGTACAGCTTTACTCTGACCCTAATGGGGATGGTGATGTCAGTGATGGCGCTTTACTTGGTTCCGCGACTACTGACGTAAACGGAGACTATTCAATAGTTGGCACGGATACCGGAATTGGTGTGCCTATTGAGAATTATGTGTTGGTTGAAATTGACCCAGCAGGTATGCGTTCTGTCGCTGACGAAGATGCGTCGGCGGATGCCGGTGGTGATGTTGGTAACGCACCAGGCTCGCTAGGTCAACAAGATAACCAGCTACCAGTGTCTATTGCTGCAGGAGAAGTCGATGAAAACAATAACTTTGTTGATTCACGGCCTGCCAGTATTGAAGGTACCGTTTGGTTTGATGAAGACTTTGACGGCATTTTAGATATCGAAGAACCTGGAATTACAGCGGTTACAGTTAACTTACTTGATGGTGCGACGATTATCGCTACCACCACAACCGACGCAAACGGCAATTATTCGTTTGACGATGTGTTCCCAGGCACTTATACAGTTAATGTAGTTCAAGGTGGTGGCACTCCCGTTGCTGGTCTTGACAACACAGCTGGCCAATTTGGTGATCCTAGCCGACTAGTCACGGTGGAAACCGGTGATGAAATTGTCGACCAAAACTTTGGTTATATACCTAATCCTGCTGAAGGCGCGATTGGTGATCGGGTTTGGGTTGACGCTAATGGTGACGGTATACAAGATCCAGGCGAAGCGGGTGTTGAAGGTGTGGTCTTAACGCTGCGTGATAACGCCGGTGCACAAGTTGGTGCAACTGTTACCACTAACAGCAATGGCGACTACCTGTTTACCGAGGTGCCATTTGGTGAAGACTATGTGGTGTCAATTGATCCAGCCGATACTCAATTAGCGGGCTATACGGAAACCACAGGGCCTCAATCTGTTGGTGGCTTTGTTTCAGGGCCAGTGACCCTAACCGGCGCTTTCCGAGTGGTTTCTGAAGTGGATTTTGGCTTTAACCAAGCAGGTTTAAATACCATAAGCGACACCTTCTGGTTTGATGCTAATGCCGATGGCGTGCTCGACCCTGCTGAGTCAGGTATTGCGGGTGTTACCGTTGATTTAATTAATGCGGCTGGCGACGTTGTAGCAAGTTCAGTGAGCGATGCAAATGGTGATGTAGTCTTCACCGGTTTGGAAGACGGCGACTATCAATTGCGTGTCACTGATAATGCAGATGTATTAGGTGATCTTAACGAAACCACATTAGAGGCTGTTAATGCGATATCCGATGTGGTGTCGGTTGCCGGTGGTGTTACCGACGATCAAGACAGCTTCGGCTATAACAACCCTGGTTTAATTTCGGGTTCTGTTTATAACGATGAGAACAACGATTCGAACCAAGATCCAGGCGAAGCCGGCATTGTTGATCAGCTTGTCAGGTTGTCGGTTGATAGTGATAACAACGGTACTTTTGAGACCGTTGTTGCCACCCAGGTTGTGCAAGGTGATGGCTCTTACGAATTTGATGGTTTGCCACCAGGCAGCTATGAAGTTGTTGTTCTGAATTCAGGCGGTCTTGGCACTCAGACTGAAGATCCTGACCCCGCGATTGACGATACTACTACTGTCACGCTGGGTGTTGGCGAGAGCAGTGTTGAGAATGACTTCGGTTATTTTGATACCGCTGGCTTGTTCGATCTGAGTGGTACGGTATTTCTTGATCCGAACAGAAATGGCGTTGAAGACCCTGCGGAAGTTGGTATACCGGGTGTGACATTATCCGCGGTAGTGCCACTGCCGACTATCGAGGTGATCAACGGGCGTTTAGATATCGATGGCAATGGTGTGACTAACAATGCTGACGACGGCACTTATAATGGCCTCACGGTAATTAATGGCCGACTGGACCTAAACAATGATGGTGCAGTTAATGGTCTTGATGACGGTTTGCTAGGTGATATCCGAGTTATCAACAGTTTTATCGATACGAACTTTGATAACTCAACGAGCGCCGCTAACCGTGTTGATGACGACTTAACACTTACCGATCGATTTATTGGTACAACGACGACCGATGCTAATGGTGACTATGAGTTCAGTGGGCTCGTGCCAGGCGATTATGAAGTCGCTGTTACTGATACTGCAGCGGTACTGGGTGGTTACGATATAACCAGTGGTCTGGACGTGTTGGGTGCGACGATTGTTGCCGCTGACGTTACAGATGTGGACTTCGGTTACATTCTTGAAGAAGCCACTGGCGGTATCTCGGGTGAAGTGTTTGTTGATGAAGACAACGACGGTTTTGCTGACCCATCTGAAGAGAACTTTGCCGGTGTGGACGTGTTTATTTGTTCTAGCCCTGTCGCGAGCGAGCCGTGTAATGCAGCCAGCCCTGAATTTTTAGACCAAACCGTGACTGATGCAAACGGAGAATATCAATTCACTGGTTTGCCAGCAGGCGATTATCTGATCGATGTTGACCCAAGTGATGTCCCAGCGGCACTGCAAAATTCAGTTAATCCTGTAGCGGTGGCCTTGTCTGAAGGCGAAACGGTTGAAGATGTGGATTTTGGCTACGTGCCAAGCCCTGCCAACGGTTTGATTGCCGGTGAAGTGTGGGTAGACGAAAACGATAACGGTGTGTTGGATCCGGGTGAAGCCCCTATTTCAAACGTTACTATCAATGTATTTGATCCTAATTCGGTGACCCCATTAGTGCCGATCGCCACGGCGGATACCGCCGCAGACGGCAGCTATGCTATTGAGTTGAGTGGCGCTACTTTGGTGGATGATTTGATCGTCACCTATGACTCTGCTGACATCCTTGCACTACCTGTTAATCTTGATGAGACGCAGCCAAGTAATTTACCGACTGGTGTTACCGCCTATAATGGTAACGACGTTGATGTAGCATCTGACCCAGATCGTTTCATTCCTGAACTGGACTTTGGTTTTCCACCAGAGGGCGGAGCGGCTTTAGGCAGTATTTCTGGGGTTATCTATTCTGATCCAGACGGCAGTGGCGCTAACTATGACCCAGTCACAGATGGTGAGTTTGTTGGTGTAACAATTAACTTGCTTAATGCTTCTGGGGACATCATTGCCAGTACCGAAACTGATGAGAATGGTGCTTATTCATTTACTGGTCTGATAGACGGCGACTATGAACTTCAGGTTTCTGATGTGAATAATGTGCTGGGTGATTTGTCGGAGAATGAAAATGACGTTACGCAAACCAGTACGACTCCGATTACCATTGCTGGTGGTAACGATGTTACTAACGTAAACCAAGGTTACGAGCCTGAATCAACCTCTACCTTAAGCTCGATTGGTAACTTGATCTTTATTGACCAAGACCAAGACGGTTTTGCAGACGATGGTGAAGCTCGAGTACCGGGTGTTACGGTGCAGTGCTGGGTTGATAATGACGCCAGCGCAACGCCAGATGACCCATCAGTAGCGGTACCCGTGACTGACCCTGAGCCAGGTGTAGACAACTTAGTACGTACTGTTACCACCGATGAAAACGGTGAATACAACTGTACTAATTTGCCTGAAGGGCAGTACATCGTTGTTGTGACCGATGCCAACAATGTTCTGGCAGGTACCACTGATACTTCGGTAAATAATGTTGCAAACAGTGCGGCCGATAATTTTGCCAAGCCGTTTACGTATGCAGTGACCCTAGTTGAGGGCGTGCAAAACAGTACGGCTGACTTTGGTGTTACTGGTGTAACTGGCCGCATTGCGGGTTCAGTCACCGAGGACACCGACGGCGATGGAACGGGTGATGACCCAATTCAAGGCGCATTCGTGTTGTTGTACACAGATCCGAATGGCGACGGTAATCCAGATGACGGCGTCGAAGTTGCACGCGTACAAAGCGATGCTGCTGGCGACTATGAATTCACTGGGGTTCCAGCGGGCAATATTGACTATGTGGTTGTTGAGGTTGATCCGGCCGATTTCGCATCGGTGAGCGATACTCAGTCTGGTGACGATGATTCGGTAGAAAACACCAACACCAATAATAACTATATACCGGTAACGCTTAACCAAGACGAAGACGATGACAATAATGATTTTGTCGACGTGGTTCCTGGCAGCCTAGCGGGTAAAGTTTGGTTCGATGAAGACATTGATGGCATCTTGGATACCGAAGAAACCGGTATTACGGATGTGGTAGTTGAGTTACGCAACAACCTTGGTGTATTGATCGCGACTACCGTTACCGACCAATTCGGTAACTATTTATTCGATGACTTGCCGCAAGGTACGTTTACTGTTGAGGTTGTGGATGCCACCTTGCCTGATGACTTGCAAAATACCGCAGGTGTAGGCGGAGTCGATCCTAAATCTGTGCCAGTAGGGCAAGGTGAAAATGTAACCGACGTTAACTTCGGCTACATTCCAGATGATTTTGCTACTGTGCCTACCGAAGGTGCGATTGGTGATCGAGTTTGGGCTGACGCTAATGGTGACGGCATTCAAGATCCAGGTGAAGCTGGTATTAACGGTGTGACTCTCACCTTGCGTGACAGTGCAGGTACCGCTTTGGCGACAACGACCACGAGCGAAAACGGTGATTACCTGTTTGCTAATGTGGCGTTTGCTGAAGATTATTCTGTCACTATTGACCCAGCTGATGCACAGCTTGCAGGCTATACAGCCACTTCTGGTCCACAATCCGAAGGTGGCTTTGTTAGTAACCCTGTATCTTTAACCGCCCCAGTATCCACTGTTACAGACCTAGATTTTGGTTTTGATAGTCCGAACCTGAATACGGTTGTCGATACAGTGTGGTTCGATGCAAATGCCGATGGTGTGTTTGATGTGGATGAAGACCCATTGGTCGGCGTAAGCATAAATCTATATAACGACGTTAATAACGACGGCATTCCTGATGACAGCGATGGCGATGGGCAACCAGACGTTGTGGCTACTGCGGTAACCGATTCATCGGGTGACGTAACCTTTACTGGCTTGGTTGACGGTAGTTACATTCTGGGCGTTACTGATACAAATGCTGTATTGGTTGGCTTAAATGGCACTACTGACGAAGCCGTTGAAACACTGTCTGACCCTGTAGCGGTGGCCGGTGGCTCAACCAGTGATGAAGACTCCTTTGGTTATAACAATCCTGGGTTGATTCAAGGTGTTGTGTATAACGACGAAGACGGTAATTCAAGCCAAGACCCGGGTGATGCTGGTTTAGGCGGCAATACGGTTACCTTACTGGAAGACACCGATGGCAATGGTTCTTTTGAAACTACGGTGGGCATGGTTACTACCAATGCCGACGGCAGCTATGAGTTTGATGGCCTACCTCCTGGTGAGTACCAAGTACAAGTGACTGCACCTGGTGGAACGCAAACGGAAGATCCTGATGCGACGGTTAACGACGCTACCGATATCGATCTTGGTGTCGGCGAAAGCTCGGTGAATAATGATTTTGGCTACACCGCTGTACCAAATCTATTCAATATCAACGGCACTGTTTTCTTAGATCCAGATAAAGACGGAATCGAAGACCTTGGTGAGGTTGGTATACCGAATGTGACGCTAGAATTGCGTCGTCCAGCTGGTCAAGCCCTACCTGCGGGTGTGGTGGCTACCACGACGGTTGACGCAAATGGTGACTATGCTTTTGTTGGCCTACCAAACGGTGACTACGAGGTAGCGGTAACCGATACTAACGGTGTGCTCGCTGGCTATGACATTACCAGTGGCTTGGATGTACAAGATGCAACCATTCTGAACGCTGACGTAATGGACGTTGATTTTGGTTACATTCGAGATGAGGCTTCGGGCTCTATCTCAGGTGAAGTGTTTATCGACCAAGAAGACATCAGTGGCGCCACCAATGGGATCGCTGATGACCCTGAACCTAATTTGGCCGGGGTAGAGGTTTACTTATGTACTTCTCCTGTTGCCAGCCCACCTTGTGGAGACCTGTCGCCAGAGAAAATTGCGCAGACAACAACTGACGCTGTTGGCGAGTATGCGTTCCAAAACTTGCCCGCTGGAGACTATATTGTTGACTCAGAACCGACTGATATTCCAGCAGGCTTGAGCTTAACGGTTGATCCGGCTGAGGTGTCATTGTCTGAGGGTGAGAATGTTGAAGATGTTGACGTGGGTTATGTTCCTGCAGCTGACACAGGTATTCTTGCTGGTTTGGTGTGGGTTGATGACGGTGATGGTATTTATCAGCCGGGTGAAGCACCAATAAGTGGTGTGGACATTAACGTTGTTGGCAGCACTACTTTAAGTGCGGTGACTGGTCCAGATGGAAGATGGCTCATAACCAACATTCCTAATCCAGATACATTAGACTTTTTGGTGGTCGGTTATGACGAAACAGATATCCCATCTCAACTGTTGATTCAGCCGACAAACTTACCGTTGGGTGATGACACTTATATTGTCGATTTAGCGGCCGACGAAGATCACCATATATCAGACTTGGATTTTGGATTCTCGCTTAATCCAGCGGATAATTTAGGAAGCATTGCCGGCACTATTTATTCTGATACAGATGAAAACGGTGATTACCTTGCCGCTAATGATGGTGAGTTAGAGGGCGTAACCATTAATCTAAGTACTGTCGCAAACCCAGGTGTTGTGATTGCTACGACTGAGACTGATGTTTCCGGTAATTACTCTTTCGAAGGCTTAGGATCAGATAGCTATGTTCTTACTTTGACTGATTTGAATGGTGTTACTCGTGATTTGAACCCGAGTGAGACCTTGCCGGGAGCTAATGTCATAGATGTGAATAGCGCGATAATGTCCGACTATGTACTTACTGATCGAGACGCAGGCTTTGTGAGTGATGTGCGTTTAGGCTCTATCGGTAACCGTTTCTGGTTCGATGAAAATGGTGATGGATTCATCGATGATGACGAGCCAGGCATTGGTGGTGTGACCATTCAGTGTTGGGAAGATTCTGACGCGAGCGAAACGCCAAATACGCCTACAGTTACGACTAATGCGCCACAACGCGGCGTCGATAATTTGCTTCGCACAGTCGTTACCGACAGTAATGGTGAATACTATTGTACTAGTTTGCCTACCGGCCAATACATCGTTGTCGTTGTTGATTCAATTGGTTTCGTAGAGGGTGTTGATGGCACGACTGTGCCAGGCCTTCTCGATGACAATGCCGCTAAGCCTTGGACTTACGCGCTGACTACAGCGTCGTCTAATTTCAGAGGTGACTTTGGTGTTCGCGGAAACAATAGCGTAGCCGGCAATGTGTTTATCGAAGATGAATCACTGGTCGAACCAAATGGTAACGGGGTTGTGACTAGTACGGAATTAGACGGCACGCCTGGCGGTATCAGCCCAGACGTCCCGGCAGAAGGAGTGGTTATCATCTTGCTCAGAGAGCGAGGTAATAGCGGAAACTTTACGCGTTTTAGGCGTATCGTGACTGACTCAAATGGCGATTATTCATTTGGTAATCTACCGAATGGCAACTATCAAGTTCTGGTGCAAACGGCTGGTTCTGTGGTTGATGGTTTTGGTCAAACCGGTGATCCCGATTTGAGTAGTAATTTAAACGGTAACGGTGATGAAGACCTAGTCTGTGATAGCCTGACAGCGTCGTTGTGCGACGATTTGGCTACCACATTGATACCGCTTACTGGAGGTGTCAATCTGACTGATATTAATTTTGGTTATCAGCAGAACTTCGCAACTACTCCAGTGACTATGAATCTGTTCAAAACCACTCGCTCAGGCGATACAGTGAATTTTGAATGGGAGACTAGTAACGAGGTTGGTCATGCTGGCTTCCAAATCTATGCCCGCAATGGCGAAGATTGGGAATTGGTTTCTGAAGAGCTTATCGGTAGCTTGCCAGGTCAGGCGCTTGAGGTTAGAAGTTATAAGTATCAAGTCAAGACAGACGCAACCTGGTTTGCATTGATCGATGTATCAACTAATGAGGAAGTCACCCCGCATGGGCCTTTCCGAGTTGGTGAGACTTATGGTGCAAGTGATATCGACAGCGAAGCAACGCTATTTGACTGGAGTAAAGTTGTGTTGCCAGAACCAGCTAACGACGATGAGTATTCATTGGAAGAAATTCTACGTGATGCTGAGTTAGACCCTGAAGAGAGTGCCGAACGCGCGCTCTCTAAATAAGTTCAGTCGAGGACATACAGATGAAATTAGTAAGAAAGTACGCTTCAATGAACGATTCAAATCGTCGAAATATCAGCGTAAAGCGTTTAGCCAGTATCGCTGTTTTTGGGCTTATTGCTCCAATGGTCGTAACAACATCGGCAACGGCTGTAGAACTTCTAAAGTTCATGGTTAGTGAGTCTGGAATGCAAAGAGTGCACTATGAAGATCTGCCGGCTGATTTTGACTTGCGAGGCCTCAAGCATAATAAGTTTAATATATTAGCTGATGGCCAGGCGATAGAAATTTTCATTAAAGGACAAGATTCATCAGTTGGGCGTACTCGGTTTTTCGGGCCTGGCGCATATATCGAATTTTATGGTGAAGCCGCTGACAGCTTGTACTCTGATGAAAAAGCGTACTCGTTGCACTATATGACTAATCGAGAGTTACGAGAGTTCGGGCGCCCGAGAATCGAAGATGATCGTACACGCGTGAATTCTCGAGCAGTACCGTCGACAGTCTATTCACATACGCACATCGTTGAAGAAGATAACTATTATGACTTTGCTGCACCTTCAAAAGTAGATCCGTGGCACTTTGGTCAAAACTTCAGTATTTTCCCTACGCCCACCCATACCTTTGAGTTAAGTGATGTGGTAAATGGGTCTACTTCTGCCACGGTGTCGGCTGACGTTTATGGGTTAGTAGACTTCGACATTGAAGGTAATGACCATCACTATGAGGTGGTGGTTAATGACATTACACTCGGCGATCAACAGTTTGATGGGAATGCGATAGATACCTTGACCACTGAAAATGCAGTGGTTAATGAAGGGTCAAACACCTTTAAATATAACTTTAGACCCATTGCTGAAGTGCCATTCGATATCCTTGCTTTGAATCGGTTTTCGGTCACTTACCCTCGCTATACAAAAGCCATTGATAATGTTTTAGACGGTGAGTTTGGAGCTGATCATACTTCAGTAAGCGGGATTGATGATGGGGCATTTTCGGTTTATCGAGTCGATGATTCTCGATCAGATTCAGCACCAGATATTTCTCTTTTGAGTAGAGCGATAAGATCTGCTGACGGTGCAGTTGTATTCAGCGCTGGTAATCAACCCGGGCGCTTTATCGTGGTTGGCGATGGTGGACACAAAACACCACGGGTCCAGAAGTTGTTAGTTGAAGACAATATTAAAGCAGGCCAAGCTGAATATTTGGTTATTGCTCATAGCGCTTTAATGGGCAATGAGTTAGATCAATTAGTTGAGCTAAGGTCTGAGCGCTATTCGGTAAAGGTCGTTGATGTTGCGCAAATATATTCTCAATTTGGCGACGGTGTACCGCACCCCGATGCAATTCGTGCTTACATTAAGTATGCGGCCGATAATTTAGATACTCGTTTTGTTACTCTGATTGGTAATGACACATATGATTATAAAGGTCAGGGCGGTACCGGCTCGATTAGTCTTATACCTACGCCTTATCTAACAACACCGGGTGGTTTGTTATTGGTTACTCAAACACCATCGGATGCGTCGTATGGCGATCTTGATTTAGACGGTGTGCCTGATTTGCCCATCGGCCGTATTTCAGCCCGCACCAAAGCTGAGTTACAAGCAGTAGTGAACAAGCTAATAGCCTACGAATCTCGAACCGACTACGCTGGACGTGTTCTGGTTGCGGCAGATAAAGAAGACAGTGGCAATGGAATATCATTTACCCAGGATGCGGAAGCCTTGATAGAGGCCATGCCTGAGTCTTGGAGCGCTTCAATACGAACAGATTTCAGGGCTTTTCCTGATGTAGACGGCGGACAATTGGCGCATGATAAAACCATTGCCGCTATTAATGCTGGTGTGTCAGTGGTCAATTTTATTGGGCATTCATCGCATCGCCGCTGGAGCTTTAGTTCGCCTCCGGTTTTGCAATCGAGTGAGATAGCCGCCTTTACGAATGTGGATAAGCCTGCCCTAGTAACCCAATGGGGTTGTTGGAACAGTTATTATGTTGACCCAGCGGGCAATACCATGGCCGATGAGTTTTTAGTTGGCGGTGAAAATGGCGCGGCAACGGTTTTAGGCGCATCTACCCTTACATCATCAGCGGGTGAAAGAGCTCTGGGTATTGAGTTGAATAGGCGCATGTTCACAGAAGGATTGACCATTGGCGAAGCGGTAATTCAAGCTAAACAGGCGCTTGCCTTAGAGCATGACTTCCCGGCGATTCAAGCAGGTTGGCAAATTATTGGTGATCCAGCGTTAATGGTGGATCCTTTTTAAAGTGCTTAAATAATTAAGTTGTCACTTTATAAAAAGCCGCTTTCGAGCGGCTTTTTAGTGTTTAGAATAGTCTGTAAACTATGAATTTATTGGTTATTGATTCTTTGATCGACAGCCTAGTTGCATAGCAATTGATTACTTTTTAATCGAAAACTGGTGTTGTCGTATACAAAATACCGCTAAAATACGCGCCCGCTTGTAGTGAGCCCCCTGATTTTAAAACAGTAACGACCACATACACGTAGCTATATCATGACAGACCAAATAACCATTGAGCTAAACACCATCGGCAAAGCCGCTGACTTAAAAAAGAATCTATTATCTGGGCCGGAAAATACCGCCGTCGGCAAATCTAATACCCTTGATATAAATGCTCCGCAAAAGAAAGTGTTTATAAAAACTTTCGGCTGTCAAATGAATGAGTATGATTCTAATCGTATGCTCGATTCCTTAAGTGATTCGCATAACGCGGTAAAGACTGACGACGAAGCCGATGCCGACATTATTCTGCTTAATACCTGTTCAGTACGAGAAAAAGCGCAAGAAAAGGTCTTTCATCAACTAGGTAGATGGAAAAATTTGAAAAACGACAACCCCGATTTGTTGATTGGTGTTGGTGGTTGTGTCGCTTCCCAAGAAGGCGACAATATTATGAAGCGCGCACCCTACGTGGATATGGTGTTTGGCCCGCAAACTCTGCATCGCTTGCCAAGCATGGTAAACGATGCGTTGGGAAAGCAAGAGTCGCAAGTTGATATTACCTTTCCCGAAATCGAAAAATTCGATCAGCTTCCAGCGCCAAAAGTTGAAGGCGTAACGGCGTTTGTTTCAATCATGGAAGGGTGCAGTAAGTATTGCTCTTTCTGCGTTGTACCGTATACCCGTGGTGAAGAGTTTTCTCGCCCCTTCGATGATGTGCTGGCTGAGGTTGATACTTTGGCTCAGCAAGGCATTCGAGAAGTTACTCTATTGGGTCAAAATGTGAATGCCTATTGGGGGCCTATGCACGATGGCTCAATGGCTGACTTTGCATTGCTAATTCGTTATGTCGCCGAAATAGAAGGGATTGAGCGCATCCGCTACACAACCTCGCACCCGTTGGAATTTACCGACAGTTTGATCAATGTTTATGCAGACGTGCCGAAGCTTGTTAATCATCTGCACTTGCCAGTTCAGTCTGGTTCAGACCGTATCTTGGCGGCGATGAAACGACGTTATAAAGCCGATGACTACATCAAAATAATCGAAAAAATTCGCAAGGTACGCCCTGACATAAGCATGTCATCAGACTTTATTATTGGCTTTCCGGGTGAGACCGATCAAGATTTTGAAGACACTATGTCTTTAATCGAAACGATTGGCTACGATCTTTCATTTAGTTTTATTTACAGTACGCGCCCAGGTACTCCGGCTTCAGATTTGGAAGACGATGTTCCTATGGAAGTCAAAAAGGCGCGACTTGCTCGTTTGCAGGCAAGAATCACGGAAATGGCCTTTGCTATCAGCGAGCGTATGGTTGGTACGATACAAACCGTGTTAGTCGACAGGCCAGCACGTAAAGATGCCACTCAAATTTCAGGTCGAACCGAAAACAATCGCGTGGTCAATTTTGACGGTGACCATGATTTAATTGGTCAATTTGTTGATGTGGAAATTACCGAAGCCTTACCCAACTCCTTGCGCGGAATTATGGTCGAGTCCTAGCCGATGCTTCATTCATGGTGAATACAATGTGGGCTATGAATGACTGGCTATATCTTGGTGAAGTTAAAATTAGGCTTGTTTTCTTACGCCGAGTGTTTTATAAAAGTTGTATGCAGATTGGTACGAGCCGCGGGAAGTCATAAGTTGCAAAGAGTCGTTTTATTGGGTCTTTGTAATTGTTATCGCGGCTCTTTATCGTCTGTTAGTTCATTGACCACTCACGCCTCTAGTTTCCCCCTCATATTCGATAGCCGCCTTAGGTCGCTTTCAATCAATCAAGGATTACAAATTTGAATCAAGCACTCCCTGCGAAAACCCTTTCGTTGGACTCGCCCGAGTCTCCCGTCGATAATGCACGCCTTTCTTTACTTTGTGGCGAGCGGCATGCAAACATTAAAATTGTCGAGCAAGAACTGTCAGTAAAATGTTATCAACAGGGTGGTGACTTTGTTATCGAAGGCCAATCTGAGAAAGTAAAACTGGCTTATCGCGTGATTAACAATTTATACAAACTCACCAATAAAGGTAATGTTTTGGACGAGTCAAAAATCTATCAAGTAATCAATAATGCGTCTGAGCCGGAAGGCGCTGAGCAAGAGTTTCAGCGGGTGCGTGCGCCATTGAAACAAGTGGTTGCCAAGTCGAAAAATCAAAGCGACTATATGAAGGCAATTGAAAAGTACGATGTGGTGTTTGGCGTTGGCCCGGCCGGCACCGGCAAAACCTATATAGCCGTTGCAAAGGCCGTGGAATCGTTAGTTAACGACGAAGTGAAACGTATTATTTTAATTCGCCCAGTGGTTGAAGCCGGCGAGCATCTAGGCTTTTTACCCGGCGATATTGGCCAAAAGATTGACCCATATTTACGCCCCTTGTATGACGCTTTGTACGAATTACTTGGGCCAGAGAAAGTACAAAATCTCATGGAGCGTAAAATTATCGAACTAGCACCGTTGGCTTATATGCGAGGTCGCACTTTATCTGACGCTTTTGTGATTATGGATGAAGCTCAAAATACCACGGTGGCTCAAATGAAAATGCTGCTTACCAGAACTGGTTTCGGATCAAAGGTGGTGTTAACCGGCGATTTGTCGCAACTTGATTTACCAAAAGGAACTTATTCTGGTTTAAAGCATGCGCTCACCATTTTAAATGGTGTGCGTGGAATTAAGGTAACCAAATTTACCGGTAAAGACATCGTGCGCCACCCCTTAGTTCAACGGATTGTGGAAGCGTATGAAAAACATGACCGCAATGACTAAGGCCCAGTAGTGAGCAAGGCACAAGCTGTGAGCAAGGCGGTGACCTTAGATGTCGATTTTCAGCTTGCGGTATCCGAACTTGAGGGCGCTGATGTTCTACCCAGTCAACAGGCCATGGTGCAATGGGCGACCGCCGCCTATACCGCCGTGGCGCAGTTAGATGATTTGCCTGAGCACAATGAAGTGACCATTCGTGTTGTCGATACAGACGAAATGGTCGCGTTGAATCGAGATTATCGCGCTAAAGATTGCCCAACTAATGTCTTGTCTTTTCCGGCAGAGATACCCGCAGGCGTTGAAATGAATTTGCTGGGTGACATTATTATTTGTCACGATGTAATTATGGCCGAAGCCGCACAGCAAAATAAAAAGCCGCATCAGCATTACGCGCACATGGTGGCTCATGGGATTTTACATTTATGTGGTTACGATCATCAAAATGATGATGAGGCCAATTTAATGGAATCTCTAGAAGTGAAAATATTAACCCTGAGCGGCGTGCCAAACCCGTATACTTAATAAATGAATACAAACGACAAACCTCCGTCGATTATGCGGCGCGTCGGCGCTGCCATAATTTCTCTGTTCCCAGTCAAGCGCGCGGCTTCTCGCGATGACGTTTTAGAAAGTCTACAGCAAGCTGAAGAAGACGGTATCGTCGAACGAGATTCTTACGACATGATCCAGCGTATTTTATATGTCTCTGACATGCGCGTTCGTGATGTAATGATCCCACGCAGTTCTATGGCGGTGATAGAGCGAGAAGCGAGTTTGGATGATTGTTTAGACGTGATGGTTGAGAGTGGGCACTCTCGATTTCCGGTGATTGATAATGAAAAAGATCAGTTTGTCGGTATTCTTTTGGCCAAAGACTTATTACGTTTTTTTGATGAAGACAATAAGCAACGATTCAATCTGCGCGATCTGGCTCGCCCGGCGGTCTTTGTGCCCGAAAGTAAACGTTTGAATGTATTGCTGAGCGAGTTTCGCACATTTCGAAACCACATGGCCTTAGTCGCTGATGAATTTGGTAGCGTGGCCGGTGTGGTAACCATTGAAGATGTGCTTGAGCAGATAGTGGGCGACATAGAAGACGAACACGACGTGGACGAAGAAGAGGATTTTATTCGAACCATGGCGTCCGGTGAGACTGTCGTCAAAGCACTGTTGCCAATAGATGAATTTAATGAACACTTTAAAACATATTATAGTGAGAGCGGCAGCGACACGATTGGTGGTTTGATTTCACAAACGCTCGGCCATATTCCGCAACCAGGTGAAAAGGTTGAGATAGACTCGGTTAATTTCGAAATCATTCACGCTGACTCACGCCGCATTCATTTAGTGCGAGTCACTAAACTAGATGCTGCAGAAACATCTTGAGCGATAGCCTAGTTTAGTGTCTTTGTTTATTCTTTTAGTATAGAAATCACAATCACAAATATCGATGAATAACCATCCTGAACGAGGGGCGCCAACCGCCTATTTGATAGACGCCAGCATCTACATATTTCGAGCTTGGTTCTCGGTGCCAGATTCAATGCGTGGCGAAGGGGGTATGCCCGTCAATGCTGTCTATGGTTTTTGCCGGTTCCTCACCGAGTTTGTGGAAAGAAGCAAAGCGAGTCACGTGGTAGTGGCATTTGATGAGAGTTTGACGCAATCATTTCGCAATGACATATATCCGCAGTACAAAATGAATAGAGAGCTTGCACCGAAAGAGTTGTCTGATCAGTTTAAACTCTGCCGCAGGGTTGCGGAGGCCGCGGGTTTGCATTGTGTCGCGCATCAGCGCTATGAAGCCGACGACTTAATTGCCACAGCGGCCAAACGCTTACGCGAGAGTGGTTTTCGAATCGGCATTGTCAGTGGCGATAAAGATTTAGCGCAAGTGTTGCGCGGGCATGACTTTTGGTGGGACTTCGCGCGCGACCAACAGCTGGGGTCAGCCCAAGTGGTGGATAAGTTCGGCGTTCCCCCAGAAGCCATCCAAGATTACTTAGGCCTTTGCGGTGACGCGGTGGATAACATTCCCGGTGTGCCTGGCGTAGGCCCCAAAACCGCGTCGGCTCTGTTGCAGGAATTTGGCACTATGGACAACATGTATGAGAAGCTGGGGGAAATACAATACCTGAAGATTCGTGGAGCAAAGACCTTGGCTGCGAAACTGCGCGAGCACCAAGAGCAAGCATTTTTATCCAGACAGCTGGCGACGGTTGCCTACGATTCGCCGATTGAGGTTACCGCAGACGGTGTCAGGCGCTGCTCGGCGGAAGTAGGGTCTTTACAACAGCTTGGGCAAATTATGGGCGGCCGCGGTGATGGTTTGTTTGAACGTTTGGTTAACTCTGCACAGGCATCCCTTGTGCAATAATCGTGCATCTGTAATTATCCCTGTGTAAAGATGACGTGAGCGCGTCATACAGAACATTATTTAGCGTAATTCGACCCGTTTAATCACATGTACTTAAACTATTTTGGTTTGGCCGAGCGACCCTTTTCAATCGCGCCCGACCCGCAATATCTCTATATGAGCGAGCGCCACCGAGAGGCTATGGCGCACCTCAGCTATGGGTTATCGCAAGGTGGATGTTTTATCGTGTTGACGGGCGAAGTTGGCACAGGGAAGACCACGCTATGTCGCAACTTATTAGCTGATTTGCCGGAAAACGTCGACGTTGCGCTGATACTGAACCCTAATATAAATCGTCGCGAATTATTGGAAACCGTGTGCGACGAGTTGAAAATCGATTGCCCTGAAGATCAATCTAAGAAAAAGCTGCTAGATTCAATCAATGATCATCTGCTGACAACCTACGCGCAAAACCGGCATACCGTTCTCATTATCGATGAGGCGCAATTATTGAGCCATAATGTGCTAGAGCAAGTTCGTCTTTTGACGAATCTTGAAACAACCAAATCCAAACTTTTGCAGATCATCTTGATTGGTCAGCCTGAATTAAGTGATTTGTTATCTCGAAACGATTTGCGGCAGCTCTCTCAGCGTGTCACGGCACGCTATCACTTGCCGGCGATCAGTCGTGACGAAATTCAAGATTACATTAACTTTCGCTTGGGAGTAGCCGGTTGTAAGAAGCCACTATTTAGTGCCCAATCTTTAAAACTGCTGCACAAACTGAGCGAGGGTATTCCGCGTAAAATTAATGTGCTGGCGGATCATGCGCTACTTTCTGCCTATGCAAAGTCGCAATTATTGGTTGACGCTAAGACCCTTCGAGAATCTTCCAAAGATGTGTTGGTCAAGCCAAGCTCGGTATCCAAGTCACCCTTGGTCGAGAAATTAAAATCGCCATGGCTGGCCGCACTGGCCGCCTTTATAGCGCTTAATTTGAGCTTATGGTGGTGGTTTTCAGATCGAGACTCGTCCTTGATTGTCGATACTCAGTCCGTACAAGGTATTGATCGAAACACACTAGCTTCTCAGTCTGTCGAGACTGCAGGTGCACAGGGTGATGTTGTTAATCTAGGTAACTCAGAAGCCGCCAGTTCTTCAGACGATATTATTCAACGACTCTCTGCTAGTACAGGTAAGGCTGACGCGCCAATAACTGATTCAGTAGATCAGGGCATAGCGAAACAGGGTTTAGCGCAAATTGAAAGCGAGAAGATTGATCTAAGTCAATTGTCCGGTTCCACCAATGTGGTCAACACAATAAGTAAGCCTAAGGGTGTGGTGCCTGGGTCGGTGGTTATTTCGGAGGAGTTTCTTGATGCCGATGAAGGTCTTGAACTAACCGGTGATTTTGCTGATGCCGGCTCTCAAGCTGGATTGGTCACGTTTGAGCCGCCCGTGCCAGTGGCGGCACCGGCCTATTTAGCGACCAGTGCCTTTGGTCGAGTGCTGGACGTGTCTGCTGATCGCACCGGTAGAATAGCCGCGTTCATCAATTTGGCCGCTGCTTGGGATGCAAATCTGCCTAAAAGTTTGATTGGGCCGCTGTGCGAAGAACTTGATCAACGCGGTGTGGCCTGTTTGCCGGTGTCTAGCTGGGCTACTCTGCTGCGTTTTAATAGGCCGACGATAATGGTTGTTAAGCACGATTCAGTCGATCACCGAATTATTCTCTACAAATTAGAGAGCGGCAACGCCAGTGTTTTGGTGGGTGATCAAAGCTACCAGCTGCCGATTAGTGAGTTACGCGACCGATGGTCAGGTAACGCCATGGTGTTTTGGCGACCAAGTGAGCTTGGGTCACAGTTTTTGCAGGTTGGGGACGACGCGCAAGCGGTGCAAGGCCTGAGAGCGAAGTTGAATGCGATACTTCGCAACTTGAGTTTTGCGCCATTGAATAACCTAAACTCTACAGTGTTTGATGCACAATTAGCGAGCCGGGTTAGTGAGTTGCAACGTCAATTTGGTATTCTCGCTGATGGGAAAATTGGCCATGAAACCTATTTATTGATTAATGAATTACTCGGTGCTGAAAGTGTGCCGGTGCTCATTGAGAGGGGCTGAGTTTGAGAAAAGTTAAGCATGAGAGAAGAAGAGCCGTACCAGTTTTGGCTTACTATCTCAGGTGAATAGATTATGTCTTCAATACTTGATGCATTAAAAAAATCTGAACAAGAGCGCAAGTTAAACAATGTGCCTACCTTGTCCGACATGCCGGTGCCACAGGAGGCATCGCGTTGGCCACTATATGTTATCGGCGTATTGAGTTTGGTTTTGGCTGTTGCAATTGGTGTCTTGGTCAGCCCTTGGTTTTCAGCGCAGAATAAACCAGAGCCAGCGCCGCAGCTCGTCGTCAGTCAAGATCGTCAAAATGACGCTGTCAGTGAGACTTTGCAGCGCGCTAATAGCGGCGGCCCTGCCGATGATATCGTGATCAATGTGGTTTCGTATTCCGATCAGCCTCAGCAGAGCTTTGTGATGCTAGATGGAAAAATGTATCGTGAAAACGATTATGTCCAAGCTGGCTTGAAAGTAAGCGAAATTAAACCCAATGCCGTGGTGCTGAATTTGCGCGGCGAGCTGATTACCCGATCACCTTGAATAAGATGATTTCGAGTCGATTTCTCTGAGTTGTTGATTTCGCATAGATGATCTTGAGCTGGCACTTTGGGCGAGACCCTGAGTTTTATATCCCGCTGATCGCTCAAATTTACCTCTGCTAAACCTGCCGCATTCGTTATAATCCGCGCTTTATAACGCGTCCACGCCGACACGTACCGAGATATTATCATGAGCCAGTTACCTGCCGAGGTCGCGCTACGTCGCACCTTCGCTATTATTTCTCATCCCGATGCCGGGAAAACCACACTGACCGAGCGTTTGCTGCTGTCAGGTGGTGCGATTCAAATGGCCGGCAATGTTAAGGCGCGTAAGACTGGCCGGCACGCCACTTCAGATTGGATGGAGCTGGAAAAACAGCGTGGTATCTCTGTTACCTCATCGGTAATGCAGTTTGAGTACGATGGCAAAATGATAAATTTGCTGGATACGCCGGGTCACGCGGATTTCTCCGAAGACACTTACCGTACTCTGACCGCCGTTGACTCGGCATTGATGGTGATCGACATCGCCAAAGGTGTGGAAGAGCGAACCATCAAACTCATGGATGTTTGTCGCTTGCGCACCACGCCGATCATGACTTTTGTGAATAAAATGGATCGAGAAGGGCGTGACCCGATTGAAGTAATGGATGAGGTTGAGTCGGTACTGGATATATTATGCGCGCCAATGACCTGGCCAATCGGCACGGGCAAGCTGTTCAGAGGCGTTTACCGTTTGTACGACGATACCTTGCACTTGTTTGCCGGTCGGCCTGGTAATGATCCAGAGCAAGATCAGTTTATTAAGGGTTTGGACAACCCTGAAGTCGATGCCTTGCTGGGTGACGAAGCCGAGGGTCTGCGTGACGAGCTTGAGCTGGTTCTGGGGGCGAGTAACCAATTTGACCTGGAGCTCTATTTAAGCGGCGATTTGACGCCCGTGTTTTTTGGTTCAGCGATTGCCACACTGGGTATTGATGAGCTCATGGAAAACTTTGCTAAGTTAGCGCCGGCACCGCAGGGTCGCGCGGCTGAATCTCGTGAAGTAAGTGCTGCGGAAGAAAAATTCACCGGGTTTGTGTTCAAAATTCAAGCCAACATGGACCCAGCTCACCATGATCGAATTGCCTTTATGCGCATCACCTCGGGCAAATTTACCAAGGGTAAGAAGCTCAAACACGTTCGATTAAAGCGTGACATGGCCATCAATAATGCCAGCTCTTTTATGGCATCAAAGCGTGACACAGCTGAAGTCGCATGGGCAGGCGATATCTTAGGTGTGCATAATCACGGGACCATACAAATAGGGGACACCTTTACCGAAGGCGAAATTCTAAAGTTCACCGGCATACCAAATTTCGCCCCCGAGCTGTTTCGACGTGTGCGATTGCGAGACCCGTTGCGCGCCAAAGCCTTGCAAAAAGGCTTGATTCAATTGAGTGAAGAAGGTGCCACTCAGGTATTTAGGCCCTTGCAAAATAACGACATGATTCTTGGTGCGGTGGGTATATTACAGTTTGACGTGGTCGCGCATCGATTAAAGGCGGAATACAATGTGGAATGCAGCTTTGAGGCTGTGCAGGTAGCGACGGCGCGTTGGTTGCATTTTCCCGATGCTAAAATGGAAGAAGAGTTTCGTCGTAAGAACGAGCAAAATATTGCGCTCGATGGCGCTGATGAGTTGACCTATATTGCGCCTAACATGGTGAATTTGCAGCTCACCATGGAGCGCTGGCCCGATGTCGATTTCCGCACTACGCGAGAAATATAAATTAAAGCGGTTTAATTTGGTTGAATTGACTTGGCTTAGTTTAACTTTGTTTAGCTGAGCTCAGCTCAGATCGGCACTTGATTCGGCAATCGCACCTTTACCAATGCCTTCATAAGCGCAGACTTTGAAGTTGGCATCGGAGGTCGACTCCAATAACTCCAGCACGTGTTGAGCGATACATTCGACGGTTGAGTCGCAATCCATTATGTGTACACGCTCTTCATTGATGTTTAATCGAAATTCTCCCTGTTCACTTCGATACGCGAAATCAACTCGACCGCCCTTAAGTGATTTAATGTCTTCTTCACTGCCGAGGTAAATGTCTGACCACAGCTTGGCCATGCGTTTTTCTGAGCTGCGGCTGCGTCGATTGTTTTTCCATACTTTAATGGTCGATCGGTGACCGTGGGCAATCCTTTGGCAATTGCCATCGTGTTTTTTCAAACCGTGGCTGTAGGTATAGAATGAACCGAGACCATGCTCTTTTTGCAGAGTGATGGATAGGTCGGTAACGTTGTCTGGCAGCTCGGCCAGTAAGCGCTTTTTCAAAAACGCGGCTATTTTAAGCTTGCTGGCTTTTTTGCAATCGATGATGCAGAGCGCTGAATCCGGCGATTCATGCTCTAGCCAATCGCCGTTATTCAATGTGAAATGCAGTTTGTTGTCTAACTTCCGTAAGCCTTTGTGCGCGCCCGGCACCACCAGCTTATGATCGACCTCTTGGTCGATGATGCGTTTGATGGTTTTTTTGACTTTAGAGAAATCAAACACCATGCTTTGTTCATCAAGCTCGCCTTCAAGTTCCACGCTTACTGACCAGCTTGCACCGATCAGTCCGCGCTTCGGGTCTAGTAGTGAGCAGTCGATGGCCGTTAAATTGTCAACAAAAAGGCGTGGCATTTTATTAAATCGTAGATAATGATGTAGGGAATTATACTACAATCCGCTCGTTACAAATTTATGTCTGACTTCTTAGGTTAAAGTTTTATGACTGTTACCCGATTTCCACCCAGCCCGACTGGGTATCTGCACATTGGTGGTGCCCGAACGGCACTGTATTCTTGGTTGCACGCGCGTCAAAATGGCGGCAAATTCGTTTTGCGAATTGAGGACACAGATCTTGAGCGATCTACTCAAGAGTCAGTGCAAGCGATTTTAGATGGTATGCAATGGTTAGGGTTGGATTACGACGAAGGGCCGTACTATCAGACGCACCGTTTTGATCGATACAAGGAAGTGATAAATGATCTGCTGGCAAAAGGCCATGCTTATCATTGTAAATGCAGTCGCGAGCGTCTGGACAGCATGCGCGAAGAGCAGAAGGCGGCAGGGCTAAAGCCGAAATACGATGGACGATGCCGAGACTTAAATCTGGCTGATTCCCCCAATACCGTGGTGCGTTTTAAAAACCCTTTAGAGGGCGATGTGGTGATACAAGACGTCGTCAAAGGCAATATCGTGATTTCAAATCATGAATTAGACGATCTGGTGCTGGCCAGGCCTGATGGCGTACCCACGTATAATCTCACGGTGGTGGTTGACGATATGGATATGGGCATAACGCATGTGATTCGCGGTGACGATCATATTAATAACACGCCCCGACAAATCAATATACTGCAAGCCTTGGGTGCCGATTTGCCGGTCTATGGTCATGTGCCGATGATCTTGGGTGAAGATGGCTCGCGAATGTCAAAGCGGCATGGTGCCGTCGGCGTTATGCAATATCGAGACGATGGCTTTTTACCAGACGCGTTATTGAACTATCTAGTAAGGCTTGGTTGGTCGCACGGTGACCAAGAGTTGTTCGATCGTGATGATTTGCTTGAAATGTTTAAGATAGATGATGTGAGTCGAGCACCGTCGACCTTCAACCCCGAAAAATTATTATGGGTGAATCAAGAAAAGATCAAGGCGTTAAGTTCGGCTGAACTGCTTGAGGCCAGTCAATGGCACTTTGCGCAAGCCGGCCTTGTTGTAGAGCCCAATGAGTACGCACATCAAGCCATTGATCTGATCAAAGAGCGCTGCAAAACACTAATTGATGTAGTGGAACAATCGCGTTGGTTCTTCTCTAGTGTAGAGAGCTATGACGCCGCTGCCTTAAAGAAATGGCTCAAAGTTGGTTCCGACAAGCTATTGTTGGCGCTGATTGACAAATTGGATGGCCTGCCATCCTGGGCAGCGGAAGAAATTCAAGCCTGCGTGCAGGCCGTGGTTGATGAGAACGAAGTTGGTTTTGCAAAAGTAGCGCAACCAGTGCGAATCGCCGTTACGGGTTCGACAATGTCGCCATCAATTGATGCAACATTGTTTCAGTTGGGGCGTGACGAGAGCTTGCTGCGCTTACGAAAAGCACACTCCGAGTTTGTTGAGTTGCTCGCTCAGCGTTAGCTCGTGTTTAAACGGCCTTTGTTAGTATTAAATAATAGTTACTTGAGCGAATTTATTTTAAAGAGTCGTGACGTTAAGCGCTTAGGCTGTTAGAATCGAAGGCCCTTTAGGGTAACCGTGTTGGGTTGTCGAAATTTTCGCTCCAAGCGACCATCAATTGGCGCTTTAAATATTGGCAAGCCGACCTAAGTTTTTTGTGTTGAAGCGCATTTAAACTTTGTAAAAGATTAAGTTCACAATAAAAATAATATCAGTAGTATAAAAATAGAATAAAACCCACCTAGCTTAGCCGTGTTTGATGTGATGGCGTTGTGTCTGGAACTCACCAGTCTACTTCCTAATTTTTCATTTATCTAACTTGTCTTCTGGCTGTGTGGGTTGTTAAGCCTTAGGAAAATCAGGAGAAAATCAGCTCTGGCGAATGTTTGTCGATGTCTGGCCTTCGGGGTGACATTGTTTTCGTTAAGAGTTTGTTCGGTAGGTTGCGGCGAGTCCGCATCTTTAGAACGTTATGTTGTTGGGTAGAGTTTAGGGGTAGAGTTAGGCAGTGTCGTTTTGGCATTGTTTCGCCTCGTTAGCTTCCGCATCATGAAAATGCCTTTAACACTGTAGCTATTGTTTTGCATGCCATAGTATTAAAGAGTTTGCGCCTCAATTTGGTGTAAAGCATTTGGTCTTTCTTTCTATTGCGGTCTTTTCCTGACTCGCTTTCATAATTTTATCTATTTATTTTGATGTGGACATTCTGTCTTGCAATGTTGTTCGGCAGCTTACAACAATTGAGGCTTTGGTCTTTAGCGGATATTGTTCGTGTTAGTTGAACGATGGCTGCAGGTTCAATCAAGTGACATTGTTGGTTGTGAATTGCGGCCGGTTAGTGTTTACTTAGGGGCTCGCACTTTTGTTAGGTGGGAGTTTGGTAGTCCTTTAGTTCTTTATAAAAGTGCGCTGCTGAAAAATGAATGTATTTAAGAGTTCGAAAGAGTAAGTTTGTTGGTTGATCAGTTTGTCGATCAATGAAGTGAGCTTTCACAGAAGAATAGTTTTAATTTGTGGTTGAAGTTGTTGTAGGTGTTTTTTGCATATGTCGTTAATGTTGGGCGATTTAGGTAAAAAGAACTTCAGTGCGTTGGCCGTGAGTTTCAAATCAATCAACCTATGTTGATTACCATTGAATCTAGTTAAGTAGATTTCATTACAAGAGGTTAAGTCTAAAATGAAAAAATCTTTGTTGAATTGGATTGGTCGAGCTATGGCAGTAGTTGCCTTGTCTGCGACCGCTGCTACCACCGTGTGGGCGCAGTCAGCAGGCGGACAGTCAGTTGACAGTGAGTTTGCGCGTGAATTGAAATTAGTTGAGGCTTTGAAAGTTTATAACTCTCAACTCAATGATCAATTGGCTGCTCAAACCAAAGCTCGGTCTGAAATTCAAGCGTCTATCGAGTCTGCGGCGGCGTTAGAGCCACAAGTGGCTCCTCTGTTGGGCAAGATGTTGTCTGCCTTAGATAAGTTTGTAAAAGCCGACTTGCCTTTCAAGCTAGACGAGCGCCAAGAAAGTATTGGTCGTCTAAAAGCCTTGATGTTAGATCCAACTGCGAGTACTTCTGTGCGCTATCGAAGCATTATGGATATCTACTCTGCTGAAATGGAGTACGGCACTACTTCTGAAGCCTATGATGGTGTTATTGATGACACGCCAGTGCAAATGTTACGCATAGGGCGTTTAGGTTTGTACTACCAAACCAAAGACCAAAAGACATCAGCGATGTATGACAGTGTGAACAGAGAGTGGAAAATTCTTCCAGAAAGCACTAATCGTAACGTTCGTAAGGCGATTAAAGTGGCTGCCAAAACAGTCGCACCAGAATTGTTGAGCATAACTATCAATGCACCGGAGGGCTCATAACATGAAGCGCTTATTATCTACCGTTGCTCTAGCAGCAGCATTTATCGCCGCCCCCGCGCAATCA
>CAZEXS010000040.1:0-30691 GCA_964516915.1 uncultured Gammaproteobacteria bacterium
TTGAATGGCTCCCCGAGCTGGACTCGAACCAGCGACCCAATGATTAACAGTCATTGAAATATGAGATTTATAAGGATTGATTTAGATGGATGGTTTATCGATTGTGTTATTAAAAACATAGATTTAATGGTAAAATTGCATTGATTTAGAATTATTTAGATTGAGCGAGTTTGCTACCCATGTGCTACCCAGAATTGAGCGGGGGTAGCAAATCAGGTAGCAATTAAATAAAAAGCCTCGCGATGCTGGCACATCAACGAGGCTTAAACATAGGCAACCTTACAGGGGGAAGCCCATGCCATTTGATTATACCGAAAACAGGCGTAAGTTTACCGCTGGCCTCGTTAATAAGTTTGTCTGCGAGACAGGCAAAAAGGAGAGTTTGCTTTGGGACACCGACGAAAAAACACTTTGTATAAGAGCTAGAGCAAGCGGAAAAAGAAGCTACTACTATCAGAGTCGCTACAACAAAAAAGTAATCAAAATTCGTATTGGTTCACTGTCGGACGCGAAACTAACCTTTGATCACGCTAGGAATAAAGCGAGAGATTATGAGGCGCTAGTAAAGTTAGGCGTTGATCCAAGGTTAGAGATTAAAAGAAAGATTGCCCAGGAAGAACTCGAAAGGAATGAGGTTGCTAAATCGTCTGTTAAGTTTAGAGATGTATTAAATTCTTATATTGCTGCCAACAAGGATGAGTGGAGCAAGTCGCATTTAACAGATTATCAAAAAGCAATTCAGTCAACCGAGAGGGGGCGAAATGGAATTCTGTATCAATTCAGAGATGCCAAATTAACCGAAATTAGTTTTGTGGCTGTTCTAAGTTGGTTGAAGTTAGAAAAGAAATATCGGCCTACGGCGGCGGCAAAAGGTTTTAGATTGCTTAGAGCCGTTCTTAACTGGGCTGAGAGCCAGCCAAAGTACAAGGGCGTGATCGATGTGGAAAGCATCATCAAAAATACCGATATTAAAAAAGCCCTTCCTAAACCAAAGGCCAGAAAAGACACACTAATTAAAACGCAAGTTAAACCTTGGTTTGATGCTGTACGAGGCATTAATAACCCGGTTATCTCGGCCAGCTTGCAAGCTATGTTGCTGACTGGCGCACGGAGAAACGAGGTGCTTAGCCTTAAATGGTCAGATATTGATTTTACTTGGCGCAGTATTTCTATTAAAGACAAGGTTGAGGGCAAACGAACCATTCCTCTAACGCCCTATGTGGCTCAATTATTGGCAGACTTGCCCAAGCGTAACAAATGGGTTTTTAGTAGCAATACAAGCGAATCAGGCCGCCTCACCGAACCATACATCGCTCATGCGAACGCCCTTGAGAATGCTGAACTGTTGCCACTGTCTATTCATGGATTAAGGCGAAGCTTTAGTAATCTCTCTGAGTGGGTGGAATGCCCTGTGGGGGTGGTTGCTCAAATAATGGGGCATAAGCCAAGCGCTACTGCTGAAAAGCATTACAAAGATCGACCTTTAGATTTATTGCAAATGTGGCACAACAAGATTGAGGCTCAGATATTGGAGTTTGCAGGGATTGCGCAGCCAGAAGAATTAGCTGATGGGTTGAGGGTTGTTAGTTCATGAGTAATCAAGACGTATTTTTAGTTTCAGGCTGGACTAGTAAAAGGTTTTCGGATTTAGAGATTTGTCGTTTGATTTACTCTCATTTTGAGGAATTGGATGAGCTTTCCCGTGTTGGTGATGATGACTTTGGTTATGGGGTAAGTGTTGAGCTTGATCAGTTGAAGCTATCGTTATTTGATGCAAAGGACGGCAGTCATTGGGAGTTGTTTTTAGCTGAATCTTCAGTGGTTCTCGCAATGACAGAAATCACTTTGGTCGAAGCTTTGCATTTGTCGTTTAATTTATGCCCTTTTAAAAACTCATTTTATCGCGTCAAAGAGTTTGAGCTTGAATTGCCTTACTCCCCTCTTCTAGTCGGTGATAAATGGGTTCAATCTACTATAAGAGGAAAGATGCTTGAACGCCACACACATGCATGTCACGAGCTGGGATTGGATAGAAATTTAGATTCTGATAGAAAGTTCCCCTTAAGTGAAGTTTCGCGGGTATTTGGTAGTTCGCCGAAATTGGAATGGCCATTTGCATCGTTTAAAGCTATTCGTGTTCCGAAAAGACCAGACGAATGGTTTCAGGTTATTTCTAAACAAGTTGGTAAATACGAATCTATACATAATAAGACTCCGAGTGGTGCTGAGTTATGGTTTAGTTTTTGTGAAAACGAGTTCGAACTAAGCTCATTAAATGTACTACAAACTATGGGCGAAAGGTCTCTTCAACTAGCCGGAGCCGAAAAGCACCTTAGTCGCGAGGCTTTTTTTAAGCGGTATAAAAATTACTACCCAGATTAGTATGGAGGATAAGGGAGGATAAGGGAGGATAGCGGATAGTTTTTTATAAATAAGAGTTTCGATGATTCAATCCAATTTCGCACTGATATGAGTTTATCAGCATTTATGAACGTAATTGGAAATCATCATGAAAGACAAAAAACAGAATGAAAAATTTGTAGCGTTATCCACGGCAGAGCTAGCTAGAGAACAACTCGTTAAGCCTGAATCAATAAGAACTCGTTACTGCTTAACGGGCAGCTACCATGGAATAGTGCCCACTAGAGCACTCTCGGGTCGCTTGATCTGGAAGCTTCCGATACAGGAGGAGGCGTAATGAGTAACCAAAAGAAAAAGCCATGCTGCAACATGGCTAGTCCTAAAATGGTTCCTACAGGCAGCAAGAACAAATCGCACTTTAATAAAGTAGAGCCGTTGCCGCAAGAGCAAATAGACGAACTTTTAGCTTTGTTGCCTCATAGGGCAAATCAAGCGCGTAGGTTTGTTCAGTTTCTCGGGGCTAACCCTTTTGCGACAACTGATAAATGCAATAAGCATGTGCTTTCGGTCAATCTCAGTGATTTAGCAGTCAAATATAATCCTAAGTTGACGGCTGCTGGAGTTCAGATTCGTTGCCAATTGCCGAATAGGGTAATTAAAAACCGTCTCGGTGAGCCAACAATGATTCATGAGTGGTTCTTGGGGAATATTCTGGCATTGAATGGTGAGGTGCAATCGTGAGCGCTAAAATCCACAGTCTAAGTGATTACATTCCCGATGATGACCTTGTTTGCATTCCTCAAGGCGAGTATCAAGTGTCATATCAACACCATGCAACTTGGCTTTACATGGGGCGTTTCCCTAAAGTCGTAGTAACGTTTCGAATTGCTGAGATAGGCGAGCACTTTGATAAACCCGTACTAGCTTACTATAACCCTTCAAAGATTGTGGGTAAGCCTCGTAAAAATGGACACTTCGCGGCGGGCTGGCGCTCTCGTTTAATGTGGGACTATACGCAGTGTTTTGGTAAACCACCTCGGAAAGACCGTATTTCTATGTGTCGATTCAAAGAGCACTTAGTAAAGGCGAAGTTAAGAACGGTTACCCACAATCGAGATCAAAAAGCATATCCTGACGGACTTACTTACTCTGTTGTTAGTGAGTTATTAGGGAAGGTGGAGGCATGATTTTACTCTTTTACTCTTGCTTACACCTATACCAACACCTACTCCTGTACTTATACCTACTTAATCAACCCTTGCGGGTGGTGCTAAAAGTAATGGTAGCAAAGGTTTCAGCGAATCTTCAAATAGAGCAGTTGACATTAATTTAAACCAATTTAAGCAGCGAGACCTTGTGTAGAAGCTTAAATATTCAAACTATCTGAATAACTACAGGGGGCTGAAATATGCCCCCTCTCGATCAGGTTAGACGGAGTAATATCTGATGACGAACAAAGAAATTAAGAAAGAAAGTGATAAGATGCTAGAACCACTAAATCACGATGAAAAAGCCTTTTTCGACAAGGTTGAAAGCGTTGTGAGCAGCGTTATTAAGCTAAAGCTTGATGATGGCAAAGTCGTATTTGAAGGAGAAAAAAATGATAGTAAACGAATGATTGTTAAGCTCTCCAAAATGTTTGGGGGTACTGATTATGTTGCATCTGTATGGCTCATTAATCAGTTGGGTCAATTGGATGACCAATTAACAAAGTCACCAGACTATGTTCAACAAATGTTGCACATGGTTAAGCAATTAGAGCCGAGAGACCCAATAGAAGGAATGCTGATTACTCAGATGGTCACTACGCAAAAGTTAGCGATGGACAGTGCAAAACGAGCATGTCTAAGTGATCAGACATTTGAGGAGCGACAAGCCAATATGAATCATTCTTTGAAGCTTATGCGAGTGTTCACTGATCAAATAAGTACCTTGAACAAGCATCGCGGCAAAGGTCAGCAAAAAATGACCGTCGAGCATGTTCATGTTAATGAAGGCGGCCAAGCGATCATAGGGAATGTAGAGGGGGGCAAAGATGGAAATTCAAAATAAACCCCATGACAGCAACCCATTTATAGTTGTGGCTCAGTGTGGCGCAAAAACTCGCAAGGGTACGCCGTGTCAATGTCCCGCAATGAAGAATGGTAGATGCCGGTTGCACGGTGGATTGTCTACGGGGCCGAAAACTAGTGAAGGGCGGGCGCGTTGTGGCAATTGGAAGCATGGCCGTTACTCGAAAACTGAGCGGTTACGCTGCAAGCTTGTTCGAGAAATTTGTGAGTTGAGTGTTTGAATCCACAGCTGTTCGTTGTTATTGCAAATTAGCCATCTTTTTTGAAACCGATGCAAAGAGTAAACGCGTTTGTCCCGTGACAATTCGAGCACTTCCAACTTTTACCAATAGCAACTTCATTGCACCACATCTCAATTTTATGTTCGCAGTCTCGATTGGCACACGAGATTTCGCGAGTTTGGGGAGTCCATTTAGCATTAGTTTTTCCTTCTTCTTTGGCCGTGTATGATGCGTCGCATTCACTGCACTCTACGAGATTCGAATTCTTGCCTTGAGCTAGACGTTTTCGAATAAGGTTGCCACATTTGGCGCATTTAATGCTGGAAAATATGCCCAGGGTAGTGTTGAAAATACTAGAGGACAGTACGTCTGATAGAAACTTAGAAATCTCTTCACAGCGTTGGCGCAACTTTTGGTGATCTATTTTTTTTCCTGACCTGGCGTTCTTTAAAGACTGGGTGTGCAGGTAACTTCCTAGAGCATCATAGTGTTTTTTTAATACTCTTAAGCTCAAAACTCTCTCGGTACCCAGCGCCGTCATATGGGGCGCGGGTACGCCAAATTTCTCTTCCTTGCCTATCGAGATAGAATTGTCTTTGTCAGCCATAGGATCTATTTCGAGCAGCACTGCCATTAACTTTCTAGGCTGCCACGTTTCGTATTCTTCGGGTGGGAATTCATCTGCATACGCATTTACTTTATCGTACGTAATAGCTTCCATTGTCATTCTCAGCTCTAAAGCCGCATATTTTAGTGATTCATCTTTGTTGAGCGCTAGATTCTCGTTAGCAAATTTAAGGTGTTGTTTGGCTGAGTGTCGGTAATCCATTATCTTCATTTGCCTCAAATTTTCACTTATTTTGAGGCACTATCTAAGCAATCACGCACCCATACACTAAAATTCTTTTCTTGGCGTTCTGATGCAGCCTTGTATGCTTCTAGTTGCTCTTCAGTCACTCGTATAGGTGGCAGTGTTCGGCTGGAAGTTTTGCTAGACGTAGAGCCAACAGGTCGGCCTCGTTTTTTCTTGATCGTTTCATTCATCCTTCAATAATAAAACTATTTTAACGTATATACAATTAATTGCTTGATGTTTTTATTTAATGTATATACAATTAATTAAGGCCAAAGGAGGCGGCAACCTCCAAAGACCCTAACTAATCAATTTAACAGTGGAGTTAAATATCATGGCTAAGAAAGATTATACCGCCCTTATCGAGCAACTTAAAACAGTATCAAACGAGCCTAGTGACTCGGGCAATCGTCGAGGTTACAAACAAGCTAGAGCCTTCATAATGAATAGTGCTTTATCAGATGAAGATAAAGAAACTATACGGTTTGAGCTTCATTCTGGCGCAGATACGAACGAGGGCTATTACTACAACTCAAACGGTGTGGTTCAAGCTATTGAGGCAATATCAAAACTAAGCGCAGCTAATGATGATTTATTCGACCCTCAACCGCTTACAAAGCTCACTATTGATCAATTTATTGCTAAAGCCGAAACAGGCAAGATATTCAGCATATCATTCATTAAGCGCACTACAGGCGAGCTAAGGATGATGACAGCTCGGCTCGGTGTTAAGAAGTTTCTCAAGGGTGGTGAGCTTGCTTATTCACCCGCTAAGAAGCAACTGCTCACTGTATTTGATATGTCGGCTAAGGGGTATCGTTCAATTCCATATGAAGGTATCAAACAAGTTTCGATTGAAGGGCAATCATACTGTTTCGGGGGTGTGTCATGAACTTTACCGTTTGGGCTGTTAAAGATACTGGTTTAGAGATACTAGAAGAGTTCTATGCTGAATCATGGGATGCCGCAATCGAGCGAGGCAAAGAGCATAAGAAAGATCACAATGAGTTGCTAATCGCCGTTCTGTTTAAGTAGTCGCCGATAGATGAATTTAGTCACTAACTTAACTTCGAGGTTTTATATGAGTTCTCTTTTAGAAGGTCTAACACAAATCGATAAAGCAAATCTTACGCCAGAGCTGAGACAAGTTATTTCGGGTAATATTGGCGATCTAGCAAGTATGGCAAGGGCGGTAACTGAAGCGATACCTGGCAATGGCCTGCCTCAATATCACAATGATAATCTAGCTTATACGGCTTCATTGTTGGCTGACTTGATTGAGCAACTTAATAGTCTTATAGCTCACGATGCTAGGGAGGTTGCGGAGTGACCAATCACCCAACGGCACTACCTGACTTTCTTAGCGTAGAACAAATGGCTGAAGCTTTAGGTCTTGCTGTTACAACCATACGCAATAAGCACTTAGCTAAACTTAAGGCTACCTGTAAACACGCCAAAATAGGTCGTCATGTGTATATTGAAAAGAAAGGTTTTGATCGTTATGTTCGCAGCATGATTAAAGCGCCCGATTCAACTATTTAGCCTATGATGGCTTACTCATAGTACTCATAGTACTCATATTCGTTATTTTGATGTGTTGTGTGGACATCAAAATCTTCTTCGTAGTAACTATCATAATTAGAGTTGTATTCTATGGTATACCAGTGACCAGTTTCGGGGCATTGGTAGATTTCAATCTCCTCTACCTCTGCTCCTTGCTGGTTAAATCCATAGTCTGGTTTTTGGAAAAATGTTAAGCCTTCCTCTAATGATGTATAGATTGATGCGCAGGTTTTACAGTTTTCGACGTGATCAAAATTTTGATGATTGCCGTAGGAATTTCCCCAGCTTGATACGAGGTGTGAGAGTGCTCTGTTATCACCGTTTTTCTTCAGAGAGTCAGCTAAGTCAGAGATGTTTTTGATCAGTCTTAATCGATCACTTATTGATATGTTCTGTAGATTTTTAGCTTGTTTTTCAGCTTCCCGATTTACTTCTTTTCTGCCCTTAGTCAAAGGCAAGTTGGTACTATTGTAACGAGAATATGATGATGCACGTGAAGAGTGAGCTGCATATCCAACACCTCCAGCAGTTTGTAATGCTCTTTTTCTGCTTGCCGCGGATGCGCCTCGACCAGCTCTGAACAATCTTAGCATGCTGCCAATTAAACGGGCCAAGGCAAAAACATGTACTGCTGCTTCTGATTTTTGTGCCGGAAATGCTATGGCAAAAGCAGAAAGTAATAAACTACGTCGACTAATATTTTTCATGGAGTACCTCGTTTACAAGGATAACTAAATTAATACTAGCATGAGATGAATGGTGTCATTGTGGTGAAATGGTGGTTATGAATAGTTTACGTAAAAGTGATTTTGTATTGGCTCTGATTAGATTTAGCAGTGTTGTAGGATTTGCTCGAAGATTAAGTTAGATTTCACCCAGATGGGTGTATATTTCGATCTTAGAACGACTTAACATTTGTAGATCACGGAGGAAATTATGCTAGTACTGAGTCGTAAGGAAAACGAGTCAATGGTTATCCGTTTGCCAAATGGAAGTGACATCATCGTAACTTTGACCGAATACTGCGGGAATCAGACGAAAGTAGGGATCACTGCGCCTAAAGAAGTTTTAATTATGAGAGAGGAGTTACTTGATGAGCAAATACGAAGAGATGATTACACCAATAAATTCAATAAAGTTTGTGATAGGCGTGCTAATAACCTTAGCGACGATAGTTAGTTATGCTGACCTGATTGATGGGCGTAGCCTATTTACAGCTATTGCAATAGGCTTTGGTTCTCTAATAATGCTGGCGGCCGTTTATTTAACCTTGCTTTGCGGCTTGAGGATTTATAATAGCCCTATGGCTTTATTTTATACGGGAGTGATATTTCTTGTCGGAGGCGTTATCTCCGCGAGCGCAACAGTAATGTCTACAGTTACCCATTCATCTCAAATAGGCGAAGTTGCTAACGATGTTAAATCCAAGCTAACTCAAGGAGCCTGTTCTGAGATGAGTTCTTCGAAACAAATCGAATGGAAGTCTGATATTGGTGTGGTTTGTCATCTTCAAGGTTTGGATGTTGCTGGTGAAGTAGGGGTGACTCTTGGTGGCTTACGCTCAGTGCCAGGAGTGAAAATAGATGCTTTGTCGCAGCAAGTGGCAGGGCTAGCAAGTTCAAAAACATCAAAACTTTCTAACAACCGATGCCTTAAGAAAATTCAGGAGCTGGGTAATATTTGTCCTGCAATTGCCACATTGATTGCTAATGATGATCGTGTAGCTAAGCCGTTGTGATTAATCTCATGGCATTGAATCTATCGAGTGTTTGTTATTGAGTATTTCACTTAGCTTATACGGCTTCGCCGCCTATTATTTAGCTAGAGAGTTTAAATGGGTTGCTTTAAAAAAACATCAAGTTAAATAGTTAAATGTAGAGATGTTAGATTACTAATTTAGATTGTAAATCAACGAACTCAATCTAAGCATGTTTCTCCACCGCAAGTCAGAAAGAATGCCTAAGGTTTGTATAATGCTTGCCATATTTGTAAAAACTGAAGAAAAGTGTGTGGTATTATTGGCGAGACACTTAGATATTAGTTTTTGATAAATTCTTTGGTGCGGGGGAGTTATGCTTGATTACACAGTACAGCCTAAAACGATAGCAACTTGGTTTGTAAATCATGTTGATAGAGATGCCGGTGAAGCAATTACACATTTAAAATTGCAAAAGTTAGTTTACTACGCGCAAGCTTGGTACTTAGCTAATTTCGATAAGCCTCTATGTGAAGAGGACCATCAAGCTTGGGCGCACGGCCCTGTCTATAAATCTCTCTATGATAAATACAGGGATCACGGTTGGCAATCATTGCCTGTAGAACGCCACAAGTCGATAGATTCCAACCTTGAAGGGTTCTTGAAAAGCGTATTTGATGAGTATGGTCAATACGGCGCTAAGAAACTTGAAGAATTAACTCATAGCGAAACTCCTTGGATTATGGCGCGTGGTGATGTCGAGCCTTGGGAACGTTCAAGTGCCTTAATTGACAAATTGTTGATGAGAAACTTTTACGCGAATAAAATTGGCAAGGATGACATCGAGCAACTTCCAGCTCAATAGCGGCTTAAACAAAAAGCATCAACCGACTGTATCAGCTGATGCAGTGCGTCATGAAATTGAGTTTGACACAGTTGCCGTTAATTTGCGGTATTACCAAGCGAGTTACCAGTGCTTTTCTAAATGGCAGAAGACAGAATTAAAAGCATTCTCATCTTGGTGTGAGAAAATATCTAACCGCACTGAAGCGCAAATTACTTCTACCACTCAGACTTGTCACGCGCACATAAACCCTAGCAAACGCCCTCGGCTACCAAGCGAATTAAGTCCAGATATCCAAATATACGGATTAGATGTTAGCTCGAAGGCTCGCGCGCATGGTTTTTTTGCGTTAGGCAATTTTTTTTTGGTCTGGCTTGATCGCGACCATAAACTGTTGTCGAAGTAATCAACTTTGACAATTTCAAACAAATTACTCTATTGAGATAATAAGACTTAATCTGCTTGATGGTTTACTTATTATTCTCGCAACTATTTAATGCATTAAGATTCAAAACAATTTGAAAACTACATTTGCTTAGCAAAAATGCAACAAGCTAGCTTCATAGGGAAACTTTATAAATATCGACCTTGGGATGAGTATTCTAGAGCTATCATCACAGAAAATGAGCTTTGGTTTTCGGCTCCGATAGACTTTAACGATCCGTTTGACTGTCAATTTCCTGAAATTCCTGCAACAGAACCTGAGGTGGCTCGCAGGTATTTAACGGTTCAATTGGAAAAGGATAAAGCTAGGGCTGTTCTTAGTGGAAACCAGAGTCATGTAGTGTTTTGTGATTTGGCGCTCAACGACATTCCAAAATGGACTGATGAACGTATCCTAAAATTTTGGTGGGCTGATCATGAGCTTGCTAAGTTCGATGTTCTCCATAACTCTTCAATATGTTGTTTGTCTGAGACAAATGACAACTTGCTTATGTGGTCGCACTACGCTGAAGGCCATAAAGGTATCTGTTTAGAATTCACCTATACTCTTGAAAACCAATTTGGAAAGCCTGAGTGCGTTGTGTATAGGGAAGATTATTCTGTCCACGACTACAACGATTGGAGCTCTATTGATAATGAGTCTCTTTTAGTTGATGCCATTTATACTAAATCTGTCCATTGGTCATATGAAAGGGAGTGGAGGTTGTTTGAACTAAGAGCGCCTTACGGGGTTCGTTACTTTCCCAAAGAGCTATTAACTGGTGTGATTATTGGGTGTAAAGCTTCGAATGAAGTCAGGACTGAATTGATTGAGCTTTGTATCGATAGGGCCGATATAACCTTATATGAAGCGAGCAGGAACTCTAATAGCTATAACCTTGTCGTGGAATCATTGAAGACATAAAAACTTATTAATAATCAAGATTTGCTACCTATTTGCTACCCGATATGACTTTCGAGAACGATGCAACTTATATCAGGGTGTTTCGAAAATAGAAAATCCTTTTAAATCAGATGCTTGAATGGCTCCCCGAGCTGGACTCGAACCAGCGACCCAATGATTAACAGTCATTTGCTCTACCAACTGAGCTATCGGGGAACAACCTTTCAAGAGCTGCGCATGATATTGATTTGACGGGTTTTGGTCAAGCATTTTTTCAAGATATTTCGTCAACTTTTGGTCTTGTTTATCAAATTTAAAAACTCGATTATCTGAGCGTGTTTTTACACACTTCCAGAGTTTTTGAAGTGGTGTTTTTCACCACCCGCATGCGGCCTGAATAAAGCAGTTTGATGTGTTTGACCTCGTTAGAATCGCGGGTGCATACATAAAACCCAGCACTGCGAGCCGAGCCATCGGCGAAAAAGCGCAGTCGGCCAGTTTGGTTGAACACCACGGCGGCGTTTTTATTTGGCTGTAATGTTTGCAAAAGTACGTCACTTGGGTCAAAGCCATTGTTTTGATTTTCATCTACGTAAATCAGCCAGCCGAGCTCCCAATTTTCATTTCGCTTATGTGATTTTACGCATTCAAGCGGGCTTGATTTGGCGATCTGGCAGACCAGCACGGTCTTTGAATGACTGAGAGCACTCGAACGTGCCAGTGCTAGGCTGCGCGTTATTTTTGCCGATGCGGCTGAGACTCGTGATTTGTCTATGATTTTCGCGAAGCTCGGTGTGGCGATTCCGAGCAAGGTCACCAGCAGGCCGATGGTTACTAAAATTTCTACTAAGGTAAAGCCCTTAGCATTTGAGGTGTAGCCTCTAGTTTTAAAGCCATAGCCCCTAATGTTAAAGCCATAGCCCCTAATGTTAAAGCCATAGCCCCTAATGTTAAAGCCGAGTGAAGTCACCATAATATCTCTCCTTGATATGGTTTATTGAGCGTCAATTCCGTTGACTGTTTAAAGAGTAGGCCAGCTGTTTATTGTTTGCAAGGCTGAAGTTAGATAAAAGCTACGTTTAACCGCGCAGCCTGATTTATAATGGTGTGTTAATAGCCGTAGAACAGCCCGATAAATAGCTTGTATGAGAAGTAAACGTGAATTTCAGTTAGTCAGTGATTACACGCCTGCGGGTGATCAGCCGCAGGCTATCAAAGAGCTGATCGGTGGTTTAGCGAATGGCGAAGCTTTTCAAACCCTGCTAGGCGTGACAGGCTCTGGCAAAACATTCACGATGGCCAACGTGATTCAGGAAGTTCAGAGGCCGACCATATTAATGGCTCCGAACAAAACCTTGGCCGCGCAGCTGTATTCTGAAATGCGCGATTTTTTCCCGCATAATTCGGTCGAATATTTCGTTTCATATTACGATTATTATCAACCAGAAGCCTACGTTCCAAGTTCCGATACGTTTATCGAAAAGGATGCGTCGGTAAACGAGCACATCGATCAGATGCGTCTGTCGGCGACCAAAGCCATACTTGAACGTGACGACGTGATTATTGTTGCCACCGTGTCGGCTATTTATGGTTTGGGTGACCCTGAGTCATATCATGAAATGATTTTGCATTTGAGTGTGGGTGATATCATGGATCAGCGCGCGATTCTGAAGCGCTTAGCCGAGCTTCAATACACTCGAAACGACACCGAGTTGAAGCGTGCTACGTTTCGCGTGCGAGGCGATGTGATCGATATTTTCCCTGCAGAGTCAGAGCGCTATGCCTTGCGTGTTGAGTTGTTTGGCGATGATGTAGATAAGATTTCACGCTTCGACCCTCTTACTGGCTCAATAGAAGAGGATCTAAAGCGCATTACCGTGTTCCCGAAGTCGCATTATGTAACGCCGCGTGTGCGTGTGCTGGAGGCCTGTGAACATATTAAGGCTGAATTGGTCGACCGTTTGGCGTACTTACGGGAACATGAAAAATTGGTTGAAGCACAGCGCCTAGAGCAACGAACCTTATTTGATTTGGAAATGATGCAGGAACTGGGTTACTGCAATGGCATTGAGAACTATTCGCGCTTTCTGTCTGGCGCCAAACCGGGCGAAGCACCGCCAACCCTGATTAACTATCTGCCGCCAAACGCGTTAATGATTCTAGACGAGAGCCATGTAATGGTGCCGCAACTCGGAGCCATGTACAAAGGTGATCGCTCTCGAAAAGAAACCCTAGTTGAGTATGGATTTAGGTTGCCGTCGGCAATGGATAATCGCCCTTTGAAGTTTGAAGAGTTCAGGCATTTGATGCCTCAAACGGTGTTTGTTTCAGCGACTCCAGGCGATTACGAAATAGAACAAAACCCCAATACAATTGATCAAGTGGTGCGCCCAACTGGTTTGGTCGACCCGCAGATTGAGGTGCGCCCGGTAGGAACACAAGTTGATGATGTATTGTCTGAAATCAACCAACGAGTATTGAAAGATGAGCGAGTGTTGATCACCACTCTTACCAAACGAATGTCGGAAGATTTGACCGATTATTTAAGTGATGCCGGTGTCAAGGTTCGCTATCTTCATTCTGATATTGACACGGTAGAGCGAGTTGAAATCATACGTGATTTGCGAGCCGGCGAATTTGATGTTTTAGTTGGTATTAACTTATTGCGTGAAGGCTTGGATATGCCAGAAGTATCGCTTGTGGCGATTTTAGACGCTGATAAAGAGGGCTTTTTAAGGTCGACTCGATCATTGATACAAACCATCGGGCGAGCGGCGCGAAACTTAAATGGCAAGGCCATTCTTTACGGTGACCGAATCACCAGGTCAATGAAAATCGCGATCGATGAAACCGACCGTCGCCGCAGTAAACAACAGGCGCACAACGAAGCAAATGGCATTACTCCACAGTCTGTGCGCAAGGCGGTGCGAGACATTATTGATGGCGCGACCAGCGAAGCCGCAAATGATAAAGCCAAGAAGAAGGTGGAACTGGATGGCTTACCTGACTTGAGTAACCCGAAGGAGCTTTCCAAAACGCTTAAGGAGTTGGAAAAAGAAATGTTTCAGTATGCTGAAAATCTTGAGTTCGAAAAAGCCGCGCGCTCAAGAGATCGCTTAGAGGAAATTCGGGCACAATATTTAATCAACAGTGATTGATTAGGCGCAATTATGAATGAGCAAGACAGCGAATTTGATCTTAGCGACTTAGAGCTGGGCAAACCGACGAGTTATCAATCGTCTTATGCGCCGGAGTTGTTGCAGGCGGTACCCAGAGCACTAAATCGAGCTGAGCTTGGTATTGATAAGACACAGCCATTTTATGGGGCCGACGTATGGAATGGCTATGAGCTTTCCTGGCTTAATGCGAAGGGCAAGCCGGTAGTGGCATTGATGCGGTGTGTGGTGCCGTGCTCTTCGCCATGTTTGGTGGAGTCTAAGTCGTTTAAGCTGTATCTAAACAGCTATAATCAGTCGAAGTTTGAAAGCCAAGACTTGGTTCGTGAACGTCTAATTGTTGACCTGTCATTGGTGGCCGGCAGTACGATTCAGGTAGAGCTGTTTGGCCCAGACGATCTAGCCGACTTTTCGGCAACGTCATTACCGGGAACCTGTATCGATGAACAAGATATTGAGATCGATATCTATAGTCTAGAACCAACCTTATTAGAGCCGGTATCATCTGAATTAGATTCAAGTCTAGCCTCTAAACCTGCTGATTCAATTGTCAGTGAGACACTGCACAGTCATTTATTGAAATCCAACTGTTTGATCACCAATCAACCCGATTGGGCGAGTATTGTAATTGAATACACTGGCCAACAAGTCTGCCATCAGGCTCTACTGAAATACCTGGTGTCTTTTCGAATGCACAATGAATTCCATGAGCAATGTGTCGAGCGAATCTATATGGACATGCTCAAGGCTTTTGATCTACAACGCCTTTCTGTACAAGCCTTGTACACTCGCAGAGGAGGCTTAGATATCAATCCGTTTAGAAGCTCTGATGCAAACCAGCTGGCAATGCCGTTGCGCTCTAATCGCCAATAGCGCTTTCTTTATTAACGGACTCCATAGGTTCGCTAACGCAAAATTTAGTTTTTGGCCTTTAATACCTTTTCGTTTTAGTCCTCAAGAAACTTAATACTCAAGAAACAACTTAGTTCTCAAGAAACTTGGCCCTCAAACAGCTTAATCCTCAAGAACTTTGGGCCAATTGGCGTCAGCTTGTTTTATTAGCTTATCTCTATCGGCGCTCCAACGTTTATACACCGACTTGCTGTAGTTAAGATAGAGCTTGTCATCAACGATGGTGAAATATTGGGGCTTGATTGAAGCCGTCGTATCTCGAGCCACCGCATAAGCGCAATAGCCACCAAACTGCGGTGCGTACTTTTCTGGGTTGGCTTTAAAAAGTTCCAGATTTTCATTGTTCGCAAACATCCATTTAGCGCCTTTGTGTTGAAATGTGAAGTCTGCAGAGCCTTTGGTTGGCGCGTTTTCAGTAAAGTAGGCGACCGGGTCATATCCGCGAATAGCTGCGCGGTCTCTGCCGCCGCTGTAAATAGGCTTAGCCGCCTCGACTATACCGGTAACGGCGAAGAGGATAATAAAGAGTAGTGTGAGTCTAGTTACTTTCATAATGTAGTGTTGGTTCTCTATGATTATCGTAATTTAATTGATAACGCTTGAAGCATTCTTGAACAAATAAGGGCAATCGGGCTCATATTGTCTTTGGTGTGCTCCACTTCGCTAAGTTGTTGGTTGACCGCGCCTGCCGAGAAACTTATTAAATAAGCCAGCCAGGCCATCGCTTAACTTGGCTTGCGACTTTTCTACCTTAAAGCGCTTTTGTGCAGCCGTGTGTTTTTTTAGAAACCGATGCTTTACAAACGCATTTTCAATGGCACGTTGAAAACTACTGAGATCTAAGGGCTTAGCAAGGTACTTAAAAACCTGCCCTTGATTAATTAAATCAATGGCCGTATTTGCATCGTACTCTTCGGTTAAAACAATGGTAATAACTTCCGGGCGTGCTTGTTTAAGTAAGTTGATTGTCTGCAAAGTCGCGGCCTGATCGCTCGAAAGCTCGATTACAGCCACGCCAATATTTTCTCTTGATGTGGCGGCGGCAACCGCTTGTTGGATATTCTGAGTCCCGTAAATCATGACCGAGTTGTCGCTGCAGAACTTTCGAATAAGGTTGCGGGTTGTTTTCGCTTTCTCCATCATAAGAAGCGCATTTTTTTCGGATTGATCCAGCGCCAGAGCCGAAGTTTGAGCAACTGCGTCACCTTCAACCGGGTTTGTAACCGCTTCATCTGCGGCCGGGAGTGCATCCGAAAATACCGGTATTTCAGAGGCCAATGCGGCTTCAGCGACTACTTCACGCATCTCCTCATTACGCCAAGGCTTATTAATGAATCGATAGATTTCGCCTTCATTAATAGAGTCTACGATCGCCTTTTTATCCATGAAGCCAGTCAGCAAAATTCTCATGGTCTGAGGGTATTTTTTAGATACCTCGGATAACAGTTCATTACCCAACATGCCTGGCATTCTTTGATCGCTTACAATGACATCGAATTTTGATTGGCTCAGTAATTCAAGCGCTTGGGCGCCACTGTTAGCGATTGAAATATCGTATTCGCGTCGAAATATTGCTTTTAGAGCACTGGTAACACGTGGCTCATCGTCCACAAACAACACACGATACTTGCGGGTTTTGCTGGTATTGTTATTTCTGTTGCTCATCGTCTAAAGATCACTGTTAGTTAATTGGCAGAGTAATGGAGATTGAAGTGCCTTTACCAAGTTCAGAGTCCACGTCAATTTTGCCTTTATGCGCATCAATGATTTTATACGCTATGGACATGCCAAGGCCAGTACCAACCCCGATTTCTTTTGTTGTGAAAAAAGGGTCGAACATCTTCATGACTGTTTCATCATCCATGCCTATGCCTTGGTCGGAAAACGTGATTTTAATACTCTCCTCCTGCAACGTTGTTTTGATTGTCAGCTGTCCACCATCGTCTGTCATTGCCTGACAGGCATTGGTGATTATATTGAGAAACAGTTGATTGAGTTTGGATGGAACACAGCTAATATTGGGCAGTTCTGCGAACTCTTTTACTACCGTAACCTCGTTCTCGCGAATATGATTGCTGGCGATGGTGACAGAGCTGTCAATGCAGTCGTGAATATCGACTTGCTCGCTTGCTTGGCGATCTAATCGCGCGAAGTCCTTCAAGCTGGAGACCAATTTAGACATTTCTATCAGACCGTAGCTGCCGTCTTCAAGTAACTGAGTGCTTTCACTCATCAGCTCTTGAGCCTCTATGTCTTTATAGAGCATCAGCGTGCGTCTTAATTGTTGGGTGACTTCCGAATTATTGCGCTCTTTTGCGGTAACCGTCTTAAGCAACACCTCGAGCTCATTATTAAGTTCAGATAGGTCTCCGATGTTCAATTTTAAGGTTTCCACATTACTGCTTACGTAGCCAAGTGGTGTGTTAATTTCGTGTGCCACTCCGGCCACCATTTGACCTAAGGAAGCCATTTTTTCAGATTGAATCAGTTGCTCTTGCGACTCTTGCAGATCTTCATACGCGGTTTTAATTTCATCGGTTCGTTCAGCTACCTCTTGCTCTAAGAACAGATAGTTACGCCGTATTTCTGCGTAGTTTCGACGAATTTGGTTGGCAAAAAACACCAGTGCTATTAGCAACAATAAACCGTAGATAATCAATGCGATACTGAACTGATTTGAACTGCCAATCGCTTGATTATGATAGTTTACGTATTCCTGCTCTATCGCATCAAGTAACGGCCCGGTAGAAAGGCTGGTGAGAGATTTGAAACTCTGCTCTGCGTCTTCGCTGTTATCTAATATTGACGAAACGACTTCGCTATAACTTTCGTAACTCTCTAAGGAATCAGTTGGCATCATTACTTCTAATGCATTGACCTTATCGAGTATTGATTGTTTGTCGATGGTTTTGTGACTTAAGGTTAATCCAAAGATACTGGTGCTTACTTGCCCTAGAATTCGGTTGACATCACTTTCTGAACTTTCAAGCTTGCTGGCTAGGATTGTTTCGCTGGCCTCTGATAATGAACCAAGCGCACTTGATATCAATTGATTGGTTTCTATGTAGATTGAGAGATCATCTTCTCTAGAAGCGTAGTGGTTGTCGAAGTTTTTTACCGCCGTACTCAGCCCAGGGCTGGCCTCAATTTCTTCAAACAGCGCGTCATAACGTAGGTTTGAGAACTCTTCACTGAGTTGGTAGTTGGTTTCTTCTAGAATATCGTGATCAAACGAGCTGTTGAACCGTGATTGGTTTAGTAGAACCAGAAGATTCTTGTCCAAACTTTGTAAGTTTTGTATAGACTCGGTGGTGGCCAAAAATACGGTTTGGTCGAGTTTTTCGTCCTTTGTAAACAACACTATCGTCAAAGCTATGCCGATAAGGGTTAGTATAAACAAGATAATGGCGTATTTTTTCATGAGATACTTGGCTCCTTTTGAAAGCCGCTTTAGTTCTTATTATTATTGAAATTAACTTTTTATTGTCATTAAGTACTTTTTATTGTCAGTCAGTACCTAGATGTAAACAACTTTGATAACTCTAGAGACAAGCTTACAAGCATTAATATTACATTTTTCTATGTTTAAACGAAGATAAGTTATAGAAATCCACTAAATTAGCGAAAAAACATCATTTTGATCACGTTTTTCATAGAGGAAACCGTGCATAACTTGCTCTATGACAGTATGCCGCTAAAAAACGATTGCGCTAGCGAGCTATGATCGAACGTTATGGTAGAAATTGCGGTTAGTTTATTTTCTTCTTTAGAAGAAATTGGTTGGTTGGTACTGGTGATCTTGATCTGTGCAGCGGCGGTTGCTGGATATATCGATACTTTGGTTGGCGGAGGCGGTTTAATCACGATACCGGCTTTATTGGCGGTTGGGGTGCCGCCGATTCAAGCATTGGGTACCAATAAGTTACAAGCCTCTATGGGCACTGGCACCGCATCCTTGACGCTGCTGTTCAAGAGAGAAATATCCTTCGCTGACGTGCGATGGCCGATGTTGGCGGCATTTATTGGGGCCTTATTAGGTGCGGGCTTGGTTCAATATGTTGATGCCGCAACGCTAGAATTGTTGATCCCAGCGGTTATTTTGCTGATTGTGATGTATTTTTTGTTTTCACCGAAACAGAACTTAGATGGAGGGCCAGCGAAGGTTTCCGCCACAACACATAGATGTACGGTGGTGCCAGCAGTCGGTTTTTATGATGGCATGTTTGGTCCGGCAACAGGTTCGTTTTTCGCGCTGGCAGGTGTAGGATTACGAGGGCAGGGTATTGTTCGTGCCAGCATGGTCGCCAAAACATTAAATTTTGCAACAAACCTTGCGTCACTTTTGGTGTTTATTTGGTTTGGCCAAGTGGCAGTTCTGATTGGCTTTTGCATGATGATAGGCCAATTTGTCGGCGCAAGTTTAGGTGCGCGGGCATTGATGAGAATAGACCCAACTAAGCTGCGCAGCTTGGTGGTGATTATATGTTTAGTTATGTTGGTGGTTTGGTTTGTTAAACGGCTTTAGCTTGTAAATATTTGCAATAGGACGAGTTTTGGTTGTAAATGAGCGCTTGCAAACTCTAAATGCACCTGAATTTTGACGATGTTATGAGGAAACGATGACAGAAAAAATAACCGAAGAGTTCTTGAAGTATCGGCGTGTTATTGCCTCCTTGTTGAGCAAGATTCGACCCGCTGCAACACGTCAAGATATCGAAGACATTCTGCAAGACACGTATATCAATACGTACCAGTCTTCTTTGAAGCAAGAAATTTTGTTTCCCAAAGCATTCATGGTTAAAACGGCGATTCGGCTTGCTAACAGAAGTATTAAACTCGCTCAGCGTGTTGATACTGAAGCCGATGTAGATCAGCAGACAGATGAAAGCTTATTTAGTTTTGATAAGACTAAGTTTTGCAGTCAAACAGAAAAAGAAGTTCTTAATAGAGAAGATTTTGGGTTGTTGTGTGCCGCTGTAGAAGGGTTGCCAGAGCAATGTCGTAAAGTATTTGTGCTGAAAAAAATATACGGATTAAGTCAGCGAGAGATCGCCCAAGAATTGGATATTTCTGAAAGTACGGTAGAAAAGCACGTGGCGAAAGGCCTGCTAAGGACCATGCAATATTACGATGCGCGAACCTCTGATGCATATCAAGGCGGCGCGAGTGAAGTGGCTAGTTTGTCTGAGTACAAGCGTGTTAAACAGAAGGTGAAGTGAAATGAATTCTGTAGAATTTCCGAATATGGAAGTGATAGAGCAAAGTGCAGCCGAATGGGTGACTAAAATTGATCGTGGTCTAACGGCAGAGGAACAACGAGCTCTATCTGAATGGCTTGAAGTCTCGCCGGTGCATGGTGAGGCTTTGGTGAAGTGTGCGTCGATGTGGGATTTGCTTGATGTGTTATCGCCGATTGCTAAGCTTATGCCGATCGACAAGCTTAACTTGCACGCCGAACATGCTGCTTTTGAGGAAAGCCCAGACCTCGACTCAACAATGGTTGATGGCGAAACTAAGGCAAGCAATATTCGTCGTTTTTCGAACTCGCGATCTGGGCCATGGGCGATCGCTGCAACAATTTTGATGGCGGTTGGTATTTACTTTGTGCAGCCAATTCAACCTGCTACACAAAGCTTGAGCACTCCGGTAAATATGGCCGAAAAGACGCGAGAATCGTCGCAGCTTAAGCGTTATAAGACCGGCGTCGGTGAAATGTCGACGGTAACCTTGGCCGATGGCAGTGTGTTGCAGCTCAATACGGATTCGGAGCTCAGCATTCAATTTACCGAGAATCGTCGCCAGCTTGAGTTGCTTAGTGGTGAGGTTTACTTTGAAGTCGCTAAAGACCCAAGTAAGCCGTTCGTGGTGGATGTTGGCTCGGATCAAGTTGTGGCCGTTGGTACGGCGTTTAATATTGATGCACGCCCAGGTTTGGATACTGAGGTATTGGTTACGGAAGGCAAGGTGCAAGTCAATGTAAATGCCAATCTAAAGAAGAACGGGTTCACGGCGGGCCGTGGCAAGGCAGACGAGCTTTTTCTCATACCTGGTCAAAAGGTCACAATTGGTGAGAATTCACCAAAAGTATCAGACCAACAAGACAGCGATACCTTGTTGTCATGGCGTGAAGGTATGCTGATATTTCAAGGCGAACCTTTATCAGAAGCAATTCGAGAGATCGATCGATATACCGCACTCTCATTCACTATTATGGATGAAAGTATTGCGCAAATTCCGGTTGGTGGATTCTTTAAAACGGGCGATACCGATCAGCTGCTACAAATACTGAGTCTTAATTTTGGTGTTGAGTCGAAACGGATAGGCGATGAGGTTTTATTGTACAAAGTGCAATAAGGGTCAAGAATGAGATAACCGATTAAGGTTGTCTCAAACTTTTAGAAAAAGCATGGCTTCGGTCATGCTTTTTTGTATTTCGACGAAGTTATGTGTCCGCATTCGAAAATTCCGAATGCAATTGAAAGGTGCGTTGGTCGTTAATTGGTATTGGCATTTGGATAATATTTTGTGCCTAGAGAGGTCAAGTTCAATATTTATGATCAATAAAATGACAGTTGTTCAAAAAAATATGCAGTTGGTGTAGCGGAAGAATAAGTTTCTATGCTCCTAATAGAAGAGACGCATAAAATTGCGTAGAATGGCTGTATGACAACCATAATAAAACTGTCTGGCCTGGCTCGATTATCGTTCGCGGTGTTGCTGACTTTTTGTTCAGTAGCTAAGCCAGTAATGGCGGTTGATCAGCAATTCTACTTTCATATACCGCGTCTCACGGCCGACAAAGCGTTGGTGAGATTCGCAAAACAAGCTGAACTTACTTTGTTGTACCCATTTGCTGAAGTAAAGAAGTATAAGACCCAACCCTTATTTGGGCGTTATACGATTCGAGATGGATTGCAACTGATGCTTTCGGGCACTGATATTCGTATTAGTGCCGGTGGCCCTCTAGATGAGCCCGCTGACAGTTTCGATGAAACCGATGGCGGCTCTCAAATCACAATACCAGAGGAGTCAGAAATGAAAGAAGTTAGAAATAAATTAGTGCCAAGTGTAATTAGCTTGGCGGTAGCAGCAAGCGTTGCTGCGCCTGCGTCTTATGCTCAGGATGACGGTTCGAGTGTCAAAGGTTTGGAAGAGGTTGTGGTGCTAGGTAGCCGAAGTGCTAAGGCACGTTCAGCTACCGATTCGCCAGTGCCAGTTGACGTGATAAGCGCCGATGATTTTTCGTCTTTGGGAAATGGTGCTGACATTACTGATAATTTACAGGCGCTGGTGCCATCCTATACAGCAACGCCAGCGACCGGTGATGGTAGCGCATTTATTCGCCCCACATCCTTGCGAGGCATGTCACCCGATCAAACCTTGGTGCTGGTTAACGGAAAACGTCGGCATCGCTCATCTTTAGTGCAGTTTTTTGCACCGGCGGCTGGTAATGGTTCGCACGGCGTAGATGTAGGTATGATTCCAAGCATCGCTTTAAAAAATGTTCAAGTTTTACGCGATGGTGCTGCGGCGCAATACGGTTCTGATGCTATCGCTGGGGTTATGAACTTTGAACTTAATGACGCCAGCGAAGGTGGTCATGCCGAAGTCAGTTATGGCGAGTTCTATGAAGGCGAAAGCAGCCTAAAAGTAGGAGCCAATCTCGGCTTTAAGGTCACCGACGACGGTTTCTTAAACGTAAGTGTTGAATACAGCGATAACGATGCCTTATCTCGCGGCGTGATTCGCCCCGATGCACAGGCCTTGATCGATGCCGGTGTTCAGAGTGTTGGCGCTGATACGCCTTTCGGTGATGCGCCGTTTACCCAAACCTGGGGTCGCCCAGAAACAGATGCACTTAGATTAGTGTGGAATTCCGGTATTACTTTGGACAGCGGCGCAGAGTTATATTCATTTGGTAATTACGCCGACACTTCCGGGCGCTACCGTTTCTTCTATCGAAATCTATCAAACTCTGCGGTTGTCAGTACTTGTGCACAGAACCCAAGTCTTCAGTTATGTAGCGTAGGGTTTACGCCATTCTTAGACGGTGATCAAACAGACTTTAGTGCCGTTAGTGGTTTGCGTGGTGAGTTTGCAGGCGGCACCACTTATGACTTCAGTATCAGTTATGGTAAGAATGAACTGGATTACTTTCTTAACAACACAATCAACCCAAGTTTAGCCTTGCAGGCCGGTGGAATACCAGTACAAGACTTTGATGTGGGTGGCTATGAGCAAGAAGAGATCAACCTGAATGCCGATTTTTCTACTCAGTTAAGTGATTCATTATCGTTGTCTTACGGTGCTGAATGGCGTGAGGAGACTTGGACCGCGTTGATCGGTGATGCGAATGCCGGTGTAGGAGCAGGCCCAAGTGGCTTTACTCCACCAACACCTCAAGACGCCGGTGAGTTTGATCGAGATAACTTCGCAGTCTACGCAGACCTTGAACATGACATTAGCGACAATTGGTTAATGCAGTACGCCATTCGCTTTGAAGATTTTTCTGATTTTGGTACGACTACTAACGGTAAAATCGCGACGCGCTATAACGTGAGTGATAACTTTGCATTGCGCGGCGCTTTCTCTACCGGTTTTCACGCTCCAACCCCTGGTCAGGCGAATATTTCTTCCGTTATCACAACCTTTGATGGTGTCACCGGTAACCTCATTTTAGAAGGGCTTGTGCCAGCAACCAGTGATGCTGCTATCGCAGCTGGTGGTGGTGAATTGCGTGAAGAAGAATCGACTAATATCAGCTTAGGATTTACCACTTCTTTGGGCAATGCTTGGGACTTGACCTTCGATTTCTATGATGTGGCGGTCGACAATCGCATTTATCGTACTGGTGATATCCCCGTGCCAGGTCAGCCTGGAAGAACTTTGTCGTTTTATACCAACGCTCTTGATTTAGAGCATTCTGGTTTTGATGTCGTGCTCAATGGTTCTATTGATTGGGGTAACACCAGCACTAGTGTTACTTTCGCCTACGCTCACAATGAAATTGACATTACCGGCCAGACTCAGGTCCAAGGTATAAACCCGGTTAGTGATTCTACCATCGAAGATATCGAAAACAATTATCCGGAAGACCGTTTCACCTTGACGACAAACACCTTTTTGAGTGATTCAGTCAACTTATTAGTGAGAGCAAAGTTTTTTGGTGATCACTTTGACGAGCGTGGAACCATAAATGGTACACCTGGCAATATCAGTGCTGAAATTGATTCACTGTTTTACATTGATGCTGAAGTAGGTTGGCAGGTAAATGATCAATTCAAAGTTGTTGTAGGGGCGTCTAATATTTTTGACGAGTTTGTTGACGAGATTGAAAACGATGGCGTTTTCGCCAATCGCCAAAGCGTTGGCTTGCAATTTCCTCGACGCACCGTTGCAAACTACGAAGGCGGCTCCTGGTATCTCAAAGGCGTTTATAACTTTTAGAGTTTGTGTAAATAGTTAGACCTTTTCAAGCCCGCAAGCCAATTTGTCTTAGCGGGCTTTTTTTATTCCTTTCATTGCTACTTTTTAACTCCCTTTTTTGCAGCATAGCTGCGCTTATCAAAATGAACCCAAATCTTATATTTGACAACACATTCAAAGGCCTTGTGCCGTCTTCAACCTTGCACATCAACGAAACCGTAAACCGCCTTTGGCAACAAGGCCGCGAGGTCTATCACATGGGCTTTGGTGAATCACGCTTTGATGTACACCCTAAGCTGGTACACGCGCTCTCCGAACACGCAAATAAAAAGAGCTATCTTCCCGCACGAGGTCTGCCAGAGCTTTGTGAATCGGTGGCTCACTATTACAGCACCAAGCTTGAGTGCCCCTTTGAAGCCAATCAGGTGATCATCGGTCCAGGCAGTAAATCGATTATCTACGGCTTGCAAATGGCCTTAGACGCCGATGTGTTTTTGCCCACCCCATCGTGGGTCAGCTACGGCCCGCAAGCGACTTTGTTGCGTCGAAAATATCATTACATTCCTAGTCAGGTGAGTGATGATTATGCCTTGGATATCAATGAGCTTGATCGACTGGTTGAATCTTCTGACAACCCGTGTAAGCTATTGATTATTAATAGCCCAAATAATCCAACAGGGCAGGTGTTAAGCGATGATTTCCTCAGAGAGCTGGCTCAATATTGTCGCGAAAAAGGCATTTGGGTACTTAGCGATGAAATTTATTTTCAGGTCTGCCATGGCGATAAACCTCACGTTTCGATTGCGAAATATTACCCAGAGGGCACCTTTGTCTTAGGTGGCTTAAGTAAACATCTTTCGATTGGCGGTTGGCGACTCGGCGTAGGGCTGATGCCCAATACTGAGCAAGGTCGAGAAATAATGAAAAAGCTGACTATTATTTCAAGCGAAACATGGTCAGGAGTCGCGGCGCCGATTCAGTACGCGGCGATTAAGGCTTATGAGCTTGATGCTGATATTGAGCAATACGTTAATGACTGTTCGTCACTGCATGGCATTCGAACTCGCTATATCAGCCAGAGTTTAAGTACTTTAGGCATTCACTGTACACGCACTGAAGGTGGGTTTTACATCGCACCAAACTTTAATGATTTTGCCGAGGGCTTGAGAAAAGCCGGGGTATGTACGTCGGTAGAATTGGCCGAATATTTGTTGAAACACTTTTCGATAGCGACACTTCCGGGAATTGACTTCGGTATCCACGAAAAAACTCTAAGTTTGCGTTTATCTACGTCTTATTTGGACATACAGCGTGATTTTTCTGCTGGACGTTTGTTAAACTTATATCGATCTGAAGTCGACGATAAAACCTTGATGTCGGCGGATAATCACCCACAGATAAATGCGGCATTAGATGCATTTTCTCGTTTTATCGATCAGGTTAAATAATATTGAGTTTTTAGGTCGTCAAAGCTCTAACGATGTTGATTAACCCCCTGTTTTTGACTGCTGAAATATTTGATATAGATAAACGCAGGATTGAAAGATTTAGTAACAGAAGTACCGATATCCGGTGAGCTTTGTTTGTTCTTCAAAGCTTGCTAAATAATTAATAAAACCACGAAAAATATAGGACTTTATCCGAGGAGGAATAATGTCACACAGCGATGAGAGCTTCTTATCATCTGTTGAACTGATGTTTGATCAAGCAGCCGCATTGGTTGGCTTGCCTGATGATTTACATCACAAGATTAAAATATGCAATTCAACGTATACGGTGAGGTTTGGTGTACGTTTGCGAAACAAGTTATACACCTTTACTGGCTATCGATCAGTTCATTCAGAACACCGAGAACCGGTCAAAGGCGGCATTCGTTATTCACTGCACGCTGACCAAGATGAGGTTGAGGCATTGGCGTCGTTAATGACGTTTAAATGCGCGTTGGTCGAAGCGCCGTTTGGCGGCTCTAAAGGTGCGTTAGTGGTTGACCCTAGCGAGTGGGAGCCGCACGAATTAGAACGAATTACTCGACGTTTCACTCAAGAATTAGCCAAACGAACCTTGATCAGCCCCGCGCAAAATGTCCCAGCCCCCGACATGGGTACAGGTGAGCGGGAAATGGCGTGGATGGCGGATGAATATAAACGCCTATACCCCAATGATCTTAACAGTTGGGGCTGCGTCACCGGTAAACCGGTCAGTAAGGGCGGTATCCGTGGGCGTGTGGAAGCAACGGGGCGAGGCATTCAGTATGGTTTGCAAGAGGCCTTCCGCCACCCTAAAGATATTGAGTGGGCTGGGCTTAATGGCACTTTGGCTGGCAAACGCATTGTCGTTCAAGGCTTGGGTAATGTTGGCTATCATGCCGCTCAGTTTCTATCTCAAGAAGACGACGCGATTATCGTCGGCGTGATTGAGCGTGACGGTGCTGTAGTGGATGATAATGGCATTGACATCGATGGCTTGCATAAGCACATTCATGAAAATGGCGGTGTGAAAGGCTATAGCGGCTACACTCCAGATTCGAGTAGTGTGTTGACCATGAATTGCGATATTTTCATACCGGCCGCTCTAGAAGGAGTGATTACCTCTGACAACGCGCACGACATTAAAGCGAAAGTTATTATCGAAGCCGCCAATGGCCCAGTTACATTTAGCGCGAATGAAATACTTCGTGATCGAAAGTGTTTGATTATTCCAGACTTATACGCGAATGCTGGCGGTGTCACGGTATCGTATTTTGAATGGGTTAAGAATTTGGGTCATATCCGATTTGGTCGAATGCAACGTCGTCAACATGAGCGTCAAACCATGAATATGGTATCGGCGATTGAAGAAATGGTCGGCGTTGAGTTTCCACAAGATCATTTAGAAAAAATCATTGAGGGCCCAACCGAGCTAGATCTGGTTCGGTCTGGCTTGGATGATGTGATGCGCGAAGGTTATCAAGTTATCAGTAAAAAATGGAACAGTGATGCTCGTATTCCTGATTTGCGTACTGCTGCAATGATGATTGCAATTGAACGAATCAGAGATTCGTACTCGTCACTCGGAATTTAGACAAGCGAACCCCTAAAGTAAAAAGCCCAATTGGAATTGATCCAATTGGGCTTTTTTATACTTTTGCTTTTAGTTAAGGCCTATGAATCAGGCAGATGTATACCTTCTAAGTCACCAGCGCTAGGGTCGTTAAAGACGTCGATATCCAGTTTGCCTTCACTGTTTGCCACTACGCTTGTGACTACCGTATCGCCGGTAACGTTTACGGCAGTACGCGTCATATCCAATAAACGATCAACTCCCATAATCAAGCCAATTGCCTCTACGGGCAAGTTTACTTGCTCGAATACTAGAGTCAGCATCACCAGGCCAACTGAAGGCACGGCTGCAGTACCAATTGACGCTAAGACCGCAGTTAATACGACCAGCGCATAGCCAGAAAAACCAAGCTCAATACCATATAGGTTCGCAATAAATACAGTTGCAACACCTTGCATGATGGCTGTGCCATCCATGTTGATATTGGCTCCAAAGGGCACGCTAAAGGAAGAGATTGCCCGGTCAACGCCTAACCGCTCTTGTGTTGTGCGCAGCGTGACAGGTATGGTCGCTCCAGAACTGGCCGTGCTAAATGCAAATAATTGAGCACTGCGTATTTTGGTCAAAAACAGTCTCAAATTCAGACCTGTAAACGCCTTTAGGATAACCATTTGCGTCACGAAGGCATGGAATAGAAGGGCGGCGACTACCACAGCGAAATAGCCTATTAAATCTGCGAGTAAATCTACGCCTAGCTCAGCAATGGCCTTGCCCATTAAACAAAATACCGCGTACGGTGCGAACCACATCACCATTTCGACCATTTGCATCACAATTTTGTTCATCTGGTCAATGAAGTTAACCGTCTCTTCCGTCTGGTCTTTGATGCTCAAGGCAGCAATACCAAAAAATATTGAGAAAAAGATAATTGCTAACATGTCGCCAGTTGCGAATGCGTTAAAAATATTGGAAGGTACAATGTCTATCAAGATGTCTAGCGTACCTTTGTCGGCGGTGCGGCCAACAAAATCTATGTCTGACGGCGGGGTTCCTCCTTTGCCTATACCAAAAAGTACCGCCAAGGTAATGGCCGTGGCAATCGCGATTGCGGTTGTGGCTATATAAAGTAAGATGCTTTTGGTTCCTACGGTGCCGAGCAGTTTGATATCGCCGATTGCAAACACTCCAGGTATCAGCGAAAAAATAACCAAAGGAACGACCAGCATTTTCAGAGCGTTAATGAATAGTTTCCCGCCGACAAGAAGAACTCCTTCAACGATATAGGAATTCATCCATGCGTTATCAAGCCAGTTTAAGATGCTCCCAGCGATGGTTCCAAAAAGGAGCCCGATCAGTACTTTGTTGGTTAGATTCATAAAATATTTATTATTAGATTAGTTGAATTGCGCAGCCTTGAGCTTTTTTTCTGGCAACAGCCTTGAGCTCTTTTTTTGGCAACAGCCTAGAGCTTTTATCTGGCAAACGATATGTCGTCGCGGATTGCCAATAATAGGACGATTGCATCAGACAATCAGTCTATACCAATAATAGAGGGTTAAATCCGTTTTTTCATCTATAGCAGTGTTTTGTTTCTTTCTTCGCTTAAATTAAAAACGGCCGCTAAAGCGACCGTTTTCATTCATTATAGTAGCTCTCGGCTTACTTTAGAAATTTGCTCGCCATGCTGGCTAAACCGCCAATCCCGCCAACGCTGTCCAGTAAGTTACCACCGCTCGATGATTTATCCACCATTTGTGGAATCATCGATTGCAGGCCACTTAGTAAGTCGTTTTCGCTTGCACCAAGTTGACTTGCCGCTTCTTTTAATTTGTCTGAACCTAAGAGGTCGGTGAGCTGAGAGGTTGAAATCTCTGCATTATCGCCATCGCCCAACCAAGATTGAGCAATGTCACCAAGACCGCTGTTCTGTAGGTTGCCCACCAATGAACCTAGGTCTATACCTTGCTTGTCAGATCCGCCGCCTAACAAACTGCCAACAACTGAGCCTAGTAATTCATTATTGCCGCCGGCAGAACCGCCGAGTTTTTGGCCTAACATTTGAGTTGCGATTTGCATTAAATCCATTCGTTGATACCTCTTGAAATAGTAAATAGGAACGGCAGAGCTGCCGTGGTTTGCTCTACCTAGTATCCTTATAAACGCTTGAAATGCAATATGGAGATCGGTTGTTGAGGTAAAGAATCGTTAAAAGTCGTTGTAATAGCGCGTTAGGTTAGGCTAGAATCGCGCTCCTGCGAATTAGTGCAGGCGCGTAGCTCAGTTGGTTAGAGCACCACCTTGACATGGTGGGGGTCGTTGGTTCGAATCCAATCGCGCCTACCAGATTATAGAAAAACGCCAGATGCATGAGTATCTGGCGTTTTTTATTGTTTTTTTTGGTGTTTTCACTGTTTTTATTAGTGCTGCCTATTGAGGGCGCTGGCATTTCTCATTAAAATTCGCGCCCTAGCAGTGTGCAAACCCGTCAATAAAGCAATCTCTATGTTATTGGTGTTGTTGGGATTAAGTACGCTAAAATTTTATGAAATATATGAGGTATTACCATAGCCACTAAAAAGCAACAGCGCATGAATCAAAAAATTACTGCGCCGACGATTCGACTGATTGATCAAAATGGCGAACAAGCAGGTATTGTTAGTCGTGATGAAGCGTTAAAAGCCGCGCAAGATGCAGGTCTAGACCTGGTGGAAATTTCACCTAACGCCGATCCGCCAGTATGTCGAGTTATGGACTATGGCAAGATGCTTTACGAAGACAGTAAGCGTAAAGCGGCTGCTCGTAAAAATCAAAAACAAACGCAAGTTAAAGAAATTAAGTTTCGCCCAGGCACTGATATTGGCGACTACAATATCAAGGTCGGCAAGCTAAAGAGTTTTCTTGAGAACGGCGATAAGACAAAAGTAACAATTCGTTTCCGCGGCCGTGAAATGGCGCACAAAGATCTTGGTATGGATCTTTTGAAACGAGTTGAAACAGATTTAGAGGAATATGGCGCTGTTGAACAGTTCCCTAAATTAGAGGGCCGTCAAATGGTGATGGTTCTAGGGCCGCTGAAGAATAAGTAAGTTTTTGGCCAGAGCGCGTTATTTTAACGTGCTGAAAAGCTGAAAAAATTCTTAAACTTTGGTGTGAGCTCACCACCTGATTTTGAAGTTTAAAGTTCAGGTTAATTAAGTGGCA
>CAZEXS010000041.1:0-30527 GCA_964516915.1 uncultured Gammaproteobacteria bacterium
TTGACTCTATAGGCCTTCAACTGAAGCAACGAATTGAAACCACCGAATCGATGGTTTACCCGAATTACGCGCGGGCGAGCAAACAGAGGAGTCCTCGTAAAAAACGCAAAGTTTCTTGAGAACTGGCTTGCTCAACAACAGACTGTGTTAAGGGATGGCTAAATTTAGAACAGATTCAATTGTGTAAACCACGTTTGATATTGACTAAACGCTAGCGAGAGAACTTAGTCGATAATAATATTGAGGATGTGGTTTTACTTATTCCCTCAGTGTTGCCAATCTCATCCAGCACCTCATCCAAGTGATGCGTAGATTCAGCACTGATCATAGCCAACATTTCATAAATACCATTAACCGCATACAAAGCACGAACCGCTGAATTCTTATTTAGAGAGCTGGCGATATGTGCCGAAAACTTAGGGTCAGATGTGATCATGACGTGTGCCTGAATTTGGCCACGCTCGTAAGAATCACTGAACTGCACCGTATAGCCAGTGATGATGCCGCGCTTTTCCAGTCGCTCAATCCGGTTCGTCACAGTGGTACGAGACATGCCCAACAAGCGCGCCAGGTTCGCCGTACTTTCTCGCGAATTTGTTCTCAATAGTGCAATTAGCTCTTTATCTTTGCCATCAATAATCATGGTGAATCAATTTGCTTTTCGTTAAATGAAAAAATGACGAAAATGCCAATATTATCGTCATAATGCATGATTATAGCCTACATATTGTAATATATAGCACTACATTCTGATTTCTCGATTGGATAATCTTAGTGTTATCAATAAATACACAGCAATAAACATTGATCTTTCAAGGCTATTTTGGCATTTCATACAAACACAGCATTGACACATGGCTTGACTCAAATTGCCAATTATTGCTGGCGGTACAGCCGAGCATAACGGCTAAAAACCGATCGAAATCTATCACTAGAGGATTTACACGTGAAACAAATACTCTTATTGGGTTCTGGCAAGATTGGAGCAATCATCACTGAATTATTAGGCTCGTGTGGTGACTACCAGGTGACCGTCGCGGACATGAATCCTGACAACCTTGCGCGCTTGCCGTCAAATGATAATGTTTCGACTTTGCAGCTCGACGTCACCAATGAGATGTCACTACAACAGGCTATGCAGGGGAAATTCGCCGCGCTCAGCGCCTGCCCATTTCATATCACCAAGTTTGTGGCAATGGCAGCAGCAAAAGCTGGGGTTCACTATTTCGATCTTACCGAAGACGTCGCTTGCACCAATTTGGTTAAGAGCTTGGCTGCCGACTCCACTGCCGCGCTAATGCCTCAATGTGGTCTGGCGCCTGGCTTTATTACCATCGCTGCCTATGATCTATGTAAAGAATTTGACGAACTGCATAATGTGCATATGCGTGTTGGCGCCTTACCTAAGTACCCGTCGAACGGGCTCAAGTACAACCTGACTTGGTCCACCGACGGCCTAATCAATGAGTATTGCAACCCTTGTGAAGCGATCGTTGACGGCCATCTAATGCAAGTACCCGCATTGGAGGAACTGGAAGAGTTCTCCTTAGATGGAGTTGCCTATGAAGCATTTAATACCTCTGGTGGTTTAGGCACTTTATGCGAAACCTTAGAGAATAAGGTGCAAAACCTAAACTATCGTACCGTACGTTACCCAGGCCATCGCGACATCATGAAGATGCTCTTGCAAGACCTCAAATTCAGAGACAACCGCGATCAACTAAAGGGCATTTTCGAAAACGCCTTGCCGTTGACATATCAAGATGTCGTATTAGTCTTCATCAACGTAAGCGGCTTAAAAAACGGCCAACTCATTCAAGAGTCTTATGCCAACAAGATCTATAACAAAACTATCAACGGCAATCTTTGGAGCGCGATACAAGTTACCACGGCCGCCGGTATCTGCGGTGTACTCGACTTAATGGCTGAAGGAAAACTGCCAACCAAGGGGTTCGTTCGTCAAGAAGATGTACTGTTCGATGATTTCATTCGTAATCGTTTTGGGCAGTACTACCAACGCGATAAAGAACGCACACAATAAAAAAGCCAACACAAGGTTGGCCTTTTTAAAAACCGTAATGCTAAATCACTCAGTCTATTTCAGACAACAAAGCGGGAGTTGTTACAAGGCTTCGAACCCCATGAGCATGGTCTTCGCCAAATTTATTGCTTTCGCACCATTTGCCTACAGTGTTGATATCTAACTTGGCGCACTTGGGGCTGACGCTCCAGCCGACTTGCAACGGCGAACACTTAGCTTCTGTGTAACTTGGCCCAGTAGTCGACCCAGCGAACTCCACTGGCTCTCCAGTATTAGTTGGCCATTTCGCCATATGATAACCCTGCTCTGATTTGCCCTGATAGTCGAAGTCGGCAAAGTCATAGGCACTTGAATCGTTTACTAGCGTAAATACTTGTGTTTCGACACGCAGCTCTGGATTAGCACAAGACTCAGATAAACATGATCCTAAACCTGGGCCTGGCTCAACATCGCAAGACGTATGAACCCAGTGCACTTCAATGGTATCACCGGGCACTAGACCTTTACAGATTTCACCTTTAGTCGGCGCTAACTCCGCTTTGCTTAGGTTTTTGCTCATTTGGCATTGATAGCCTTTTGATGGGTCGTCATTCTCTAGAATCGCGAAGTCGGCCGCTTTGTGCTCAGCATTGCGATGAAAGTGAATATTACAAAGATTCATATTCTCTGTACTTTCAGCCATTTTGAACACGACATTATTAGTGCCCAACTTTGAGTCAATGTCTCGCGGTGTCTGAGGGCCAAAACCCGTACACACTTGCTCTGCGCTCATCTTGTCCGTTTTTTTGTGCGCTTCGTCTTCAGCGTGATGGCCGGCAACCGTCACCGAAGCTGTAGTTAATAGCACCAAGCCACTAACAAATAAGGATCTTATTTTAATCATGGAATAAAAGCTCTTTTTGTGAAACGTTATTGTTAAATATAATATTTGGGTGTACACCCCAATAATATATATATTTTAACGCTATCGTGTGCAGAGAAGGTCAACACAAAAGTTTGGCCGCGCAAAAAGCGTCAATTAGAAGTCTAAATTCCGTCTTGACAAGTTCACTCTATTACATTCCTTATTATTTTTTGAGTACGCGTTTGACTACTGTCTGGGCGTTTTGGATGGCTTCATCACTAACCTCTACATTGGCTAGGTGTTCGAGAATGAACTCGCGACTCATATCTTCAACCGGCGTGCCGGTTTTCTTTGCAAGCAATATCAGCTGACGTTGAATCACCATGGCAAGCGACACGGTAATCTTTAACTGTTTGTCTATATTGAATTGAGAAAGTAGGGCTTCATCGTATAGTTTTTCTATTTGTTCTTTCATCAATGCCCGCCTAGGCTATTATTTGAAACGCAGTTTAGTAATTCATTCTATCGGGCTTTGAGGCAGCATGATAGCACTCCATTTATGCCCATCACGTTTTTGCAACCGCACCGAGCTTACCTTGCCGTCTTTTTCAACATTCACGTGATTTATCTGGTTTGCCCAAAACGCTTGCAAAGCACGATGCTTAATCAATATTTCTTGGGTATCTGGAATCGGCATTTCTTGGTAAACCCAAAAGTACTTGCCCTCGACTTCATAGCCAACTGAAATTGGTTCTAAAACAAGCTGATCTGCATCGGCTATTGAAAATTCTGACTCAACGTATTTGGAAAATGCCAGTTGCGAAGCAGGGTCGCCGAGCAAATCACCGCTTAAAGTTAACTCAGCTCCAACAAACAATCGGGCAAATACGTGTTCGGCGTCGTGCACTAAAAAGCGGTGCGATATCTCTAAATTGTTGGTATTTTGATTAAACAATAAGGTGATGTAAGCTTCTTTTTGCTGATGTGCGATGACCGGCGGTGCGCACATCAACAAAATTATAACTAACAACAATCGACAACTTAAACCTTCCGCTAGCCGGTTTAATCGGTGCAGTAAGAGCATGATTACTTTTTATGCAGTTTGGTTTTGGGTTTTTTGATCTCTGTGGTCGAATCGTGCATTAAGTCTTTGTGAGTTCGGCCTTTGCGCTTTTCTTTCTTAAATGCTTCGATTCGCGACGGTATAATTCGTCGAGGATAGTGGTTGTTATTAACATTGACATCGGCGGTCTCCCACCCGGCATCCACAACCACAGATTCAAGTTGCTTACGCTTATCAGTCACCAAAAGCTTGCTTACCTTTTTCGGTGATCGTCGCCAGATCTCGGCCGGTAGTACCAGCTCTTCTTTGTTGCCGTTCGTATAGGTGAGCTCAAGCAGAATCGGCATCACCAATCCACCTAGATTACTGAAATTCATGACATAGTAGTTTTGATCTTCTTTAACCGCCCGCTCCAAGGCTTCTCGTTCTCTTGGGTCAAGGTCTTCCAACATTTGAGTGTATTTATTTCGATCTTTATTGGTCGGCGTAAATCGATCGTGCTCGTCGTAATAATCTTTAATATCTTTATTGAGATCAATCCAGAGCTTCGCGCCTTCTTGTTTATTTCGCTCAACGAACAAAGAGCTTGGCTCATCGGCTTCTTCTTGACGACGGCGCTTTAAGTCGATGTCAGGGTTCAATGTGTCGAGCTGCAGCTTATAGACTTCGTCTATCGAAATATCGACATGGTCGGTCGTATAAAACCAGCCTCTCCAAAACCAATCAAGATCCACGCCAGAAGCTTCTTCCATGGTCCTGAAAAAATCCGACGGCGTTGGTCGCTTATCCTGCCAACGCACTGAATACTCTTTAAACGCAAAATCGAAGAGTTCTCTTCCGAGAATCACCTCTCGTAATATATTCAAGGCCGCTGCTGGTTTGGTGTAGGCATTCGGGCCCAATTTCAACACACTGTCAGACTGGGTCATTATGGGCACTTGCACGTCCGACTTCATGTATCCGACAATATCGCGCGGCTCTACGCCCCATGGAATGGTTGGGTCCCATTCACGACCGGCCACACCGTCCAAAAAGCTATTAAGCCCTTCGTCCATCCATGTCCATTGACGTTCGTCTGAGTTCACAATCATCGGAAAATAATTGTGTCCAACTTCATGAATAACCACGCCTAGCAGAAATCGTTTCTCGGCCAAGCTGTAAGTTCGGCTGTCGTCCTTTTGCAATTTAGTCCTAGGCCCATTAAACGTGATCATCGGGTATTCCATACCGCCAACAGGGCCGTTCACACTGATTGACACTGGGTAAGGGTAATCAAAGGTATATCTCGAATAAACCTCCATCGCATGAATGACTGATTCTGTGGAATATTTTTTCCATAAATCACCACCCTCTTTAGGATAATAAGACATGGCCATCACCAGAGGTTGAGCAGCACCGCCTTGTTGATAACCTTTCGAATCCCACATGAATTTGCGCGAAGAAGCCCATGAGAAATCACGCACATTTTCGGCCTTAAAGTGCCAGGTTTTGGTTTTAGTGGTTCCCTGTGCTTCGTTTGCAAGCGCTTCAGCGGCCGTCACGACAAACACGGGTCGCTTCGCGGTTTCTGATTTTTTAAGACGATCTCTTTGTGTTTTGGTCAAAACGTCTTCGGGATTTTGCAAGACGCCGGTTGAAGCCACAATATGATCAGCGGGTACCGTCATAGAAACGTCGTAATCCCCGAATTCTAAGGTGAACTCGCCGCGACCCAAAAATTCTTTATTGTGCCAAGCTTCATAGTCAGAGTAAGCCGCCACACGAGGAAACCATTGAGCAAGCAAATAGATATCATTACCGCCTTTGCGAACATCATCAGGGAAATGCTCATAACCGGCTCGGGCAACCACGGCGTTTTCTTCTAAGATATTGTAGGCGTAGTTAAGCTTATATTGAAAAGACTCGCCGCTTTCCAATGGCACCGGCAAGTCAATGCGCATTTGCGCGCCATTAATAACATACTCTAAAGGCGTGCCTTCTGAATCGACAATATTGCTAAGCTCATAACCTATTTCAATGTCATCGTAAAACTGATTTCGCCGTAACTCAGCCATACTGATACGAGCCGGTTTATCACCCTGCGGTAGAGTGGTTTTCGGGCCACGCCGGCCAATGCCTCCAAAGGCGGCCGAACGCTCGGCGACAGAGTCGGCTTTGAATCGATCTTGTTCCAACTGCACCCACAAATACTTCAGTCGATAAGGCGAGTTATTGGTGTAGGTAACGGTTTGTGCCGCCGTCAAACGACGCTTGGCTTCATCGAGCGACACGTCGATCTTATAATCGACCTTTTGTTGCCAATACTCTTTGCCCGGTTCACCGGCCGCATTTCGATAATCGTTAGGCGTGGGCAACACTTCTTCTAATTGACGAAACTTATCTTGAAAGTCGCCTTTTGTTTGTTGAATAGCCGCATTGGCGCATAACGGCAAGGTCAAAATCAACAAAAGCGCGGTCAGATTGTGAGCGTAAAATAGGCGTGGCATACGACTAGAAATAAGACGGGACATAGTTACTCCATTATCATTGTTTTGAAGACTTGAGAGTTTTGAAGCCTTGAATTTTTAAAGCCTTGAAAACGAGGGGACGCGTCACCTTCGTTTTGGCAATAGCTAAATTGTACGACAAGATGTGGTTAATTAATTACCTAAGTAGGGAACAAATACCGAAGATACTGTGCTTTTCAGTCAGTGTGAAAAATCACGGCCTTACAACAGCTACCATGATCCGGTATTAGGCATCGAGAGCCAAGGCTCAATCGGCGCTAAACTTTTTCCCTTTTGTAACAGCTCTATCGAAATGCCATCCGGCGATTTTATAAAAGCCATATAACCGTCTCGCGGCGGGCGATTGATTACAACACCCTTGTCGGATAGCGCTTGGCAAATCTCATAAATATTATCAACACGATAGGCTAAGTGCCCAAAGTTACGCCCACTGCTGTATTCTTCTGTGTCCCAATTGTACGTCAACTCCAACAACGGAGAATCACATTGATCGATGGCTGCCGAATCAACCGCTTCTAAGTCTAAGGGGGCGGCTAAAAACACCAGCGTGAACCGGCCTTTTTCATTGTCGTGACGTCGTGTTTCAATCAAGCCCAATTTATCGCAAAAGAAATCAAGAGCCGCGTCGAGGTCGTACACACGAATCATGGAGTGCAAATATCTAATAGTCATGAGCTTTTCAAATTAACCTTTAATGATGGGTTGGTAGTGTCGGATTTAACTTGCTTGCTTGCTTTTAATCTTATCCCAGCTGGCGCATTAATCTTGTTGCAGCCAGTGCGCAACATCTTCTGCAAAGTACGTCAGTACCGCGTCAGCGCCAGCACGTTTAATGCCCATTAGCGACTCCAGTACCACCGCCTTTTCATCAAGCCAGCCATTCTGTGCGGCTGCTTTGAGCATGGCGTACTCGCCACTGACTTGATAAACAAAAGTCGGCATTTTAAATTCCTGTTTGACTCTACGCACAATATCAAGATACGGCATGCCTGGCTTTACCATGAGAAAATCGGCGCCCTCATCCACATCTAATGCCACCTCATGCAAAGCCTCGTCCGTATTGGCTGGGTCCATTTGATAGGTGTATTTATTGCCGCCAGCTAGATTACTAGCTGACCCCACAGCCTCGCGAAATGGCCCATAAAACGCCGAGGCGTATTTCGCCGAGTAAGCCAATATTTGCGTATTAATATACCCTGCCGACTCCAGTGCTTTGCGAATTTCGCCAATTCTTCCGTCCATCATATCGGAGGGTGACACAATATCGGCACCGGCTTCAGCGTGTGATATCGCTTGCTTAACCAGCACCTCAACGGTTTGATCATTAATGACATAGCCCGACTCGTCAAGCAACCCATCTTGACCGTGAACCGTAAAAGGATCGAGTGCCACATCGGTTATCACCCCCAACTCAGGAACCGCTGCTTTAATAGCACGCACCGCACGCTGCACCAAACCATCAGAATTATAAGCTTCTTCAGCATGCAACGATTTTGCATCATCGCTGACCACCGGAAACAACACCATGGCCGGAATACCAAGACTGTGAATGCGCTTGGCCGTTTGCACCACCAAGTCTATGCTCTGTCGCAGAACGCCCGGCATCGATTCGATTTCTTCGGTGGTGTTTTCCCCTTCAATGACGAATATTGGCAAAATAAGGTCATCACTGGAAAGGCGATGCTCTCTTACTAAGCGCCGAGAAAAATCCTGCGCTCGATTACGGCGCAACCGCGTATTAGGATACTGTCTATTCATAGGTAGTAGTGTCTCATGCTTGCTCTATTTTTTCAGCAAAGACTGGATGATTACGAGATACTATTTTTTCGCAAAGATGATTTCAATGCAGTTGTAAGAGTCTACATTTCAACCAACTCTTACCATCCGGCAGCCTAGGTCATTCACTCAATTCTCGAATCATTCGTCTGCCACCAACGCGCGGCATCTGATCTTGAATATACTCGGCACGCTCTCGCAGATATTTCGAAGGCTTGGCCGGGTTCGATCGAGATGGCGTTGGTAAAGCCGCCGCAATTAATGCCGATTGCTCAGGAGTAAGTTGGCTGGCTTCCACCCCAAAGTAATGCTGACTTGCCGCGCCCACACCAAACACCCTAGTACCAAACTGAGCAAAGTTAACGTAAATTTCCAGTATGCGAATTTTAGGCACGATAAGCTCCATCCAAACCACCAGCCACGCTTCTAATCCTTTACGAACGAAGCTTCTGCCCGGCCAAAGAAACAAGTTCTTTACCGTTTGCTGCGTAATAGTGCTGGCACCGCGTGAATAGCCCTTGCCACGCTCACTAAGAACCAACTTAATTTGCTTTAGATCAAAGCCGAAGTGATTGGGAAACTGTTGGTCTTCCGAGGCAATAACGGCATTCGGAAAGTACAAAGAAATGTCCTGCATATCTCGCCATTGATGCTTTATGTCAGCGTTGTGATTACGCTTATTAAGCTCGATAAAATTGCTGGTTGGCGGATTGTAATAGCGAAGGTAAACCATCGGTGCTGCGGATACTAAGCACACCAACACAACAAGCCTGAACAGCCATCGGACAAACCACCGAATTAACCGAAATGGCTTGCGCTTTCGGTCTTGCTCTCGATGTCGTTTTGGACGCATTAAATCGCGCAATACTGTCTCCTACTGCGGTTTGAGATACTGTTTAGGCGCAACCCTTATACCTGTGTTTATAATAACATCACTCTAAAAAGTGAATGGCGTTACTCTTAATACTTCGCCCATGGTAGTCATGCCTTCAGAGACTTTTTTAGCTCCGCTGAGACGTAAGCTTATTAAGCCATCATCAACGGTTTGTTTGCGTAACGCGTCTAAATTGGTTTCGCTTTTAATGTGTGGCTTCAGCTCTTGGGTCATCTCCATCATTTCGTACAAACCCACCCGCCCTAAAAAGCCAGTCTGTCGGCATTCTATACAGCCAACCGGCTTTTGCGGTGATGCTAATTCCAGCGCCGCATCATTGGTAAAATTGCGCCATACATCGTCCGCAATATCGTCAGGCTCTTTGCAGTGAGGGCATAGGGTTCGCACCAATCGTTGCGCCATTACACCCAATACCGTGGCGCTAATCAGGTAGGCTGGCACACCAAGTTCCAACATTCGAGTGATCGCGCTGGGTGCGTCATTGGTATGCAAAGTAGACAGCACCAGATGGCCAGTTAAAGAGGCTTGGATGGCCATCTCAGCCGTCGCCAAATCACGAATCTCACCCACCATGATGATATCTGGGTCTTGCCTTAATAAGGACTTCACACCGGCGGCAAAGGTCAGATCAATCGCATTGTGAACCTGAATTTGATTAAAACTCGGTTCAACCATTTCAATTGGGTCTTCAAGGGTGCAAACATTAACCTCACTGGTAGCGAGATTTTTCAAAGTTGAATAGAGCGTTGTGGTTTTACCAGAGCCGGTTGGACCAGTAACCAAAATAATGCCATTGGTATGCGTGGTCATTTGATTCCAAATGTCCAACTCTCGATCACTCAAACCTAACTGGCTAAAGCTTCGTTGCAAGACTTCAGGGTCGAAAATACGCATCACCATTTTTTCACCCATGGCGGTTGGAATCGTCGACAAGCGCAACTCGATCTCTTTACCATCAGGTGTGCGAGTTTTTAAGCGCCCATCTAACGGGCGACGCTTTTCCGAGATATCCATGCGCGCCAACGTTTTGAGTCGCCCGGTAATTGCCAGCAGCACATTGGGTGGCACCTGGTAAGCGTAGTGCAACACGCCATCGATACGAAAACGCACTTCGCCTTGCTCTTTTTTTGGTTCAAGATGAATATCACTCGCGCGTTGCTCAAATGCGTATTGCAACAACCAATCCACCAATTGCACGATGTGATGGTCTTCAGCATCAAGCTGGCCACGTCGTCCTAGATCGACTAACTGTTCTAAGTTCTGCTGAATCGATACGCCTTGCGTTTCGTTAGCCACTTTAGAGCGACTGATGGATTTCGCTAGCGTATAAAACTCACTGACATAGCGATCGATCTCGCTTGGGTTGGCAAAAACAATTTTTATCTCTTTGCGCAACAGCCCTTCAAGGTTTTCTCGCCAAGATAAGTCGAGTGGGTTTTTAACCGCCAAGGTAACCGTCGATGCTGAGCTTGCAACCGCAAGCAAACCGTTCTGTTTAGCGTATTGCGGCGCCATCACCTGAGTGACAGCACTGATATCTATTTTTAATGGATCGATATGAAAATAGTCTATATCTAGAATGCCGGCAAACCAATCGCACAATTCATCTAAGGTAATGCGGTCGCCCGATTTTTGATCAGTTGGCATACTGCGAGCAATCGCCAACAACGGATGTGATAAATCTGAATTACTGTCCTTGATATTCGAATCAATGCGTTTGGCTTCATCGACGGTAATCAGCCCACCCTTGAACATCGCCTTAAGAATGGACTTATGAGAAAGGCTTTCGATTCTAGGCTTTTCAGATTTTAGGCTCGAGTTCATAGTAAGTGATACTAACTGTTGAGTGATAGTAAGTTGTTAAAGTGTAGTAAGTTAGGTAAAAGGCGGTTTGACCAGTCTATGTCACACAATGCTATCATGCCAAACAAACTAAGATATTTTAATTTATGTTCGCCTTATGATTCGATTAGTCGTTGCTGTAATTGGCTTGCTATTGCTATTGATGTGGGTCGCTGCGCCATTTGCAAAGCGTACAAAAATTTTGATTAGCGCGCTGGCATTAGTCGCCATCATTACCTTAGCAAGTATGGAAGTTTATAATAACAAACCACGCAGTGGGCTAATTGACCCGGTTTCGATATCGGTTTGCGGACTGAACGTCACGCACAGTTATCGCAGCGATTACAAGGTAGCGCTGTGTTTAGAAAATACCACGTCGGCCACCGTTAAACGCATTGCCTTTCAGGTAGACGGATTGCGGTGCCCAGCTAGCAGCCAGAATGATAATGAGCCTAAAAGTAAGCCAGAGGGATGCAAATTACTCGACTCGGCAACCCGAGACGTTTTACTGACCATTGAGGCTGGCGCACAAACCGATTTACAAGAAACCTTACGTTTTGACGCTCTCACGCCCGCTGAGGCTGATGTGACCTGGTCGGCAAGCATTCTCGATATTAAAGCCGTACCGTGACAAGCGACACTAGAAAGCTGCGGCTAACCGCAGCGATAAAAGCCATGTTCCTATTTTTAGCGCTTGGCTTCGCGTACGTTTTGATCAGTTCAATCGGTGGTCCTAGTAACTTTTCCAATCCGAAAGAGCTGTTTGATGACGTGGCCATAGGGCAAACAGCCGCTCGTCGTGTTGGTAGTGACCGCGTCTGGGTCACTCGCCTTAGCGCGCTGACTAAAACTCAAGCCAATACCGTATCGAGCCATACCGTAGACCAAGAGGCCGGTTGCGATGTTAATGGTGAGCTGTGTGTGGTACTTGCGGCAACCGCCAGATCTGGCATCGACATTATCTACAGCGAAAAAGCACCGATTCAATTACCGCCAAATGTACCCTGGTTCGGCGGCTTTGTAGACCCCAGCACAGGTGAAGTGTTCGATCTCTTAGGTCGCGCTTATACAGCAACCAACAAAGGTCGGTCGCAATTGCGTTTGGCATTCAAGGAACAATAATACCAAATTCTTTGATTACCCGTTTCACGTCCGCTAAGCCATATACCTGGTGCGCATGAATGCCGAGCTCAGCCGCCGACTTTACATTGATTAGGTTGTCATCCAAGAACAATACTTGATGAGGCTCAAGAGCAAGATTTTCTAGAACGTGTAAATAGACCTCTGGCGCTGGCTTAGCAAGGCCCAATTGATGCGAGAAATAAATTCGGTCCACCATGTCTCTAAGCCCAAAATCATTAAGCAAAATTGGTTCATGAAGTGGGTTCGTGTTAGATAGTATCGCCAGCTTATAATTAGTTGCCAAACACCTCAATAAGGCTTCCGTACCAGAATAGAGCCCAATAGGCCACGCGGTAAAAGAACGACGTATTTCTGCTTCAGATGCCGATAGACCAAGTTGGAATTTGATGGCTCGTAAAAATTCGCTCACTGAAATGCGCCCACACTCAAAGTCGGTGGCCTGTGGTGAGCTGAACCATTCGGCCGAACCAAAGGTTTCGTTTTTACCGATCCACTCTCTCGGAAAAGGTGAGTCGCCCAGCTCAACCAGAACGCCTCCTAGGTCAAATAGAATTGCATTGATTTTAGGCACAATCGTTTCTTTCGATTTCATTTTGTATTTTCAACCAAACCAAGTTAATGGTGGCTCATGTAATAAGGCGGCTTGCTCCCGTAGGCTCAAGACATGATCTTCCCAGCAACGTTGTGTATTGAACCACGGGAAGGCTCGTTTAAACGCTGGGTCGTCCCATCGTTTAGCCAACCAACCATAATAATGTATCAACCGCAAAGTACGTAACGCTTCCACCAAATGCAGTTCTCGAGCATCGAAATCGCTGAACTCGGTATAACCGGTGAGAACCGCATCTAAACCGGCGGTTTGATCAGCGCGATCGCCGGAAAGAAACATCCACAAATCTTGCACGGCGGGCGCCATTCTAGCGTCGTCAAAGTCTACGATATGCGGACCGTCATCGGTCCATAGAATATTACTGGGGTGCGCATCACCATGGCACGGTATTAAGGTAACATCGCCGGCCCGTTGGTAGCATTGCTCAGCCTCTTGCAACAGTTGTTCAGTAAGCGAGCTGTAGGCATCAATAAGGTCAGCGGGAATAAAATCATTGTCTAATACAAAACTTCTAGGCTGATAGCCAAAGCTTTGAATATCAAGCGTTGGCCGATGAAGAAACGGTTTGCTGCGCCCCACTTGGTGAATTCTGCCCATGAACCGGCCCATTTGTTCAAGCTGATCAAAGTCTTCTAAATCTAAGGCTCGACCGCCGCGATTATCGAACAAGGCAATTCTAAAATTGGTGGTCTTTAATAAGGTGATGCCATCAACTGAGTTGGGGGCTACCACCGGTATTTCTTGCTCAAAAAGTTCTTGCGTAAATAGGTGCTCTTCAAGAATGGCCTCGTCAGTCCAACGCTTTGGGCGATAAAATTTCGCAACCACGTTACCGCCACCTTCAAGGCCAACGCGATAAACCCGATTCTCATAGCTATTAAGTGCTAAAAGACGGCCATCACAGAGCAGCCCAAACTTTTCCACGCTATTGAGAACTTCATCTGGCGACAGGTTTGCGTAAGCTTGATCAGAGCTTGTTGCTTCAATAGGCAATTGTTCGGTATCTGGTATCTTAGAATTAGACACTGGCGGTAAGTCTTAGGTTGATGATAAGGTGAGCATAACGGAATTATCTTCGAGACACACGATTATGAGTGACGCCTTAAACGACACACAGAAATTAAATGGCCCACCGCCGATTCTAATAGCCCATCGAGGTTATTCAGGTCGTTACCCTGAAAACACCCTGCTGGCCTATCAGGCGGCTTATCAGCATGGGGCAAGGTATATGGAATGTGATCTACAAATGAGCGCCGACCGTGTGCCATTTGTGCATCATGATGCTTCATTGAAACGTATGGCAGGCTTGGACATGGATATTCGAGATACCAAAGCGAAAACCATAAAATTAATGAAAGCCAGCTACTCTGCTCGCTTTGATGACGAATTTTCAGACAATACGTTCACCACCTTTCGCAGACTCTGTAAGTGGTTAAAGAGCCACAAAGACGTAACAATGTTTGTGGAGATCAAGCAAGAATCCATCGACCGCTTTGGGATACCCTTATTTATGGATGAAGTGTATAGACGCATCCTAAAGGCCGAGATAGATAATCAGTGCGTGATTATCTCCTTCAACCCTGAAGTTGTTGAGTACACACGCAAAATATCGTCACTGCAAACCGCTTGGGTATTGCCCGGCTACAACCAAGAAATAAAAACCAAAGCGGAAGAACTGAAGCCAGAGTATATTTTCTCGCATGTGGAATTGTATCCTGAGAACGATAGCGACGTTTGGCGAGGAGTCTGGCAATGGGCACTGTACAATCTTGATGACGTGCCCTCGGCCATCAGCATGGCTAACCGTGGGCTTCGGTTTTTAGAAACCAATCAAATTGGCGACTTAATGAGTGATGAACGGCTTAATTTCATTCCCGATAATTAGCCCGTCTAAGTCGTGTCTAAGAACTCTATTGAAAAGCCCAATTCGGAAAACCTCATAAACATAAAAAAGCCGCCCCAGTTAGCGAAACTGGTGGCGGCCATTTTAAAGCTATTCTAGACCAAATTTAGTGCTAGACCTAAATCACTGTTACGGACTCAAACGAGCTACGGACCTTTGAACTAGAAAATAATCTTAGCTTTTTGCTAAAGCGTCACGAATTTCAGCAAGTAATTTTGCTTCATCAGACGGCTCTGCTGGTTTTTCTTCTTCAGCTGCTTTCTCTTCTTCAGCCGCCGCTTTCGCTTTGTTCATGCCTTTGATAACAATGAACAATGCAAACGCAACAATCACGAACGTAAGCATCGCGTTGATGAAAATACCGTAGTTAATAGTAACCGCGCCTGCTTCTTTAGCCGCGTCAAGAGTGGCGTACACCGCACCTTCAGTTGGGTTTTTAATCACAGCAAACATATTACTGAAATCAACACCACCTGTTAGCATGCCCACAACTGGCATGATGATGTCGTCAACAAACGATTTTACGATGGTACTAAAGGCAGCACCGATTACGATACCAACGGCCATGTCGACAAAATTGCCTTTCATAGCAAAGTCTTTAAATTCTTGCAGCATGATGAATCTCCAAATTGATTATAAGTTTTATCATTGAATATTTACAAAATCACAATGCACCGAGGTGATCGCTTATTCTCACTCTTTAGAGTTACCCCAGCAGCCACATTGCGGGGTTTATATTACGCTTATCCAAGGTTTATTTTCAATAATTCGTAGCGTATTGGCGTTTTGTTTTAGGAAATTTACAGTTCAAAGGTCAAACTCACTTCGTAGTACGGATGATCTGAAACTCCCTTGCCCAATGCACGCCCACTTTCAATGTTAAAGCCCTTAGTTAGTATCCAGTCAATCCGTCCAACATCATCCGATTTGGCAGCATCGCTGGCGCCGCTAACTCCAATTGCATCGGTAATATCAACGTTCTTTAGCGCCTCATTTAACTCAGGCATATCACGTTTTGAATTAAAATCACCCACCAAAATTGCCGTCGGATACTTGGCAAACTCACGCATCACAACGTCCAATTGTTCGGCCTTACCCTGGCGAGTATGCAGGTGCGTATTAATGAAATGAAACGGTCGGCCTTGCCACTCTAATTCAGCTATCGTCATGTTTCGATAACTCTTGCCCGACTGATCCGGCAACATTTCAATACGCCAATTCAACACCGTTAATTTGCTGAGAATTGCATTGCCTCTGTGCTCGCGCAGCCAACGACGCCTCGTAGCACTGAACAACCACGCAAACCCGCCATAATCGGCCAAGCTTTGAGTTTGGGGCTTACCAAGACCCACTAGGTTAAGCAGACTTGGCGCGTAAACTTCTTGCACGCCCGCCAAATCGACATTCTGCAATACTTTTGCCGAAGCCAAGATATCGCGCCGACCTTGATCACTTTTACCGGTTTGAATATTGAAACTTGCGACCGTTAGCGTTTCACCGTCCTTGCTTTCCATTCTTTCATTAGCGCTGACTTCGCCCAAAAACCGGTTGCCACTTTTATTACTCGCAGGCGTAGCTTTGCGAGCCCATGCCAATATTCCAACCGCAATGGCAACTAATAACAGCTTGGCGAGCATTATTTACAGGCAACCAAATAGGCTACGTAGGATAAGCAAGCATCACCCTCTTCGCTCTTAGTAAAAATGCCGTCGCCACTTTCTCCATCTTCGTCCGTGCCTTCCCAATAGCAGTCGACATTCTCAAAGCCCGCTTCGACTAATATATCTCTCAACTCAGGCAAGCCCCACAAACGCCACTCATAGGTGAAAGCATCGCGCATCTCGGTGCCGTCAGGAAAACGAAAGTGAATGTGCAGCAATGCCTCTCCGGTTATTGGGTTAATGGCGTCTTGATCCCACACATAGGTAAAACTGCCATCGTCTTGCTCTGTCTCTTCTTCCAGCTCTTGAATACTTTCTGGGCCACCGTGTAAATCGCAGACAAAAATACCATCATCGGCCAAGTCATTATAAACCCCCTTAAAATAGTCGAGCATTTCAGAGCGCTTCTTGAAAATCCAGTATGAGAAGTTTTGTGCGCAGCGAACATCGGGTGCTTGGCGGCTAGGGTTGCGCGCGTCTTCTTCGTATTGTTGAACTCGCTCAGCCGCTTTACCAAGCGGTTTCAAATTATGTTCTAGACCCCACTGCAAAGGTTCAGAGTCAATATCATAAGATTCCGTTGTATATTGCTTACCTCGGTCCGCCCAGTAAGAAGACAACAAACACGTGCCACAAAAATCTTCCCGAAAGTGCCTCGGCTTCTTGCCCCTGATCTCTCGGTAAGTATCAAACAGAAAGTCAACATCTTGCTCGGCGGATTGAACTGCGCGTTGATACAGTTCGTATTTATCGGCCGATTTTGCGGTGAATTTTTTTGCCATATTACAAGTACAACTAAGGTAGACAGTTGGGTGTTTTAAGCGCTAGAGTTTAACGGAAAATTCAGGGCTTAAATAGCGGTCTTTTTCCTTAGCTTTTAAGCGTAGCTATCGCGATGTTTAGAGATGTGTTTTTAATCCCTCGATTAACGCCTATGATTGCTCTTCGAGAAGTGTCAGTTGAAAATCTATTTGGAGACTTATTTGAAAACTGATATGAAGATCTGGAATACTTATCGAATACTGAGAAGACGCTAGGCATTTACTTTTTAAGAACCATTTGTCAATTTTATGACCCCACTTAACAACACACTGTTGAATGCATTTTTCAATAAGTTTCGCTAAGTCATTGAATTTTTATATAAAGTATTTTTTTAAGAAATTTCTTGACAAAATTAAGTTATACACAAATTTCAGGGTTTATGAATATAAAAATGTCATAGCTCTGATGTTTTCAGCACACAAGCAAAAAACAACCGTAAGCTATTGATTTTTAATATTAATTAAAAATGCTTAAAAAATAAGCAATTTTCATAACACCAGCATATACGCTGATTTACGACGAATTTAGGCAACTTACTCACAAAGTTATCCACAGGCTCTGTGAGTAAGTTTTTGACCCAAATCAACATATCTATATAGTAAGCGATTAACGGGGTGCCGTTTACGATCGCACCAATTCAAACCAACAGCCCAGAACCCGCATAGAACATGAGTTTGTCAAAAAATGCCGTCGCTCAACGCCCAATTCTGGCCGTGGCTGTGCCCGTGCCGTTACGGCAAACATTTGATTTTCTAGCCCCACAACACGCACAAAATTTAACAACAAGAACCAGGGTAAAAGTTCAATTCGGAAGGCGCACTTTAGTTGGCATCATTACCGAGATTAAAAGCACCTCAGATTACCCGTTGGATAAGCTTAAACCGGTCATTGAAATACTTGATAAAAAGCCAATTTTTGACGAACCTCTTTGGCAGTGCTTACAGTGGCTTTCGAAATATTATTTGGCGCCTATTGGCGAGGTCCTTGATGGCGCTATTCCTGTGTCAGTCAGACAAGGCGGCACCATCACACCCACTTTAGAACGAGCTTGGCGGTTAACCGATCATGGCCGAATTTCGGCGATAGACGAATTGAACCGAGCACCATTACAGTTAGCCATTATTAAGCGGTTCATGAAACAGACGGTGCTAAGCTCAATCGAATTCAAACAAGAGTCGGACAGTTGGCACTCACCAGTTAAAAGCTTGGTCGATAAAGGCTGGCTAGAAGAATTGCAACAAGAGCCGCGCTTAGCCGTTCCAGAAAAGACTACGCCCGCTGAAATTCAATTAACCGAAGAACAACACCACGCCACTGAAAAACTTGCAGAGCTGATCGATAAACAAGTGTTCAGCTGCAGTCTGTTACAAGGGGTGACTGGCAGCGGCAAGACCGAGGTTTATTTTCACGCGATGAAAAGCATCGTCGAGCGAGAGCAATCCGTTCTATTGTTGGTGCCGGAGATTGGTCTTACTCCGCAATTGATAAGCCGCTTAGAACAACGCTTCGAATGCGGCACAGTGGTCTTACACTCAGGCCTTAACGACACTGAACGCCATGTGGCGTGGTGGCACGCGCGCCAAGGCAATGCCAAGATCATTCTTGGCACGCGCTCGGCGGTTTTTTCACAAATACCTAATTTGGGCCTGATCATTATTGACGAAGAACACGACGCTTCATTCAAACAACAAGACAGCGTGCGCTATCAGGCGCGAGATTTTGCGGTCTATCGTGCCAAACAACTCAATATACCCATTGTTCTTGGCTCAGCCACGCCATCGCTAGAGACCTACACCAATGCCTTGAACGGCCGCTATCATCATTTACGTTTAGAGAAGCGCGCAAGCAACGTCGCTCTGCCAAAAATTGAGCTGTTCGACCTCAATATGCAACCGCTTGTCGAAGGCCTTTGCCCTGGCATGACGGAGGCCATTGAACACACCCTGGCCAAGGACAAACAAGTACTCCTTTTTCTAAACCGCCGAGGTTATGCGCCGGTTCACTATTGTGCAAATTGCAAACAAGCCGCAAAATGCCACCGCTGTGACAGTAACCTCACGGTTCATCAACGAGCCAATAAACTGCGCTGTCATCATTGCGGCTATGAAGGCCGTTTAGTTCAGGACTGCCGAAGCTGTAAAAGCAAAGACAGCATGCTTGAAGTGGGCGATGGCACGCAAAGAGTTGAAGCGTCTATTACCGCTCGATTCCCAAATGCGAAAATGTTAAGAATTGATCGTGACAGCACGCAACGCAAAGGCGAACTTGCCAAGTTATTAACCCAGGCAAGAGACGGCGAAGCCGATATCATTCTGGGCACTCAGCTAATCACCAAAGGCCACGATTTTCCCAATGTCGGCATGGTGGGTATCTTAGAAGCCGACCAAGGTTTATACAGTACCGACTATCGCGCTACTGAGAGTTTATTCCAACAGGTGCTGCAAGTGTCTGGTCGCGCCGGCCGTCGAGATGAACTTGGCCATGTCTACATCCAAACTCGCTTTCCTGAACATCCGTTTTTCGATTTCATTTCGCGCCACGACTTCGACGGCTTCGCAATGCAATTACTTAACGAACGCAAAGCCGCAGGGTTTCCGCCCTTCGGGCACTTTGCGTTGCTCAGAGCGGAATCCTCCCATCAAGCCAAAGCACTGCAATTTTTACGCCGCGCAAAACAAGACTGCGGGCTACAAGACGGAGTCATGATAATGGATGCTGTGCCCGCGCCGATGGAACGCCGAGCAGGCCGATATCGTGCTCAGCTTCTGTTTATAGCAAACCAGCGTTCATCACTGAATGCACTGTTGGCGCGCTGGCTACATCACCTGGCTACCAATAAAGACGCTAAAAAGCTGGCCGCCAGTGTACGATGGAGCTTGGACATCGACCCTTTAGATCACTTTTAGATCATTTCTAAACTCGTCACACCCTAACGATATGCCACTAATAGAAAAACAACGACAGATTCTAACGGCCATGCTGATCGGAGCAGCTGTAACAGCTTTAATGATTGCACTGGGCTTATTTGTTAATCCTTTTGACTACCCTGAAGCCTTAAGTGGTCACGACAAATTCAAAACAGCAGCTCTCTGGAGCTTAGTACCCATCACATGCTTAGCCATATCGATTGCACGATTGGCCAAACATCGTTTTTTAAACCATGAAGATATGGATGCAAACCACATAGCGGGGGCAACAGACCAAGCTCGCGTACTGCAATCATTGCTGCAAAACACGCTGGAGCAAACAATGTTGGCTTGCCTTATCTACTTTGCTTGGTCGGCATTAATGCCAGCAACTTACCTCTCAGTCGTGCCTATCGCTGCCCTTATGTTTGGTTTAGGGCGTTTACTCTTTTTCATCAGGTATAACAAAGGCGCGCCAGCAAGAGCAATCGGTTTTACGCTTACTTTTTACCCATCAATCACGATGTTGATGATTTTAGTTTTACACCAAGTGTAGCCATCTAAGTTCACTTTTGTAGAAACTGAGTATCTATGGAGGTGAATCGGTCGGCGCTTTCGATCAAGCCTCGCGCCGTCAGCTGTTTAACCCCGTAGACATGCGTCTTGATCGCATGGTCAACGCGTACTTTCTCAAGCAATAGACTAAAATCACCGTCACCAGACAGCAATACAATCACGTCAACTGTGGGGGCAGCGTCGACGACATCCAAAGTAATGCCGACATCCCAATCGCCTTTGGCCGAACCATCACGACGTTGAATATACGGCTTGAGCTTTACGTCAAAACCAATTGCCCGCAACGCTGTTTGAAACCGTTGTTGACCTTCGTTATTGCTTTCAACGGCGTAGGCATTTGCCAGCACAATGTCGCCCATAAACTCGAGATCCTCCCAAAATTTACGGTAATCGAACGAACGCCCAAACGCTTGTTTCGTGGTGTAATAAATATTCTGAACATCGACAAAGACGGCGATACGTTTCACGCGATCAAGCTCCTGAAAACTTCTCTAGATGGAGCTTTCATTACATTCTTGCTTTCCATATTTAGCCTTTCATACACTCACTTAACATGCAGGCACTCTAGCATAGGCAGCCAATACAAATCTAACCGTGACCTCTAGTTACTTCCCTTTGTAATGGGTGTCCAGCTAACAGCTAAATTAACTCGGTATCGTGATGGGTGTCCAGCTAACAGCTACTTCCCATGGAGATATAGCGATGGCAAGTTAGAGTCTTAGCGTCATCGACTAGGGGCTTGGGTCTTGAAGCCGGATTCAAGACCGAGCAATAAATATCTCGCAACGATATCTAGGATATGTACACTTTTGACTGCTTTTACCAGACTCCTTCTTTGTGCTACTTTAAAACTCGCGGGCTTACAGTTAGATCAAAAAACACGCTTTCTGTGGCTTTACTCGCCAATTGAAATGAAAGGCTTTTAAAATCATGAGCTATCAAAATAAACTAAAAAGTATAGGGTTTCTGTTGAGTCTGACTCTCGCTTCGTCACCTTCTATGGCAACCATAATAGAAAAGATAGAATTTCATTCTAACTCTCTTGGCGTAACCAAAAAAGCGGTTGTCGTTCTACCAGACAACTACAATGAAATGCCAAACAAGAAATTCTCTGTCATCTATCAAATTCATGGTTGGGGTGTTACCGAAGATATCTGGACCTCTGAGGCGCTGGAAATTCAAAAAACTGCCCAAGAGCTAGGATATGAAGGGCTCATTGTAATGCCCGATGGCGATCGCAGCCTTTATATCAACTCAAAAACCAAGGCTAACCATGAAAAGTGCGCGAATCAAAAAGCACCGACCCCAAACTCAAGTGAAAAAAGATCTGATTTTTGTGTACATAATGCCGATTATGAAGATTATTTTTTAAAAGACTTGATACCCCATATCGAAAACAAATACAGAGTCGGAACTGAAAAGGAATACAGATCCATTGGAGGCGAGTCTGCCGGCGGGTTTAGCGCAATGCAGCTCGCTCTTCGCTTCCCCGATAAATTTTCTAGCGTTGTATCTCATTCGGGTTTTTTATCGCTGCTTTATGACGGGCCTGATGGCACTTATAACAAACGGGCTGTCAAAACAGTGGAAGCCGTTAAGCCAAAAAAAGGGCGAGAAGAAATAGAGTCAATTTTAGGATATGCACTTGAAGACTGGAAAAATTACGACCCTTATTCTCTATTAGATAAGTTAGATCCAGAAAATGTGCCCGCAATCTATTTTGATTGCGGCACTAAAGACGACGCAGGGTTCTACAACTTGTCATTGTATTTCCACGATCGATTACACGAGCTCGGTTTTAAACATGTATTCCATAGTGTTCCAAACGGGCGACACGATGATACGTACTTTAAAACACGCTCAAAGTATGGAATCGAGCATCATATGAAACACTTAAATTGAGTACTTTGTCCTCTGAAGAAATCTAACCGGGGTCTGTCCCTAGTTACTTGTCCCTAATTACTAGGGTTCAAGCTGCCTGTTTTTACGTCGTGCTCAATTCGCTTTGCTAAGGCTAATTTAAGCTTTCCATCTTTTTGATTTTACGCAATTCGAGAGAGGGTTTAGACTGTGGTAGAGTTTAGGCTACGGATAATCATTTTGTTGGTCATCTTCTTGCAAAGGTAGACTTTTCCTTGGTCAATGTACATCAACAACTCTAAGGTAATATTTCAGCCAACAATGAAAGTGGTTCAACAGACATATCATCGACGTTTAATGGTCGCCGTATTGTGCACATTATTGTTTCATCTTGGCCTAATATTGATGATGGATTGGGGGTTGGCATTACGTGAAATACCTTCCAACGAAGACAGGCCGATAACGCTTTCTTTGCAGAAATCGGAATCAGAAGGAATAAATGATCTGACAGAACCGCCACAAGAAACAGTCAATTCAGATGTGGGTAAATTCAAAGCCACACCGGTTAACCAAGCTGAGCGTTTGACCGAAAACCATGCTGCACGAATACAGACTGACACAGCAGCAGTAGCGCCACCAATCGAAAGCCAAAGCATTACGTCGGAAACGATTTCTAACAGTCTCGCACAAGACGAGGGCGAACTTTGGTCGGCAGGCGAAATCACGCAGTTCAGTGATACGGATGAAGCATCTAGTCCGCAAGCATTTATAAGCCGTGTTGAGCCTAATGTAATGCAAGTTGCTGATCATAAGAACCAATACTCGGGCCGGCTTTCACCGACGCAGACGCAAGAGCCGATACAAGTAGCCATCGACCCAAAGCAGCAAAGGGCAATTCAAAAAAAAGTAGCGCAATTCCTTGCTGGATTAGACAACACTAGCGAATTGACAGAGCCATTTTCTTGGCAGAGTCAAAAAAATACGTACCGCGCCAGCATCAAATACACGGCTGCGGAAAACGAAATGGGCATCGATAAAGTTGCGGTTGAGGTTATCACTGAAAGTGATGGCGAACAGCTTTCTACAACGTTACGCTATAAGCAACTGGTTTTTTCTAACTTCGCACAGTTTGTTGATCAATGGAATAAAAATACGGTGATTCATGATGACGAAATGGATGGCCGTTTCCACTCCAACACCAAAATCAGGCTTGTCGCAGACCATATGGCGTCACCGGTTTTTCATGGTAAATTTACGACCGCGGCCTACGGGCTACAACAAGAAGGGCGAGTGTTAAAAAAGGACGTATTTTTGGGCGGTATCGAAACTCGAGTAAAACGAATCAAGATGCCTAAGTTTCGCACCCTAGTCCCCGATTCAGGTCTAGCCAAATCTGAAGTGTTTGTTGTTCATCAAGATTCAAAAATCAAATTTATGCGCGATGGGTATCTGTTGCACTCTCACTTGAATTACGCTGGCCCACCTAGAAAAGTAATCAGTAATCAAGCGCCACTTTACGTAATGGCGGCCCCAGGAGTCACGCTTCATGTAGAAGGCGTCGTCAACGGATTGGTGACGGTGTTTGCTTCTAAACGAATTTTAATAACTGGTAACATAGATTATGAAAGTCGTAGCCCGATCGCACAAGATGGGGATTTCTTAGGACTGGTATCGGGCCAAAATGTACAGGTGGCCAGTCGCGATATAATCGCCGATGGTGATCTAAACATCGACGCATCAATTTACGCAAAAGGGCGATTTGGAGTCAATCGTATTTCAGGTAAGCGCGCGGGTACGCTCAACATTTATGGGAGCCTGAGCGTGGGCACATTAACTGCCACTGAACCCAGATACGCGACCAAAATCACATTCGACCGCCGACTGGAAAACCAGCGCCCGCCGAGCTTTCCAGTAACAAACCGCTACGAGTTACTGGCAGAAGACCACAAATGGACTTTGAAACAGTCTCCCTTTCTTGACATGGAAAACGCTGAATAGGATTCAAATCGGCTGAGCGTTGCCTAACCCCAAACCAAAAGCCGTGTTCATATATCTCAACGTGGTGGCCTTAATTAAACTAAGTAACTTAAGTACCCTTTAACCCTTATCGCGTAATGCGAGAAAGGCGCTCGCCAAAAATATACTACAAGCGAAATTATTCCACCCAGGCTTATCAAAAAAACCATCGAATACCCCTCTTCTAACGATGCCTGTCCTTTATTGTTCTCCGCTCTACCCCTCTTCTAACGATGCCTGTCCTTTATTGTTCTCCGCTCGAAGTTGGAAAGGAAACCCTATCCGAAGAGTTATCAGTCTTAGAGAAAGGCCGATTGACGTAGCCTAATGATTCCCATTTTCGCACCCATCTAGATGCAATTTGCGGGCGTTTGGTGTCAATCATTTCGCGTGTTGTGTTCAAGGTCATTCCTAGACGATCATGCAGGTGGTTATAAGCTATTTCAAACGCTGACTGTGATCCACTAACTGACCCTTTAAAATCAAGGTCGCCATCGCATATATTATTGGGAACGTTCCCTCCAGTCATCCAATTGCCATGCAAGTTTAGAAAGTCTGCAAGGCGCTTCTTTTCGAGGTCGAATAAATCAACGCCTTGTTGCCAAGCTATCTCGGCACCATTCATCAAAGAATCAAATCCCAACTTTGTATGATTAAGGTCTCTACATGTTTCCATGCAAAGCCCGTCTACAAATTCTAAATTTTCCCTTCCATATTTCCAGTCGCTTATTGTTCGTGAAAGTGTTCTGCCAGTTGGTACTACCGGATTCGAACCATCGCTGGTTTGATAGATATAAGTGCGAACTCGGAACTTCCATCGACTGATGGCTGCATCAAACTCTGCTCGATCATTTTGAAAAACAGCGATGGAGAGACGCGCTTCGATCGCCGACATCATCCAGTTGTTTGGGTGGTTGTTTTCAAAGAAGATGTAGTCTTTGAAGCGGTTTAGCATTGTGTTAAGCAGATTAGTATTATTACTCGTCCAACCTGAATCGGTATAACGAAGAATCTCAGCTGCGTTCACATACCACGGAGCCGCCCAGGACACGATCAGTTGCGCATTAGATTCTGTGTTCTTTCGATACTTTAACGACCAATCATTAATAATTTTAATCGCCTTATGGGCATAACGATCATCGCCCGAAATAAACCATCGTAACGCCATGGTGTATGCTGCAATACCATTTTCCACCATTTGATTGCAACCGATGTTAGGTTTGTTATACGAACCGCACTTAACTTCATCAAACGCTTGGTGAGAGTAACTTAGATTAGAGAAGTTAGAACTCGTGAGCTGAGAATAAGCAGACTTCCAAGGCTGCTTGTCAGCATTGACCTGGTCCTTGATGAAATTTAGGTCCTTAAGAGAGTGCATAGCACCAGGGTGATTAAAAGACTGTGCGTCAACAGTGCCAAAAAGTGAGATCGAAAGCAGTAAGCTCAATAATGAAAACGTTTTAGTTTTTGTTGAGGACTTCCTAGACCATGTTTCGCAGAGGCTATTTCTGATTATCATATTCACTCCTTTTTTAGAGCTGCATCGCTTGTGATGCAGTTATTTGCCGGCAGAGGCCTTTGTTGCGGTTATATCTGGGTTTTGGCAATTTTTCATCACAGTCTAACCCTAAATTTTTAGTGTAAGACCGATGTAGCATTAACATTAAAGCTGGACACCCATAATAGTTATATTAATTTATTCCCCCCCTTTCCTTTTGCTTTTTTCTCTTTTCCATCAAGTCTATAACTATAAGAAAACCAATTACCACCAACATTACAATTATAAAATACAAAGTCAGAGAATTTATCCAACCCCAATCAATCGGTTCACCTTTAGACCATTTCGGAATAGCCCATTTAGCTAAAGTTCCCAAATACATAGTTAGAGTTACTAATACACATCCGATTATTTTTTTCATTTTTAAAAACACTCAACATGACAAGCTACATCTGATATTAACCCTGCTACTCCTAGCGCTTTTTTACGGATTAAAGCTGGACACCCATAATAGTTATAGTAGCATTTGCAAGGTGACTTAAAACATGAGAGTGTAAACCCTCAAACCAAATCTAACGGAGCCACGGATGACTCTTCCAAGAAAATCGCTTATTTCACTTAACGACACACCCTATTATCATTGTGTCTCTCGTTGCGTTCGTCGCGCATTTCTATGCGGCGTAGATCACTATACTGGGCAATCCTACGAACACCGTCGTAGCTGGCTTGAGCAAAAGTTGCTCGATACCGCATCCGTGTTTGCTGTCAAGTTGTGCGCATACGCGGTAATGAGCAATCATTATCACGTGGTCATACACGTTCGAACAGACATAGCCGATTCATGGTCAAACCAAGAAGTTGTTATGCGCTGGCATGAATTGTTCAATGGCACTCTTTTTTCTCAACGCTACCTAGCTGGCGACACCCTGCTCGACGTTGAACGAGAAGTGTTAATTAAAGATATTGAAAAGTGGCGTGATCGGCTCACTGATATTTCTTGGTTTATGCGAATTGTCAACGAATTCATCGCTCGTAAAGCCAACGCAGAAGACCACTGCTCAGGCTCATTTTGGGAAAGCCGATTTAAGAGTCAAGCCCTACTCGATGAACGCGCACTGTTGTCTTGTATGGCGTACGTTGATCTAAACCCCATCAGAGCCAAAATCGCTAAGACGCCGGAAACATCAAAACACACAAGCATTCACAAACGTATTTCATTGATTACTAACCACAATCAAGAGCACAACTGTTTAGAGCGTTTTGTTGGTATAAAGCAAAGTTCGATTGGCATTCCATTCAAACTCGACGAATATTTAGAATTAGTAGATTGGACGGGGCGCATCATCAGAGCTGACAAACGAGGCTCAATCAAAGCCGAATTTCCACCGATATTGGAACGCTTAAACCTACCCGCCGATTCGTGGAAAACACTCACTACTCAATTCGAAGAGCAATTTACTAACTGGGTTGGGTCTGAACAGATAGTCAGGAGAACTTGTACTGATCGAGGCTATATGCGCATGCCAAATGCAAAGCGACACCGGCAATTATTTCCGCACTAAATCAAGCCACTTAAGCGCCCTTTAACCTTAATCGCGTAATGCGAGAAACGCTCTCGCCAAAAATATACGAAAAGCGAAATTATTTTCAGCCAGGCTTATCGAAAAAACCACAATCCCTTAATTCACCACAGACACGACTGAATTGAAAAACAAAGAAGACCGGCGAATAACCCTCTTCTAACGATGCCTGTCCTTTATTATTTCGCTGAATCTGTAATCCGCGAACTCTTGTTGTGCCACCTCAAACAAGGATGGATCCAAGAGTAGTTCAGAAGCCATATTTAACTGAACTTCTACAGTTTTCCATTGTTTTGTGACACGAGCATCATTCATACATATAACGCCTTTGCAAGGGGCGCGTTGTAAACGCGTCCCGCGCAGTGAGTGAAACGAGCGTAGCAAACTTTGCGAACTTGTTAGGCGAGACCATGATCTTTAAGTTCACTAACCCATTCTTTGCCATAAAAATCTTCACCTTTTAAACCTAAAAAGACTTCATTTATAAATTCTTCGATTGAATTTGCCAACTTTATTATTTCTCCGCCATCAGTATCATCAGCAAATACTTCACCAACTTTGTTGTACTGATATATAAACCCGTTGTAGTCGTCTGCAAATTCAATATTAAAATTTTCAACTTCAATTTTTTCGAGACTACGAATTCTTATTTCATCTAAATTAGAACCGCCCCATTGTTCTAGCAATGCTTTATGGTCAGGACTTAATATTAATCCAGATGATTTGTAGTATCTTTCGATTTGTTCGGCTGACGGGGGGGTTACAACCTTACACATTTCTTTGCATAGAAGTCCTGACTCTAGTGCTTTGCCTATTTTCTGGTAGTTCATTGCTTTATGCGCCTAACGCCCTTAAAACGGGCGCGCAGCTTCTGCGCGTCCGAATGAACGAAGTGAATGTAAGTTTTTAACCTTGTTAGCTTTCATTTTCACCACCGACGTTTATAACATTGATGATGGCCAAATATATTTCCCATTACTTATATAATAAGATTTTAGGATTGGCATTTTCCAAAGCTTAAATATTTCAGGTGTTTTAACAAAACGCTGTTCAAAAATTTCGACAGCTTTTAAACGTCTATTACGCCAAACATTGAAACTAGGTTTGCCTTTAGCCATTAATTTGGCTTCACGTGTCGCGAACCTTTGAATTAAAGATTTGAGTTGTCTATTAGAAATAGATTCCCACTCTGCAACTCTTAACAAGGAGCTACCGGAGTTTAAGTTATATTTTATTTGCTTTAGATTGATATACATACTCCAAGTAAACTTAACGCCGCGAACACGGGCGCCGCGTAGTATGCGGCGTCCGAGCGTAGCGGAAGTGTTTTGCCTTGTTAGTTGCCATATTTAGTAATTGCACTTTCCCAACATTGTATTATTCTTTCTTTCTCCTTAATTTCGTCATCTTCTAGGATGATGCCGCAACAATCTGGGAAGATATTTGCTAAAGCGTTGCTTACGTTAAATGGGTGTTCATTTATTAAAGTCAGAATCTTTTTTGAATGTTCAGGTAAGCCAAATTCCTGAAAGTATTCTAATGCAAATTCTATCACCGTTTGTGATTCATCACTTAACATGTCGAAAATTTGATCTCGGCACTTAACCGAGTTGCTTTGGTTTAGTACTGCGATACTCGCACAACGGACTTCTGAGGAATTTGATATAAGGCCATTCACAACTTCATGCTCATAACTAAAAAAGTTATGAGTAAAATAAAAAACTGCATTCGTCCAATTCAAATGAACCTGATCCTCGAAGTTCATCGTGCAACTAACGCCCTTAAAACGGGCGCGTTGCAAACGCGTCCGAGCACACGCAGTGTGCGAAAGTTTTTATTCTTGTTAGTTGCCGTGGCAAACTTTGCGCCCCACCGGGCAAGAACGAAGCCACTACATTTGAAACCACGGAAAGTAAAAACGAAGAACGTAATTGAACGAAGCCCCATATGGCAGCCACAACAGTTTTTTCTTCTGCCGCCGATGTTGACACAAAAAATTGGCTGGCATTGGGTTTAGAATTCATGTTTGTCCTTCTCTCCTGAACTCATTAGTACGTTCCGATGTTCATTAAGCAATAAGATATATCAAATGCCACCTAGCTTGCAAATACAGTGCAACTAACGCCCAGCAAACGGGCGCGTTGAAAACGCGTCCGAACTGCCGCAGGGAGAGTTTTGATTCTTGTTAGTGCTCATTTTGTAAACTCTGTGCTAGCTACCGCCCCATCTTCAATATCGATGGTTACCGAGAAACCAGCGAAGTTACCAACTTTTAGAGGTTTCTCTGACAAGATGTTTACATAGGAATCAGTTGCTCCTGCACCGATACCGTTTGCCCTCCATAGCTTTTTTCCATAGCAATCGTAAGCATACATGTTTCTTGAAGGAGCGTTTATTGAAAAATCCATGTAATCATAAATCACAATATAAACACCTCCTATTTCTCTGTAATCGAGTATTTCAAATGAAGAAGATACTTTACCATCGATGATTTCAATCCGATCTCTGTTGGGAATAATACTCATGGGGTACGTAGCACTAACGCCTTGCTAAGGGGCAGCCGAAACGCAGTGTAGGCTGTCCCGCGGAGGCCGCGCCTTTTGCGGCCGGAGTGTACTTGAGCAACTTGTTAAGTGTTGTACTCATACATATAAAACCGATCTAGCTCACGGCCTGCTTTGTAAAGATTATCCGGGACATCCCACTCGCTAAATGCGCGTGAAACACCTAAACCAGCACCGCCTGATTTTGGAACTTTACCCACCACTAGATTATCTCTAAGGCTTAGCATGTTCTGGATTGTGAGATCGCAGTCTTCGACGAGCCACACCGCCCTAGACTTTTGTGCAGTCCTTTTCGTTTTCTCCGCTTCGAATATTACTTTCTCAATGAGGCTTATGAATTTCTCTTCTGGATTCATAGAAACACTTAACGCCTTTAAAACGGGCGCGCATTTTCTGCGCGTCCAAGCACACGTAGTGTGC
>CAZEXS010000042.1:0-30009 GCA_964516915.1 uncultured Gammaproteobacteria bacterium
GTGACCCCAGCATTATGAATGCTGTGCTCTAACCAACTGAGCTACATAGCCATCTCATCCTTATTCTTCAATAATGTTAGGCATTTTGAAGAGGCGTGAAGATACACCCGAGTGTTAATTGAGTCAAGCCGTGATATGTACTTTTTAAGGCTTCTTAAGGCGAGAGTTTTGACGCCGTTTGCTCGAATAATGAACGATTTAATTTGATTGTGATAATCGTCTAAATCAGACGGCATTTCAGCAATCTTGTATTTCGAATCACACTGAATGGAGTTCTTTGCGATAAAGGTCGTTTTTATTACCTCAATCGCCAGTTTATGTTTAAATACAGGTCAGTTTGGAGAGATTGGATATATTCGTCATGGGATTGAGTTTGAGAGAGATAAAGCTGGCGGGATTGCTTTTGGTTATCGCCATCATTGCTTATGTGGTTAGTCGCGCCGGTGCCACTCCGGAGCCGCAAATCAGGACTGATTTTCCCCCAGTTACTTTGTCCAAGCAGCCGATTATTGAGCAGCCGATTAAGCAAGACGAGCTCGACGCTGTTAAACAAAGTAATAATAAAATCGCCATCGCAGAGTTGCTTGATTTAGACCGAGTGCCTATTGAGGATATAAAGGGCTTTGGCTACGGTGCGATTCCAATATTGACTGAGCTCTATCTAGAAACCGATAACAATCGTAAAAAATCACGTATAGCGTCGGTGTTTTGGCGCTTAGGTTGGAAGAGCCCTGAAATCGAAGAGGCCCTGATCGCCGACCTCGATACTGACGACCCATCCCTTAAAATTCAAGTTCAATGGGGCATCGCTCGCTCAAGCCAAAGCGACATTGTGATTGATAAGCTAATACATAACCTTAAAAACGATTCAAGTGCGCTAGTGAGAGACAAAGCCGCCTGTGCGTTGGCAAGTGACTTTGTGCATATATCGCCTACTCAAAGGGTTGAATTATTGCGTGGTCTGGTAAGCGGTTTGAGTAGCGATATATCGCAGGTGAGGAGATCGTCGATTCAAGCCCTGAGTATACAGACTGGCCAAACAAAGGGGTTCGTCCCGAATGCATCGCTCGAATATCGTAAGCAATCTATAAAAGTTTGGGTTGACTGGCTAAACGAATACCAACAAAGTTTATGATAAAGCGTCTTATTCTCTCGTTAATCGTTATCGGCTGTTTAACCGGCTTTAAAACTGGGTTTCTAGGGTCAGTGAATATCGATTACGACTTTGAAAGTATCGATATGGCCAGTGGCCCTGACACTTTCGAGTTGTTCGAAAACATATCTTCGGTGGTAGCGGTAAATTCTAATTACGCATTTCGTGGTGCACGGTCTTTGCACTTGAAAGACCGCGCAGACAATAACGATTTTCCTGAGTTTCAAGGCTATTTCCCCACCGTTAACGGCGGTGTTCTTGAAGTTGGCTTTGCCTTGATGACGCCGACCCCGTCCGAGCCATTTAATATAGCTTTGGCGGGCCAAGCCCACTTTAAAATGCAAAAAAACGGCTTAGGCTTTTGGCTATTTAATGACGGTGGCACCTTACGCCATATGTCGAACAGCATTCCTAAAAAGCTTTTTAGCCTGCAACCATTTCAATGGTATTCAATCAATGTCTCGATTGACACTCGAACTGGCGAGTATTCGTTAAGAGTGAGCAATGAACTTGGTGAGCAGCTCGTTTTTCTAGAACAACAAAAACACCCGGTTAACGCGGCGGGTTCTAGTCTCGATAAATATTCATTTTCAGGTGACTTAAACGATACAGGGGCGGCGAATTTTTTTATTGATGCGTTTTTTTTAAGAACCGATCAGGCTGACTCACCAAAACCACTGATTGCACCAGGGCGACGCGATCTATTTGTTGATAAATGGAACCACTATTATCAGCAAACGCAAAAAATAAAGTATTGTTTACCCCCTCAGCTACCGTACGATTTCATTGATATTTACAATACGGCGGCGCTGCAAACCATGCAGGCCAACAGTGAGATTTTGAGGTTACTTCTTGATTCTCCGTCGTCATCTTCGCTTGAAAACTTTGAGCACCCTGAGCCCTTAATATCTGGCGTGGCGAAATGGGCGTCAGGTTGCTCTAAGCTAAAACAGGGTGAGTTTGCACAGGCCGTGTCCGATCTAGAAGATGCTTCAGAACTAATCGGTTATAGCCCGGCAGTGCAGTCTGGCTTGGCGATCGCTCACGCCAACTTGGGTTTGTTTCACGCGGCGCAATCAATCGCATTAAGGGCACAGATGAATTGGCCGGACGACGTGCGTTGGCAGGTTTTACAGGCCGCCATCGGTTTTATTGCGGGGCGCCCAGAAGAGTCTGAAGCCACATTATCGAATTTAGCCAATTCGATTCGTTTGAATAAACGCGAAGCAAGTGAGCTGATGCGGAGCCTAGGGTGGTTCGATCAAGGAGCGATCGCCAAGCTTAAATTTGATCAAGTATGGAATGAATTTGCTGAAGACTACATAGTCGCAGAGCAGTACTACTTTTCATTGTTGTGGCAAAAACGTTTTGATGAATCGCTGTCTTTTGCTGGTGACGTCACCGAGATGTTGGCGCAAAACGACATGGTTTCCCCATTATGGTTAGAACGTGCGGCCGATGCGGCTTTCTTTTCAAAGCAATACCGTAGTGCAGAGCGTTTGTACAAAAGGGTGCTCGAGGAAAGTAGACACCGAGTGAGTGCCTTGATGAAACTATCCGATGTGTACTTTTTGCAAGGTCAGCATGACCAAGAGAGGCGTATTAGAGAATCGATTTACGGCGCCTTACGCTACGAACAGTAGTAACAAATTTTCTCATGCATATTTAACTCATTATGAAAGTGTATTAAGCAAGTACAACGGTCACGCTCTTCGGGTTTGTTTAGCATTACCATCAGCATCAGCATCAGCATCAGCATTACTTTAATGTGCTTCTTGTAGTCTGGGGATTGATATCCCTAATGCTAATGAACATAATCATTGTGTAACAAACCTGTGGCTGGGTTATTCCACGGTCACTGTCTTTACATAAAAGGTGAGGGTAGAAGATTGAAATACACAAAGGTAGCGGTTTTATTAGGCTTGCTTGTTTTACTCGGCGCTTGCGATAACAGCTCTCAACCGAAAGGCCAGAGCACTGAAACGATTTCTGAATCCAGCTATCAAGAAGTCTTACAAACCCAATTGTTAGACGCCAAAGCAGGCGATGTCATTACTATTCCGGCGGGCAAGCATTCTTTTAACCGCAGCTTGAGCCTTAGCGTTGACGGAGTCACCATTCGGGGTGAGGGCATGGATAAGTCCATTCTCTCGTTCAGTCAGCAGGTGGCTGGCGCCGAGGGCTTGTTGGTCACCGCCAGTGACTTTACCTTGGAAGATTTGGCCATCGAAGATACCATTGGCGATGCACTAAAAATCAGCGAAGGAAACAATATTATCGTGCGTCGTGTGCGCACCGAATGGACCAATGGTCACAGCACGAAAAATGGCGCTTACGGTATCTACCCAGTGCAGACAACCAATGTATTAATGGAAGAAAACGTCGCAATCGGCGCGTCGGATGCCGGTATTTATATTGGCCAGTCTAAGAACGTGATCGTGCGGAACAATCGCGCTGAATTCAATGTGGCCGGCATAGAGATAGAAAACACACTGAACGCTGATGTGTATAACAACGTAGCGACCAACAACACCGGTGGCATTTTGGTGTTTAACATGCCGAATTTACCGCAAGAGGGCAAATACACTCGTATTTTTAACAATAAGGTTTACAGCAATAATACCGATAATTTTGGTCATGCAGGTACCCCTGTTGCAAGTGTGCCGGCCGGCAGCGGCATTATTGTCAATTCAAACGATCACGTAGAAATTTTCAATAATGAGGTTTCTGATAATGAAACGGCTAACGTGATTATTTCCAGCGTTTACTCCGCTAACTATTCTGATTTTGAAGCGGTTGAAGGCTATGACCCATACCCAGAAGCCATCTATATTTACGGAAATACCTTCTCAGGTGGGGGTAATTCGCCCGATGGTCTAGACCTCAAGGCGCTTAAAATCGCCATGTTTGGGCTAACTGGAACTCTGCCCGATGTATTGTGGGATGGTTATTACAATAGTGAGCGTTTTTCGAATGGTGAATGGGCAGACGATCAGCGTATATGCATTAATAACGGCGACGCAGCTATGTTGAATGCCGACAGCCCTAATGGCAATAAAAACCCAGCTGTCGATATGAGTAATCACAATTGTGATTTGAAAAAGTTGCCTGAAATCACACTCCAGCTGTAGCTAGTTATATGCAGCGCATTGCTTTATTTGCTTGCTTATTGGTTTCGCTATTTAGCTTAACGGCGTGCCAAGACTCAGATATCGGTAGCCCGGTTTTTCACGCTGAAGGAAAACCCACCAAACTCAGCGATTGGAATATTCTTGATCTGCAAGGGGTAACGCTTGAGTTTGCTGATCGGGTAGTGGCTTATGATTTGAATACGCCGTTATTTTCTGACTATGCCCATAAACTGAGAACCGTGTGGGTACCGACTGGCGAAGCGGCGGTATTCGATGCGACCGATACATTTAAATTTCCTATCGGCACCATCATATCTAAAACGTTTTATTATCCTAGAAGCCAAGGCCAAGACGATAGTTCAGTGCTAAAAGCGCTTGATGAAACGGCAGAGAAATTGGTGGCCGGTCTGCGACTAGATGAGGTCAAACTTATCGAAACAAGGCTGTTGGTGCGCCGTGAAGCGGGTTGGGTTGCCTTGCCGTATGTTTGGAATGCAAGCCAAACCGAAGCGGTGCTGAAACGCACTGGTGACATAAAGCAGCTGAGTTTAGTAGATTACCAAGCAAAGCAACAAGACAAGCCACAAGGCAAGCAACAAGACTTCGCCTATGTGGTGCCAAATGAAAACCAATGTGCGGGTTGCCATGCCACCAATGCAACGACGCGTGAAATTATTCCCATTGGACCGAAGGCTCGGCACCTGGATAAAGATTATGTTTACAAATCTGGTCGCTCCAACCAGCTTACGGCTTGGGTTGATCAAGGCTTGTTAACCGGCTTGCCGAATTCGTCAACAGATGGTTTGGCGAAAGAGGTCGAATCGCTGAATGCTTGGTCAAAAAACGCACTTTGGGGTGATGATAGTCAATCTCTTGATCATCGAGCGCGTTCGTATTTGGATATCAACTGTTCACATTGCCATAACGCGGTTGGCCCAGCAGATACTTCGGGTTTGTTGCTTGAGCCGACCGATAAAAGTGGCCAAAGTTTGGGGCTGTGCAAACTACCCATTGCCGCCGGTACCGGCACTGGCAATCGAAAGTTTGGCATTGTGCCGGGTAAACCTGACGAATCAATATTTACATTCAGGCTGGAATCAACCCTGCCGTCCGTAATGATGCCTGAACTAGGTCGTTCGCTTAGCCATTCAGAGGGCGTAGCCTTGATACGTGAATGGATTGCCAACATGCCCGGCCGTTGTGACTAATTATCGAAGGTTTGATCTGGCACGTACGTAGTGATCGAATTCTGGATGAATTCTCGCTAACCATCGAGCAATCAGGAATAAAGTTTTTTCAGAACGCCTTTAGGAGGCTCTTTAGACTGCTAGAGCTTCTTTTTAGACTGCTAGAGCTTCTTTTTAGACTGCTAGCTCCTTGTCAAGACTGATAGATCCTTTTTAAGACTCCTTGATTAAGGCTGTTTCAGTGCATCTAACAGTTTTCAGTCAAAAATAATGCGAGATAAGCTGCGCCACACTAAGGGGGACGTGGCGCAGCTTAACTCTTTTACTGCTAATAGTTGTAGCTATATCATTAACTATATAATTACAGCTATCAGTTGCAGTTCAGTGTGGTGCTGCCCTCCAGGCTGTCGCCTTTTACTACTTTAATGTTCGCGACAGACACATCAGCAGGGCTGCTTGATTGCAACACGAAAATATCGCTAACTTTACTCAGAATGCCACCGTCATCACTAAAGCAAGCGAGTTTCACATTAACGTTATGCCAGTTTTCTTCGTGTTCTGAGTTAAATAACCCAGTCAAAGGCACTTCGTTTTTGCAATCGGGCTCGCAGCCTAGGCCGAGAGAAAGGTCGTTAACGGTCTGTTTATTGACCTTAATATCGAACTGGATTGCACCGTCGTCTTTTTGTAAGTCATTAAGATCGATTGCCATCGGCGTGGTAAATGCCAGTGTTCCGGCACCAAGCCATTGCAATCTGCGTGCATCTTCTTGCGAATCTTTGTCGACCGAAGACAAGGCTAGATTACCGTCGCCCGACTTCTCAGAATTACCACGTACCGTAACAGCTGGTTTACCAGAGGCTCGCAGCTCGATTTCCCACGGTGAGTTGGTACGAGAAACAAACACCCAGATGTCTGCGATTGGGTCTTGCGCTTTTCGAGCCGAACTTTCATTTAAGTTGTTGCTTACTTCCTGTGGCTCAGCGTAAGTTAAGCCATAGCCGTAAGGGAAAAGCGGGTCGTAGTTATCCTGATCACGGTTCAAACGGTTTTGTGACATGCGTTTCGGCCAGCTGAACGACAGTCTTCCTTGAAAATCATGAGCTGCTTTGCCTGTGTTGTCGGCAACAATGACGTCAGCGATTCCAGCGCCCTCAGTACCGGGTAGCCAGGCCGCAACAAATGCATCAGATGCATTTAGCTCTTTGTTAACCCACAAAGGCCGCCCACTGATAAAAACCGTAACGACCGGAATACCGTCGGCTTTTAGCTTCTTAAGTAAGGCCAAATCGGCTTTCAAACCGTACTGATATTCAATGTTGGCTAAATCGCCATGCCATTCTGCGTAGGGCTCTTCGCCGATCACCACAATGGCCACATCGGGTGACTGTTGGTTACTGAAGTCACTTTTCTGCCAGTTGCCGTCTTCGCTTAAAATCGCTTCACCACCGGTACCTTTGATGGCTGATGACAGGCCTTGATAGATGCTGGTGGCACCAGGAAAGTCCTTATTGGTGTTGCCAGTGCCTTGCCAAGAAAGCGTCCATCCGCCAGCCTGCTGACCAATATTATGAGCAGCCTGCCCTGCGACCAACACATTTTGCTTAGGCATAATCGGCAGCACTTGATCATTGTTCTTTAGAAGTACTAATGATTTACGTACAGCTTCTCGAGCAATAAGGCGATGTTTTTCACTGCCCACCATGTCGGCTTGTTTGAGTTGTGGACGATCCTTGATTCGGCCTGCGTTAAATAGCCCCGCAAGAAATTTGACCCGCAGAATTCTGCGCACTGCATCATCCAGACGGCTCGCCGGAATATCGCCGTTTTCAACGTCTTTGAGGGTGTTCGCGTACAGCTCTCGCCAGTCTTCCGGAACCATGAACATGTCAAGCCCGGCGTTAATCGCATGCGGGCATCGAACCACGGTGCAACCTGGAACTTGGCGGTGTCCATTCCAATCACCAACCACAAAACCGGTGAAGCCTAAGCGTTCTTTTAGCACATCGGTTAATAGATATTTATGGCCGTGCAGTTTTTTGCCATTCCAACTATTAAACGACGCCATGGTGGTCAACACATTGCTGTCCAGAGCCGAAATATAGCCGGCGCCGTGAATCGACATCAGTTCTTGCTCATCAACGGCTGTGTCGCCGCGATCAATGCCGTTTGTGGTGCCGCCGTCGCCCAAGAAATGCTTGGCGGTGGCAATGATTTTACCAGGAACAAACTCCCCAGTTACGGCTTCGCCTTGAATACCCTTGATCATCCTTTTGGCATACGCGCCGACAATCTCCGGCGACTCTGAGTATGATTCGTAAGTTCGGCCCCAGCGGTCATCTCTGACCACAGCTACAGTAGGCCCAAAGGTCCAATCAAGGCCGGTGACGGCTAATTCCATGGCCGTTGCTTCGCCAATTCTTTCGATGAGTTCTGGGTCATTGGCGGCGCCTAAACCTATGTTATGCGGGAATAAGGTGGCGCCAAATAGGTTGTTATTGCCGTGTACCGCATCCGAGCCCCAAATGATGGGGATGCCGACCTTGCCGTCAGACTCGTCCATTGACGCTTGGTAGTAAGCATCAGCCAATTCTGCCCAATCTGAGATCGTGGCGTATTTATTGTTGTCAGGCGTGGTTCCGCCACCATTTAGCACCGAGCCTAAATGATATTTTTTAACGTCTTCTGGTGTTACATGACTGATTAACGGCTGAATGATTTGACCGACCTTTTCAGCGGTGCTCATTTTGGCCATTACGTCACTGACTTTTTGTTCTATATCGGCCCGCAGAGGAGGGCTATCTGGACGATTTGGCCAAATCGACTCAGAAGAATTAGTGGCAGCCTTGGTTGTAGAGGCCGTGGTAGAGGTTTGGGCATTTGCCGATACTGTATCGGGCGACGCTTTCGCGTCTTGGGTGTTATTGGACCCGCAGGCACTCATTAATAGCGCGAGCCCGAATATGCTGAGGGGAGTTCTCATTTGTTTATCCTGTACGTGCTTTTCCTAGAATGGAGGAGCTCCATCGAAACTGTAGGAATTAGTTATAGGAATTCGTTGATTTACCAATTTGGGAAAATTACCGTGAGGCAGATAAAGTATCTGCCTCACGGTAACCGAGGGTAAAAAACTATTTAGAATCGAGCAATGGCACGTACTCCGTACGTTCGAGCATCATTCAAAAATCGAAGATTGAGTTGGTTGCCAATAATCGCTTTTTGAGACGCAACTTCATCCGTGATGTTTTGCCCATAAACTTCGATCCGATATTTGCCATCAGATGTTGTATAACCAGCACCAATATTGATTGTAGTGAACGCGCTTTGACGCTCTGGGTGACCTACTTCTAAGGCCGAACCAATAGTACCATCCAAACGGGTGATGTCTTGCTCGTTAAACTGACTTAGGAAGTAGTCAGATCGATATTTTGCAAGAATCTGCCAATCAAACATGCCACCAGCAAGTTCAATCTCTTGAGCAATACGCGCGGTAATTGAAACATTTGATTGCAACGGTAGACGGTTGCCTGAAAGATCGATGGTCGGCGTAATGCCACCATTACCAAAGTCTTGCTCACGTACATCAGCAACTATGCCGTCGGTAATTTCGCTGTTCAAAAATGTAGCGAAGATGTCGGCAGAGAAGTTGTTAGCAAAGTTCATCCGGCTTTCAAGTTCTAGGCCGTAAACCTCTGATGAACCAACATTTCTATTAACCAACGCAAAGCCATTACATTGGCCGAGACGAGGGTCTAAATTAATGCAGGTCAAGTCTTGAAATACTTGATCGGAATAATCGTAATAGAAAGCAGTGGCGTTAAAAGTAGCCGGGCTTCCAAACGCCTCGTAGTTTAGGCGAGAACCAGCTTCATAAACAACGATATCTTCAGGTTCGAAAATCTCAGGAACAAGTCCTTGAAAGCTATCGTTAAAACCACCGGCTTTATGGCCAGATGAAATTTTAGCGTAAACCATGTGGTCTTCACTTACGTCGTACTCAAAACCAATACGAAAGTCAGCGTAATCAGCTTCAGATTCACCTACTTGTTGACTCGGAATGGTCAAGTTTGTGTAAGTAAATAGACCGTTATCAGGGCAGGTTACAAAGCCATTATCGATGTCTGGCCGAACAAAACAGTCGCCATTCGCGCCACCATTAGCCACCGCAGCAATTTGTTGAGTCAACGTGTCGCGTGCGCCAGGCGTGATAATGCCTTCTAGTAAAAATTGTGCCTGTTCTTGTGGTGTGGATATATTTTCAACATCGAAGTTCGGTCGGTCCAGTAGGGCTGGAACGAAACCTTCGGTACCTAGTCGTGTGGCTACGCAGCATGCAAAATTTGCACCGCCAAGAACCAGAGCCCAGTTACCGCCAACTCCGAAACGAGATTTTGACTCGTCGGTGTAGCGTAAACCGGCGATGCCTCTAAAGCGGTCAGTGAACTCATAGGTCATGTCGGTGTAGATCGCAAACGCTTCGCCATTGACGTCTGGCATGGTGAATTCGACGCCAGAAAAACAACAGTAGCCCTTATCAGCCAATGAGAAAAATCCGGTTTCTTGATCTTCTTTGAAACCAAAAAGCCCAGCAGACCATTGCAATGGACCGTCGTTATTTGACGAAAAGCGGATCTCTTGTACAAATGCGTCTGAGCGCTGTTGCCAAAATTGGCCACTGAAGTTGTCTTCGTCTAGGGCGTTAATACCTTCATAGTCAATGCCATCCGAGGCGGCGTTACGTTGGTAGAAATCAACAGTTCGGAACGAACCGTTGTACTCAAAATCGAAGCCGTCGAATTGATGGGTAAAAACGGCTTGTATTCCAGCAATTTCATTCTCCATCTCGCCTTGCAGCCCACGGTAACGAACGTCACGCAAATTCAAGTCATCAGCTCTGAGGCCAGTGCTGCGAATTGCTTGGCTGATATTCGCGCCAGGGTAACCGGTGCCAGTTTCCATACCGTAGTCAGCCACGATTAACAGTTCAGTGCGGTCACTGATCTCATTCAGGTAGCTGAATCGAACACCATAATCTTCTTGTAAGCCAGCAGGGTCTAATGACTGTGTTCCAACGTTATTAAATCCGTAGTCTCGCTCGTTAAAATAGCCTGATACACGAAAAGCGCTGCTTTCGTTAATGCCGATATTAGTCGCACCTTCAGCACCAAAGCCGCCACGACTGGCCGCTTCTATATTCATATAACCGTCTGTTTCATCAAACGATGGCTTTTTTGTGATGATATTTAAGGTGCCAGCCAACGCATTACGGCCGTACAGAGTACCTTGAGGCCCTTTATTGACTTCGACACGCTCGAGGTCATAGAACATGCCGCCGAGGCCTCTAGGTCTAGGGATGTAAACACCATTTAGGTGAGGTGCTGCAGCAGGGTCACCCAGTTCTGTATTGTTAGCCGAGCCAACGCCTCGAATGAATATTTCTACGTTTCCTTCTTGGTTTGCAATACTCAAACCAGGTACCGCTATTTGCAATTGACGAAGCTCGGTAATACCAGCGCTGCGAATTTCTTCTGCGGTCATTGATTGCACAACACCTGAAACGTCTTGAATGCTCTGCGATCTGCGGTTTGCCGTCACGATGATTTCTTCAAGCGATTGCGCGCCATCTGCATTCACATCGCCATCGGACTGCGCAAATGCGCTGTTACCAGCGGCAAGAGTCGCCGCTAATAGAGCTGAGCCGATTACTTTGCGGCGCATGTCTCCTATTTTGGTCTTCATTAGTTAATCTCCAACATTATAATTGTTTATTTTTGCCGAGTAGTGTCTCGGTTTCTAAATGTTGCGCTTTGATACCTTTAATCGTCGACAAAGTATGGCGATTTACGTGAATTTGAACGTTCAAGTTTACGCAATGCGCGAACCCATACTCATTTTCTTTGTCTAAAACATCGTTAGAGCGTTCAAGTTTCAGTTTTTCAAGAAGTTGAACAACACGAGCAGCTCATGTTGAGCGATGATGTCTCGCATCAAATTTTTCGGTATTTCAGAGCTGATATTGATCTGTGTTTAGATAATACGTGAAAAGCTTGGTAAATCTTAGCGTTAGCGTTTTAAACATCACTTAGCGCTTTAAACAATTATGCTCAGCGCCTGATCAAGGCAAAGCCTGATAATCATGTCTAAGCCTATATAGAGTTAATCAATGATAAAACGTACCAATGCTGTTTTTATCGTCATAGTAACGCTGCTGTTATCTTTACCTATTGTCGAAGCGCAGCCGTACCGTGCACCCATGGCCGAAAACGCGCCAATTATTGACGGTAAGCCTAATGATGAGGCCTGGGCCGCTGCAAAGTGGCATGCCATTGACCAATTTATTATGGGCGATAAAACAGACCCGACGGATTTTTCCGGTCGATTTAAAATCGTCTGGACGCCTGAACGATTATTTGTATTAGCCGAAATGTCTGACGACGTACTGCTAGATCGAACGGCAAACCCACGGGTAAGATACTGGGAAGATGATATTTTTGAAGTCTTGATTGATGAAAACTCATCCGGCGGCCTTCATCATAAGTCTTACAACGCGTTCGCTTACCATATTTCACTGGATAATCAAGCCGTCGATATTGGCGACTCAGGTGAAGTCGTTTCATTAAATAATCACATTAAGAGTAAATGGCAGCGAGAGCAGGGCAGCAGCGGCTTGATTGTTTGGGAGGTCAGCCTCAAAATCTATGATGAAACCTATACAGACTCTATGCCCGCGCCGGATCCGATAATTCTCAGCAACGGCAAGAAAATGGGTTTTATGATTGCGTATTGTGACGCAGATGACCCTGCAAAGGGGCGAGAAAACTTCATTACTTCTCACGATATTAAGCCAGTTAACGGCGACAAAAATCGTGCTTATATCGACGCAAGTGTGTTTGGTAAGATGGAGTTAGTCATGAAATAAGCCTTTAATCGCTGGCCACCAGCTCGAGAGTTAATCACTCTCTCAAATGTCATCTCTTTTGAACTTGGGCTATACTTCTTCATATAATAAAAATGAAGAGGAGCCTGAGAGTGGACAGACTCATATTCAATACACATGACATAATATTGCTGGTCACAATATATCAATGCATTCTTTTTGCATTGCTTATTTCTATTGTGGACCACGACCGGCATCGCAATGACTACTTTCTGATCGGGTTTTTATTGACGCAAGCCGCAATACCGATGCACATCTTGGTCAACTTTGGGGCGGAGTTTCGGTTTGTTGCGCTGGATTTTTCGCCTAATTTATATCGAATTTTTGAGGTTGCATACTGGTTAGAAGGCCCGCTTCTTCTGTGGTACATACGGTCATTTGTCTATAAGGATTTTAAACTCAAAAAGTGGGACATGCTTTATCTATTGCCTGCCGCACTTTTTATGATTTACATGGTGTCCGACTTTTTCATACTGAGCTCGGAATCCAAAATTGAATTGCTACAATCGACTCCACCAGAGCACAACTCATTATGGGTGCATATATCTGGCTTAATTCGCGAAGCATTGAGAGTGTTTTTCAGTATTCTTTGCCTAATCGATATTAGACATTCGCGGCAACAAATACGAGACCGTTATTCAAGCCTAGAGAAAATTGATTTCGGTTGGCTTAATTTATTAGTCATCGGTTTTACGGTTATTCGTGTTTGGGCTGTATTTGTGGCCATTGCAATCATTCTCTCGATTCACATTAACTTTACTGTGGATTTCGAAATCATGGGTTTAACCGGCAACTACACGACATTTTTACTGGTCAGTGCGCTAATATTTTTCAGTTTGAGCCGATCGTCCATGTTTGAAGGGGTCGAGAAAAGCGATGCTTCGCCTGATGCCGTTGCTGAAGTCAGTACTGAACTGGTAGAAAAAGTCGAAGGCTATATGGAAAGCCAAAAACCTCATTTGGCTAACATTTTGACCCTAGAGCAGCTGGCAAATCAGATTGAGCTGCCGCCGCGAACATTATCTAACGTGATCAACCGCAGTTTTAATCAGAACTTTTTTGAGTTTGTGAATAAATATCGTGTGGCGGAAGCGCAAAAACTACTCGGTGACTCCAAAAACGCCTCGCGCACAATGATTGATATCATGCATGAGTGTGGTTTCAACAGCAAAGCCACCTTTAATACGTTTTTTAAAAAACTGGTGGGCATGACTCCAAGTCAGTACCGTTCTTCACAGTTGAATGGCTAACAGCGAAGAACGGTTTGAATATGGGTTTTTATATCGAGATTTTGGCTCTAAACGGGGTACGGTTGGTCGGACAGTATCTTAACCAGCCCATCAACAACTCTGTATAAAGCCCATAACCAGGCCACGGCCCACACCGCATAGCCGATGACGACGAGCGCGAAGATACCGCCAACGATCCACCAAAACAGGCTCCACCAGAACACGCGCGTTACATTCACCAAATGGCTGTGGTAAATCGTCCCCAGCGCCGCGTTTTTCTTTAACATTGCCCAGATTGCGCCGATCAGCAGCGGTATGGCGGTAAACAAGCCAATGGCCATCAATATGTAAGACAATAGAGCGTGCGCTTTGTGTTCGTTAGAATTGCTCGCAGAAGCCGTGGTCATCAGTGCTGTCATATAAGTGAATCCTCGTGAGTTTATTCAAATTAAATGGGTTCTTATAAGCTTTGACGCACTTTTAGGCTATTTGGATTCACTTTTGCGCTGTTTTTTTGATGTTCTCTATAAATTATTGATCAAAAAGCATCTGGGATTAATGAAGATCTGTGGCTAAAGCAGATCTTCGGTTAATGGCCCGCCAAGCACTTGAATCGGTTTTTGGCTACCGCCGACACTCACCCATGCCGCGACTGCGTATTCTCCAGCTTTGACGCTTGGTGAAGGCAGTGTGCCGGCCCAGGTGAATTCTTGACCTTTAATTTGACTGCTAAGAGTCGTGTTCGCCAGCACCACAAAATCATGATCCAGAGAACGGCCTCTGTTTTCCCCACGCTCAACTTGAGTGTTTAAATCTTGACCCAGTATCGCAACCGTTAATTGGGCTGAATTGAATTCAGAACCCAAATCATTGCTAAAACTGGCCTTAAAGCTACCACCCTGGCTAATATTCAGTGATAGATTTCCGGGTAGGGCTTTTGCTGGTGCTTCAGGTATTTCGGAGCCCGCACGAAACCAATTACGCCATTCTTGTCCAGCCAACCGCACTCCAGGTGTGTAAACCGTCGATTCATTAAACTCTGCCGCGTAGCGACGCTGACGCTGCGCGTATTCATGTTTGGCAAAACGATCTTTCCAGCCTATGTAATCCCAATACCCAACGTGAAAGGCCACTGGCACAAAGTCTTTCCAAAGTCGGTCGTGGGTTTTGAGTCTACTAAGCCAGCGATCGGCCGGCGGGCAACTGCTGCAACCCTCAGACGTATAGAGTTCAATAAGCTGAATTTGGCGCTCACCAGAATTCAAAGTAAGCTCTTGTGAGAAGGTCGGCGCCGACGCAAAAACACAAAACACAAATAGAAAAATGGAACGTCGCATGGGCAGTACCTATATTATTAGTTGTTTGCTATTAGTCGTTTGTTAGCAGTTGTTTGTTGAAAGCCATTGGTATCTGAGACCTGATTTACCGTTCACTTATCACAAAATTTAATGATTTTGCTTGTCTGACGACATAAAGGCGACTACCGACTATGGCGGTGCGGCATTTTCTTTAATGTTTTTAAGGCCATCTTGCACTGGAAAGACTATTAATTTTCGTAGGTAGGCAAAGGGTCGTAAGTGCCATACTAGAAGAGTGAACATGAATTCTAGGAGAACCACACATGTCTAAAGTAGCTGTCCCCCAATTTGGCGAATTGCTTGCCCCGTTTATCGGCGCCGTTCCGCCACAGGCATTGCCTAACTTCTTGGCTTTATTAGAACGCGGGGCCGCCCAGCGTTACCGGTACTGGGCAGAGCAATTGCCGCAGTTCAGAGAAGGGCTGATGAGATGCTCAGCCAGCGAAGATGAAATTGCCAGTACCATTGACGCCATTTACTCCATAGACGAGTCCATGGCCGAACAAATTAAACAGCCACTGCCCGCCGCGCGTGATGCCTACTATCAAGTTTTTGAAACCCTAAGTTTGCCCGATCAACTGGCCGTTCAGGCCGATGCCGAGCTGCAAGGCGCCAATGCATGGCGCAATATGTTAAGTGACAGCAATTCTGATGCGGTGCAACAAGGTCTATTAAAGTGCATAGCGTTAGAAGAAGCCAGTTCTAAGTACCTTTACTCCATTATTGACCAAGTACGGGCGGCCTTTGCCGACGCTGATTGATCTAGAAATGCGACATTATCGGGCATAGACAGGATTGTATGTTCGATTATAGAGCGTTCTAGTGACCCAGCTAAGTGACATAGGCTTGCTGTCAGTCAAGCACAAGTCAAATAATTGTTGGCATGCTAATTGCTTTACCTAAGGTTCAAGATAAATTAAAGTAACGTAGGAATAGAGAAATGGCTTATTTAGAACCCTCTGAATTTGTAACAAAAATGGTGGATTCTGGCGAATCCAAAGTATATATGTCCACCAAAGATACGCTGATTCGGGCATTCATGGCTGGGGCAATCTTAGGATTAGCGGCCGTGTTTGCGATTACCGTCGCCACTAAGACCGGGTCTTTACTGGTTGGCTCGATTCTCTTTCCGGTCGGCTTTATCATGCTGTACCTGATGAAATTTGACCTTCTGACCGGTGTGTTCACCTTAGTGCCACTGGCTCTTTTGGATAAACGCCCAGGAGTGACCACAGGGCAGGTGATGCGTAATTGGGGCTTGGTATTTGTTGGCAACTTTGCCGGTGCATTAACCACCGCTACCATGATGGCATTTATCTTAACTTACGGCTTCAACACGGACGGCGGCGCGCTTGCAGCTAAAGTAGCGACCATTGGTGAGTCTCGTACCCTCGGTTATCAAACCCACGGCATAGGTGGCTGGTTCACCATTTTCATTCGTGGCATGTTATGTAACTGGATGGTATCGATGGGCGTAGTCGGCGCAATGATTTCAACTTCTGCAGGGGCCAAAATGGTGGCAATGTGGATGCCAGTTATGTTGTTCTTCTTCATGGGTTTTGAGCATTCGATTGTAAATATGTTCTTGTTTCCGTTCTCAATGATCATGGGTGGCGAGTTCACCGTTGTTGACTACCTTGTTTGGAACGAGATACCCACCGTACTGGGCAATTTATTTGGTGGTCTGTGCTTGGTTGGCCTACCGCTTTATTACACCCATGTGCGCACTAGCCCAGAACGTAAAATTGGTGCTCAAGCGACTACTGTGATCTAGGTAACTGTGATCTAGACAACTGTGATCTAAGCACCTGTGATCTAGGCAACCGTGATCTTCACGAACGTGACTTAGATAAACGTGACTTAGATAAACGTGATCTAATAGAACCAATCATTCAATTAGAGAAAAAACACCACCGTCATGGCGCTTGTTATGGCGGTGGTTAAACGTTTATGGCTGATCAATTACAATGCTCAATAGGGCAATATTCGCATCAAGGCCCTAAACCGAGCAATCAAGACAGTCATGGTGCAGCGGAACCGGTCGACCCGCAACTCAGTACTAAAGGAATAGCCTTAGCCATTGCCGACGGAATAAGCACCAGTGAGGTTAGCCACATCGCTAGCCAAACATCAGTGAGAAGCTTTTTAGAAGATTATTATTTAACCAGTGAAACATGGACCACCAAAACATCGGTCAAACGCGTTCTGCTGGCTACAAACTCTTGGTTATTTGCGCAAAATCAGCGTAATCACCAATTTAGGTTAAATAAAGACAAGGGCTATGTGTGCACCTTTTCAGCGCTGGTTCTCAAGTCGAACACGGCATACTTGGCGCATGTGGGTGATTCGCAAATAAGTCGAATCAATGCTCAAAAACAATCCGTCGATGTATTAACCGAGCCACACCGTGTAGTGGTGTCCGAAGACAAAAGCTATTTGGCCAAAGCGCTGGGAATTAGCCAGCAGCTGGATATAGACTATTCAGAGCTAAGCCTAACAAAGGGTGACGTATTTCTATTATGCACCGACGGCGTTTATGAATACGTCGCCGACGACTTTGTTGTAAAAACAATCAATACTCATCAATCAGACTTAAACCTCGCAGCGCAAAAAATTGTTGAGCACGCCATCGAGCAGGGCAGTGACGACAATCTGACCTTACAAATTGCCCGAATTGATAGTTTGCCGTCGGGTAAGCCAAGCGAATTTCTCCAACGTCTGAACGACCTGCCGTTTCCGCCCCAGCTGAGCGCCAGAATGAGCTTTGACGGGTACCGAATCATTCGTGACCTACACAAGACAAGTCGAAGCCATGTTGTGTTAGCCAAAGATGAGAAAAAACACAAAACGGTGGTGATCAAGTTGCCATCTACCGAGGGCCGCCAAGACCCCGGGTACATGGAGCGGTTTTTAATGGAGGAATGGATTGCCAAACGATTGAACAACGCGCACGTACTAAAGGCGTATAAGTCTGACCGAGCGCGCAGCTACTGTTACGTGGTGACCGAATACGTGGAAGGGCAATCACTCGCGCAATGGATGACCGACAACCCAAGCCCCAGCCTTGATCAAGTGCGCCAAATCATTGAGCAAGTCGCCCGGGGCCTGCAGGCATTTCATCGTCAAGAAATGTTGCACCAAGATATACGCCCAAACAACATCATGATCGACAGCAACGGCACGGCAAAAATCATCGACTTCGGTTCCACTTTTGTGTCGGGCATTGAGGAAACACACACCAGCGTTGCTCCGCAGGAAATGCCGGGAACTGCACAATTCATCGCGCCGGAGTACTTCCTAGGTGAGTTTGGCACTAAGCGTTCAGACTTATTTTCGTTAGCCTGCATTGCGTACCACATGTTAAGTGGGCGGGCACCCTATGGTACGGCCGTCGCCAAAGCCACTAATCGTGCTGAGCAAAATCGCTTGGTCTACCAATCGGTGTTAGATGCGCAGCGCCACCTGCCTGGCTGGGTTGATTTAACCTTAAAGAAAGCCTTACAGGCCGACCCGACAAAGCGATACGCCGAACTGTCTGAGTTTGTACATGATCTGCGGCAACCCAATGCAAAGTTTGCAAATCAGGTATTACCGCCACTGATTGAACGAAATCCCATCCGGTTTTGGCAAGGCGTTTCGCTGGTTCTGTCGGGCATTATCATTGCGCTCCTTGTCACTCGACCTTAACCAACAAACCTTTTCCAAAAGCCAGCCTTAAAAGCCTGTCTCTGTACCATGGGTTAGAGCTTGAAGAAGCGCTGAGCTAGGCCATTTAGCCAGCTCAGGCTTCTCGTTATTTGGATACTGCTAGACTAATACTGTTAGCTCAATTCTAGTCGCTCGATGCTAATAGGTTTTATACGGCAGAAACTTGCCCGACAGTAACACGTCAACGCGATCACCATTTGGGTCTTCTTTGCGTTGAATGTCCATTGAAAAGTCGATGGCGCTCATAATGCCGTCGCCAAACTCTTCATGAATTAGTTCTTTGATTGTGGTGCCATAAACGTTAACTACTTCGTACCACCGATAGATCAATGGGTCAGTTGGCACCGCAGTCGGCAATGAGCCCTTGTAAGGGGCAATTTGTAACCAAGCGATTGCCTCATCACTCAATGAAAAAATCTCGCCAACCGTTTCCGCTTGCTCTTTGTTCATGGCCATTTGGCCAAGACACGCAGAGGTAGTCCACTCTTTAGATAAGCCGACTTTATCGGCCACACTTGCCCAGCTGATTTTATTCGTTACTTTACGCGACATAATCATGTCGGTGACTTGTTCTCTATTGGTAATCATGGTGCACCTTTTTCTAGTTGAAGTTTAAATAAACTCTGGTTTAACTTTGATTCATCTGTGATTTAAATTTGTGTCAAAGTGGTTTTATAAGCCCCATCAGGTCTTATGACATTTTTTAAAGCAAACCCCATGCCAACTGTCCGACGCCCACAGTCCCTTGTCTAAATCGCAAACCAATTTCACCCCTGCCTTAAAGCAGTGCTTTTAATGCACATGTTGGGTCAATGCCTTAAACCGGTGCATTTAAATCGGTCTATAAAAGAATGCATTCTATCGGTGCAGAACCTAATTTATTGCACTAATTCAGAATGAAAATTCACATTCTAAGCATAAAAAATATAGTCACGTGAAATTCTGTTGTCACACGTTAAACTCATAAAATTCATGAGGTTATAGGTGGTAAATAAAGGCTGGCACAGTTTTTGCTATTTCCATATCAAGCATTACTGCTATCGATTTAACAACACAAAGCATTGAGAGACCTGGTATGAAAAAAGTTACTAATTTAAAAGGTGTGATAGTGGCGTCAGCCCTCACTACATTGACTATGTCGCCCCTTGTAACGGCCGCGGATAAGTCAGGAGCATTTTATGGCGATTTACGTTTGCGCTACGAAGGCGTAGAACAAAACAACGCATTGGAAGACGCTGACGCACTCACCTTGCGAACACGCGTGGGTTACAAAAGCGGCAACTATGAGGGCTTTTCGGCTCAGGTTGAAATAGAAAACGTGATCGAGCTGATCGACGATTTCAGCGTGCCACCGGCGGGTGTTCGTCCTGGTCAATTCTCGGTGATCGCTGACCCTGAAGGCACCGAGCTTGATCAAGCCTTTATCAAATACTCAAGCGAAACATTGAGTGTGAAAGTGGGCCGTCAAGTACTTACCTTAGACGGGCATCGTTTCGTTGGCCATGTAGGCTGGCGTCAAGATCGCCAAACGTTTGACGGTGTGGTAGTTCAGTACAAACCTGCCAAAGGCTTCAATATCAACGCGTCTTACATAGACAAGCGAAATCGTATTTTCGCCGACGAAAGTGACATAGACACCAAAGACGTGATTCTTAATTCATCGTACGCCACGCCCATTGGTAAATTGGTGGGTTACGCGTATTTGCTTGAAGAAGATACCGCCGCGAGCAACTCAATCGACACCTACGGTGTAAGTTTAACTGGCAGTCAAACCATTGGCGAGAACAAAGCCTCATACGCGGTTGAGTTTGCCACGCAAGAAATTAACGACAGTTTTGATACTGATTACCTTAAATTAGAAGCGGGCATGACGTTTACCGAAGTGCTAGGTGGTTTAACCGCTAAAGTGGGTTTTGAGCGCCTTGGCAGTGATTCAGGGCAGGCCGGTTTTTCAACGCCTCTTGCCACACTGCACAAGTTTAACGGTTGGAGTGACCAATTTCTTGGCACACCACAGCAAGGCCTTGAAGATGTTTACCTGAGTGTGGGTGGTAAAGTCGCGGGCGGTAAATGGTCAGCGATTTATCACGACTTTTCTTCAGAGGTGGCCTTGAATGGGGCTGACGACCTAGGTGACGAAATTAACCTGGTCTATAGCCGCAAGTTCAGTGACAGCATTTCAGGTGGTATTAAGTTTGCTGACTACTCAGCTGGCAACGCCGCATTTGGCAAAGTTGACACGCAAAAAGCCTGGTTGTGGGCCGGTTATAAGTTCTAAGCTCTAAGCTCTGAGTTGTGAGTTGTGAGTTGTGAGTTGTGAGTTGTGAGTTGTGAGTTTCGAGCTTTTCTAAGCGCACAATTATTGAGCGATTTCGAGAGTGCCTCATGCCAGTGCGGAATGGGGCGCTCTTTGCATCTCTTTAGTGCACTACTAAAACACAATTAAATTTAGATGCCTTTTGCGCTTTGGTTTAGTGCAAGCCGAGTAGTTGGCACGTTTGTTGCTTTCCATTGGAAAATAAATCGCGAAAACAAATCGCAAGAACTGCAACCCGCTGTATTGTCAAAACTGGCTAAGTACTATTTCAGCACTATTCAGAAAAGAAACACACACGGGTTTTTGAGAAAAGTATATATGGATAAGTTAAAAGTCGTCGTCGTTGGTAATGGCATGGTCGGGCATCATTACGTGGAAACGCTCGCTAAAAGTGAGGTGGCCGCTGACATTACCGTAATCGGTGGTGAGACTCGTCCCGCGTATGACCGCGTGCATTTATCTGAAGTCTTTGATGGCAAAGAGCCATCCGACTTAGCGCTGACCACACGAGAATACTATCGCGAGATTGGTGTTGATGCCCATTTTGGTGATTTCGTTGAGTCAGTCGACCGACGCAACAAAATGGTGCGCACGGCTGGTGGGCAAGAGTTTGCCTACGACAAATTGGTGTTAGCGACTGGGTCTTATCCCTTTGTGCCGCCAATTCCGGGTGGCGATCAAGAGCACTGTTTAGAGTATCGCACCATTGATGACCTTGCCGATATCAAAGCATCGGCCAAAGGCAAGAAAGTGGGTGTCGTTGTGGGGGGCGGCTTACTTGGCTTGGAATGCGCAAACGCGCTTAAAAATCTTGGCCTAGAAGCGCACGTAGTTGAATTTGCGCCAGGCTTGATGGGCGTACAATTAGACGAAGGCGGCAGCAAAATGTTGCGTCGCAAGATCGAAGCATTGGGTGTACACGTTCATACCTCTAAGGCAACGCAAAGCATCACCGAAGGCGAAACCTGTCGCCTTAAAATGGAATTCGCAGACGAAACCGAACTCGAAACCGACATGGTTGTGTTCTCGGCCGGTATTCGGCCTTATGACCAACTGGCGCGCGATGCTGACATTAAAGTGGGTGAGCGCGGCGGCATTCAGATCGACTATAACTGCAAAACCTCAGATGAAAATATTTTTGCCATAGGCGAGTGCGCCGTATTGGGTAACTTCATATACGGGTTAGTTGCACCGGGTTACCGCATGGCCGAAGCCGCCGTGTCACAACTGACCGAGGACATTCAATCGTTCACCGGCGCCGACATGAGCACCAAGTTAAAACTGCTTGGCGTTGATGTGGGCTCCATTGGCGATTCGAAAGGCGATGCTGACGATTCAGCTTCATTCGTGTTCAGTGATGAGCGAGAAGGTGTTTACAAACGCCTGAACGTCTCCAGCGATGGCAAGTACGTGCTGGGCGCTACTCTGGTAGGTGACTGCTCGGAATACGACACCCTTTTGCAGTACTTCTTAAACGAAATTGAACTGCCAGAAAACCCAGAAAATATCATATTACCAGCCAGTGATGGCGCGGTACCCGCACTGGGTGCCGATGCCTTACCAGCCACCGCATCAATCTGTTCATGTCATAACGTGACGAAAGGCGACATTGTCAGCGCCATCGATGGCGGCTGTTTAAACGTCGCTGACGTAAAAGGTTGCACCAAGGCGGCCACCGGTTGTGGTGGTTGCGCGGCCTTACTGAAAAACGTGATTGACGCAGAGCTAGACGCGCGCGGTTTAGAAGTAAACACTGACCTGTGCGAGCATTTTAAGTACACTCGCGAAGAACTGTTTACCATCGTGCAAGCAACACAAATCAAAACCTTTGATCAGCTTATCAGCGTGCACGGCTCCGGCCATGGTTGCGATATTTGTAAGCCAACCGTCGCTTCGATTATGGCGTCTTTGTGGAACGACCACGTATTAGAGTCTGATCTAGTACCGCTGCAAGACACCAATGACACCTTCATGGCGAACATGCAGAAAGATGGCACCTATTCGGTGGTCCCACGAGTTCCGGGCGGTGAAATTTTACCAAACCAGCTAATCACCTTAGGGCAGGTTGCCAAAGACTTTGACTTGTACTGCAAAATAACCGGCGGGCAACGTGTCGATTTGTTTGGCGCCCGAATGAATGACCTGCCAGAGATTTGGGGTCAGCTTATTGACGCTGGCTTTGAAACCGGCCACGCCTACGCGAAAGCATTGCGTACGGTAAAGTCATGCGTGGGCAGCACCTGGTGCCGCTACGGCGTGCAAGACAGTGTTGGCCAAGCCATTGATCTGGAAAACCGATACAAAGGCTTGCGTGCACCGCACAAGTTTAAAATGGCGGTTTCTGGCTGTACCCGCGAATGCGCCGAGGCGCAAAGCAAAGACATTGGCGTTATCGCCACCGAAACCGGTTGGAACCTCTACGTATGCGGTAACGGTGGCATGAAACCTCGCCACGCCGATTTGTTCGCTACTGACTTAGACACCGAAACACTGGTGCGGTATATCGACCGAGTTCTGATGTTCTATGTTCGCACCGCCGACCGGCTGCAACGCACCGCTACTTGGTTAGACAATCTAGAAGGCGGATTAGATTACCTGAAAGAAGTGGTGATCGAAGATTCGCTGGGCATTTGCGCTGACCTAGAAAAACAAATGCAGCACGTGATTGATACCTATCAATGCGAATGGAAAACCGCGGTTAACGACAAACAAAAATTAAAGCGTTTCAGACAGTTCGTGAATTCTGACGGCGAAGATGAAAACGTATTGTTCGTTGAAGAACGTGGCCAGCTACGCCCGGCAACCGCCGTTGAAAAGAAACGCAGTCAATTTAAAGCGGTAGGTTAATCATGAGCACAAAAGTTATATGTCAGGTAGACGACCTAGTTGAAAACTCCGGTGTCTGCGCGTTAATCGATTACAATGGCCAGAGCAAGCAAGTAGCCTTGTTCTATCTACCAAAGACCGAAGAAAAAGTATTCGCGCTTAGCAATTGGGACCCAATCGGCGAGGCCAATGTTATGTCACGGGGTATTCTCGGCGACGTAAACCAAGAGTTAGTGGTTGCCTCACCACTCTACAAGCAACATTTCAGCCTGCACACAGGAAAGTGTATAGAAGAAGATGAGGCGCTAGAGTGTTACCCAGTCAGTATTCAAGGTGAAGATGTTGTTTTAAATGGATAGAGATTTTTACTGATATGGATATCAATAAGATGGCTGCCTTTGGTGGCCTTTTTATTTTGTTTCATCGCCAATGGGTATCGACCAGAATTGCCACAGACTGTTATCAAGCTGTGGGTCGGGTCTCGATAAAGCGAGCCTTGGCTATTATGGTACGTCTTAACGGTTTTGTCTGGCTGATGTTAAGACGTGTTCGAAGGTGGTTGAAAGTGCTGGTTCCTGTTCTTAATAACGCGGGCTATTCCTTAATAACGCGGGCTATCAGCGAGATAAATATCGCTAACATTAAGCTAATACCGATCGTGTGAATTGGCCATGTGGCTGGCGCCCATACATTGCAGCAAGCAAATTGCCCTAGCACTTCATATAAAAGCGGAATACTAAGCGACCATAAAATGATTAACAGATTAGGTCGCAGTGCAAGTAAACATATAATCGGAAGCAGATACCAAGGAAAGACAACGGGCGAAACGAGCAGCGGTAGCGCCATTGAAAACTGCATGGCGAGAAACACGGAACCCTCATTTTTCAGCTCACGATCTTTTGTGCTTTCCACACTTTTTATACCTTGGGCACGTTCCATATTGGTTACTTTTAACTTCTCGCGCCACAAATATGCGGCTATCACAACGAACCCTACTGCGGTCACTGATAATGCTAAAAACAACATCGCTGACTGGCTTAGATGTGGTTCTAGCCATAAGAAAAATGCCGAGCCAGAACGCCACTTTTCGAAAAAAACCGCCAAGCTGCCAATCGGTTTAAACCCGATCAAAAAGAAAATCATATAACCGCTTAGCCACACCCCTAGTGCAGTTAATACTAAGCGTAAACGAAGTCGCCAATCATCCAGCACAACGAAAAATGGCAATAGCAAGACCATCGGTAAGATCTTCAGTAACCCACCAATACCAATGAATAGCCCGACAAGGGCGATATTCTTTGATTGCCAGTGATACACCGCAGCCAGCACCGCAGCGGCCGTAAGAATATCTAAATGTAAGCCTGAACCTGCTTCTAGAATTAACAAGGGTGATAGGGCAAGCAACGGTAGGTTCTGAAGTTTCCCCGCGCGTTCTAACACTTTAAACCCAAGCCATAAGACGATTAAGCTGGCAAAAAGACTGATGATTTTCCACGCCCATATCGCTTTTAATGGCCCGAAGCTTGCGGCCAAACTAAATAAACTTAACGCCAGAGGAGGGTATAGCGTCACATACTTTGTATGCTCATCTGGCGGTGCCCATAGCTCACGCAAGCTCGCTAGTTCTGGGTGGCTATGAGGAATACGGTAGGGGTCAAAACCGGCTAAGGCAATGCGCCCATCAAACAGGTATCGAGACACATCATTTGAAGTATAGGGCTCTGTGAACAACAATAGCAGGCGCACTAGCACACCGACCAAAAGTAGTGCGCTAACTGGGGAAAACCCATCGCTTATATTCGGAAATCTTATCCAAATATAAAGCATTAATATCGATGCCACGCTGTATTGCGCAACGACTCGCCAGCCAAGCGTATCTAAATCAATTCCGTGAACAAAGTCATGGCTGATAATGAGGCTGTACGCAATACACAGCGAGAAGCAAAGCAGAGCCGTAAAGTATAGAGGTCTAGACAAGGTCAGCTTACGGCTTCATTTCAATCACGACTTTATAGACACAGCTTAAACCCAACTTAGTCGCTTAATTTGTATTTATCGATATCGATGGCCGACAATGAAAAACCAGTAGCCAACAATAGTAAGAACGGCAACATATACCAGTTTTCAACTTGCACAACCCAGCCAGCAGCGAAAATAAATACGGCGGCAGCAAATAACTGAAAGCCTCGTTCATTTGGCAGCCTAGTTTTATAACGTTTCTCTGCCATTGGCAATTGCAAGTTGTTGCCTATTAGTAACTCGCCATTCTTAGGCGTGCGCACGAACTCACTCTCTTGCCCTCGCAATGCTTCGAGCGCTGCTCTGGCATTATTGAACGCTAAATTAATGCCTAATAACAGAAGCCATGGTAATTGTGCCAGCGCGTTTCGTTTGGACTTTTGAAGCGCTACTTGCCCGAAATATAAATAAAGTAAATGACTGCCTGAAGAAATAGCGAGCAGAGGTATGTCTAACCAAAAAAGTAATGGCACATCTAAATGTTCTCGCATAATCAAACTTGGGATCAACAAGAACAAGGTATCAACCAACATTACAAAGTAGGCGAAGTTATTTGATAAATGAAAAGTCGCCTCTAACTTTTTACTGAGCTTAGAGTCGGAGCGCCATATCGTACCCAGCATCTTTTTCATTACCTGAATGCCGCCTTTAGCCCATCGATGTTGCTGACTTTTAAAGGCACGCATATTTGATGGCAACTCGGCAGGGCACTCAATGTCATTGATATATGCCATCTCCCAGCCGGCAAGTTGAGCGCGGTAACTTAAATCAAGATCTTCAGTAAGCGTGTCTGCCGACCAATGGCCCGCGTCAATAATCGCTTCGGTGCGCCAGATCCCCGCAGTGCCATTAAAATTGAACAACATGTCGCTGCCGTATCGGACTTGCTGTTCTAAGGCAAAGTGCGAATCCAACATCATCGCTTGGGTTCGTGTTAAGCGATTGCTCTCGAGATTTAAATGAGACCAACGTGTTTGCAACATCGCTAACTTTGGGTTAGAGAAGTGGTTAATTGTTCTCTTCAAAAAATCGATTGGTGGCAGAAAATCAGCATCAAAAATCGCAATAAATTCTCCGGTCGCCGTGCTCATGGCATCGCGCAACGCCCCTGCTTTAAAACCAGCGCGATCAACGCGATGGATATGCTCAATAGAAACACCTTTATTCTTGTAATGCGCAACCTTTTGGGCGATTAAATCGTAAGTGTCATCAGTGGAATCATCCACTATTTGAATTTGCAACAGTTCACTCGGGTAATCCATTTTTACCGATTGATCAATAATGCGAGCAGCAACATTACGCTCGTTGAAAAGCGGAATTTGTATGGTCACTGGTGGCAAACTTAACAATTCAGCCGGTGCATCGGGCTTAATGTCTTTATATTTATACCATCGATACACCATCGACAAACGATGCAAACCGAATATGCATAACACCAGTAGCAACGCGTAATGGAGGCTTAAAAAGCCCCAACCTAGAGATTCAAGCATAGGAATGTCGCCTTAAAAAACGCGAGTTATGCCAATTTGAAAACCATCGCCTTCTAATGTCTCATCTCCATACAAATCGTCGGTATAGGTGATTTCCGCCCCCCAGCGTTGCCCACTATCGTTTGGTTTACCAAAGTTCCAACCGGCGGTTAGCTCGAGCTTGCCGATATTAAACTCAGGTGTGCGCGAAAGGTTACCGCCCACTGTTTGAACATCTTCGGCGTTATTGGCGCTTTCAATGCCGTCAAGCTTGGTGCGAAAGTAGAAGTTTTCAGTAAAATTGACGCCGTACTCGATCAAATAACGAATTTCATCCGACGGCTCATCGCTACGAAAACGATAGCCTAATTCAAAGCCCAGATATCCATATCGGTTCAAGCTTTTACCTATTAAAACTCGAAACTCAGAATCTTCTTGCCCATTTCCTAATGGCAGCGCATCGTCTTTGTTATAGAGAAACGGTAATTTAACGGCAAAGGAAGTTGATAGCACAAATGGGTTTGCTTGCCATTGATATTTAACCCCGAGATCTAAATCGCCTAAACCACTATTGCTTGTGGTTTCTCCTCTAGCGTTCGTTTGCTCAATATCTTGGTGCAAAACGGAAGTATAAACACCCCAGTTATTGCCCAAGCCATATTCGCCATAAAACGATACACTGGTTCCACTAAATTCGGCAAAGTCTGGTTGCTCGCCAAAGAAACTCGTTGCTTTGTAATCTGAAATACCCAGTTTGGTATAGCCATCACCTTTTGCCGCGACCCAAGCACCCGCATTTGCTTGACCCACAAATAAGGCTGACGCCAATAAACCGGCGCTTAATGAGCGGTTAATAACCGGCTTAAGTACTGTCGTTCTTTTCATCATGAACCCTCTTTCTTTTTATTTGATGAAGTTATCAGGGCCTAAACTCATCCCACATGATATATATGACAGCTTAGAAGCAAGTTTTATTGCAAACTCTTTTAACTAACCAGTAACTAACCAGGGGCAGGGAACTAACCAGGGACAGACTGTGCCTAGTTACCGGTGTGCAGTTTTGATCTGGTTAATTTTCCAAAAACAGTTTTGGAAACAGGTCATCCAAGCTCTTTGATGGAAATCTAAGCGACATAGATGACTTAGGTGTTTCTGATGCGAGAAGGCCTTGCTCAATAACAGAGTTTAGAACACGTCTTGCGGTTCTTTCAGGTAAGCCGGTAATGCGTTGTGTTTCACCTCTCTGAAATTCTCCACGCATTAATGCTTCTTGCAGCAAGTTGTTGGCTTCAGGTTTTAGCTCATCGCTTCTTTCGACGTATCGTTGTAACCGCCCGCTAAGGTTACTTAAATCGAATAGACCAGACATGAACTTTGCTTGATCAAGACTTACTGTTAGAAACCATGTGACAAAGTCGATCAAGGCTTTCTCAGATAAGTTGCCTCTGCCATCAATATCACCTTGACGTGGGGTGTCGGCGTAATCCATTTTAGTTTTGTATTCGCTGCGGCTTTCTATACCTCGAGCTAAACCACGAGAGATTGACCATAGACCGTGAGCGCCAACCCCAGAGCTTAAGCCCATGGCATGGCTCATCAATCTTGAAACTCGCCCGTTACCGTCTGGAAATGGATGAATATAGTTAAAGCGGTGATGGCCACTGGCCATCGCCAGTATCCGAGCTCCAGCTCTTAAGTTCTTGAAGCAGTACTTTTCTTCAAAATAGGCCATGAAGTCGACTACGCGATCACTGCTGGGTGGAATGTGTCGACCTACAGCGTTGTCATGCTCTGATAGCGATCGCCATTCGCCAGGGGTCATAAGAAAAGAGGTATTCTCATTTTCTATCGTTAACATATCTGTCGATGCATCAAGATAAAATTCTTTGTGTAACCATTGAATAAATTCAGCAGATGCTGGATCGGGCAGCTCATTGCTAGCGAATAGTGAATCAATTTTTGTTTGAACACGAATGTGAGCGGCTGCTTCAACTTGAAGGTTTCGGCGATTTTTATTTGTATCGAAATCCCCAGCTAGTGCGCGCTCTATATCTCTAGGCCTCGTGTTGTGGCCCTCAATAAGGTTACTGTAGTAACAGTTCATTGTTCGAACTAAGCTGGCTAGATTTTCGGCAGTTTTAGCATGTAGTCGACTTCCTAGAGCAGAAGTCTCCGATGATAGCTCCGATACAAGATCGTTAACTTCTTCTGGAATAGATGACAGCCGAGCGGGTTCTATGCGACTAGGGCTTTCAGATATAGTTTTGGCCAATTTCATAAAATCCTATTATATTGAAATAATTAAATATTTATATACTTTTAAGTATTTTTGGCCGATCTTTTGGCCGATCATTGTGAGTTTTTGTAGTTGCCGTTATATGAATGGATTTGCTGAGTTTGGCCGAAATAAAAAATATTTAAGTCATTGTTATATATAATCATTGATTGTCTATATGAGATTTTTGGCCGTTTAATTGGCCGATCTTGAAAATCCTACGTTAAACAAAATAACGTGTCGATAAAAATGGAAAATATCGACATAATTTACTTTCATGTCGATGGTATCGATGCGTTGTTATTGCTTGGTGACGTAACCACGCGCTTCTAACACCTTTTTTTCTTTTCAATAAGGAGAATAATCATCTCATCTTTACTTTGACTATTGGTAAACACAA
>CAZEXS010000043.1:0-7349 GCA_964516915.1 uncultured Gammaproteobacteria bacterium
AGTCATCTATATATACGGGCGATATTTTGGAGACGGCCGCTCGAAGTTTTTTAGTGGTCAAGTTTAAAGATGGCGGAAAGATCACCTTGCGACCCGAGTCACGTTTTGTGATTGAGGAGTATGACGATTCGTTGGGTAAAGAAAAAGAGTCATTTAAACTACTTAAGGGTGGTTTACGCGCAGTCACCGGGGTGATCGGCAAAAACCGGCCAGAGCAAGTTAGTTTTAAAGCCAATAATACTACCATTGGTATCCGCGGGACCACCTTCGTGATCAAGTTATGTGAACCTGGCATAGGTGGGTGTACGACTCGTGCCGCAACTCAATTAACACCAGACGAAGCGAAGCAAGAGGTTGATATTTTTGTCATTGATAAAAATGGAGGACAATCGAAAAAAATTACTCGCAGCCGATTGCAGCAGATTTTACAAGGTGTATATGTCTCCGTAGAAGACGGCGCAGTGCGTTTCGATCTAGGGGAACGCTTTGTTGATATGAATAAAGGTGATAATTGTGTGGCCGATGCGGGCGATGTTGAGTGTTTTAGTCTAGGGGTCGATTTGCCAAGCGCAGATCCTTATTTGACACCATCTATTGAAGATCTTTCAGAGTTTAATCTGTTTGATGATGCCGAGATAAATGGGGGCGGTGAAATATGCGAAATCGATTAACCAGAGGTTCACAGAACAATTCACGTGGGTCGGTAGAACAGGAAAACAGTAAAATGACGACAATCAATAATCATTTCAAGAAGCGGCAAGTTGCACTCTATGTGGCTTCACTCTGTTTTACTGCTGCCGCTGGCGCGAACCCCATTGGAGAAGAGGTTGTACATGGAACGGCAATCTTTGATCGTACTGGTGATGCCTTATCTGTTCAAAACAGCAATGGTGCGATTATCAATTGGCAGGAATTTTCGATTGCACAAGATGAAGCGGTTCGATTTCTCCAAAACAGCACTGATTCATCAGTTTTAAACCGCGTAGTTAGTGGCATTCCCTCAGAAATTCTAGGCAGTTTAACCTCTAATGGGCGAGTGTTTTTAATTAACCCCAATGGATTGGTGATGGGTGAAGGCGCGACCATTGATACAGCGTCGTTCATTGGGTCGACTCTCGAAATTAGTAATGGGGATTTTATAGAAGGCAATCTTAAATTTAGTGGTGATACGGGCAAGATTGAAAACCACGGATATATCGCTGCAGGCCCAAATGGAGAAGTTGTTTTACTAGCCCCAAGTGTTGAAAATCATGGCCTAATTAAAGCCGAAGATGGGCGCATTTTACTGACGGCCGGTCGAGAGGTAACTCTCCATTCGCTTAATCAAAGCGGTATGTCATATCGTGTTTCAGCGCCCGAAGATTCGGTGCTAAATTTAGGTGAGTTAGTGGCAACGAATGGGTCGGTAAAAGTATTTGCTGATCAAATATTTCAAAGTGGTACCATCTCTGCTAATCGAGCTTATCGAAATGCCGATGGCAATATCGTACTTGAGGCCGATCATGCATTGTCAGTAAGCGGTGATATTAGTGCTTCAGGCGACAGTGTTGATGGTGGCGTGATACATTTGCTTGGCTCGCAGATTGATGTCGAAGGAGCCAATATAGATGCCAAGGGAGAGAACGGTGGCGAAATTCTGATCGGAGGCGATTATCAAGGAAAGGGAACAGTAAAGAATGCTGAAAATACGAATGTAGATGAAAACACTGTTATTGCGGCCGATGCGGGCACCAATGGCGACGGCGGCCGAGTAATAATTTGGTCGGACGACACCACTAATTCGTTCGGTAAAATTACCGCACGCGGAGGTTCAGTGTCAGGTGACGGTGGGTTTGTCGAGACCTCTGGTAAGAAAATACTTAATTTCGGCCAAGCGGTTGATGCAAGTGCTACCAATGGTGCAGCAGGCACATGGTTGCTTGATCCTGAAGATATCACGATAGGTGACAGTGAAGCTGAGTCAATAGAAACATCATTGAACGGTGGTTCGAATGTCGAGATTAAAACGTCCGACGATGGTGACGGTGAAGGCAATATTTACGTAAATTCGTCCATTACTAAGACTGAAGGTGAAAGTGAGGTTACTTTAACACTCGATGCGCATAACCGTGTTGAGGTAAATGCCCCCATCACTACGACCGCGGGCCCATTAAATCTCACGATAAAAACCGGCCGTCAAGTGGCTGCTGTTGATGCGGTTGCTGAACAAGATGCAGCCGACGATGATACGACAAATCAGACTCTTGACGGTGACATTCCTCAAGACGACGATGTGGACCTGGAAAATGATGATCTAGTGCTTCAAGCAAGTGATTCGGCTTCCGACGATGAAGAAACCGCTAATGGCGATGACAATTCGACAGATCAAGACCCTGACGATAATTCAGCGGGCACGGCTGAATTAGCTGCGAATGAAGAGGATGATGAAACACCAAGAGCTGATGAATCGCCAAGTGACAACAATGACCCAAACCAGCCTGATGAGGCTACGGAAACTGAACTAGCTGCTAGGCCTGAGGAAGACACAGATAATGATATTGTTGAGCCAGATGATGCCACAGGCTCCGTTGAAGTCAATGATTCGGATCAGCACGAGGTTGCAAACGGAGAAGAAGAGGGGGGGACGGATGTTGAAACACACATTGCCGATATCGAAACAGCAAACAATGATAACGAAATAGTCAACAGTGACTCTGATCCGACAAATATCGAAACTGATGCAGACACCCAAACTGATACAATTGCAGCTGACGTTGACAATGTCGCTGAGACGGCGACTACGCAAACCAATACTGACCCCAGTATAAATGCGGACACAAGTGCGGAGATAGTTGTAGACACAAACACCGATGTGGTTGTGGACACCAGCACGGATGTGATTGTAGACACCAGCACGGAGGTGGTTGTAGACACCAGCACGGAGGTGGTTGTAGACACGAGCACCGATGTGGTTGTAGACACGAGCACCGATGTAGTTGTAGACACCAGCACCGATGTGATTGTAGATACCAGCACGGATGTGATTGTAGACACGAGCACGGATGTGATTGTAGACACGAGCACGGATGTGGTTGTGGACACGAGCACCGATGTGATTGTGGATACCAGCACGGATATAAGTACAGACACAAGCGCAGATACAAATCACAGCAGCTCGTCGCTCGCTGGAAGCAATACAGAAACCACTCAGTTAGGCGGTTTTAGTGACGCCGATGAACAACAAATTATAATTGCCGCCGAGATTTTTACCGGTGGCGGAGACGTTGATATCGATGCGGGCGAAGAGGGTGACACTATTGTCGCATCGAATATTGATACCAGTGATGCAGATGGCGACTCTGCCGGTAATATTAACCTCGAAGGTGAACGCATCGCTGTAATTGATGGCGCATCGATTGATGCCTCGGCTAATAATGCGGGTGACATTAATATTGGTGGCGGTTTACAGGGTCAAGATGAGTCAGTGCGTAATGCCGACATTACACTATTGTCTGAAGGCACTGCCGTTAGCGCAGATGGTGGTGAAGTTGGTAACGGTGGTGAAATCATTGTTTTCGCCGAGACCACGTCAATTATCAGTGGCGACTTAAGCGCGCGAGGCGGCAATCAGTCGGGTGATGGTGGTTTTATTGAAACATCTGGTTTAGAGAATCTAACGGTAAGCGGTACGCCAAATGTAGGCGCAAGCAACGGAGCCGGTGGTGAATGGCTTATTGATCCGCATAATATAACGATTTCTGATGACGCTAATATAGGTCAAAGGTTTGTCGATGACATTGCGGGGCCACCAAGATCATTCGCTCCAATTACGAATGCGCCTGTGGGCGCGTCGATTTTCATTGACAATATTTTGGTGGGGCTTCGTAACGGCGATGTAACCATTTCTACAACTAATGGTGACGGTACTGGCACAGACGCAGGCAATATAGATTTCTTTACAAATTACGATAGCTTAGTTCGGACAACTGCCAACTTTGATTCTTATAATTATAATGGCACTTTGACGCTCAACGCTGATAATGACATCACATTCGATGCATTGGTGGATTTACGTGGTGATGGCGGATACACGCGGACTGTCAATTTTGACTTTAATGCAGGCGGCGATATCAACTTTAGTCCCGGCAGTATCATCTCAGACAACGAGTCTACGATTAATCTAGACGGCTTCTTTGATCTCGATGCAGGCGGCAATATCAATCTCAATCATGACATTCAAACTGCAAGCAATGTCACGCTTACTAGCGGGGCGGGTGATATCACGATTGCTGGCGAGTTAAACGCTACCAATAATCTTACTGTTTTGAGTGGTGGCGATTTCACGGCGAGCGAAATTACCGCTGGCGATTCGTTCGCAAATACCATCGATATTGGCGGCATGGTAAATATTACTGCGGCCGATAATATTGCTTCAAGCCGTTACATCCACGCTGGTGCCTCGCTCAATGTAACATCAACTGGCGGCGATATAACCACTACCAATCACAGCATTAATGGGTCAACAGGCTTTCAAAGTAGTAGCAATTTAAATATTGCCGCCAACTTGGGAAACATTTCTTTAGCGGGTTTCCAAACATCCAATACTGCAGACATTATTATCAGTGCCACTGCAGGCAGTGTTCTAAATAGTGGCGACAATACGGCTTATTCGGCCGTATACATTTCGGCCGGGCAAGATGTTGTTGTTGACCAATTAACATCTTCAATAAGCAGTACTGCTCCTGGGAATATAACTATTTCAGCGGGTAATGACTTAACCGTTCAGGCCGATATTTTCACGGAAGCAGATATTCTGCTGACCGCTGATTCTGATTTATCGAATGTTGGTGCTTTTAACTTTAGTGGCATGCCAACCAGTTCAATAACAACGTTTTCTGGTGATTTGATAATCGAAGGCGGTACCGGCATTACGTCCGAAGCGAACTTGTACGGTAATAATGTGGGGATTTATGCCGCTGCAGGAGGAATCGAAATCAATGGTCAACTGGGTTCTCAAAATGATCTAATCATTGCGACAACCGCAGCCGGCAACGTCACGATAAATGAAATAGCGTCAGGCTCACCCATTCAGAATACCATCAGTGTTGGGGGCTATGCCGATTTGTATGCCGCAGGTGCAATGCAAATTACCCGAAATGTGGATGTTACCAATGATTTGACCATTGATGCTATCGGTAATATCACAACAAGCGATTTCAGTATGCCGGTTGCGAATAGTGAGCTGGTCTCAGGTGGCACACTGTCAATCACATCAACATCTGGTAATATTTTAGCGAATGGCGATGTGATATCAAACGGTGATTCGGTCATCATCGAATCCACCCTAGGTAGTGTGACGATTAATGGAGACACCTTATCTTCTGATCTCCTTGATATAAATGCCGGCAACGATATTACTTTCAATTCTGATGTGAGGACATCCAACGGAGACATTAACATCGTCGCCGATTCTAATGCTTCGGGCGCTGGGTCTGTTGCGTTTAATGGCACTGAGGTGTATGCAGGTTCATACGACGTCTATATAAGTGGTACCGGTATTCAGTTAGACAGTTCTATATATGGAAACGACGTTGAATTGACTGCTGGCGCAAATGGTATTGTGATTAATGAAGAGGTTATCGTCCAAGACGGATTTACTTTGACGACCACTGCTGGGGGTGATATTGCAATTAACGAAGTCGCTTCAGCGTCGCCCGGTGAAAACGATATCAATACCATAGGCGCCATCGATTTAGATGCAGCCGGTTCAATATCACTGACTCGTAATTTACAAGCCAGTTCTATGATATCGCTGGCGGCAGATGAAAATATAACCACTAACGACTTCGCAGATACTTCGACTAGTAGTCTGCAAAGTGGCGGTAATATAGTGATTAATTCAACCACTAATGGCGATATTTCATTATCTAGCGCTCAACAATCCAATGCAGGCACAATCAGTATCAGTGCAGATAATGGCAGTGTCTTAAACACCGGTGCAAATGAAACTTCTTACGGGATTACCGTAACCGCAAGTGAAGATATTGTTGTGGACGGTTTCCTAAATGCTACGGCGCCATTGATACCTGGCAATATTGTGGTAGACGCGGGAATGTCCTTGCTTATAAACGATGATATATCGGCGGTTGACAATGATTTAACGCTCACGGGTGATCAAGGTATAGTCTCAAACGGCGAGATCAATGGGGGCAATGTCACGCTTAGTTCTCTATCTAATGGAATTACCATCAATGATGAGTTGAACGCTCAAAATAATCTATCATTGATGACCGTTTCTGGCGATATATTGTTAAATGAGATCGTCTCAGGAACAACACTGCAAAATACAATCAATGTTGGCGGGAATGCTAATCTGACAAGCACAAACGGTAGCATAAACATAACAAGAGATATCGATGCCTTTACAAGTTTGTCATTGACTTCAAGTGGCCAAATAACAACCAATGACTTCGCTGGAGGCGCGGACAATTTTCTTCGAACCGGTGGTCTGTTGTCCATCAACGTCACTAATGGCGGTTTGTCACTGAATGGTGTTATTGAATCAACCTTAGGTTCGGTCGACATTGATGTAGCCAACGGACAAATATTAAACAGTGGGAATATCTCGGCATATTCTGATATCGACATTAGCGGCCGCCAAAATGTGTTTATCGATGGGGCTGTTACGTCAACGTCAAGTTCAAGTCCTGGCGATATCAACATTTCTTCTGATCAAAACTTACTGATTAATGGTAACGTGAGTGTCAACACAAACGGTGGAGATATCGTGTTGTCAGCGGATGACGATCTGACAGGCGTCGGCGCTTTTAGTTTCAATAGCACTAACGGCGGTTCAATATCCTCAATTGGTGGTGACGTTGATATTGCTGGTTCAACTGTGGCCATTTCCTCCAATGGAGGTGTTCTAGAAGGCAACAATATTGATGTTGCCTCTAGGTCGGCGCAGTTATCAATCAATACTCAAGTTTCAGCAATAAGTGATTTAAACATCACCTCAGCCAGTTTTATTGGTTTAAGTGAAATAGCATCGGGTTCAACAGCCCAAAATACCGTCACTGTAGGTGGTGATGCAAGCCTAAACGCAGCTACTCAGATAAGTTTTAGACGTAGTTTTGACGTTGCTGGCTCACTATCGATAGACGCTGTTAACGATATAGATGCTCTGGATTTCATTTTTCCGACTGGAAATAACTTACTGCGGTCTGGAGGAGGGCTTTCGATTACTTCAGCGTTGGGCGATATCTCACTTAACGGTGACAATATATCTACTGGCGGTGCAATATCGATTGATGCAACGGCGGGCAATGTTCTTAATTCCGGCTTAAATAGCGCCGATACCACGATTAATA
>CAZEXS010000043.1:7449-11541 GCA_964516915.1 uncultured Gammaproteobacteria bacterium
GCAATGATCTGTCGGTGGCGGCGAATATCGCGTCTGAAGCGGGCGTTACCTTGAGCGCGGATACGGATATGTCAGGTGCTGGTGGTGTCAGTATCACCAGTGGCTCGGTTATAGCAGGGCCTGGCAATTTGACGGTCAATGGCGGAAGCGGTTTCACGTCAAATGGCGTGTTAGATGGCAATAACGTGAGCGTGAACGCGGGTGCAGCGGGCATTGTTATCAATGATGAGTTAAATGCACTGAACAATTTAAATGTGACCACCACCGATGGCGGTAATATTGTTATCAATGAAATTGCCATGGCGACACCGCTTGAAAACACCATTAACGTGGGAGGTGCAGCGGATTTTGATTCGGATGGTAGTATCGATATAACGCGCGATGTGAATGCCGCGACAACGTTAACCATTGATGCAATTGGTAATATCACGACGAATGATTTTGCAGGTGGCGCCAATAATCGTTTAGAAAGCATGGGTGATTTATCGATCACCTCGACAACCGGTAATGTGTCGTTGGGTGGGGATAATATTTCCACCACAGGCGCGATAGCGATTGATGCTACGGCGGGCAATGTTCTTAATTCCGGCTTAAATAGCGCCGATACCACGATTAATATCACGGCAGCTCAAGATGTGAATGTGGATGGCGATTTAACGTCGACCAATATGACGGCGCCGGGCTTGATAACGGTTGGTGCAGGCAATGATCTGTCGGTGGCGGCGAATATCGCGTCTGAAGCGGGCGTTACCTTGAGTGCGGATATGGATATGTCGGGTGCTGGCGCCGTGAATTTGGTTAGCGGAACGATTCTTTCTGGCACTGGTGATTTGATTGTCAATGGCGGCACAGGTCTGATAGTCAACGGAGATCTTGATGCAACCGACGTCACTTTAACCGCTGGTTCAGACGGGGTAGTCGTTAATGGAGACATAAATACAATTTCTGATTTAACGATTTCGACTAACGCCGGGGGCGACGTTATTGTTAATGAAACAGCAATGGGTACGCTAGCAGAAAATACTTTAAACGTGGGTGGAGCAGTAAGTATCTCTGCCGATGGAGACGTAGATCTTACTAAAGATATACTCGCTGGCAGCACGCTTTCACTTTCTTCGGCCAATGGTGATATCAACACCAACCAACGCGGCGGGGTGCCATTAACGCTTCAAAGTAATGGGGATATGACGATTACCGCGAGCAATGGTGATATTTCTCTAGACAGTTTTAGTCGAGCTGATATTGGTTCAATTGAGATCGATGCCACTAATGGCCGAGTCGCAAATACTGGGGAATTAACAGCCTTCGGCGATATAGATGTAACCGCAGCACAAGATATTATTGTCACTGGAGATATTGCGTCTAATAATATGTCATTACCCGGTGATATTCTTCTGGATGCTGGGACTGAAATCGATGTAAATGGTGATATAGAAGGCAACAATGTCTCCATTCTTGCAGATCTTGGAGACATAGACTTGATGTCAGGCTCAATTGATATTGACGGCAACCTTATTGTCGATGCTGGAAATCAAGCGCGCATAACACAAAACTTGTTTGCCAATGATATCAGTATTTTTGCTGGCACAACGGGCGTCGAAATTTCAGGTGAAGTTGATGCTCAGAATGATTTAAACATAACCACAAGTTCAGGCGGCTCGTTGCTGGTCGAAGAAATCACCATGGGTATGCCTACGTCAATCCAAAACAGCTTGGGTGCTGTTGGCTCGATTGATCTGGATATTGATGGCGACATAACATTAAATAGAAACTTAAGCGCGGGAACGACTCTAGACATTCATTCGGTTACTGGTCAAATTACGGCGAATAACTTCGGCGACGGTTCGGCTACAACACGACAAAGCAATGGCAATTTAACTGTTTTGGCTGATGCTGGGGATATTTCACTGAGTGGCGTTAACACTTCGAACAGTGGTGATATATCGCTTGAAAGTACGGCGGGCAGCATTCTAGCGACCGGCGATAATATCGGTGCTTTAAATGTCAGTTTTATCGCAGGGCAAGATGCGCTGGTAGATGGAGTCATAGAGTCAACAGGCTCGATGACCGATATTGATATTTTTGCAGGTGATAACCTAGTGCTGGATTCGGCCACTGTTTTGGCCGAGAGAGACATTACTTTAACTGGTAATGCGAATTCGTCGATGAATGGTCATGTAACTATTAGAAATTCTTTAGTAGGAGATTCAACCGTACCTAGAACCCAAAACATAAGCGTATCTGGCGCAGGCGTGACTATTGAAAGTACCGGTTGTTCAGCGAGTTGCGCGAATCCTGGAACAGTCATCGACGCGCTTAACTCATCTATTATTTCCACGGGTTCAGGAAATAATATTTCAATTTCAGCTGCTGCCGATATCAGTGATATGTCACTAACAAGTGGCGGCTTCGTTAAGGTAAGCGGAGTAGATGACCTTGAGCTAACCTCTGCCGGCGATATTCTCATTACAACGGCTGATTCAAATTCAATGTTGGAAAATTTGGTGAACGTCTCTAGTTCATACTCGCAAACGTTCAACGCTAATAATATGATTTTGACCTCAGGAGAGGGTGCAGAGACATCCAGGATTGATGTTGTTGCAGGCGTGGTTGGACCAGCTTCGCCAGTTGACCAAGTATTTAATGTTACCAACCTAAGTATAGACGCGGCTCAGTCAGGCGCTAATGCGGGTTTTATTACTGTAGACAGTTCAGGTAGTCAGGATATTAACGTTGCCAATGATTTTACAATTGATGGTGTTTCAAGCTCTACAGGTAGTTCAACTTTACAAGCACGGGCAGAACGCTATGTAAATTATTCTAATGCAGTAGTTAGCGCATCTGGGGCGCAAACGATTGATGTTGGCGGTAAATTAGAGCTAAATTCAGCTGAAATTGTGTCGACCACGGGCGTAGCGTCAGGGTCAAGTCTGCCAGTCAATGCGGCAAGCGAAATAAACACAGCAGATTTAGTGGTTAACAATGGCCGTATTGCTTTAGAGCGAGAAGCGGCGGTCGATTCGAGCACTTTTGTTCTGACCACAATCGGTGCAAACAGTACCATTGATGGAATATTAGACCCTGTCTCGCCTGCTGACTATGCGCTTAATTTAAATGGCGTTAGATGGGACAACTCAGGCACAGTGGCCTGGAATACTGGCTCAGTATTCATTAGTAATCAAGACTATGTAAGTACTTCAGGGCCTTTGGTTAAAAACCCAGAAAAAGTGTTATCACCCGATGAAACATTATTTGTTAACAATGGCCGTTTAGAATTCAATTCAGAGTCAGGCTCCTTCGATTTGATTTTGTTTGATCAGCTTGGTATTGAAGCAGGTGTCGGTGGATTGTTGAACAACGGTCAGATAGTTAAGTCTTCCGGCACCGGTCAAACAACTGCCGATCTTAACCTTCAGAGCACCGGCACTATTTCTGTTGAAAGTGGTTCTCTTGATTTTGGCCTAAACACCATCACCCAAACTGGTTCAAGTTCAGAGTTAGTGGTCACTGGGGGTAATTTCGGAGCTACCGGCGGTACAATCAATATACTTGGTGGCGTAATTAGAGGCGGCATTCAAACCGTCGGAGGAATTCAAACAGGTGGCGTGATTAACGGTAACTTAAGCGTCACAGATACAATTATTGAGCCAGGTTTTTCATCGAATCAATTAGACATAGATGGATTTAGCGCCGGCGGCTTAGGCTTTAATCAAACAATATTTGAAGCTGGCACGTCAGAGGGACGATTAACTGTCAACGGTAATTTTGACGCGTCGGGTGGCGGTAACACATTTCGTTTTGAAATTGATTCTGACTCTGGTCTGTTTGATCAATTCGTCGTCAATGGCGAGGCAAATCTTAATGGCGTTGATAATTCGATTACTGTCGATCAGTCTGGGACTTTTAATTCAGACCTTAGTCAGCCAGTGAATGAGAGGTTCACCGCTATTGATGCCCAAACTCTTTCATTGGGAAGTACGCCTGTCTCGATTACTTCTAACGATGAGACTGTGACCTCAAATTCGGTAGTTTCCGCTGTCTCACTGGATATTAATTTCACACGAGTAGCACAAGTAACTCAACCGTCACCTA
>CAZEXS010000043.1:11641-28881 GCA_964516915.1 uncultured Gammaproteobacteria bacterium
CACCTGAGCCTACACCTGAGCCTACACCTGAGCCTACACCTGAGCCTACACCTGAGCCTACACCTGAAGTAGAAGTAGTTGTGGCACCTGAGCCAGCGCCCGAGCCAGAAGTAGTTGCGGCTCCAGAAATGTCACCGGTTGAACCAGACGATGTTGTGGTTATCATCGTTGATGAAGTGCCTGTTGTTGTACCTGCCGATATTGTAGATGTGATCGTTAACTTAGCAGAAGACGAAAGAGAAGCTTATCTTGAATCTGAGAAAGTTAAACGTTTTATCAAGAAGGTTAATATGTGTGTTGCAAAGGGCTGATGGTTGTCATTATTTAATCGTGATTGTCGTTAATTTTAAATCCAATATCACTTTGTAGAAAATTATGCAGCGTAGCTTATTAATTGTATTTGGCTTAATTTCAACACTGTTATTAGTCTTTGATCAAGCAGATCAAAATTTTGAAGTATTTGGCAATAAGATTTCTTTTGATTTGGGCTTTGTTGATGCACTTGAACGCAAAGCCTACGACTTAAGGATAAACCTCTCAGCACGTGAAGCCACTCATAATACCGTCATCATCATTGATATTGATGAAGAAAGCTTGCTCGCAGAAGGTCAGTGGCCATGGCGCAGAGCTAAAGTTGCCGACCTCGTTAACAAGCTTTTTGACGAATACGCCATCGAGACTCTGGGTTTCGATGCGGTGTTTGCTGAACCTGAAAATAGCTTTTCACGTGACCAAATTGAAAGAGCAATTAACGACGATACGGTAACGCTTGAAAGTTTAGAAGCCGAATCAGGTGACGCACAGTTCGCAGCCGCTTTGGATGGCCGATCAATAGTGATGGGCATTGTTTTTGAACCGCCTTCAGCGGAGCGGGATTTACCGGAAAGTGTTGGAGTATTGCCAGCGCCGTTATTTACCGATGATGATGAAGAAAGTAAGCGTCTTATAAGCGAAATAGGCGCACTTCCTGCTGGCCGGTACTCAGCCAACTTGAAAATGTTTCAGGACGCGTCAATAACGGCCGGCTTCTTTTCTATCCTCTTGCAAGACCCCGATGGAATTATTCGCAGAGTAGGGTTGTTGAATAAATACAACGATCGTTTATACGGCAGCTTGTCGTTAAAACTTATAGAGACGTATTTTTACGACGAACTGAAACCCGTATTTGCCGACCAAGAGTACAGCACTGATGATTACAATTCGTTTGAAGCTATAGAACTTATCGCGCTAGAGGATCCGTTGCCGCTCGACGAGAACGCCGGTGTGTATGTTCCTTATGCTAAGCCAGGTGAAGGATTCGAATATGTTTCAGCAACTGAGATACTGCAAGGCACCTACGAAGGTGATATCAGTGGTGCGATTGCGATACTGGGTGCTTCGGCTGCTGGCTTAGTGGATCGAAGATCGACGCCAGTTGCGCCGGCCTTATCCGGAGTTGAAATACACGCTAACGTGGTAGCTGGAATATTAGACGGTGGGTTTAGAGTAAAACCAGGGTGGGCGATAGCCGCAAATATTATTGGTTTGCTTTTAGTGGGCTTAATCCTAAGTGTCTTATTCCCATACCTCTCCGCACTAAGCAGTGCGATTGTGTTTGTCGTATGCGTTATCGCCACTATTTGGGGTAATTGGTATATGTGGACTGAGGAAAATTTGATTATGGCGGTAGCGCCCGCGGTATTTTTAATCACATTTCTATACGTAATGACAACGGTGGTCGGCTTTTTTATGGAATCGGCCGCACGGCGAGTCACACAGAAAATGTTTGGCTTGTATGTGCCCCCAGAAGTCGTTGCTGAAATGAGTGATACAGAGGATATTTTTTCACAGAAGCCTGAACGGAAATTCATGACTGTGCTGTTTACCGATATCCGTAATTTCACCACGCACTCAGAAAGCATGACGCCCGAAGATTTAGCTGAATGGCTGAATGATTTTCTAACGCCCATGACGACCATAATTCATGAGCATAAGGGCGCCATCGATAAATACATGGGTGATGCGATTATGGCCTTCTGGGGAGCGCCATTAGATGATGAAAAGCATGCTGAGCATGCAACTGATGCAGCAAAAGCCATGATCGACTACCTTGATACCTTGAACGCGCATTACCGCACTAAAGGGTGGCCCGAGATTGAAATTGGCATAGGCCTGAATACCGGCGACATGAGCGTTGGTAACATGGGTTCCGAATTCCGTATGGCCTATACAGTTGTCGGTGATGCGGTCAACCTGGGTTCGCGCTTAGAGGGCTTAACCAAACAATATGGCGTGCCAATCATCGTCAGTGAATTCACTAAGGATGTGGTTTCTAATTATGAGTTTGAACGTCTTGATCACGTAAAAGTTAAAGGTAAGTCCGAAGGTGTTACGATATTTTCAGTTGGTTCGAAGATGGCTGGCTAGCGACAGCAGATTCGCTGTGATTAGCGATGTTTGCGGCTTTGTAACTGGCAACGTATTTGACAGATTATTCATATGACCGATCTCTTTATTCCCGCAAATCAGCGCTCTGAACTCGTGTCATTAGCGCTTGAGTGGATGGCCCAAGGAAGACTGCTTGCCATGGTTACCCTGGTGAATATTGAAGGTAATTCACCTTACCCTGTTGGTACACAGATGTTGGTCGATGATAAGGGCCGGTATTATGGGCAAATCACCGGCGGTTGTGCTGAACGTGCAATTGCTGACCAAGCTGTAACTGCTATAAATACAAAGCAAAATTATCTACAGCGTTATGGGCTCAATTCTCCTTATTTTGATATCCAATTACCGTGCGGGTCCGGAATCGATGTGTTTATTGATGTTTTACAGCCCTTAGAGGGCTATCAAGAGATTCACAATTGCTTAGTTAATCGGCGCTGTTATACCCAAACGCTGGCTCTCGAAGATATGCAGTTCAATAAGCACTACCAACCTAGCCCCAGATTGATTTTGGCGGGGCAGGGAGATTTGCTAATAAAAACCTCATGCATGGCGCTGGCGGCTGGCTTTGATGTTATGTGCGTGGCTCAAAATCAAGACACTCTTGATTTAGCGCGAGATTCTGATTTAGCGGCGGTGTCGCTCGATGCCTGCGCTGATCTCGCATCGAACTGTGATAGTTATACGGGGGTGATTTCCTTGTTTCATGAGCATGACTTCGAAATCGACATTCTTCGCAAGGCGATAGGTTCAGATGCGTTCTATATTGGCGCACTCGGTAGCACGCGAACTCATGAGCGACGATTGACGGCTTTGCGAGCTCAAGGGTGCAATGAAGCAGAACTGGCTAGAATTTATGGGCCAGTAGGTGTAAATATACTGGCTCGTACACCTACGCAAATTGCCGTTTCGATTATCGCTCAAGCAATCAGTTCGCTTAATAGCTAGATTACTAGTAATGGCGCCAATAGTGAGGCTAATTAACCTAATGGCTGTGTTTCAAGTGACTATCTTTAAACGCGTAATTTAAGTTTATAGCAATAAGGTCAACGCGTGAAAATACTCACTCAGGATTCTAAAGAAATAGCCTGCATTGTGCTTGCGTCGGGCTTCAGTCGTCGATTCGGCGACCAAGATAAGCTTTCTGCGAAACTCCCTAACGGTCAAACGGTTATTGAGCAGACCCTTGCAATCTATCAGGCAGTTTTTGATCGTGTTCATCTAATTACTAGGCCTGAACAGTTCAGTCAGAGTAATTTATCTGATTCAACTGAATGGGCAGAGTGCGGAAACTTTGATAATCACGTTGAGCTAATAAGCAACCACAATGCCGAGCAAGGAATGAGTCAGAGCATGGTTACGGCGGTTTCAAAGGTGCCGTCTGAGGGTGGTTGGTTATTTGCTTTAGGCGATATGCCGTATTTAGAAGAGAGTACTGTACGCATGGTTCTAGAACAGTCCTTATCAAGCAATATTGTACAGCCCTGTTACAAAGGGCGGCCGGGTCATCCAGTCTTTTTTGGTGGGGCTTTTGCTCAAAAGTTACTTAATTTGCAGGGCGATCAAGGTGCTCGTGGTTTGGTTGATCAAGCAAACAGCCAACAGTTAGTGAAACTGCCGGTTGACGACCCAAGTATCCTTTGGGATATTGACCTGCTTGCTGATATTTGTGGCTGATTTAAGCAACTCAGATTTACATGCTTCAAGCGATGATTCTGGAACGATGGCGATACAAGGCCTAGCCATTGTCGGCAAAATCAATTAAGGCCTGATCATCCAGTCTATATACCGTCCATTCATCCTTAGGTTTGGCACCCATTGCTTCATAGAACTTGATTGACGGCTCATTCCAGTCAAGTACGCTCCATTCCACACGCCCATAGCCATTTTTCACCGCAATGTTTGCCAGTTCACGAAGTAAAGCCTTTCCAGCACCTGAGCCGCGCGCATCGGGGTTAACGAAAAGATCTTCTAGGTAAATACCGTGTGTGCCCAGCCAGGTCGAATAGCTATGAAAATACACAGCAAATCCGACGGGTACGTCATCAAGTTCGGCTATTAGGCCGAACACCTGCGGCGTTTCGCAAAACAGGGTGTTACCTATATGCTCGGTTGTTGCGACAACTTCTTCAACGGCTTTTTCATAGATAGCGAGGTCTACTATGAACTGCATTATCAGCTCGCAATCGGTGGTTTCTGCGGGTCGAACGATTAATTTTTTCATGTATCGAATCTAGCGTAGTAAATATTATGAATCAGGGTTGGCAATCGGTGCTTGTTTTGCCTTACATACCATTAGTAAGTCTGTGGGAGATAACGCTACATCCAAGCCGCGTTTGCCTGCGCTAACGTAGATCACAGAATGTTCAAAAGCGGATTCATCAATAACGGTCCGTAACGTCTTTTTCTGACCGAGAGGGCTCACTCCGCCTAACACATAGCCAGTGACAGCGCTCACGCGAGATTTGTCTGCCATGGATACTTTTTTTAAGCGCAATGATGAGGCAAGGCTTTTTAAATTAAGTGTTCCAGAAACTGGCACAATGGCAACCGCCAGGTCAGCGTTACTGTCTTCGATGACCAAAGTTTTAAAAACTTGAGACGGAGGTAGCCCTAAAGCGGCTGCCGCTTCTGCACCGTACGATTGATCTGATGAAGCATCGTGTTCATATGCGTGCAGTGTATGCGCGATATGGTGCTTCTGCAGTTGTTTAATGGCCGGCGTCATGTTGAGTTGCGTCTAATAGTTGATCAATGCATGGGCCATTAGAGTCGCGCGAAAAGCTATCGATTATTGGAGATCGAATTAATTACCTTCAGCGTCGCTTGGATCGCTGCAAAGACCTGATTTGAGTTTACCCCGCGAGTGGTCATTTTACGGCCATTGTCCAGCTCCCATGTGATCGCTGCTTCAGTCAGTGCATTAGTTCGACCGCCTTTTGGTATATGTACTTGATAGTCCACTAAGCTGGGTCGTTTGATATCCGAATAAGCTTCTAAAACTGAATCCAAGGCATTGGTGAATGCATCGTAACCACCATTGCCTAGGCCTTGTGCGGTGTGATCATTGCCATCCACATTAACCATCAGCTCAACGCTAGAAGCGCTGGTAAAACTACTGATCATTTTACAATCGGTGAGTGTTACTCGTTCTTCGCCGGTTGCTTCTAAAACATCCGAGATGATGAAGGGTAGGTCATCAGTCGTAATAAGCTGTTTTTTGTCGCCTAATTCAATGACTTTTTTAAGCACCTTTTTTTGATCTTCATCGCTTAATTTGATGCCCAGAGCATCAAGGTTTTGCTCAAGTGACGCTTTGCCAGCAAGCTTGCCGAGGGCGTAAGTGCGTTTGCGCGCAAAGCGTTCTGGGCTAAGTTTGGTAACGTAAAGGTCGCCTTTTTTATCACCGTCGGCATGAATGCCAGCGGTTTGAGTGAAAACATCGGTACCAAGAATTGGAGCATTGCAGGCCACGAACTTCCCGGAAAAACTTTCGACCATACTGCTAATATCGACGATGTGCTTTTCATCGATATTGAGCTCAATGTTCATCTTATCTCTCAGTACTACGCTTACTTCGGCTAATGATGCATTGCCTGCACGTTCTCCCAAGCAGTTAACGGTACAATGAATCGAACTGATACCGGCTTCCACGGCGGCCATGACATTGGCGGTGGCTAAGCCATAGTCGTTATGGGGGTGAAAGTCGAAATTCAGCTCAGGAAACCTAGAAACCATGTCGCCGATGGCTTGCTTTACTTCGCTGGGCGACATTACTCCTAGGGTGTCTGGCAACATAAAATGCTTTACGCCAGAGTCCTTGAGTGCCTCTGTGAGTTTATAGACGTACTCAGGCTTATCTTTATAACCGTTCGACCAATCCTCAAAGTAGATGTTGACCGCAACCCCTTTGGAATGCGCGTATTCAATCGTTTGTTTGATCCGCTCTATATGCTGTTCAGGTGGCTGGCGCAGTTGAGTTAAGCAATGTTTTTCACTGCCTTTTGCCAGTAGATTGATGACTTTACCACCGGCCTCTAGAATCCAATCGACGCTGCGATTTAAGTCGACAAAGCCCAGCACCTCAACACGCTCTAAATAACCATTTTCAGTCGCCCAATCGGTGATTTGCTTAACCGCCTGTTGTTCCCCTTGCGACACTCCGGCCGACGCCACTTCAATGCGATCAACTTTAATTCGCCCAAGTAATGCTTGTGCCATAGAGACTTTTTCAGTCGGTGCGAACGAAACGCCTTGGGTTTGTTCACCATCGCGAAGCGTGGTGTCCATTATAGATATTTGCATGGGTAAAACGGCTAAATAAAATGATGATCAAAGTAGAGATTTCTAATAGTAACAAAATCCACAAATGCACGCAGACTAAACGTAAAAACGGCCGACATATGTCGGCCGTCATAGTCACTCGTTAAACGCGAGATTCTATCTTTGCTTGTTCTCGTGCGGTGTTGTTAACTAGCCCACAACCACGGGAACTTTTCTTTATGCTTGGTTTCGTATGCGTCAATTTTATCAGCTTGAGCCAGCGTTAAGCCGATATCATCTAAACCATTTAGAAGATTGTGTTTGCGAAAACCGTCAATCTCGAAAGAAACGTTGATGCCGCCAGGCGTTGTCACAGTTTGTGATTCAAGATCCACCGTGAATGAAACGCCTTCATTTTCGCTAATTTCAGTCATCAATTTTTTTAGAGTATCTTCATCAACTACTATCGGTAAGATACCGTTTTTAAAGCAGTTGTTGTAAAAAATATCAGCATAGCTAGTTGAAATGATGGTATTGAAACCGTAGTCATCGATTGCCCAAGGCGCATGCTCTCGCGATGAACCACATCCGAAGTTATCGCCGGTAACCAATACACGAGCGCCTTCAAACTTTGGATTGTTCAGTTCGAAATCAGGGTTAGGGCTGCCGTCTTCAAGGTAGCGCCAATCGTGAAATAAGTGAACGCCAAAACCGGTGCGCTCCACTTTTTTCAAAAACTGCTTTGCCATGATTTGATCAGTATCAACGTTGCTGCGATTCATTAAGGCCGCAACGCTGGTGTGTTTAGTGTACTTTTCCATTGTGTGTGACCTTTAAATTAGTTAGTTGAAAGCGTACGAACGTCGACAAATTTACCGGCACCGGCTGCTGCGGCAGCCATTGCTGGCGAAACAAGGTGGGTTCGACCCCCTTTACCTTGTCGGCCTTCGAAGTTACGGTTAGATGTAGATGCACAACGTTGACCAGGCTTCAATTGATCGCCGTTCATGGCCAAACACATAGAGCAACCTGGCTCACGCCATTCCCAACCGGCTTCGGTGAAAATTTTATCCAAGCCTTCTTCTTCAGCTTGTTCTTTAACTTTATATGAACCCGGTACGGCAATTGCCGTTACATGACTTGGCACTTTTGAACCTTTGGCAACCTCAGCGGCGGCACGAAAATCTTCAATGCGTGAGTTGGTGCAAGACCCCAAAAATACAAAGTCGATTTCGATATCAGTCATTGGCGTACCGGCTTCTAGATCCATGTACTCAAGTGCACTTTCACAGGCTATTTGTTTGCCCTTGTTGTCGAAATCGGCAGGGCCCGGAACACTAGCATTAACTGAAACAACTTGTTCAGGTGAGGTGCCCCAAGTGACTTGTGGCGCTATATCCGCTGCATCTAGTTCAATAACCGTGTCATATTCGGCATTTTCATCACTCGGTAGTGATTTCCAATAATTTAGAGCTTGATCCCAAGCTTCGCCTTTTGGTGCGAATTCTTTGCCTTCTAAAAAGTCATAGGTTTTTTGATCTGGGGCTACCAAACCGGCGCGAGCGCCGCTTTCAATGGCCATATTGCATAGCGTCATGCGGCCTTCCATCGTCAATGCTTCTACCGCAGAGCCGGCATATTCAATTACATAGCCGGTTCCGCCGGCTGTGCCAATCTTGCCGATGATCGCTAATGCAATGTCTTTGGCGGTGCTGTATTTAGATAAAGCACCATCAATTTTGACCAGCATGGTTTTGGATTTTGACTGTGGCAAGCACTGAGTTGCCATCACGTGTTCAACCTCAGATGTGCCGATACCAAAAGCAAGGGCACCAAAAGCACCGTGAGTGGCTGTGTGGCTATCGCCGCACACCGTCGTCATGCCTGGGTGAACAAAACCGTGCTCAGGTACCACCACGTGAATCACACCGTTGTTTTTGCTCTTCATATCGTAAAGAGTTAAACCGTGGTAATCACAGTTATCGATCATTGTTTGTACTTGCTTAGCACCGATCGGGTCAGGAAGATTGATTCGGTCAGCCAGCTTTGTAGGCACACAGTGGTCCAAGGTAGCTAAAATGCTTTGTGTATTACGAATGCCACGGTCAGCGATTTTCAATCCTTCAAACGCCTGTGGCGAGGTAACTTCATGCATCAAATGACGGTCGATGTAAAGTAATGCGGCCTGACCGGGTTCTTGGTGAACAAAGTGCGCATCCCAAATTTTTTCGTACATGGTCTTGGCCATGATAAACCTCTTATCTAATTAAAATGAGGTGGTCAATTAAGCACAACCTCATAAAGTGATCTTGAAACAATAAGGCCGGACGTGAATGAGACCTTTATTGCTGCTTGAGGTTATATTAGCAATTTCCTATTGATAATTAAAATTCATTGTTTTTATAATATCTATTCCAAATTGGAATTAATTGGGTGTTTAGCATGAGAAGTGATGCAAGCGTCTATTTATCTTTATAAAGATCTACTATGGATATATCTTCGTTAAATGCTTTTATCGCGGTGGCGCGAGAGGGCTCTTTTTCAAAAGCCAGCAAGCGGCTTTTTATTACTCAGCCGGCAGTCAGCAAGCGAGTTGCGGCACTGGAGGCTGAACTTGGTGTGGAACTGTTTAATCGAGTGGCGCGCAGTATTAGTTTGACCGAGGCAGGTAAACAACTACTACCGAAGGCGCGTGAACTGGTTAATCAAGCTGATGAACTGCAAATATACGCTTCAAACTTGACTGACGACATTAGCGGTAATCTATCGGTGGCCATTGCGCATCATATTGGCTTATACAGAATGCAGCCGATCCTCCGAGAGTTTCATCAACGTTACCCCTTAGTACATCTGAACATACGCTTTGAGGATTCTGAACAAGCGTCGAGCTCAGTAGAGCAGGGCGATATTGAATTCGGGGTCATTACCTTGCCGAGCACTCTGCCTGAGAAAATTAAGTCTGAAGTAATCTGGCTGGATGACTTAAATGTCGTGGTCGCCGGCGACCATAGCTTAGCGCAATACCGCAACGTGACGATATCCGACTTAGCCAATCACGCGTGCGTGCTGCCCACTAAAGAGACCGAAACACATCAAATTATGGAGAGGGTGTTTGCTAAGCATAAGTTACAGTTGACCTCGCAAATGGAGACTAACAGTTTAGAGACTTTAAAAATGTTGGTCGGTGCTGGGCTCGGCTGGAGTTTGCTTCCCAGCACAATGCTAGACTCGGATAAGTTGATTGTTTTGGATATCGGTGAAGCACTTACCCGAGACCTTGGGTTAGTGTTTCATGCAAAGCGCAGCTTATCCAACGCCGCCGCCGCTCTTAGTGATTTAATTCGGGGCTCGGTTTGAGCGCTTTTCGGTTTGATTAAAGTTTACTGGTTTCGCAAATTAGGTTTCGCAAATTAGGTTTTTCAGCGATTTTGATCGATAAATTTAACATTAAAGGTACACCATGAGATTAAATACTCTTTTGACAACAATTGGTTATGTTCGATCATTGATTGAGAAAAAAATGGGCTTAAGCTTCAAACGAAATTCGCTCAATGGTATCTACAATTATCACTTAGTGTCGTCGGGTTTTAAAACTTCTGGGCAACCAACCGCACGGCAGTTTACAGCAATAAGAGATATTGGCATCAACACCGTGCTGAATCTTGCGCCGACTTCGGCTGAAAACTCCTTAGAAAATGAGGCCGAGGTTATTGATCAGTTAGGTATGGCCTATGTTCATATTCCGGTTGATTTTAAGGCGCCAACGGATCAAGATTTCGCACGCTTCGTAGAGGTGATTTCCAGTCACGATAAAGAGACTATCTGGGTGCATTGTGCGGCAAATATGCGGGTCTCTGCGTTCATCTATCGTTATCGTTGTGAAGTGCTGGGCCATACTCCAAGTGAGGCAAAGCAGGATCTTGATGCTATCTGGGAGCCTTTCGGTGTGTGGAAGGAGTTTGTGCAATTGAAAGCCGATTAAGTGCTAAGGCTTGATTGGGCAGCGTGGCAGCGTTGGTTTCTATCGTGTCGGCCACAACCTAAATTTTGCAAACAATTCCGTGATAGTAATTCTTGAATAGAGGCTCTTAATTAGAAAGCTCTTAAACAGAAAGCCCATAATTAGAAAACCCTTAATAAAAAAGCTCTCAGACAAAGGATGGTGTCGCTAAGGTAAGGCTGTTTAGCAATCAAAGTAACGGTATTTGATTAATAAAGCGTAATTCGATTTTAATTATTTGCCGTTAGTTCAATCTCGACCTGGCTTGACTTTGTGAGTCGCATCGCTGCTGTGACGGCTATGCCAATTTTTTGGCTTATTAAAATCACTGTAATAGTGTTGTTAATGTGTATTAAACGGTTTTTATGTTTTCCCACGCATTGTAAATCAATGCTTAAACTCCTCATTGCTGGTACTAAACAGCGAACCCTATGAATCGAATGAAGTCAGGCGATCTACCCAATCATTACTCCTGATTCATTCGCTAACCATTTTAGTAAATGAGGAAAACCCCATGAATATCTACCGTTTAAAAACAGCAATTTTTAGCACTGGTTTAATCACCTTAATGACCGTCGGTACGGCCAACGCCTTTGAAATTAGTGAGGGCGAGGTAAGCCATACCTACCTTGACCCTATTACCGGTGAAGTTAAGGAAGCTCAGAAACTCCTCTCGGAGATGAGTGACACTGAAAAAGCACTGCTCAGTAACGATGAGTATTTGGCTTTAAAAGAACTTGAAGCCAAACTTGATGCAGAAAAACTGGCTCCCGCTGAATTAGATTCAGAAGAGTAAAGGCTCTCGGGTCACGTCACGTTATAAACGTGTGCGTTACATACAAAGCGAGATAGCACAGCATCGAGAGGTAAATGCCTCTCGATGCTGTTGCGTGTTTGAATAATAAATCACAAGAATCGCGCACCTTGCGCACAAAACACTAAGATGAATGAGAGAACTGTAGCAAATAGAGCATTGGAAAAATTGCGCTTTCAAACCGGAATTGTAGGGCGTGTCACGGGCGCTCAAAACTCACTTTCTGAGTCGCAAGCACCCGAAGCGGTGGTGAGTTTTAATCGAAGTAACGCCGAGCTCATAGCGCATTTACCCAATAAACCCATCGACAGTCGAACGATGTTAGAACTGCTGGAGGTTGCTAAAGGCCAGGGAAATTTGGTGATCGGCGACTACATTAACGATGACGATGCGCAACGATTTAGAGAGTCTGATATTAATTATCTCGATAATGTCGGCAATGCCTATTTGAATGTGGCGCCACTCTATGTGCTTATTCAAGGTCGAAAGCCACAAGATAATTTATCCATCAATAAGGCGGCTAAGTTATTCACTGAAACTGGGTTAAGAGTGATTTTCGCATTGCTGGTTCGAGAAGATCTCTTGAATGCCAGCTATCGGAAAATTGCCGATCAAGCTGGGGTGTCGATGGGGACCATAGGCTGGGTGCTGCGTGAGCTTAAAAATCAAGGTTTTATAGCGACTCGTAAGAGCCGACATGCATGGATTCAACGTAATAAGCTGGTCAAGCTTTGGGTTGAAGAATACCCATCCTTACGTATCAAGTTTTCGGTCGGGTGTTACTACACACAAGACGTAAATTGGTGGAAGCATTGTCACCTTAGTCAATATGGTGGTGTTTTGGGTGGCGATGTCTCAGCGATTGCATTGGCAATGGACTTTCACCCCACCAAAGCGGAGGTTTTCATAGACAAGCACCGTCACAATGATTTGATACGCGACTTAGATTTAATTGCGGCAAAAGAGATTGAAAGGCTTGGTTCAAAAGTCGCTGAGCAGGGTTTAGCTAAAATTGAGATCATGAATAAATTTTGGGGCGAAGACCTCGCCTCTAAGGTTGCGAGCCAAGTGGATAACATGGCTGACCAACAAAACAAGACTGGCCAACAAAACAAGATGGACCAACGAAAGGTACATCCGCTTCTTACTTACGCAAGCCTGATGGATTCTTGGGACCCAAAGAGTCGAGAGTTGGCGGCCAATCTAGCCAGAGAATTTTTATAGACTTTGCACAGCAATATTACCGTTCCGGGGAAGAGGGGCGAGCAAGGACGCTCGCCTTTATGCGGTATCACCCTATTGCGCCTCTTTTCAGGCTGTTGAAGAGTGAAAAAGTTGATTTTCAACTAACACAAATGAACCCATAAGATCGCCAGCAGCTTAGTTTGCCAGAACCAGAAGGTTGGGTATTGTCATTGTGTTGTCTTTGTGAGATTTTGTTAGTAGAAAGTAAAGTTGCGTATTAAAACTAAATTCTAGGCGAGGGGTTAACAAGTGCATTACGATTTCGAGCAACAAGTTTTAAGAACCGATGCCGCTGGCATGCCATTAGATTGGATTAGCTACCGTGAAGCCGTGCACTGTTACCATCTAGGTCAAGTACTTTATAGTTGTGGGGAACCCTTGTATAAGGTGCGTGGCGGTATTAATTCTTTGACTGGCAAGCAAAGTATTATTGAGGTGAATTCGATCATTGCAACAGAAGGGCAGTCGCGCAACTATTATCGAAATCATGCGGTTTATACGCCGCCTTTATCAAACAAAACGCTGTTTGCGCGAGATGCAGGGCATTGTATGTATTGTGGTCATCGACACCCCCGCACCGAACTATCCAGAGATCATGTTCGGCCATTGTCGCAGAACGGTGAAAATACCTGGAACAATGTGGTGACGGCCTGCAAGCGTTGTAATAACTATAAGGCTGGTCGAACCCCAGAACAAGCTTCGATGAGGTTATTGGCTGTGCCATTTACACCCACTCATGCAGAATATGTTTACTTGAGAGGTAGGCGAATTTTGGCAGACCAAGTTGATTTTCTTAAGACTCATTTCCCTAGAACTAGCCGATTGCGAGACCGCCTAATCGACTAGTGTTTTCGTTGGGTGGTTTGCTACACCTGAACTATCGATCTGTGTACCTTGGTCTAAGTCTGAGTCTGAGTCATCGTGACCCTAGCTGTTCATCTCGTTTTTTAGCATAAGATTCATAGTTTTCTGAGTAGATTTCGATGCATTCACGATAGGCTGAAGACTGTAAGTGCCGACATTCCTGTTTGGCAGTATCTTGCATAAAATCATAAACTTGCTTGTTGCTGCAGGCGCTAACGCTAAGGAGAAGCACGGCGAAGACTGATGATTTAGTATTAATTTTCATTGGTTTACCTCTTGAGGATGGGCAATATTTATATACAGTGATGCAAGCTAAGCGAATAATGTACGAGCGCCTTATTCGCAGCGGCCATGTTGTTTAAGGTACTTCACCAGTACTAACATGGCATTTTGATCTCGATAATCGTCGTAATGCAATTCCATGAATGTGATTATTTTATTGACGTCATACAAGGATGCCGTGGTTTTGCAAAAGAAGGGTTCTAGATAGTTGGTTTTTTCATCGAGCGTCGCTACCAAATCCAAAGCACCACCAACATAGGCTTGCAGTATTGGGTGATCTTTGCATTTTACAGGTCTCGAATTACAAATTGATTCAAACCCCGACATGGACAGGGCAGATGCCTTACTGGTCACAACTTGACTGCTAAAAAGCATGATGATGCAGAAATACAATACGGTTTTCATGTTAAAAGTTTCTTGACTAAATTATTGTAAAACGATAATTTATAGTTTTAAAACAATCATGTCAACAATGAGTAAACACACAATGAGTAAATATTTTTCACACATCATTTCATGGGGAAGCCTTTTGATCATCGCAGTAACAGTGATTGCTCTTTTAACTTTCATCATCAAACTATCTTGGTTTTCTGAACTTGCAATCAGTGGTATTGCCTTGCCTATACAGTGGGCAACTGTGGAAGGTTGGCAATGGTATTTACTGTGGTTTTCAACCGCCGTGTATCTGAGTATTGGCCTTTTAGGTTTGTACTTTTTGCACTTAACCTTTAAAAATATCTCTAAAGGCGAGTTTTTTAATTTAACTAACAGCTTGAATATAAAGCGATTTTCTATATTTTTGTTTATGCAGGCGGCGGCTAAACCTATTCATTTATCATTGGCCAGTCTGTATCTTTCCTTCAATCACCCTGAAGGCGAGAAGGTTTTTGCGCTAGTATTCGGTTCTCAAGAAGTATTCGTTCTTTCGCTTGCAATGATCCTTTGGGTGATTAGTGATGTATTGGTCGCTGGCTGTAAGCTGCAATCTGAAAACCGACAATTCGTTTAGAGGCGATTTAAATGGCTATCGAGGTAAATTTAGACGTCGTTATTGCTATGCGAAAAGTTAAAGGTAAAGATTTGGCGACTGAAATCGGAATAACAGAACAAAATCTGTCATTGTTGCGAACTGGTAAAGTCAAAGGCGTGAGATTTTCAACGCTTGAAAAAATATGTAAATCCTTGAACTGTCAGCCTGGTGATATTCTGGAGTACATACCAGATGACTAGCACCAGCCAGCTGTACTTCGTTTATAGCTTGGTTTGTAGCTTAGCTTGTAGCTTAGTTTGTAGCTTAGTTTGTCATTAGGTTGATTGCTCATTCGCTTGATTGGTCATGATTAATTCGGCCTCATCTACTTATAAGATCATTTATAAAAGTCATGCATAAGGATACTCAGACGCCTAGGGTTCGATCCAGTGCCACCTAAGTCCACGATTTTCGAGGCATTTATTGCCATCCTTCCGCTATCTGTCGCGGTGATTCCTTGGGGCGTATTGACGGGCGCATTGTCTATTCAAGCTGGGTTCTCGCCGTTACAAGCCCAATGCATGTCCTTACTGGTATTTGCAGGTGCAGCGCAACTATCCGCAATCACGATGGTGACGGCGGGTGCACCGTCAGGTGCCATTTTGGGTTCAACCATGATTATCAGCGCACGCCATTTGTTGTACTCCATGGTATTTCGAAAACATGCTGAGCAACTTAGTTTGCCTAAGCGATTAATGTTGGCCTTTGTTTTGACTGATGAAATGTTTGTGGTCTCTGAAGCTCACACTAAGCAGACCGGCATTTTTTCGGTAAATTTTGCATTGATCTCGGGGTTTAGCTTTTATGTTGTATGGAACGTCGCAACCTACATTGGTGTGGTGTTTGGTCAGCGCTTGCAAAACCTAAACGAGTTAGGTTTGGATTTCGCCATTGTTGCGACGTTTATTGTGATGAGCGTTGAGCAAATTCAGAGTAGGCCAGAGCTGGTGACAGTGCTGCTCAGTGGCATTGCGGCGGTAGTGCTGAAACCCGTTTTCTCTGAAAGTTACATAGTAATAGCGACCCTAATTGGCATGTGCGGCGGGTATATGGCGGGAGCCAGCCGTGAGAAAAACAACGATGTTTATGAAAACTGATTTCGGGGTAGCTTAAATGACTTGGTTTACTTTATTAGGTATGGCCTGCATCACCTACCTTAATCGCTTTATCTTTCTCGCGCCAGGGCTAAGCTACCGGCCGGGTGAAAAAATAACTCGGCTGTTAAGCTATTCCAGTCTTGCGGTATTGACCGCTATTTGGCTGCCGATGGTGTTGCAAATAGATGGGCAAACCGGCCTGACTATCACTGGGGTGGATTACTTGCTTGGTTCTTTAGCGGCAGGAGTACTGACCTTTCTGAGATTGAACGGCCTGTTGGTAGTCGTGATTAGCACGGTGATATTTTTTAGCGCGAGATACCTAGTAGGATAGCTAGGATAGCTAGGATAGCTAGGATAGCTGCTTGGGAATGCTGTGAAGATTAGCCAGCCGAATGACCAATACGAATAAGTATCTTGAACGTACGCACATTAAAAAAGCCTCAATAAAGAGGCTTTTTTGAATCATGTAAACAGTACTTCTGCTTACTGATTTACTAAACCACTAGTCTTGGCGACTGGTAATTTCCACTAAATGGAAGCCAAACTGTGTTTTCACTGGCCCGTGTACCGTGCCGACTTCTTCGTTGAACACCACTTGGTCAAACTCAGGTACCATCATACCGGGTCCAAAGCTGCCTAGATCTCCGCCTTGCTTGCTTGATGGGCATTGAGAATGCTCAGATGCAGCGGCTTCAAAGGTGATATCACCGGCGTTAATTTTAGTTTGTAGGTCAATACAAGATTGTTCAGTTGACACCAGTATGTGTCGTGCAGATGCTTGGGTCATTTATCTATACAAATGGCTGGTTTTTGAAAGAGCGGCATAATACTTACTTTAGATGTTAAATCCCAGTTACAATTCATAAAAAAACACCGAAATCGTATTAAAAATGAGTTTTTTAGCGCCGATTTGCTTACTTACAGCGAGAACACCTAAGTTTTGAACAAAAACCTTCTAAAGTTAGCACAGGTTTGCATCACATTTGTGCTGATGGGCTTATTGATTCAGCAGGCTGGGCTGTTTTCTGAACAGGGAAGACAGACCCTGCTTGATACCTTGCGTAGCGCCAATTTAAAGATTCTAATCGTATCGGTCTTGGTCGGCGTGTTTATCAATATGGTCTCGACATTTAAGTGGTGGATGTTGCTAAGGTCGCGAAGTTTATTGGTGGGCTACTGGCGGTTGTTTTCGTACTATTTAGTAGGGCAGTTCTATAA
>CAZEXS010000044.1:0-28759 GCA_964516915.1 uncultured Gammaproteobacteria bacterium
TTATATACTAAACCCCAGTAGATATCCCTACTGGGGTTTTTTTATGCATACGCTTGCAGCGTTGGCGAACATACACAGCATCCATGCTGCTAATCGCCAGATTTAATATTTAAAGAAGGTTTAGTTGATAATCAGCAAGGGCTTTTTATTTGATGTCGTTAGAGATTGTGAACAAAAATATGCAATAAAGTAACCATTTGACAGTTAAAAATGTCATTTAAGTGTCAATATTCACCTATATGAGTGAATATTTTGAAGCTGAAATTCAATACTATTAGTTCAACAGCAGTTCATCAGGGAAGATGAAAATGAGCATGGAGCAGTTGCTGTTATTGAAGCCGCCTTTGGGCGGCTTCTTTTTTGATAAAGCACTTTTTCTAAAAGGCCTGTGAGTAAGATATCTATAACAATCCTTAGAAATAGCTATAAAATTGACTCTAGCTCTTGTAACTAAGCGTATAAGTATCAAAAATCACTTATATGAGCGATATATTATTTAGAGTGCATTCCTTGCCCGATCTTATGCACATGAAAAGGATTACTCCGCATCAAAAACCAACTCCAGAAGAACCTGTTTTGACTCGCCCTAATCTAATGTATGGGCAGGCGCCAAACTAAGATGACTCACCGTTCTGAAATAGATGGGCTGCGAGGAGTGGCGGTAATTGCAGTCCTATTGTTTCATACAAAACATCCATACTTTAGAAGCGGATTCATTGGCGTCGAGATGTTTTTTGTAATTAGCGGTTTTCTAATTACACAGGTTTTGATTACAGCGCATACACAAAATTCTTTTTCGTTTGCAGATTTTTATCTGAGACGTGCGCGCCGGCTTCTACCAGCATTGTTCACGATGGTGCTGGCTTGCATTCCGTTTGCATGGCTTTGGATGTTCTCTAGACAATTTGACGACTTTTCACAGAGTTTGGTTTCAACAGTTCTGTTCGGTTCTAACATTCTTTTTTGGCTAGAGTCGCAGAATTATTTTGCGCTTTCTTCGTCATTAAAGCCTTTGTTACACACTTGGTCTCTGTCACTCGAAGAACAGTTCTACTTAGTCTATCCGGCTTTTTTTGCGATTCTCTGTAACAGAAATTCTCGATTTCGTTTTTGGGGCATATTGGTATTAACGCTCTTATCTTGGGTCTATGCCGTATTTTTTATTCAAAACCATTTAACAGAGCACTATATGTTGCACGCCCGAGTTTGGTTATTCGGCCTTGGCGCATTGGCTTATCTTTGCCGTGAAAAGATCGTTATTACTGGCTTTACGAACACTCAAGCTGGATTCGCGCTACTGGGGCTTTTGGGTATATCTATTGCTCTATTGCTACCTGCACTTCAGGTGATAATTCCAGAGATTTCATACATGAAAAGTATGGCGGTTAACCTGAGTGCTTTCGCTGTGGTTATGGTGCTAATTTTTTCACAACCTAATAATCTAGCGGGTCGGATTCTCTCAAATAGCTTGTTAGTTAAACTAGGCATCATTAGTTATAGTCTCTATTTGTGGCACTATCCGATTTTCGTATTTGCCAGACATAGACTCCATGAACTATCGACGGTTAGCTATCTATGGTTAACTACTTTATCGATAATTCTGGCTTTTCTCAGTTGGCGCTTTATTGAATCGCCATTTCGAAAAACAAGTGTTGTTAGCACTAGAAAATTCTTAGTATTGGCTTCGACCTTCGGCGCTCTTATACTAACGATTGGTGCATATGGCGTGCTGAATAAGGGTTACGTCATAGGGATGACCAAGGATGAATTGGCGATGAATATCAATTATGGATTAGAAGATGACTGCGCTTTTTACAAAAACAAACCTAAGTGTAAAACTAGTGATCAGCCAGATATTTTGGTGTGGGGCGATTCCTTTGCAATGCACATTGTTGGTGGAATATTGCTAACAGGTAAAGATGTGCAACTTATGCAACTAACCAAAAGTCGATGCTCACCATTGATACATCAGCGAGCACTAGTCGATACGGAAGCAATTCGAAGTGGTGATCAACGAGCGCGAGATCAACATCCGTGCTATTTGTTCAATCAACAGGTATTGTCATCAATAGATGAATGGCCTTCGCTGAAATATGCAGTTGTTTCAAGCCGCTTCTCGAATTACTTTAAACGGTTTAATGGTGTCGAAATCTCACAGGCCGTTAAAGAAGCAGCGATTGATAATGTATATTCAAAGTTGTTCAATACTTTAGAACTGCTGAAGAGTAAAAATATTAGCCCCGTCGTTTTTTCCGAGCCGCCACATCCATCAGAGCATAAAGTATATTGCGCCATGCATGCGCTTAAGTTTCAAGATGACCCAGAGCCGTGTAACTTTCATAAACTCAACTTAGATAATTCGCAGTTAATGAGCGATGACTTGCTTAGGCGAATAGATCAACACTTCGACGTTGTGTGGCTTGATGATTATCTTTGTAGCTCTGGGGTCTGTCGCACCACTATAGAGGCAACTAATGTGTATACGCTCGGAGGGCATTTGTCGATTAACGGGACCAGTCTAATCGGCTCTAAGCTAGACTTTTATAGCAGAATAAAAAAAGCCAATTAAGAAATTTAACTGCTTGGGATTTGTCTCATATAAAGTATAGTAGCATGTGACTGTTGTCTGATACTAAACCCCAACTTTTTCAAAATCTGTTGAAAAGCGACAAAAAAATTTACTATCCAGCACTTGACGGCGTTCGAGCTATTGCCGTTCTTGCCGTTATTTTCTTTCATTTGGAGTTAGAGCTCTTCAATGGTGGTTATGTTCGAGTCGATATGTTTTTCGTCATATCAGGATTTCTGATTACGAGGAATATCTATCTTGACTTGGTCGCTATTTCTCTATGAGCGGGGGGCTTTACTCTCCTGACGCTCTAATGCGTCTCAGTGGCTCTGCAATTGCTGGCGTTCTTTCCTTAGCGAATATTCGGCTGCCGGTTTTTTGCGCCTTTAATCGACGTCAAGATCTATAAAAACAGATCAAAGCAGGCGGCATTGGATTGTCACAAATTTAGCGCGGAGATAAAGAAACTGATATCCGATAAACGTTTCGATGTGGTTATGATTTCCGCTCGTTGAGGGTGGTATTTTGAGGATCAAGAGTACTCTCAAGGTCAGAAAGAGCCACTCTACTTTATGTCTGACAGTGAAAGTGCTGGACTTAACCAGCACGAGTCGCAAAGTGTTTGGAAGCGTGCTTTATCTGCAACAGTAGGGTTGGCACTCGATGAAGAAAAACGCGTTGTTGTACTGTCTCAGTTTCCGGTTTTGCATAAAAGAATCGGTGAATGCGATAAGTCACCCAAATTTTGATTAAACGTGATCAGGTTAGTATCAGATGTAAGACTCAAATACCGTATGAGAATATTATGCAAAGGTTGGCATTCATGAATACGGCTATTTCTGATTTGAAAGACTCGAAAGTCTTGCCAATTTTGCCAAGTGATTACTTTTATAATCATACAAACAAGGCTTGCGAAGTCTATACCGATGACAAACTCTTGTACGCAAATGCTAATCATCTTGGCGCCTTAGGGAGTAGGTATCCAATTGGGTCGATAGAAGCTCAACTAAGCAAATTTATCGTCGCGGATGAAGTCTTCCATAAAAATAATTAGCTTATGCCCTGTGTATAAACTGCTTTTAGGCTTGGGGTTTTTGCTTCCAAAATTAATGCTTGATCTACCCGTGCTTGTTATAGTCTCAGAAAAATAACACTTCATTAAGCGGATTATGTTAGGTTATTAAATAAATTGTTGGAGGTGAATGGTGAATTATTTACAGTTAAACGAGCAGGTCTCAGCATCGGGGCAATTAGTTGTTGAAGATATCGAGCATTTGGTCAATGAAAAAGTTGAGTTGCTGATTTGCAACCGCCCTGACAATGAAGACGAAGGTCAATTGCCGTACCAAGAGATTGCTGAGGCAGCTCAGGCAAAAGGAATAGAAACAAGATTGCTGGCTTTTTCTTCATACCAAATTGAAAATGAAGATCGAGATAAGCTTGTTGAAATCCTTTGCGAAAACAAGCGTACTCACCTTTATTGTCGTTCAGGTGCGCGTTCTAAACGTTTGTGGCGTGTCGCAAATAAAATTGGTTGCGGTGGGCACGCTTACTCTGCTAGTTAGTTATAAAACTAGATAGTCGCGCGAGCTCCTGTACAGATATTTGTAAAATATTTATAGCTTAGCCGCGATCTCAAATCCTTCCCGAATTGCCCGCTTTGCATCAAGTTCGCCGGCCAGTCTTGCGCCACCGATTAAATGAGTTGGTATGTTATTGTGCTCTAACTCATCTTGTAAATCTCGACGCGATAGCTGGCCAGCGCATACGATAATATTGTCGCATTCTATTACCTGAGGCTCCCCACCTTGAATGTTGAAATGTAGGCCTCGTTCATCAACTTTGGTGTACTCGACACCGTTAATCATGGCCACATTCTTCATCTTTAACGCGGCGCGATGAATCCAGCCTGTTGTCTTGCCTAGACCTTTACCTACTTTGCTGGTCTTGCGCTGTAGCATGGTTACTTGGCGCGATGGGCCTTCGGGATCAGCGATTGTGTAGGCACCGCGTGATGAATAGGTGGTGTCAACACCCCATTCTTTATTGAACTTTTCAATATTTAAACTAGGTGACTCTCCTTCGTGAACCAATAGCTCGGCAATATCGAAGCCAATGCCGCCTGCGCCGACAATAGCGACTCGTTTTCCTACCGGAGCCTTGTTAACGACCACATCAATGTAGGACAACACTTTTGGGTGATCAGCTCCGTCGATTGTGAGCTCGCGAGGAATGATCCCAGTCGCTAAGACCACTTCATCGTAGCCTGCATCAATCAGGTTTTTCGCGCTGACCTCAGTATCAAGCTTTAGGTTAACGCCAGTTTCGGCAATTTTATGAGTGAAGTAACGAAGCGTTTCAAAGAACTCTTCTTTGCCGGGAATCTGTTTGGCTATATTAAATTGACCGCCGATTTCACTGGCCTTATCGAATAAGTCTACGGTATGGCCGCGCTCGGCTAAAACGGTTGATGCCGATAGGCCGGCTGGCCCTGCGCCAATTACCGCTACTTTTTTAACAGATGTGGCCGGCGTATGATTCAACTCGGTTTCAAAGCAGGCTCGCGGATTTACCAAACAGGTTGACCGTTTGCCAGCGAAGGTGTGATCTAGGCATGCTTGGTTGCAGCCTATGCAGGTGTTAATTAGATGTGCCTTTCCCTCGGCGGCTTTACTAATGAACTCAGCGTCAGCCAGAAAAGGCCGAGCCATCGACACCATATCAGAGTCGCCGCGGCCAATAAGCTCATCGGCTACCTGTGGATCATTAATACGGTTTGTGGCGACCACGGGGATTGAAACATGGTCTTGCATACGCCCCGTTACCCAACTAAAAGCGGCACGCGGCACGCTGGTGGCTATGGTGGGCACGCGGGCTTCGTGCCAGCCAATGCCGGTATTGATAATCGTTGCGCCCGCGGCTTCGATCGCTTTTCCAAGCTCGACTACTTCATCCCAGGTGCTGCCTTGTTCAATAAGATCGAGCATCGAAAGCCGATATATAATAATGAAGTTGGTGCCAACCTTTTTGCGTATCGCTTTGATGATTTCAACTGGTAGACGCATTCTGTTTTGGAACGAGCCGCCCCATTCATCGGTTCGTTTATTGGTATGGGTCACCAGAAACTGGTTGATAAAGTAACCCTCGGAACCCATAACTTCAACGCCATCATAGCCCGCTTGCTGGGCTAAATATGCAGAGTTGGCGTAGTCGTTAATGGTTCGATAGACGCCTTTAGTGCTTAGTTGACGAGGCTTAAAAGGAGAGATCGGTGACTTTATGTTTGATGCAGAAACGCACAGAGGGCTATAGCCATAGCGACCCGCATGCAAGATCTGTAGGCATATTTTGCCACCTTCTTTGTGAACAGCCTCGGTGACTTGTAAGTGGCGCTTTACTTCTGAACGTTTACTTAATTTACTGCCAAACGGTGAAAGCCAACCTTCAACATTAGGCGCAAATCCGCCGGTAACTATGAGCCCCACGCCGCCACGAGCTCGTTCAGCGAAGTAGGCCGCTAACTTAGGAAAGTCTTTGGCTTTATCTTCAAGACCGGTGTGCATTGACCCCATGAGTGCGCGATTTTTCAGCGTGGTAAAGCCCAAGTCCAGTGGCTGCATAAGGTTTGGGTAAGCTGACGAAGTTTGCGTGGGCATAAAAAACCATCCAAATAAATAACAGCGTTATATTGATGGTCGTCATTTTATAGAATATTAAGTCGTCTGAAAACCCACATTAGCCAGTCAGCGTGCAGAATTATTTGTTGTATGAGCCTTCTATCAGAACTTTAACGGCGATATATGAGGCTCTATGCATAAAAATGCCCACTGATATTATATTCGTCAGCGGGCATTGAGTGGGTGTTAGTTGCGTTGAATAACGCGGTGAGCTTATAAGTCGCTTGCTGCAATGTTTAGGATTTCAGGCCATTGCTTGTCTGCGCCTTCAATGTTCTCCGCTTTGTCTTCAACCCAGGCTTCATACACGTCTAGGTTTTTGTTGACGTACAATTTGCCATCGACAACCTCGAAGGCTTTACCGTCAATATCAAACTTTTTCCCAAGCGCGGCACCGTATGCGCAAAAACCGCCATATTGTGGTGCGTATTTTTCAGGGTTAGCATTAAAGGTATTACGGTTGTCTTCAGATGAAAAATAATAGATTGCGTCATTATAGGTAGCGGTGTAATTGGCTTGGCCTTCTATAGCTGCGTTTTCTGTAAAATAAGATACAACGTCGTGCCCGGCTAAAATTACGCCATTGTCATCCACTTCAACATGCTCTTGGGCCGCGTAGCTGGAGGCACCGAAGCCAATCAAGGTCAATGTGAATAGAACTGATAATAAGTTAGGTAGTTTCATGAGATACTCCAAGTAGATACATTGTTATAAAGATAGATAGGCGCTGTGCTTATCCAGTGAATCTAATTGTAGGTATGCTTGAGAAAATCAGTAGGTTCAATCTGCTCTCGCTTATGTCCAATCGTCTATGGATGCACTAAATCAGCTGCTATCGGTATTAAAATTAGAGGCCAGCGTGTTTCACAACGGTCAATATTGTGGTGCCTGGGCGGTTGATACGTCTGGGCAGCAAAAGATGTTGTTTCATGTGGTGACGCGTGGATATTGTTTTGCCAAATCTAATGGGCATACATACCGGCTTGAGGCAGGCGACGCGGTATTTTTCCCCAGTGACGCCAAGCATTCGATCACCAATGATAATACGCAAGATCTTGAAACTAATTTAGCAACCTCTGTACCCATGACTGAAGCTCTTGATCAAGACGCTACAGGCTTGGTGTGTGGAGATTTTGGTCACAATCATCCAGTGTTTGAGAGATTACTGCAGCAATTGCCCGATGTAATTGTGATTCGAAAACGTGATGATTTTGCCAGTGGTAAAATTTTAACAATGATGCTCGAGGAGTCTCAATCTTCACAGCAAGACAGCAGTATATTGTTGAGCCGGCTGGCCGATTGTTTGTTTTATTTGTTGGTGCGTGACCATATAGGGTCAAACGCAGGGGTATTTGCAGCGTTCGCTCACCCCAGATTAAATGCTGCTATGGAGCTTATTCATGCCGATGCCAAATCCAAGCACAGCTTGGAAGATTTAGCCCGTACTTGTGCTATGTCGCGATCGGCATTTTCCAGTACGTTTAAAGAGGTGGTAGGACAAACACCAGCGGACTATGCAGTTCAGTGGCGCATGAGCTTGGCTTATCGTTGGTTGAAAGATGAAGGCTTAAGCACATCCAGCGTCGCTTCTCGAGTGGGCTATGAATCGGAGTCGTCTTTTGCGAAGGCGTTCACGCGTGTAATGGGAATGGGCCCTGGTCAGGCGCGAATGCATGGTAGAGAGAAAAGCAACGCTTGATTAGATCAATATCTGATTTTTTAAAAACACTGGTTGAGCTACACGTCTTTTAGTATGCTTGATTTTTAATTTACATAGAATGTAAGGGCGTAATGAATCGTATCTCTGGTCAAATCAACACATTCAGTGTTTTTACCTTGTTATCTTTTTTTAGCGTAGGGTCCTTTGCTCAATCGAATCAAGTCGCTTTAATTGATTCGCTGAATAAATGTGCTGGTGTTTCAGACGCAACTGCTCGCTTAGCGTGTTTTGATTCTTTAGTAGTTAGTAATGCTAAAGCAAGTCAACAAAACGCTAACGTGATTGTTGAGGATGAAAACGTTCAAGTTATTCCAAAGAATCAGAAGACAGTGATAACAAATCAGGGCGCCGTGGTTGAAACGACACCCGAAACGGTGATCACTAACCCGCCGAGCACTGGAGGCTTGCCGGAAGCACTCGGTAGCGGTCGTAAGAAGGTTGACAAACAGCGTGCAAAACAGCGTGATGAAGGAAGTCGCGGTTTGGTAGTCAGGTGTCAGAAAACTTCCCGCGACCGCATATTTTTTATTTTCGAAGGCGGGCAAGTCTGGAAACAGGTTAAGCCGAGTGCGCGTAACCGAAAGATTAAAGAATGCAATTTTTATGCCACGATCACCAAAGATGGATTTGGTTATAAATTAAAAATAGATGATCAAAAATGGTCGACCAGGGTCAAACGCCATAAATAGTTGTTTATAGAGTCTTAGGGGTAAAATTTTCCTAAAAAGATGCAAAGCAGGATGTTAAAAGCTCAGACGTGGAATGCGCATTGTATGTCATTGAAGATTCAACTTAGAATTCAGCTTAGAATTTAACAGTTAATAATTTAACTTTAAAATCAAAGCAACGGATAATACTCAGTGGTTAAGCCGTGAGATTTTGTTTATAGTCTAGCTATGTTGGCATCGTTCTTTTTACGCTGCTAACTGCTGTTATGTGTTGCAAACGCAGATTATTAATATGGTAGATCTTCACTAAATGACTATTTGTCGGAGCCTGAAAGTGAAATTAAAAATCGCCCTCCTTTCCCTGACCGTGATCTTTAACCAAGGGTGTTTTGAACCGGCTGATAAAAACGCAGTTGTGAATTCAAAAGAAACACATTCAGGCACCGATGCAGTTTTGACTGCCGAACTTGTTGAAGAAGAGGCGCCGATTGTTGAGGATGCTATTCTTGATCAAAACCAACGTTTTGAAGATTTTAAAGAAAAGTTTCTAATAAAAACTTGGGAATTGAATCCAAGTTATGGTGTTTATGTTGGCTATTACAAACATGATGATCAACTATTGGTGCCGAATGGCAGGCTGCGCGCACAGCGCCGGTCATTCTATGTGAACGAACTGCAGGCTCTGAAAGAGTTCGATGCAAATCAATTGACATCGTCAAACTCATCCGATTTGGCAATTATTGAGTCACAGTTAAAATCCAGTATTTGGTATATAGACGAATTTAGATCTTACGAATGGAATCCTGCGCAATATAACCCTGCCGGTGCTTTCGGCGTTATTCTCAATACCAATTACAAGCCGCTCAACGAACGTCTGCTAGTGATAAGCCGTCGTCTTGAAAATGTGCCAGCGTATTACGACGCCGCGATGGCTAATATAAAAGTACCGACCCTTGAACATATTGACTTGGCAATTCAGCAAAGTGCTGGCGTCACTAGTATGTTTGAGAAGCTCATTCCCGAGAAAATCGAACAAGCTGAACTTGACGCGGAACAGCGGATCAATCTTGATGGTCGTTTGACTTCAGCAGGTCAAGCAGTGAGCGATTACGTAAGTTGGTTAGAAGCAAAGCGGAATGAGCTTGCGGTTGTTGAAAAGTCTGATCAGAGTGTTGTGGGCCAGCTTGCATTAGATCCAGAGACATCGAGTAGTGCTCGAGATTTTCGTATTGGTGCGGAACTCTACGAACAAAAGTTCAAGCACGACATTGGCTCAAGTTACACGGCTGAACAGCTCTATCAACTCGCGTTAGTTGCTAAGCAAGATTTACATAAAAAAATGGTGGCTATCACCGAGCAATTATGGGCTGAATATTTCCCCGGCACAGAACAGCCAGAGCAAGATCTAGTTGCTGTGAAGCAATTGATCGACAAATTATCTGAGAGGCATGTAGAGCGCGATAAATTTGTTGATGAAATACGCAGGCAAATGCCGATTATCCAAAAGTTTATGGATGATAATGATTTGTTGGATTCTGACCCAACTCGCCCATTGGTAGTGCGCCTTACCCCAGAGTACCAACGCGGTGTCGCTGGGGCGTCGGTCAATGCGCCAGGGCCATACGATGCAACGGCCAATACCTATTACAATGTCTCACCGTTGGATGCATACACCGACGAGCAAGCCGAAAGTTATCTGCGCGAATATAATCATTGGATACTGCAAATATTAAATATTCACGAGGCGATACCTGGCCATTACACGCAATTGATGCACGCCAACAAAAGCCCCAGCAAGATCAAATCAATTTTCGCTAATGGCGCCATGATTGAAGGCTGGGCGGTGTACTCGGAGCGGATGATGTTAGAGGCCGGGTACGCCGATAACGAGCCCGAAATGTGGTTGATGTACAGCAAATGGAACTTGCGCGTGGTGGTGAACACTATTTTAGACTATAGCGTTCAGGTCTTAGGAATGCAGCGAGACGAAGCGCTAAATCTGTTGATGAACGAAGCGTTTCAAGAGCGCACCGAAGCCGAAGGTAAGTGGCGCCGGGCAACGCTATCGCAAGTACAGCTGACAAGTTATTTTGCTGGGTATTCTGAGATCTATGCCTTTCGTGAACAGCTTAAACAAGATCTCGGCGATGCATTTAATTTGAAGGATTTTCATAACTCATTTTTGAGTTATGGCAATGCCCCTGTGCCGGTAATTAAGAAGTTAATGTTGTCGAGTCTCAATGAGCGCGAGGCCTCCCCAGAAAAAGAGTCGGAGCCTGAGCCGCAATCTGAGATTATCGAAAAAGCAGAATCAAAGATTCCCGAGCCAGATCCGATACAAGTGGATGAGTCTGCAATAGAGCCGTAGTGCACGTTTTATAGAAGCGCAGGCCTATTTTATTAGCCTAGTGTCGTGAATGGGTTTAACTTTTGAGGCTTAGTTGCGACTGTCGGTTTCTAAAAATTCAATAATCGCTTCAGCCACTTGATCCGCAGCTTCCACATGTGGGTAATGGCCAATGGTCGGCAGTTCTTTTAGATAGTCGAGCCGACAATCAAGCTCTTTGTATCGATCCACCAAATGCGATCCGGAGACGGGGTCTACTGATCCATTAATCAGCGCCATTTGGACCGTTGAGCTTTGCAGTGCGTCTACCCAGCGAGCGCGATGTTCTCTTCGGTCTAAAATATAAGTGATGAGATTGTGAAACAGGTGGCGCCCGTTTCTATGGCATATTGACTCCCAAAACTCTTGAAGTTGCAGTGTGCTAGGTTGTGTGGCGGCACCGAATACACTGCTGAAGGACTTTGAAAATTGCTTTATTCCAGCCAGTCGATTTATCCATTTTCCAAGTGGGCTAAGCATTAGCTTTTGAATGGCCAGTGCTCGGTGGGTTTCTGGAAACAGTCCGCCGTTTAGCAACACGCAAGAAAGCCATCTGCCAGAACCGTTGTTATCGAGTTGTCTTGCCAGCAGTTCTTGCGCAACAGACACACCGTAGTCGTGAGCGACCACATGAAATGAGTCCAGCCCCAATTTTGAAATTAATGACTCGAACAAATCGGCTTGCTGATGAATGCTGTAATCTCGATTATTTGGTTTTTCTGAGAATCCAAAACCGAGCATATCGAGTGTAACTAAGCGGTAATTCTTATTGAGTGCAGGCCAAATGCCATCGAAGTCGTAGCTCGATGTAGGAAATCCATGCAGAAATAAAATTGTTTGGTCACTTGCTTGCTTGGGTTTTTCGTCGATGTAAAAGAGTTCAAACTCGCCCAATCGACAATCCAATATTTCGAACTGTCCTTTAGAGTACCAACGGTTTAGGTTTTCTGTTTTGAATTTGGACATAAGCAATAGTTTATAAGCCGCTGGTCAATTGAATTACAGGCGTTTAATGGTTCGGTGGTTTTGAAATTGAGATTGATTCTTCAATATATTGAACTTGACGTCAAGTTCAATATATTGAAGAATCAATCGTTCTAACTCATTTCGATAGAAGTTTAAGTTCCTGTTTTAACGCTCTTTATCAAGTTTCAATACCAAGTTTCCATATCAAGTGTTTCCATGAAGACAATGCCAACCCAAGCGCGAGCGATAAAAAAGCGAATGTCATTGCTTAAGGCGGCACACCTGGAGTTTGCCGAAGTGGGGTATGCAGTCGCTACCGCCAAATCTATTGCCAGCCGAGCAGGTGTTGCAACCGGTACGTTTTATCAGTATTTCGAGAATAAGAATGAAATTTTGTGCTTTGTCGCCGAAAATCGATTTGTAGAACTACACGACAAGGTCGCGCAGCTTGAAGATGAGCACGAGCAACGAAAAAAAAGCTTGCGCAAAGACTCTAAGCAACGGGAGTCTGTCGCGGAACACTTTAAACGTGTATTGAGCTTTTTATATCATTACCATTTGGCTGAGCTACAACTTCATCAGGTTCTTGATCAACGGCGTAGCTTGGATTCGCAATTAGACAAAATCATGTGCCGTGGCGAAGATTTAATGCGAGGATTAGTTTTACGTTACATCGAGAACTATGGTGTTGATGATTCGGCAGTTGTGGCAGACTGTCTGCATGCCATGGGTGAAGGGCTGGTGCATAGAATGGTGTTCAGCACACAATCTGGCGATCATGAAAAAATGTTAGAGACTAGCGCAGCCATGTTAGCTAGTTATTTTCAAAGCGCCACTATAGAGGCATAAGCAGTGGCTAGTTTAAGCGCACTCGACGATATTCCATTTCTCAGAATCCATTTCGCGGTTACATATTATGAACTTTGATTTACTGATTAAAAATACGCGTGTCTTCAATGATACGCAAACGCCTGTCACTGAAGACATTGCAATTAAAGATGGCAAGATCGCCAAGCGTGGGCGAGGTCTGGACGCTTCCAAAGCCAAAAAGGTGATCGATGGCGAAGGGAAATGGGTGATGCCGGGCTTATTTGATATCCATACTCATTACGATCTAGAACTTGAAGTAGCGCCTGGCTTACCTGAATCAACCCGTCATGGCACTACCACTGTGGCGATAGCCAATTGCAGTTTAGGCTTGGCGTTTGGTAATCAACGTAGGGACGGTGTTGACCCTATTGTGGATTGCTACGCACGAGTTGAAAATATTCCGAAACCAGTGTTGCGAAGTTGCGCTGACCGGGTAACGTGGAATACCCCAGCCGAATATTTAGAGCACCTCGAACAGGTTCAGTTAGGCCCAAATGTAATTACCATGATGCCGCATTCGATGTTGAGGATTGAAACCATGGGGTTTGAGGCGAGCGTCAGTCGTGACCCAACAACGGCTGAGCTGTCTGACATGGCCGATAGGCTTAGAAATGGTTTGCAACTAGGTTATGCAGGTTTTTCTACGGATGCATTGCCGTTCCATTATCTGGCAAATCAACCGAACTGCCACAAGACCATTCCTACCCAATTTGCAAAGTACGAGGAGATAAAACAGCTCACTCAAGTGGTTCGTGAAGAAGGCCTTTTATGGCAGGCAACGCCGCCCAAAGACAGCCCGATCGATGTGTTTAAAACCTTTCTTTTATCATCCGGCCGTTTACACGGAAAGCCGTTAAAAACTACGGTGGTCGCGGCTCTCGATGTGGCAAGTAATCGAAATTTGATTAAATTGACGCGCGTGCTGACCAAAGTACTCAATTCTGGTTTTCTTAACGGTAAGTTCTACATGCAGGCGCTGGGCGCGAGATTTAAGATTTGGTCAGATGGCGCAGTGACGCCAATTGCTGAAGAGATTCCTGAGCTTCGAGCATTAAACGAAACCGATCTTGATGACTATCAGGCGCGGCAAAAAATTTTACAAGACCCAGACTATATCGCTGCGTTTCGAGAAATGTGGATGAAAGGCAAGCAGGGCTTTAGTCTAGCGCGCTTCAAGCGCAAATTTCGTTTGGAAGATTACGCCTTTGATCGAGACCTTGCGGGAATGACCATTGATATATGTCCGCAAGGCAGCTGGGAAGGCTTAACGTTTCAACAGGTTTTTGACAGAATGCTGTTGGTTAAACGTGGTAAAGAACTTGCCGATTCGAATGATGAAGAGCTTGCGATATTCCAACGAGACTTCTTCTGGGTGGTGGATGAAGCAGATTTTATGTTGCAAATGCTGCGTACTTTTGACGTCAATATATCGTGGTCTACGATTACCGCGAATCGCGATATCAAGACCGTCCGTGAGTTGCTTATGGACCCGGCATTGTTACCCGGTTTCAATGACAGCGGCGCGCACTTAACCAATATGGCTTTTTACGACGTAAATCTCCGTAGCCTTCAATTGGCCGCCGAAGGCGGGGAGGAAGACCTTGCCTATATGGTTAAGCGTCTAACCAAAGATCCAGCCGACTTGTTTGATGTTGAACGCGGAACAATCTATGAGGGAGATGTCGCTGACCTGATCATGATTGATCCAGACGTGTTGAAAAATTACAACGGTGAAGAGAACGTACAGCGAATCTATCGCGAGGTGTTCCAACACGACCAGTTGGTTAATCGATCTGATGGCGTTGTTGGCTTGGTGGTGATCGGCGGTGAGATTGCCGCCGAAGACGGCGAATTTTCCAGTAAGTTAGGCAAGCAGCGCATGGGCTCGTTACTGAAACCATCTAAGCTGCGGGCTGCTTAAACCTTGCTTTTTATAGAGGCTGTCAGCATCGGGCAATCGATACATTAGTAGGCTGCAAAAAAATGCCGACAAGGTATGTGACCTCGCCGGCATGATTACGAATAAGCTACTACGAACGTTTGCTTATTTTAACTACTCTTAATTTCCTTTAAATTTTCTAGAACTTACCTGTAACGGTCAGTAATGCGTGAATGGGTGCGCCAACGGTCACTTGGTGAGTTGAGTGAGAATTAGGGAAATACAGTGTGTCTGTCAAGTTTTCAACATTCAGTTGCACTCGAAGAGTCTCAGATACGTTGTAGTAAGCTGATGCATCTACGCGAGTGTAGCTAGGTAAGACCGCGCTGTTACTGTTGTTGATAAAGCTTTCGTCTTGCTGTGTAACTCCCAAGCCAAGACCAAAGCGATCTGAAACTTGGTATCTGTTCCACATTGAAAACATGCTGTCTGGTAGCTCGCGTGGATCCAAACCTGTAGGGCCGTTTCGGTCAACTTGTTCGCCTTCTAAGCTTGTGTAGCTGGCGGTAATTGACCAAGCCTCAGTAACTTGCCCTGAAACCTGTAGCTCAAAGCCTGAAATCTCAGAATCAATGACATCCAAGGTTGATGGGTCACTGTCAGCCACCTGTGGTGAGCTTTGTTCAATTTCAAATAGCGCCGCGGTTAGGCTCAAGCTTTGGCTGAAATCCCACTTTAGACCGACTTCTTGATTGGTAAATGTATCAGGGTCTAAGCTGTCGTTATTCCCATTAATGTTGGCGAACTGCTCACCACTTCGTGGTAAGAATGATTCGCTGTAGCTGGCATAGATGGAAATGTTTTCTTGGGGCTTGTAGATCACACCAAAGCGAGGTGAAACCTCTTCGTCCTTGCGGTCGCGTGCTTCATTTGATTCGGCATTAAAAACATCAATGTCGAAACTGTCGAATCGCGCACCGATTAAAATATCTAATTGATCTGATACTTCGATTTGATCTTGCAGATAAAATGACGCTACATTGATGTCAACCTGGGTGTCGTCATTAAGATCAGAAAACGCGTAACTGGTCGCTAAACCAGAGGCATTGATGCCCGACCCGCCGATCAAGCTGATTGGACGAGTGGCATTAAAAAACTCTCTGTCATCGATGGTCGTATCAAACACTGGATTAAATCGGAATTGATCCGATGATGTGTCGATGTATTCACCGCCTACAATAAGCGTGTGAGCGACAGAGCCAGTCTCGAATTCGGCGACCAAGTTCGAAGACAATACTAGATTAGATCGTTCCGTTTCATCAACATAACCATCAAGTTCGACAATGTTTGTGCTTTGGTCGTAGCCTGACGCGTAGAAGTTTTGGTAAAACTTATCGTAGTCACCATAGAAAGCGCTGAAATTACCTTTTACTGAATCTGAAAAGTTATGCTGTACGGCTGCGCGGAATATGTGCGCTTCAAGGCCGGTCAAATTTAGTTCAGGGTCCGCAAATACAGTGTCTTCGAATGCCTCAACAGGCCGACCATTGCTATCGGTAGGAATACCTCGATCGATAAAGCGCTCGTGGTCAGCGTATTCGTAGGAAAGATCTAAGGTGGTATCAGGGCTTAGTTCAAACCTTGCTGTAGGGTTAAAACCAATACGATCTCCGTCAAAGAAGTCGCGATGATTCTCTAGGCTCTCGTACATCAGGTTTAAGCGTACCGCTGAAGCATCGCCAGTTGAGAAGTTATGGTCAAGTTCCACACCATAACCGCCAAATGAATTTACAGTGCTTTTAAAGCCAGTGAAATCTTCATCAAGAGTTGCTTTCTTTGTTACGCGGTTCAGAATGCCGCCTGTGCCGCCACGGCCAAAAAGCAGTGCATTAGGGCCGCGAAGAATTTCGATCTGCTCTACATTGTATAAGCCACGATAGTACTGTACGTCATCGCGGTTACCGTCGAGATAAAAATCAGCTGTCGAGCGCACGCCACGAAATACGACAGAATCTCGATGGCCTTCGCCTTGCGAAGTATTAACGCCGGCTGTGTAGTCAATGATATCGCCAATACTGGTGATGCCTTGCTCAGTGATTTGAGCCGCTGTAATAATCGATAAGCTTTGCGGCACGTCAATAATCGGGGTAGGGGCCTTTATCGAATTTAGCTCGTCACTTGATAGGTATTGACCTTCAACTGATATTTCTTCTATATCAGTGGTTTGCGCAATGACCGTGTTGCTAATCAGCATGGCTGAGGTAATTAACGCGATGTTTGTCTTTTTCATGTTGTTCTCTGAATACGTACTTTGTGTTCTTGAAGCACTTCTTGCCAACTTATGGCAGATGGTGCTTATTGCAAGTGCTGTTGATCTTTCGCCGGCGAATATACATGGTTATATCCAATAAGTAAATGCCAATCATTATCATTCGCACTATAATTCCTGATCACATTTTTATTGCCCTATGTGTTGAGCCGCTCCGGCTGGCTCAGCATTTCGGGCATCTCTCGTCTGCCTTAAAACAAAGACTTGATGTAAACTCTTATAATGAGTGCGTTTTTTATATGGTTGGAGCTGAGCGGGCAGTCAATTGATGAGTCAATTGCGCGTTCAATGCTGTCTGAACTAGACGGCTTTGGCGGTGATGCGAAAGATCTACTTTTGAATAAAAATGTCGCAATCGGCACGCAATTGCGCTGGACCACACCTGAAGATCGCGGTCAGATTCAACCACTTTATAACGCCAATGAAACTGAGTGTTTTGTTTTTGATGGGCGCATTGATAACCGAGAGCATTTAATAGCGGAGCTTGGCGTCGAGGCGGAAATCTCCGATCCGAGCCTAATATTTGGGTTTTTAACACGATTTGGTCGTGCTCGTTTGGCCGAAGTGGTCGGCCCTTTCGTATTCGTATTGTTTGATATGGCCAAAGGCCATGTTCTGTGTGGGCGAGATGCCATGGGTGGGCGCTACCTTTCCTATCGCTGCACTAAAGATAGGCTTATTATTGCCAGTTCAGAGCGAGCGTTCATGGCCCACCCTGATGTGGAGCATAAGTTGAACGAGGCTAAAGTTGCCGCTTGGTTAATAAATCATTCAGAGCATGAACATACCGCGTGCCTGGCAGGAGTCTCCACGCTCAATCCGGGCTGTTTGCTCGAATGGTCAGCTCGATCGTCTAATCGCGCAGAAATCACCACATTTTATCGACCCAGCCCAAGTCGGCGTGTGCGGCTTTCCTCAGATCGTGCATACGCTACTGAGTTTCGGCGCTTGTTAGACCAGGCTGTTATGCGCCGTGTAAGGTGTAATGGCAAAGTGGGTAGTATGTTGAGCGGCGGTATGGATTCGGTGCCCGTTACCATATCGGCGGCATCAAGCGATGTTGATACTATCGCGTACTCCTGGGTTTTCGATGACTCACCCGAAATGGATGAACGTCAATACTCGGCGCCATTATGCGAGCAACTTGGTATCACCCAACAATTAATACAATGTGACTCAGTCTGGCCGGCTCTTGATGAGACCACGCACTGCAACCCTCTTTTTCCGCTTGCATTGCACTACTCGGAATTTAATCAACAAACCTTTCGGCGGGCGCATGATGACGGCGTCACCGTCATGTTGACTGGCTTACACGGTGATCTGCTTTATTGCACTGATAATAAGCAGGTAATACATGCCTTGTCGGTATCGGGTGTAGCTGCAGCTATTAAAGAATTTGCTTCTTTAAAGAAGCACTTTCGGTTAAGTCTGTGGTCGGCAATTAAGCGATTTCTGATTGCGCCTGTAACTTGGGCTCAGGCTTACATAGATAATCGTCGATTAGCGACGGCTGTAGAAAGTGAAATCTTGGTGCCTGAGAAACTGGCATTACTTAAAAAAGGGTGGCATTGGCTGTATCAAGAAAGTCAAGAAGCTCTGCGGCCCTTACAGTATAGAATTGTGATGGACGGATTCGCAGGTGAAGACGCGATGCTGGGTCGTCACATGGAAAATAAGTTTGCAATTGAGCGCCGATACCCTTTTCGTGACCGTGATTTATGTGAATTTATGCTAGGAATACCCACCGCCCAACTTGAAAAATTGGGTGTTAAAAGGCCAATCGTAAAACGCGCCTATGACACTGAATTTAGTCGTGAATTAAAGGAAAGAAACGACAAAACACGGTTTGTTGACAGTTTGTATGACGGGCTTAAGCGTGATAAAAATTGGCAATCAATATTAGTTAAATCACCCCAAGCTTGGCAAAACTATGTTAAAGACTGTAATATTTATGAAAATCATGAAGATAATGACCTAAATGCAGTGGTTAAGTGGCAGTGTGCTTACTATAATTTCTGGCATTCGGTGTGGTATCGTTCATAATACGGGTTCGAGCGAGCAAGCACTTGTTTAATATATTAAATAGAATACGGGTAATATGTCTATTCAACGAAGTGATAATAAACCAAACACCTCTTTATCAAATAAAGTGGTTGAGACTGCTTTAGATAGTGAGAAGTCTTATGAGGCACCAGTGTTGGTTCATTTTGGTGATGTGCGTGATATCACATTGGGGCCTACTGTTGGCATTGGTGAAAGTGGCGCTGAATTAGGATTCAGAAATCCGCCATAGTTTTGTATTGAAATTGTCTCAACTTATGCGCATTAGTGCGATGTATTGAGATAAGATGTATTGAGATAAATCGGTACGGATGAATATCTAAAAAAAGCACAGCTAACGCTGTGCTTTTTTATTGGATATGATTGATTTTTTACTATTGCTAATTTAGTCAACGAAGTCTGGAAGTCTTTTTTTGACCATGTGTTTTTTCAGTACCACGTAATTTGGCAATCCGTTTGTATAGCTTGGGTAGTCCTCACCTTCGATTAATGGTGCAAGATAAGTTCGGCACTCATCGGTGATCGACATGCCATCTTCAGAAATGTAACGTTCGGGCATTTTTTCTTCGATATTGGCGACGTCTACTAACGCAGCATGCCCTATGGTCCAGGTATACGGTTTGTCATTAGTTCGCACAATGGTTGGCATAACCGCGTTGGTACCTTTGATAGCGAGCTCAACAGCCGCTTCGCCCAGTGCGTAGGCTTGCTCCATATCCGTTTTAGAGCCTATATGCCGCGCTGCGCGTTGTAAATAATCGCATACCGCCCAGTGGCACTTTAGGTCTAGCTTATCTTTAACAAGCTGGGTAACTACCGGCGCAACCCCACCGAGTTGTGAGTGCCCAAACGCATCTTTGACTCCAGAGTCAGCGAGAAATGTGCCATCCGGGTACTTGGCTCCCTCAGAAACCACCACGGCGCAATGGCCTTTCTTATTGACGACATCATTAACTTTCGCTAAAAACGCTTCTTGATCAAAGTCGACTTCAGGAAATAGGATAATGTCTGGCCCTAAGCCTCGTTCATCGCTGGCAAGGCCGGCGGCTGCGGCGATCCAGCCTGCGTGACGCCCCATCACTTCCATCACAAACACTTTGGTAGAGGTGGAGCTCATCGAGGCAACGTCCATCGATGCTTCTAAAATCGACACGGCTACGTATTTGGCTACCGATCCGAAACCGGGCGAACAGTCGGTAAAAGGAAGATCATTGTCGATGGTCTTTGGTACACCAACGCAAGTGATCGGGTAGCCCATTTGTTCGCTCAATTGAGATACCTTGTGTGAGGTGTCCTGCGAATCGCCGCCGCCGTTGTAGAAAAAATAACGTATATCGTGTGCTTTAAATACTTCTATCAAGCGCTCATACTGCGCTTTATGTTCTTCTAGAGATTTCAATTTATAGCGACAAGACCCGAACGCGCCTGACGGTGTTTTCTTTAAGGCTTCTATGTCTGCAGGGCTCTCTAAGCTGGTGTCGATGAGTTCTTCGTAAAGCGCTCCCAATATGCCGTTTTGGCCAGCGTAGACTTTGTTGATATGTTCAGGGTGCTTTGCAGCGGTTTGGATAACGCCGGCAGCTGATGCATTGATTACTGGAGTGACGCCCCCAGATTGAGCGTAGAACGCGTTGTAAGCTGGCATAGATATAGTTAGGTTATGTTTGGATTTTGGCTAACTTATCTTAAGCTAGCTTATGGTGAACGCATTATAACGCCGACAGCATGTACGTGAAACATGCAGCGTAACGATATACTTAAGCAGTGTGGGCTATCGACATTACTGATTTTTAAAAACTTGTTTTATCTACAAAGTTGAAAGGTAACTTATGAGCAAAATACAGATAACCGATTCTAAAGGTCAAGTGACTACCTTGCCAATTGAGGATGGTCTAAGCTTGATGGAACATCTAACCGATGCCGGCTACGATGAAGTGCAAGCGATCTGCGGGGGGTGTTGTTCTTGTGCGACCTGTCATGTGCATATTGTGAAACCCGCCGGTGAAATTTACCCGGCTGAGGAAAATGAAGAGTTGTTACTTGAAATGGCCGATCACTATGACCGCTCTAAATCGCGCTTATCTTGCCAAATTGAACTGACCGATGAGCACGATGGCTTACAGGTTAGCTTGATCGGCTCTGAATTGTAGATGGACCCGGTTAGCCAAGCCGTGCTCGGTGGCGTTGCTGGGCAGCAAGTCGCCAACAAAAGAGAGAAGTTAGCTGCTCTAGTTACCAGTGCGTTGGCGGGCATGGTGGCTGATTTAGACGTGCTAATAAGCTCGGATAGCGACCCATTATTGTTTTTGGAATATCATCGTCATTTCACTCATGCGTTGATTTTCATCCCTATTGGTGCGCTGATCTGCGCGCTCGCATTTCGCTATGCCTTTAGTCGATGGGTTGGCGTATCAAGTTTGAGTTTTAACAGGCTGTATTTGTTCTGTTTCGCCGGTTATGCCACGCATGCCTTGCTTGATGCGTGCACCACCTATGGTACGCAGTTGTTTTGGCCGTTCAGCGATATGCGCGTTGCATGGAATACTGTTTCTGTGGTTGACCCGCTTTTTACGTTGCCGCTATTAGCTTTGTTGATTATGTCGGTGATTAAAGGCTCGCGATTATGGGCCACCAGTTCGCTAATCTACGTGTTTCTGTATCAAGGCTTGGGTGTATGGCAACAGGGCCGCGCGTTAGATGTGGCTGAAGAAGTACTGCAGCAGCGCGGCCACACCGCGACGTCTTTGGGCGTAAAACCCAGTTTTGCGAATATTCTATTGTGGAAATCTGTCTATGAGTTCGAAGGCCGCTATTATATTGATGCTGTTCGAGTTGGATTGTCAACGCAGGTTTATCAGGGAGTTTCAGTCGACAAACTCAATTTGGGTAGACATTTTTCCTGGTTACCTAAAGAATCCCAGCAAGCTAAAGATGTTGAGCGGTTTAGATGGTTTTCGAATCAATATTTAGCGTTGGACCCACAAAACCCAAACCGAATTATTGATGTGCGATATTCGATGGTACCGAATCAAGTAACGGGTATGTGGGGCATAGAACTTGACCAGGAGAAAGCCATAGATGAGCACGTTGTATGGAGTACAAATCGTCCGGCCGGTGAGAAGCTAAAGCAAAGTACTAATCAATTTTGGTCGATGCTGATGGGGCGTTAGTCTTGCTTTTCTCTTTGATCGGCTTCGCGAGATTTAATTAGTGGCGCGCCAACCACCCGAGCATTGCGAGTGTTTATATTCGCTTGTACTTTAGATACCTGTCGTTCCCGCCATATTATCGCAATTCCAGAGCCAACCGTTAACAGTCCGCCAACCAATGTCCAGCGATCTACTGCTTCGTTAAAAAACAAATAGCCGAATAAAACGGCCCATACAATCTGGCTGTATTGCATGGGCGCAATATACGCGGCAGGTGCCAAACGAAATCCGCTCAAGATGCAAAATTGACCGAGTAGACCTAAACCGCCCACCAAAAACATTAACCCTAAGTGTTCCAGCGGCATGGGTTTATAGACAAAGCACAATGCGATGCCGGAAACCAAAATCGTAGCTAACAATGGAAACAAGATCATGGTTGCCATGTTCTCAGCCCCACTGATTTTACGCGCGATAATAGCTGAGCAGGCTGACGTTATTGAGCAAGCCAGTGCCAGTAAGTGCCCGACTTGAATGTTCTCGACGGACGGGCGAAGAACCGTAATTATACCAATCAAGCCAACGGCAATTAATAGCCACCGAACCAAGGCGATTTGTTCACCAAGAAAAAACACCGCTAAAACAGAAATGATCAATGGTGTGCAAAATAAGATCACATAGGTGTCGACTAGCGGTAATAGTGTGAATGCCGAAAACGCAAAACCCAATGAGCATACGTGTAGTACAGCTCTAGCAAGCGCAAATTTTGGGTATTTGGGAGTCACCGATAAAGTAGTGCCGCCAGCGATTCGCGCCACCGAAAAAGGCACGTAAGTAAATAACATGGCGAAAAACAAAATTTGAAAAACGCTATAGCCCTGTAAGGATTTGACTATCGCGTCATGCACCGAATAAGACGCATAACCGGCGAGTGCAAACAGCAGGCCCTGAACAATGGTCGGGCTGTTTTCGGGTTTAGAATCCATACATTATCGGCACAATAAAGCTGAACGACAACCATATTATTATCGTCAATGGTACGCCAGCTTTTACAAAGTCCATAAAGGTGTAACCACCTGCGTTCATTACCAATAGATTGGTTTGATACGCCATGGGCGTTGCATAGCTCATGTTTGCGCCAAATAAAACAGCAAGTACGAATGCTTGAGGAGGTAGTCCGAGTTGAGTGGCAATATTGATCGCGATCGGTGTGCCAATGACTGCAGCTGCGTTATTCGATACGATGTTGGTTAGGATTGCCATGAGCAACATGAGTGCCGCGAAAATTACACGATCCGGCATACCTTCTGTGACTTCGACAAACATTTGAGCCACATACATCGTGGCGCCAGTTTGCGTTAGTGCGGTGCCCAAAGCCAAGCTCGCGGCTACGATTAGAATAACCTGCGCACTCAGGGCTCGTTGAATATCCTGCCATTTTAAACAATTGGTGAGTACCATGAACAGGGAACCAACCACGGCGCTAATTGCAATGGGCATGATGCCCAGTGCTGCAAAAATAATAATGCCGGCCATGATCGCGATGGCGCGTGGTGCGTATTTGGTTGAAGGCAGCTCGGTTGTGGCATCCAAAACTAAAAAGTGCCCACGCTTTTTTACTTGTTCAATATTGTCGTTTGAGCCTTGTACAAGTAATACATCACCGAGCCTTAAAGGTGTTTTGGCGATGCCTTGAGGCATGCTTTCAAGGACTTTGCCTTTACGATGAACCGCTAAAGTGACAAGCTGATAGACTTCGGAGAAGTGAACTTCATTCAGTGTTCGGTGAATCATTGGTGAGCCACGATCTATTACCAGCTCGGCTAAGTGTTGCTGGTCTTCTGAAAGAGGGTTGTCATCACTGACTTGGGTGCCTTTGGAATAAAGTGTCGCGTTTAATGAGCGCTCGTACTCTTTTAATTGAGCGGGCGTGTCGCGCACTAATAAACGGTCGCCTTCTTTAATCTTTGCATCGGGTAGTGGGGCGGTAAAAGTAGTTTCGGTGCGGCGAATTCCAGATACCTGGATGGTGCCTTCGGTCTTTTCAATAATCTCTGTTAGAGTCTTACCCACGGCCCAGCTGTTTTTACCAACGTGTAAGTGTGCGGTGAAAATACGTGGGCCACTGTCTTCGAGTTGCGGTGTTCGATTGGGTAGTATGCGCGGGGCAATTAGCCATAGATAGACGATGCCGATTGACCCAGCGATCGCCGCAGGCACAAAAAAGTCAAACATTCCGATGTCGGCTAAACCCATGTCAGACGCAACGCTGACCACCAATAAGTTGGTTGAAGTGCCAATGGTCGTGGTCATGCCGCCGAGCAATGTGGCCAAGCCCATTGGCATTAGTATGGCAGACGGCGAGCTTTTGGTGCGGATCGCTACATTGAGCATTATTGGTAAGAGCAAAACCACAATCGGCGTGTTATTGACCACTGCGCTGAGTAGGGCTGAAACGACAAGTGTAACCAATACCGAAAGGCTAGGGCTGAAGGCCCACAATTTAGCCAGTCCACGGCCCACAGGATCTAGGGCTCCGGTCCTTACGATGGCATACCCGGCCACCATTAGGCCGCATACGGCGATTAAAGCCTCATGAGCAAATCCAGCGAAAAACGTGATCGGGCGTAACACTTGCCCGCCCGAATTCTCATACGGAAAAAGTTGAAAACTCACGGCGAGCGCTACAATAACCAGCAGACTTGATGTCTCTAGAGGAATGCGCTCACGCGTAAAAAGTATCAGTGCCACGACTGTTAGAGCTAACGCCCAAATCGCATGTGGTTCTAATTGCATATAAAGAATGTCGAATTGTTCCTGAGGCTTAATTATACGAGCAATAGTGGGCTAAACATCAAGTAGAATATTAGTTGTTCTGCCCTTGCTTTTTCTCTTGCGGGCTGAGTGGAATTTAATAGTAGCCGCTGCTTTTGATTTAAAATGTTTAAAACTCATATATTTTAAGACCTTGACCGGTAAGCGTAGGCATTTTTCTCAAACCCTGTGTTACCATGTTTTTTTAAGATAATGTCTTCACCGTACACGTCATAAACGACGACAAAATAGAATGTTGAGCCCGGAAATTATCGCCGTATTAGGTATCTTGGTTTTTGCGATAACCTTGTTCGTGTTCGAGGTGGTGCGTGTAGATGTCGCTGCCTTAATCGTGCTTGTGCTGCTAGGCTTGTCATCACAAATTGAGATGTTTAATGGCGGCTTAGTACCCGTTTATCAGCTCTTTGATGGCTTTTCAAGCAATGCTGTGATGTCGATAATCGCGGTCATGATTATTGGCGCAGGCTTGGATAAAACCGGCGTTATGGGTGTGATGGCCGCGCAAATTTTAAAGCGCGCTGGAAAAACTGAGTCGCGCATTACACTAGTGTTGTCAGCCTGCGTAGCCTGGATATCCAGCTTCATGCAAAACATTGGCGCAGCTGCGTTGTTTTTACCGGTGGCCAGCCGAATTTCTCGTCGCACCGCGATTCCTTTATCGCGACTCTTAATGCCAATGGGCTTCTGTGCGATATTGGGCGGTACTATGACCATGGTCGGGTCAAGCCCACTTATTCTATTGAATGATCTACTCGAGAGTGCGAATTTGCATTTCCCGGATAACGCCATCCCGATGGAGAAATTCAGTCTGTTTTCGGTAGCCCCGGTGGGTGTGGCGTTGGTTGCGACGGGTATTGTCTACTTTCTAATGTTTGGCAAAAAAATATTGCCGGTTGCCGAAAAGCAAGCCTTAACCACTGAGAACCTTCAATATTATCGTGATGTGTACGGCATCGATGGTCGTATCTTCGAAGTGACAGTGACTGAAGAGAGTGACATGGCTGGCTTGCGACTTGGCGAAGTTCAGGCGCAAGGTAGGGCTGGCTGGATATTAGGAATTAAGACCGGCAGTAATATTCAGATAATTCCGCCACAAGATACGTCTATTGAGGCAGGCTCTATGTTGGCGATAATGGGTTCAAGAGAAGAAATTTCATCTTATGCTGATGCGCATGACTTGGTAGTAAGCCCGTTTTTGAATGAGTTTGCTGACGCATTGAACCCGACAACCGCTGGTATCGCCGAGATCGTTATTCCGCCGGATTCGGACTTGGTCGGTAGCACCATTTCACAAGCGGATATACGTAAGCGATATGGCATGCGAGTGCTGACCGTGTATCGCATCGACACCGTTATCGACGAAGGTTTATCGAGTCTAACTTTTCAAGCGGGTGACACAATGGTGGTCCACTCGCGCTGGCAAGATATGATTCAAGTGTCGAAAGACAAGCGGTTTGCCGTTGTGACCGATTTTCCTAAGGAGGAGTTCCGGACCAATAAGTTGCGCAACGCCTCGGTGGCTTTTGCGCTGGCCATTGCCTTGGTGTTATTCAGCGATTTGCCGCTGTCATTGAGTTTAATGGTGGGCGCAGTGGGCATGGTGATTGGCAAAGTTCTGAACATGGAAGAAGCATACGAGGCCGTTTCGTGGCAAACCGTATTTTTGCTGGCCTGCCTAATACCCTTAGGAATGGCAATGCAGCAGTCGGGCGCTGCGGCGTTTTTGGCCGATTTGGCGCTGCAATTTATGGATGGTTTTCCAGTCTGGGGAATTCAATTATTTCTAGCAATTATCGCTACGGTTTTTACCTTGGTGATGTCAAACGTAGGGGCGACAGTGTTGTTGGTGCCGTTGGCGATTCAGATGGCATTGGGTGTTGGTGCCGATCCGGCGATATTTGCATTGACGGTTGCTTTGGCGACCTCTAATTCATTTTTGATCCCGACTCACCAAGTTAATGCGCTGATTATGGGGCCTGCTGGCTATTCGGTTAAAGATTTCCTAAAGGCTGGTTTTGGTATGACGGCATTGTTTCTAATTGTTATGTTAGTGGTTTTAAATCTGTTCTACTGAGCAACAGTGGCTGCCGCTACTGGCCTTTAATTTTGTTCTACCCGAGGCCGATGTGTTTTCGTTGATTCAAATAGGTACCTAGATATGTCACCTATTCTGACATTTTCTGTATCCGTCCTAGCTTCTTTCTAATAAGCAAACGCTTTGCCCATTAGGGTTATGCTGAATAAAAATGCTGTTCTCAGGCTTGATTGACCTATGAGTATTGATGACGTTACTCGTCCAACTAAACTTGCAGAATAGAGGATATTTCCGTTACTGTAAGCCTACACGGACTTTTACAGCGTAAGTAACTCAGGCCAAAGAGTGTTCTAAAAGTTCTCATTAGTCATAAAAAGTGTTGTTAGTTATAAAAGGTGTCGTTAGCCATAAGTAGATATTGACATATTGCATAGATATATTCGGAGGTTCGAATGAAGTTTTCCATTGAGCGCAGTATTGTAATCGACGCGGGTCTGGATGTTGTTCGCCCACATATCGAAAATATGAAGAATTGGCGAGCTTGGTCCCCGTGGTCGGTGCTTGAGCCAGATCATCAACAGACCTATGAAGGTGTTGACGGCGAGCTCGGTTCGACGATGTCCTGGGTTGGCGACGTCATAGGTTCTGGCCAACTCACCATGGTGGCTAAACAAGATCAACAATTGGACTATCAGCTGGCATTTTTTGCGCCTTGGAAATCGAAAGCTGAAACTTCTTTTTTGTTCACATCTGATGCGGGTGGTACTCGTGTTACCTGGGTGATGCATAGCTCAATGCCGTTTTTCTTGTTTTTTATGACAGGCATGGTCAAAGCAATGGTCGGAATGGACTACGATCGAGGTCTTACGATGTTGAAAAGCATCGTCGAGACAGGCGTTGTTAATGCCGATACAAGCAGTCAGGGTGTTGTTGATTTTAACGGCTTCTCTTATCTAGGGCTTGCTCGAGAATCGCATTTCTCTGAAATGCCGGATCATATGACTGCCGATTTTCAGAAACTTATGTTGGCTTCTGAGAAATCCGATTTTGAGCCAGAACACGTACTTGCCGTTTATAACAAAGTGAAGCTTAGCAAACAGATTTTTTATTACACCTCTGCCGTGTCTGGTGGAAAATCTGAGGTATTGAAAGCTGAGCTACCTCTTGAGGAGGGTGAGATTCCAAGTCAAAAAATGCTGGAAATTAAGCATCGTGGATCATACAAATATCTTGGTAACGCATGGGCGATGGGGCATCTTACTTTGCGTGCAAATAAGATGAAGCAAAATGGCTCTCCTTTTGAGTATTATCATAATGATCCGTCGAACACAGCCGAAGATGAGCTGTTAACATCAATATATTTTCCGATTAAGGTTTGAGGTTCTAATGGTTTGTGTGAAGCTAACTAACGAACCCAATTGGCTTTCTTGTGTTTTTTGATTGATAGACAACTATTTATCTCAATTTGGGCTGTATTTTTGTACAGTAATTTGTTATGGTGTTTGCACGACTGACAACTTACGTTATTAATTGCTGTTCATGATGTCTAGAGAGCAGTTTTTTCTTAAATTTTAATCGTTTTAAATAAAACCCTTGCGATTAACACTTAAAGTAATAC
>CAZEXS010000045.1:0-11415 GCA_964516915.1 uncultured Gammaproteobacteria bacterium
GCATTGTCTATGAATATCTGTTGGCGCATTACGCCGGCAGAGTTCTGGGCAGCGTGGATGTTGCTGTGTATGGCATGATTGGGGTGATGGTGGCTTCCATGGGTGTTGGCGCTTTCTACGCACGTACAGTGAGTAATCCATACACCGGTTTTGCGTGGTTAGAAGCGTTTATTTCCATCATTGGTGGAACCTCGATACTGGTAATGGCGGCGGTTGTGTCCTACGCCTTTGTTTTACCGAATGAATTGCAGCATTCGTTTGGCTTGGACCCAAGTGTCACGGCGGATGGCGGCCTGGTTTACGTACTGCGTGAAATATCCAAAATAGTGCCGTATCTATTGGGCGCCGTGCTGGGCTTTTTTATCGGTATGGAGATACCGTTTATTGCCCGTATTAGAGAAGATATTTATCAACGCCTTGAAAACAATGCTGGCACGGTTTATGGCATGGATTACATCGGCGGCGGCGTCGGTGCAGCGATTTGGGTTTGGGTGTGTTTGTCACAGCCAATCATTATCTCGGCAGCGACAACGGCCTTGTTAAATCTGGCATTAGGCGCCGTGTTCGTTGTTAAGTTTTGGGGCAAGATTCGTTGGGTGGCGGCTTTAGTGCTAGCCAAACTTGTCATCGCGATCTTATTGGTAGGGGTTTTGTTGAAGGGCGATGAATGGGTTAATTCCATGAACAGCATGCTCTACAAGGACAAAGTCGTGTACGCCAACAACACGCGTTTTCAGAACATTGTGCTGACCGAGCGAATTATTGGTGGTGGTGCCGAGCCAATATTGAGCTTGTTTATTAATGGGCGACTTCAGTTCTCCAGTGCCGATGAGGCTATTTATCATTCTATGTTGGTATCGCCAGCGATGCTGGCATCGGCGCGCAACGATAATGTATTGGTGGTTGGTGGCGGTGATGGGCTGGCGGTTCGCGACATACTTGCCTACCCAGCAAAGGCCGTCACCCTTATAGATTTAGACCCGGCGATGACGGAGCTGTTTAGTGGTCGCGATTCGAATGCTGAGTTTTGGTTGAGTAAGCGTTTAACCGATCTAAACAGAGGTGCGTTAACTGATCCGCGCGTGTCAGTAGTCAATGAAGATGCATTTCTGTATGTAGAGAATTTAGTGGCACAAGGTCAAGTTTACGACACCATTATCGTTGATTTGCCGGACCCAAATCACCCTGACTTAAACAAGCTGTACAGCGCTTACTTCTATCGACAGCTTGCTAACTTGCTGAGTGGTGATGGCGCTATGGTGGTGCAGTCAACCAGCCCTTATCACAGCAAAAAAGCGTTTTTGTCCATCGGCAAAACCATGGCTGAAGCTGAGCTTGCCACTGAACAGTATCGAGCTAACGTACCGTCGTTTGGAGAGTGGGGCTGGAGTATTGCTACAAAACTAGGTAGCAGTCCAAGTGCCCGAATCAAGGCTAGCTCGGCTGACAATCTGATCAGCGATGTTGTGGATCATGACTTTATTCGTGGGGCATTTAGCTTCCCCAAACCATTTTTCGACGATCTTGATCAGATCAAGGTCAATCGACTCAGTTCGCCAGTGCTTTATACCTACCACTCGCACGGGTGGCGTAAAGAGCAGGGCGTATTCATTACTAAGTCGAAATAATTAACTACCCCTACCAACCTAGAGATTGAACTATGAACGAAAAACTACAGGAAATTGCTTACCAAATTAATCGCGGCAATGTACCAGGCGGCAATACATTTTCGGCTGAGTTTAACGAACAAACTGACACCGTTACCATTGAGAACAGCGAATCACCCGACGCGGTGGTTATTGTGGTCGCTACCGATACGCAAATTTTGACCATCACTCCGCTGTTTGAAGAAAGCAGCGTAAAAGAAGAGCTGCGCCCGGAATTAAATCGAGGTTTATTAACCATTTCGCTACCAATGTCCTTGTCTTCTGTTGGTATTCAAGACGACCGTTATGTGTTGTTTGGCGCCATGGCGATTGAAACCACAATGACCAATTTACTGCATGAAATAGAAGTGCAAATAGATAACTACAACGACGTGCTTGAAGCCGTCGCCGATTACATACAGTAATCACAAATCATTAGAACCCATTCAATTTAATAGTTAGGAGTACCCATATGAGTATTTTAAAAGACCTTTTTTCAGCCTTTAAGGGCAACGTTAACAAAGCGGGTGAAGCGGTAGTAGACCGCCAAGCTATGACCATTCTTGAGCAAGAAATTCGCGAGGCTAAGGAAGGTATAGCCAAGGCCACTGTGAACATTCGTAATCTAAAAGCCCAAGCGATCAAGTTTGACCGAAAGAGCGCGGAGTTGGATGAAGATATTACTGAGTACACGGCTAAGGCGAAAGGGGCTTTAGAGCAAGGTAATGAAGATTTGGCTCGTAAAGTAGCCGTTAAGATCGCTGAGCTGACCGACGAAAAAGCCGGTATCGATGTGCAAGCAGATGAACTTAATACGCAAACAGACCGCCTCTATAAGATTGTAAAAGAGCGAGAGTCGAGTATTGAAAAAAACAAAATTGAGTTAGAAAAATTGAAAACCTATGAGCAAGTTCAAAAGACTCAAACCGCAGTAGCAGCAGCCATGCCGACCAATGACTCGGGTGCTAAACGCGTTCAACGCGCGATGGATCGAGTTAAGGCTCGTCAAGAAGAGGCGGAAAACCGTATGGATGCCGACAAGTGGTTGTCAGATCTTGAGCAAGGTGCCGATTTAGACGCCGAACTGGCTGAGGCCGGTTTAGCGTCAACTGGCACCAGTGCGGATGATATTTTAGCCAGTCTAAAAAAATAGCACCGGGCTAGTCAGTCTTCGTACATCTTCGTTCCGATAAGCAAGCCCTATTTTATCGGGGCGTTGAGATAACGCGGCGCAGGCCAAGGTTGATGTTGCAATTAATATAGATAATCAGAGAAAGTAATTATGTTTTTCAAACGTAAAAATAACGCTGACCTAACTCGAACGGTTGACAGTTTTGATCAGCTTCATGTTGGTGATTTGGTGACATTTAAGTTTCGAGAGGCGTTGCCTGAAGGTTTGTCTGGTGAAACACTGACGGTCGAAGAGGTGAATACTTATGATTATGCTGGCGAATTAGTGTCTGATTTCGCCTTAAGTCATTCATCGGGGCTAAAGGTTAATGCTAGCTTTGATCCAAGTAGCGATAGCATTACCTTTGCTCATAAAATACGGCACCCTGAGATCATTGAAATTTTTGACGGCGACGAGTTGGCTACTGTCTTTGATCCTAACCATGAACAAGCTTCTTTAAGCCTTCGAGTTGATCAAGTCGATGCTCAAAGAAGCGCATGGGTGTGTGATCATTACTCCAGAACCCTCTGCGAGGCGCAGGCCTATTATTATAATGATGATCGACGTGCCAAGGGCGTTTCGGCATACGAAGATGAGTCCGTACCGTTTACCTATCACGAATTAGATGGTAATTCAGATCACCATTCTATTTCTATTGAGGTCTGGGAGGACGGTGAGACCGAGTTTTTTGCGGAAGTGACGGTGGCTGCCACGGCAGTCGATTCATTTCTACCCAGCGGTAAGTAATTAAATGCCCAAGAAAAACGATAAGTCGAACAGTAATTTAACCAGTCAGAACGCTAAGTGGCAGCGCGAATCGGCTAAGATTCGCAGCGTGCAGATCAGCTTAGACTTTCCTGACGCAGCTGATGTGTTACTGCGTACCTTAGCAGCACGCGAACATAAAGCACCCAGCTCAATGATTCGAGAAATTGTCGGTATGCCGTCTAGCCCGCCAAAGCGCGCTCGCATTGGTGTGTCTTTTAATGACCATGAGTTAGAAGAACTTGGCAAGCGTTATCAAATAGACCCAAGCGACAAGGCCGAAATTCGACGCCGCTTGACTGAAGAAGTTACTTCAGTACTGAGCAGTGCTGAAGTACTTGCAGCCGACGCTGATAATCAACCCAGTAAAAGCCAAGCTTCAGCAGTCAGTGTCAGCGGTACTAATGTTAAGCAAGTTAATAATACCGAAAGCGAGCTTAGCGGAAGCAGTAATACAAAACGCAAGGCTGGCAAGCATTTGCCGCTCGACAGCGGTGCCCTGCAAGAATTGAAATCCGCCTCTGACACCATTCATCAACGATTTCAGCAAGCTCTTGCCAAAAGAAATTCTGATGATGCATGATTTGTATGACCGTAACACTTACTTAGTAGTATGGTCGCTACTATTAACCATTTTAATGCCATTTGTATTGTGGCAAATCAACCGCATATTACCTAGATAGTAATATGTTTGAATCGTAACTGTTTAAGGAGATATTTATGGATAACCCCATGTTTTATGTGGTCGCAGCCGTCATTTTATTTTTGATAGCTCGCAGCATTGTAAGAATTGTTCCACAGAACTCAGCTTACGTTGTTGAGCGTCTGGGTAAGTATTCCTCAACCTTGGAAGCTGGCTTTCATGTTCTGATACCATTTTTTGATCGTGTTGCATATAAACATTCTCTAAAGGAATTTGCGATCGATGTGCCAGCTCAGCAAGCGATTACCAAAGACAACGTACCGTTGGGCATTGATGGCGTTTTGTACTTACGAATCATGGACCCTAAATCAGCGTCTTACGGTGTTGAAAACCTAAGGTTCGCGATTACTCAGCTTGCGCAAACCACCATGCGTGCCGAAATCGGTAAAATCACTTTGGATGAAACCTTTGAGTCACGTGAAAACATCAATGCCATTGTGACCAATGCAATTGATGAAGCGTCTGAAGCATGGGGAACCAAGGTGTTGAGATATGAAATTAAAGACATTTCGCCGCCCGCCACAATTTTAGATGAAATGGAAAAGCAGATGGCCGCGGAACGTCAGCGTAGAGTAGACGTGACGACCTCTGAAGGCTACCGCCAAGCGCAAATCAATGAAGCAGAAGGCGATCAGCAAGCACTGGTGCTGCGAGCGCAGGGTCAAGCCGATGCGGTTGAAATTGAGGCTAAGGCTCGCGCTGCGGCGATTGAAACTATTTCTAAGGCGATCAATACCGAAGGTGGCACTACCGCGGTTGCTCAGCAGTTATCAGAGCAGTACATATCTGCGTTTGAAAAGCTTGCAAAAGAAGGCACGGTGGCATTATTGCCGACCGACGGTTCTGACGTCACCTCTGTGGTCAGTAAAGCGTTTACCGCATTTGAGGCGCTTAAAAGTCAGGTGGATAAAACTAAGGGGCAATAAAATATGTTTATAGATATGAGTCCGGTTACTTTTTACTTGGTGGTGGCGGTGGTGCTAATCAGTGCCGAACTGTTGGTCATGCAGTTCTCGGTGTTTTGGTTTCTATTCTTCGGTGTTGGCGCTTTATTAGCAGCCTTAGCCGGCTGGTTAATTCCCGAGGCCGGCTGGTATTTAACCACAGGGGTGTTTTTGCTTGGTTCAATAGCCACAGCTGCACTGTTTTTTCCGCCGTTGCGAAAATGGCAGAAGAAACCCGGTGTTATCGCCGGCAATGATGCTATTGGTCAGCGCGTTAAGATCATTGAGCCTATCACCGCGACATCTGAAGGCAAAGTTGAGTGGTCTGGCAGTGATTGGCCGGCTCGTTTGCATGATGACAATGATGGCGACCTTGCCGAAGGCGATATGGCGGTTATCAAAAAGCTAGAGGGAATACGACTTTTCGTGGGCCGTTAAGTCATCGCGCATGGCAATGCCTTGTTTGACTGGGTGCTAGTCGTACCAACCAACGTTGACAGTACTTAACGGCTAAATGCGATAACTACTTTCAATGTGTTCGCGGGTTATTACCCCGTAAACTCGTTGCTTAGATGTGCCGTGAGCCCCGGTAATATGCAACACATCGCATTGTTCTGAATTCATACGCTCGTGAGCTTCTTGCAGTGTGGCGATGATGGTGATGCTTGCGGTGTCTGGTCGCTTCGCCGGAATCTTCAATAAGTCGATTGGTTTGTTCTGAGTTTCAGCGTCACTGGAGTCGTCTTGGTTATTTATTTCATTGCTTGCTTCGTTGACAAATCTCGCTAAGTCGGTGGCTGGCAATAGGCTGGTTTTATGGTTCTCTTCTTCACTCACCAACAACAACCATCGTGGTTCTTTTTTAAGAATCTCTAGCGCCTCGTCTAAGCTAACAAAGCGATCTTGCTGAGATATGCCACGCTCCATCACGCTGGCAACTCCAACACGGCGCAGAGCTTTGGCGAGAGGGCTATTGCGATAGTCTTGCCCTCGAGCCAGCATTAAATGGCGGTATATGGATGACTTGCCAAACACAACGCGTGTGATCAATGAGGCGGTAACCACCGCTATCATGCCCGGCAAGGTTATGCTGGGGTCAGACGTGAGTTCGACAAGATAGACTAATGCGGCGAGTGGGGCTTGTAATGTGGCTGCCATCATCGCGGCCATGCCAAGCACCGCGTATAAGCCAACGTGAGCGAATTCTGGAAACAAATTGGCGGTGACTAAGCCTGCGAACGCTCCAGCACTCGCGCCAATAAATAAGGTAGGGCCAATGAGACCGGCAGGCACACCCAAGCCAATGGCGGAGGCTGTGGTCAGGGTCTTTCCGATTAAAAGTAAGGCAACGATGCCAAAGCCAATGCCAATTTCTGGGCTTAAGGTAAGCAGCTGATCCATGGTGTCGTATCCGGTGCCCATCACTTCCGGAAGGGCATAGGCTACACAGCCGGTAATCAACCCAGCGATGGTGGTTCGTATCCAGATAGGGTACTGATTAAACAGCGAACTGGTCAGCATAGTGAGCTGAATAAACCCGGCGGCAATTACCCCAATCGATGCGCCCATTAGCGCGACCAATGGCAGCTCACCAAGCGACGATAATTGCAAGTTAGGTACGATAAGCGCGTTTGAATCACCAAATACGGTTTGTGATAAGGCTGCTGCACTGACAGACGCTAGAATAACCGGTGTGAAACCTATAACGGTGTATTCCATGATCACCACTTCCATGGCAAAGACGACGCCCGCTAAAGGGGTGCCGAAAGCCGCTGATATTGCAGCGGCCACGCCACTGCCAACTAGAATACGAACACCATTATTGGGTATGCTTAGCAGGCGACCCAAGTTGCTGCCTGCGGCGGCACCAAGATGCACACTGGGCCCTTCACGGCCCACCGACTGGCCTGAAATCAGAGAGATGGCCCCGGTAAAAAATTGCACAATGGCATTTCGAATTGGTAAATGTCCTTGGTGGTAATCCAATCGCTCGATCACATGCACAACGCCCACGTCGCGTGATTTGGCTTTTAATAAGTGCAGAACAATGCCAACAACAAATCCGCCGATAACACAGAGTAAAAATCGAACATGGCCGCTCAGAGATTCGAAACTCTCAGGGTTTTGGTCGGGCATTAACCCTAGTAGGTTTGATTCAATAACCAGGCGGAACAATATAATCATTCCGCCTGACAATACCCCGCAAATTAAGCCCAGAATGGCAAGCTGAGGAAGGCCTTCTATGTTACTGGCTAGCCGAACTTGTTGAGCCTCAATGAAGCGTTGGTAGCCAGTATTTAATGACGTAAACAGTTTATTTAGAAAGCCAGCTCTTATCATCCGTTAATGTAGACAATTATAATCTCTAGATAACCGCTTAAAACGGTGTGCTAATCAATGGATCAACTTGTTGGATTGCAGCTTTAAAGCTGGCTTGAATACGTTCAAGTGCCGCTTCATTATCGCCCTCAAAGCGCAGCACCAAAATTGGCGTGGTATTCGAAGGGCGCACAAGACCAAAGCCATCTTCGAAATCGACTCTTATACCGTCTATTTTACTGACTTTAGCATCGCCAAAATTTGCCGATTCTTTCAACATATCCATGAACTTATAATGTTCGCCTTCTTCAAAGTCCATGCGAAGCTCTGGGGTATTAACACTGTCGGGCAAGGCATCAAAGATGGCTTGCGGTGTTTCTTCCATTTTTGATAATAACTCGATCAAACGCGCGCCAGCATAGACGCCATCATCAAAACCAAACCAACGTTCTTTGAAAAAGATATGACCGCTCATTTCACCCGCAAGCGCCGCACCGGTTTCTTTCAGCTTTGCTTTGATAAACGAATGCCCGGTTCTCCACATTGTAGCCTTGCCGCCAGCTGCTTCAATTTCGGTGGGTAGGTTTCGAGTACATTTGACGTCGTAAATTATTTCAGCGCCAGGGTTGCGGCTTAAAATGTCTCTTGCGAATAGCACCATTTGCCGGTCTGGCCATACAATTTCGCCGTTCCGGCTGATTACGCCAAGGCGGTCACCGTCGCCATCGAAAGCGAGGCCTAATTCGGCGTCATGCTCTTGCACGGCGGCGATCAAATCTTGTAAGTTTTCAATCTGGCTAGGATCAGGGTGATGATTAGGGAACGTTCCATCCACTTCACTGAAGAGTTCTATCACTTCGCAACCAAGTTGTTTAAACACTTGAGGTGCGGTGGCGCCAGCGACACCGTTACCTGAGTCTATGACGATTTTCATTTTCCGACTGGGTCTTACGTCACTAACGATCTTTTCAATGTAGTCATCAATGATTTGCTCTTCTGTATAAGAGCCACTGCCTTCGCTGAAATTTTTATCTAGAATTCGCTGTTTGAGCTCCTGAATGCGTTCCGCGGATAGGGTTGTGCCATCAACCACCATTTTGAAGCCATTATAATCCGGAGGGTTGTGGCTACCAGTAATTGCTATGCAAGAGGGCACGCCTTTTGAATAACTTGAATAATACACAACGGGTGATGGAGCAAGCCCAATGTCGATAACGTTAACACCCGATGCGCGTAGCCCATCAGAAAGCGACTTAGCAAGCATAGGGCCAGACAGCCGACCATCACGCCCAATAATAATGCTGTCACCACCGGTGGCAATGACTTCACTGCCGACCGCTTGCCCAATTTGATAGGCAATTTCGTTGGTGAGTGTTTTGTCGACGATACCTCGTATATCGTAGGCTTTGAATATGGCGTGTGGAAAACTCATAGTATTTATCTTTAATTAAGTTGAGGCCTTAGTCTAAATTAAAAAAGGAGGGCGTAAACCCTCCTTTTTGATTGTGCTTAATTGACCTTGTGCAATGCTCGGCCATCAACCGAAAGTGCTGCTTCGTGAAAGGCTTCGGACAGGGTAGGGTGCGCGTGAATCGTTCGAGCAATGTCCTCAGTTGACGCCGAATACTCCATTGCTAATACGGCTTCGGAAATCAGTTCAGACGCATTGGGCCCGAGAATATGCACACCTAGAATACAATCTGTCTCTGCGTCGGCAATCATTTTGACGCGGCCGCCTTTCTCATTCATGGCTAAAGAGCGGCCATTTGCTGCAAATGGGAAAAAGCCAGTTTTGTAGTTCAGCTTTTGTTCCTTGGCCTGTTCTTCATTAATTCCAACCCATGCAATTTCAGGGTGAGTATAAATAACCCAAGGCACGGTATCGTGATTAATCTGCGGTTTTTGTCCAGCGATGATCTCTGCGACTGCCACACCTTCTTCAGAACCTTTATGCGCAAGCATTGGGCCTTTAACCGCATCGCCCACCGCGTAAACGCCAGGAATACTGGTGCGCAGTTGCTCATCCACGTCGATTCGACCGCGTTCATCGAGCTTAAGGCCGGCACTCTCATCGGCGATGTCCGTGGTGTTTGCTTTTCGCCCAACGGCGACAATCAGCTTATCGAAGGTTTCGGTGTGCTCTTCGCCTTTAAATGTGTAAGTGACCTTGACCGATTTCTTGGCGGTTTTACTGGCCGTGACCATTGCTCCAAGTTTTATGTTTAGGCCTTGTCCTTTAACAAAGGTACGTTCGGCTTCGCGCGCGAGTTGTTTGTCAACGGGTGCTAAAAACGTGTCCATTGCTTCGAGAATAGTCACCTCTGAACCTAAACGATTCCAAACACTGCCAAGCTCAAGCCCAATTACGCCTGCGCCGATCACTCCGAGTTTTTTCGGCACATCATTAATATCAAGCGCGCCGGCATTGTCGACGATTAGATCGTTGTCGACCGGTGCTACCGGTATGTTGATTGGTTCGGAACCACAGGCCAAAATGATATTGTCAGCACTGTATATTTGGCTGCCATCTTTCGAAGTCACTTCGACTTTCTTGTCTTTTAATAGCTTGCCGTGACCATGAATGGCTGTCACTTTATTGGCCTTGAAAAGACCGGCAATACCTTTTGTCAGATTGCTAACAATGTCGTTTTTACGAGCAATCATCTTAGGGATATCTACGTTGACTTTACCTACAGATATACCATGAGCATCGAATTCGTGCTCAGCTTGCTCTACTTTTTCCGACGAGTCGAGTAGCGCTTTTGACGGAATACAACCCACGTTCAAGCAGGTGCCGCCTAATGAGGGCTTGCCATCTTTATCTTCCCATTTATCGATACAAGCGGTGTTAAAACCGAGTTGTGCGCATCGAATAGCCGCTACATAACCGGCTGGGCCGGCACCTACGACAATCACATCAAATTTATCAGTCATTACTTAATCCTATAATTCCAATAATAATCGAGCTGGGTCTTCTAGGCACTCTTTGATGGTGCGTAAGAACAATACCGATTCTTTACCATCGATAATGCGATGGTCGTATGTGAGGGCCAAGTACATCATTGGTCGAATCACGACTTGGCCGTTTTCGGCAACCGGGCGTTCTTCAATACGATGCATGCCTAAAATAGCACTCTGTGGCGGGTTAACAATCGGTGTGGAGAGCATGGAGCCAAACACACCGCCATTTGATACGGTAAACGTGCCACCGACTAAGTCTTCCATGGTCAGTTTGCCATCTTTCGCTTTTTGTCCATATTCGCTGATTGATTGTTCAACACCGGCAAAGTTCATTTGATCTACATCACGCAGAACAGGCACAACTAAGCCACGCGGCGACGACGCGGCGATGCCGACATCGTAGTAATCGTGATACACAATGTCATTGCCATCGATCGAAGCGTTGACTGCTGGATAACGTTTTAACGCCTCTATTGCGGCTTTAACAAAGAACGACATAAAACCAAGCCGGGTGCCGTGCTTTTTCTCAAACAATTCTTTGTACTGTTTGCGAATGTCGATCACAGCTTGCAAATTCACGTCATTAAACGTGGTTAGCATGGCTTGCGTGTCTTGCGCTTCTTTTAGGCGCCGAGCAATGGTCGCGCGCAAACGCGTCATTGGTACACGGCGCTCTGATCGTTCGCCGGCTTGTGGTGTTTTAACTTCTGCGGCTGCAGAACTTGCGCTCGCCGATTTACTGGACGAGGCAAGATGTTTCTGAACATCCTCTTTTAAAATACGGCCGTTTTTGCCCGAGCCTTTGATCGCACTTGCCGTCAAGTTATTTTCAGCAATCATTTTGCGTACAGCTGGGCTTAACTTGTCGGCATCGTCTTGGTTTGATTCGGGCGCTGACTCAGGTGC
>CAZEXS010000045.1:11515-26600 GCA_964516915.1 uncultured Gammaproteobacteria bacterium
GCCTCAGGAGCCGCTGTGGCACCTTCTTCAATCGCTGTGGCACCTTCTTCAATAATGGCGATTAGGTCTTGCTCACCTACGGTAGCGCCTTCTTCAACTTTAATTTCTTTAATAACACCATTAACGGTGCTAGGTACTTCAAGAACTACTTTCTCGGTCTCGATGTCGACTAAGTTTTCATCGATGGCAACCGCGTCGCCAACTTTTTTATGCCAGGTTGCAACCGTGGCTTCTGCGACAGATTCTGGAAGTATTGGGACTTTAATTTCAACTGACATGGTTCTTGCTCCGGCAATAGATGTCTTTAGGTTAATTGGTCGTGGAACTGATTAACTTTTGATCGGGTTTTATGGTTTCAAATATGTATAACTGAAGTGTAAAAACGTTACTGATAGGTTTCCACTTGGTAGGTATCCTCTTCGTCCAGCGGTGATAGGGCTGCATGTACTAAACGCGCCTGTTGCTCGCGATGCACCGCCAAATAACCGGCTGCGGGTGACGCAGAGGCCTCGCGGCCAGCGTACAAAAGAGTGTGCTCATCCTCTATGCAACGTTTTATATGATGCATGATTTGATACCAAGCGCCTTGATTTTTTGGCTCTTCTTGACACCAAACTACTTCAGTCGCATTAGGGTAACGTTTCAATTCAGCCATTACTTCGTTTCTAGGGAATGGATAAAGTTGCTCAACTCGAATGATCACGATGTCCTTAATTTTGTCTTCGCGACGCTGTTCCAACAAATCAAAATACACTTTGCCGGTGCACATGACTACGCGCTTAACATTCTTGTTGGTTACTTTATCGATCTCAGGAATCACATTCTGAAATTGACCACTGTGCAAATCTTCCAAACTCGAGGTTGATAGTTTATGCCGCAGTAGACTTTTTGGTGTCATCACGATTAATGGCTTGCGATAGGGGCGCAGCATTTGTCGACGAATCATATGAAACATTTGAGCGGGTGTGCTTGGCACACAAACCTGCATATTATGCTGTGCGCAAAGTTGTAAGTAGCGCTCCAGACGAGCCGAGGAGTGCTCTGGGCCTTGACCCTCATAGCCGTGCGGTAAAAACATAGTCAGGCCACTCAAACGGCCCCATTTGGCTTCGCCGCTTGAAATGAATTGATCCAGTACTACTTGTGCACCATTGGCAAAATCACCGAATTGGGCTTCCCAGATCACCATTGTTTTAGGGTCTGAGCATGAGTAACCATATTCAAACGCTAATACCGCTTCTTCTGACAAAAGTGAGTTGATAATCTCGATGTTCGGTTGCTTATCTTTAATGTTCCCCAGTGGCATGTAGGTTTCTTTTTCTTGCGTATTATGCAGTACCGCATGACGGTGAAAAAATGTACCTCGTCCACAGTCTTGCCCCGACATTCTGACCGAAAAATTATCATCTAGCAGTGTGGCGTAGGCTAAGTTTTCGGCCATGCCCCAGTCTAGCGATAGTTCGCCAGCGCGCATTTTGGCGCGATCTTTCATTATTTTTTGAGTGCGGGCATGCAGTTCAAACCCTTCAGGCAGAGTGAGAATGCGTTCGGCAAGAAAGTCCAAGCGTTTAGCATTAAAACTGGTGTCTACTTCATGCTCCCAATGGATATTGAAATACGGCGACCAATCTACCGTGTGATCGCCTTGCTGTGCATCAACCAAATCAGGAACAACACGTTGACCGGCCACCATTGATGCGCGGTAGTCGGCATTCATTTTGTCTTCCAGCTCTTTGCCAATAATACCTCGGTCGATTAGGCTTTGAGCATACAGTCTTCGAGTGGTTGGCAGTGCTTTGATGTTTTTATACATCATCGGTTGGGTAACCGATGGCTCATCCGACTCATTGTGACCGTGGCGGCGATAGCAGACCAAGTCGATCACGACATCTTTATGGAAGAGGGTGCGGAAATCCATAGCAATTTGTGTTGCGAAAATTACCGCCTCGGGGTCATCACCATTGACATGAAAAATCGGCGCGCCCACCATTTTTGCTATTTCTGTGCAGTATGGAGTGGCTCTTGCGTCTTTGGGGTTGCTGGTTGTGAAGCCAACTTGGTTATTAATTACGATGTGTACCGAACCGCCGGTCTGGTAGCCTCGGCAACCGGTCATTTGGAAGGTCTCCATGACCACGCCCTGACCAGCAAACGCCGCGTCGCCGTGAATAGAAATCGGCAAAACGGTCTTTCCTTCGTTGTCGTCACGGCGTTCTTGGCGGGCTCGTACCGACCCCTCCACAACGGGGCTAACGATCTCTAAGTGAGATGGGTTAAACGCTAGCGACAGATGAACGGGCCCACCTTTGGTATTAATGTCTGAAGAGAAGCCTTGGTGATATTTAACGTCACCACTTTCAGCTAATTCGTTAATGTCATGCTTGCCTTCAAATTCAGAAAACAAGGTGCTGGGTGATTTACCGAGAGTATTAATTAAAACATTTAAACGGCCCCGGTGTGCCATTCCTATTACTACTTCTTGAATGCCTGATGCGCCGCCTTGTTGAATGATTTGATCCAGCATGGGGATCAAACTTTCACCCCCTTCGAGAGAGAAGCGTTTTTGGCCCACGTACTTTGTGTGCAAATAACGTTCCATGCCTTCGGCCGCGGTCAGGCGGTTAAGGATATGAATTTTTTGTTCGTCACTGAATGGGTCATGTCCAATAGGTTGTTCTAAACGTGTGCGCAGCCATCGACGCTGTTCAGCACTTGCCATATGGCCATATTCGTAGCCAATCGAGCCACAATAGTTAGCTTTTAGGCTGGCTTCAATATCCCGCAAGGGAAGGCGATCAGGGCCACGTAGTGGGCCGGTATCAAACACCGTATCAAGGTCGGCTTCAGACAGGCCGTGGTAAGACAATTCAAGTTCAGATGCGTCTTGCACTTCCATCTCATTGATAGGGTCAATTTTTGCGCGTTTGTGGCCCATGGCGCGGTAGGTGCTGATAAGTCTCGATACGGAGCCCTGCTTAGTGGCCATCGCAGCGTCCAAACTGCTTGTGCTTGTACTGCTTGATATGGTTGCTGCCGAAGAGGTGCCTAAATTAGCGAAGTACGCTTGCCACTCTTGAGAAACAGAATTAGGGTCTTCTTGGTATTGTTCGAATACATCTTCCAAGAATGCGATGTTTTGGCCGTTGAGTAGGCTTAGAGGGTCTGAGTTTGTGCTCATTTGATGTTGGTTTTACTACAAGTATTTTAAATGTTTTAGTTTGCCGGCTGCGCACGTCTTTTTGTAAAACGACACCGCTTGCCTTGAATACCCATGTTCTGCTGATTTAACTTCGCTTACCTGTTCTAGGTTTGTTTTATTGAATGATGTACTGACTGAGTAGCAATGCTATTTATTCCGCCATCTAACTCACAAATTAGAAGCTTGTTTAGATTGCGACATGGCAACGCCCTTATTGGGTGCAGTTGCACTAAATTTATGCACTAAACCAATCAAATTTAAGCACTTAGCTTATAAATCATAGAACCATATAAGTATGACATTATCTGATCTAACTGTCGTGTAATATCATGTTTAAATGTTGTTGTTAGATGATGATTTTGTTGAGGCGGGAGGGAAGTTAGGCATTTTGTCTGGAAAAGGGATTTACACAAAAAAAGGTCGCCAAATGGCGACCTTTTTCATGCTTTTCAGATGGACTGTTAAGCCCTATATCAAAAGACTCATACTCGGTAATTATCCGGCACGTGGCGTTCACCTGAGCCTTGGTAATTTTGACGAGGGCGAGTGATTCTAAACTCTGAGTCTTCCATTAATTCCATCCATTGCGCTAACCAACCAGCGGTACGTGGAATGGCAAACAATACTGTGAATGCTTCCATTGGAAAGCCCATGGCTTCGTAGATCAAGCCTGAATAAAAATCCACATTTGGATACAAGTTACGTTTTACAAAGTACTCATCTTCCAGTGCGATACGTTCTAGCTCCATGGCCACGTCAATCAACGGATTACGGCCAGTGACTTCAAAAACTTCGTCAGCTATATTCTTTACGATTTTTGCACGAGGGTCATAGTTCTTATAAACCCGATGACCAAACCCCATCAAGCGAATTTCGCCGCTTTTACAGCGTTTCACGTAATCGGCTACTTTATCTTTGGTGCCAATTTCTCGCAGCATATTGAGTACCGCTTCATTCGCTCCGCCGTGTGACGGACCATATAATGCGGCGGCGGCGCCAGCCACTGATACAAATGGGTCGGCTTTCGAGCTTGCGATATTACGCATCGCACTGGTAGAACAGTTTTGCTCATGGTCGGCATGCAAGATAAACAACACGTCTAAGGCGCGCTCCAATACTGGGTCAGCTTGATACCGCGGTTCAACCATTCGATACATCATGTTCAAAAAGTTGCCGGTATAACTTAATTCATTGTCTGGGTAGATATATGGAAGCCCGCGACTGTTACGATAAGCGTATGAGGCGATAGTTGGTGTTTTACCAATCAAACGACAGGCTTGCAGCATGCGAGTTTCTTTGTCGTCCACCAATTTTGCATCTGGATAGAACGTTGAAAGTGCCGCGACCGTTGAAATGAATACGCCCATAGGATGCGCATCATAGTTAAAGCCACCCATTAGACGTTTGGTTTTTTCGTGCAGCATGGTGTGGTGAGTGATGCGCTCTTCCCACGCTGTTGATTCTTGAGCATTTGGTAATTCACCATTAAAAAGCAAATAAACAACGTCTAAGAATGTGCTTTTTTCGGCGAGCTGCTCGATCGGATAACCGCGATATCTAAGTATGCCTTCTGAGCCATGTAGGTCTGTAATATAACTCGTGCAACTAGCTGTGTTGAGGTAGCCAGGGTCATAGCTCATCATGCCAAAGTCACCTTCGTTGACTTTGATTTGACGCAGATGGCTGGCACTAATGTTGCCGTCTTTAATATCAAGCTCGTACTCTTTTCCGGTACGGTTGTCGCGAATGGACAGGGTGTCTGACATAAATTCCTCGTTTAAACGTAGTTAGGTTTTCTAATGCTCAACTTTAAAACAAATAAAGCATTTTAATGAATCCGCAGTGCACTTGTAAGAGCGTAAGCCGCACGGTTTGCTCAGCCTAACTAATTAATTAGGCTTGAAGCAGCTGTGCTTGCAGTTGCGCTTTAGTGAACAGAGATTTAGCAAAAACAAAGTGGATCATTGCGCCTAAGAACAGCGCGGTGATGAAAATCTGCGGCACAGTATATCAAAATAATGTCGATATTTTAAGCAAGACTTAAGTCGCATTAATAAATATCTGCTATCAAATTAAAAAATACTGCTTAATTGAATCGCTATTTCACACCTGTATGACCAAATCCGCCAGAGGCTCTGGCCGACTCGGTAAAGTCCTCAACAATATCAAATTCGACTTGCGCGATCGGTACAAAGACCATTTGTGCAATTCTGTCGCCGGGCTCAACAATGAATTCAGTGTTACCGCGATTCCATAGTGAAACCATCAGCGGGCCTTGGTAGTCCGAGTCGATCAAACCGGTTAAATTGCCAAGCACTATGCCGTGCTTGTGGCCTAAGCCCGAACGAGGCAACAACACTGCCGCTAAACTTGGGTCGGCTACATAGATGGATATACCCGTGGGTATCAGTATTGTTTGGCCGGGTGATATGGTTGTCGAGTCTGTAACGCAGGCACGTAGGTCCATGCCGGCAGACCCTTGGGTGGCGTAGTCTGGAACGGCAAATTCGGAGCCGATTCTAGGGTCTAAGATTTTCAGTTGTATTGGCTTTTTCATTGTTCTGATTTCACACTCAATTTCTGGGTTGGCTGATGCCTAATTACTCAGTATGTTTATCGGCGCAGGTCGTCTTTAGCTTTGCGATTTCACTAGCTTTGCAATCTCGCTAGCTTTGCGATCTCACTAATAAGGTTGCGCGCTAAGGCATACTTGTTCTGTTTGGGCAGTTCAATCACCTGTTCGGTGGTGATTAAGGTAATAGCATTATTCGGGCTACCAAAGCCGGTTTCAGTCCCACCAACATGATTGGCTGCAATCATATCTAGCTTTTTACGCTCTAACTTTCCACGAGCATAGCTTGCAACGTCATTGGTCTCAGCGGCAAAGCCAACACAAAAAGGTCTGTTTGAATGCGATGCAACTTCGGCAAGTATGTCCGGGTTTTTGATCATCTTGATGGTCATTTCATCGGCATTTTTCTTTATTTTCTGCTCACTTGATTCGACTGGACGATAATCTGCAACCGCGGCAACGCCAATAAATATGTCTTGATTATCAATGTCTTTAAAGACCGCGTCACGCATGTCGAGCGCGGAAACAACGTCGACAGAGTGAACTCGTTCTGGCTTGTCTAGATTGGTTGGGCCGCTGATCAAAGTCACCGAGGCACCCGCATCACTGGCGGCACGCGCCAGTGCGTAACCCATCAGCCCGGAGCTGTGATTGGTGATGCCGCGAACCGGGTCTAATGCTTCCCAAGTCGGGCCGGCGGTTATCATAACCCGTTGACCACTTAAGGTTCCGGTTTCAAAGTGCTCACCTAATTGTTGGGCAATATCGGTGGGTTGCAACATTCTTCCCATACCGATTTCTCCACAGGCTTGTTCACCAGAGTCGGGCCCTAAAATCAAGGTGCCACGATCAGCCAGTGTTTGCATGTTTTGTTGAGTCGCGATGTTTTGCCACATTTGCTGATTCATCGCCGGTGAGACAGCCAAGGGAGCTTCGGTTGCCACGCAGACGGTGGTCAGAAGTTCATCAGCGTTGCCTTGGCAGAGCCTGGCGATGACGTTAGCGGTGGCGGGAGCAATCAACACAACGTCGGCCCAACGTGCTAGATCAATATGACCCATGCCAGATTCGCTTTCGGCGGTCATGGCAAAATCATGAACTGGCCGACCACTGACTGCTTGCAAGGCGAGCGGGGCTACAAATTGATCGGCATTGCGGGTAAGTATCACCTCTACCTCGGCGCCTAATTCGGTTAGTTTGCGCACAATGTCTGGCGCTTTATAGGCCGCTATACCCGCGCTAACACCGAGCAAAACGCGCTTATTTGCTAAAGGTTTGATTAGTCTTTCCACCATAGATTCGTCTGCAACAGGCAGTTAGTTTATGTTGTAGTAGTCGTGCATCAACATAGATGCTTGGCAATTTTTCTGGCGCTATTTTAGCCGACTAAGCACCGATAAGCGCGAGATTATCGCTGATCGTTCATAATTTTTCAGCCGATAATTAGGCTAGTGTCTATTTTTGATGACATTAAGGTCTTTTAACCGGACTAGAGCTGGCCGCTTGGCTATTGGAATGGATTACGTTGTGTGGTTTAATCGAGACAAATAACACCACAAAGGATTGTGATTATGACGCTACAACACCTACCCATTCGTGACTGGCCGCAAACTGAGCGCCCCAGAGAAAAACTCTTGCATCAAGGCCCTGAATCGCTGGGCGACGCGGAACTGTTGGCGATATTTTTGCGCACCGGCATACCGGGCAAGTCAGCAATAGATATGGCTAGGGACGCCTTGCTGGAAGCGGGCAGTTTGCGGCGCTTGCTTAATATGAGTGTTGCTGATCTATGTAAATTCAAGGGCATTGGCACCGCCAAGTACGTACAATTTCAAGCAGGCCTTGAGTTGGGGCGACGTTACTTGATGGAGCAGATGGAGAAAGGCGATGCCATTACCAGCCCCCAAATACCGCGAGATTTTTTAACCCTCAAACTAAGAGATAAGCCTTATGAGGTGTTTTTCGGCATGTTCTTAGACAGTAAGCATCGAGTTATTCATCAAGAAGAACTGTTTAGAGGAACGATCGACACTGCTTCAGTGCCCGTACGTGAGGTTGTTAAAGAAGCCTTGAAGCATAACGCTGCGGCGTTAATTGTGGCGCACAATCACCCGTCAGGGGTTGCGGAGCCAAGCGGTGCAGATCACGCTTTAACTGAATCGTTAAAGTTTGCCTTGGATATGGTCGGCGTCAAACTGCTTGACCATTTTATAGTGGGGGACGGTCAGGTGATATCGTTTGCCGAACTGGGCGTCTTATAAGGATAGTTTTAACGCTTTTGAAGCACGTATAGTTCGATAATACATTAATGTCGAAAAACCGACTGAAAAAGCGAAGAATTGGTTTTATTTTCAAGGCCTTTCTGGTATAAATCGCCCCCTGAAGTGAATAGGGCTTTAGCAAATTTGTCCTTTCATAACGTTAACGATTTAAAAACAAGCGGTTAGGCCGATTAGCTGTATAAGCACGGTCGAATTGATTAAGGCAAAACGGCCAACACTGGCAGTTAATGCAAAATCGATGAAACTAAACGCTTAATTGAAGAATAAAGTTTAGAAGGTTAGAGCAATGTCTAGAGTATGTCAGGTCACCGGAAAAGGTACTACGTTTGGTAATAACGTCTCACACGCGAAAAACCGTACGCGCCGCACTTTTTTGCCAAATTTGCACTATCGTAAGTTTTGGGTAGAGAGCGAAAGTCGTTGGGTGCGCCTACGTGTGTCCACTAAAGGCATTCGAATTATTGATAAGAAAGGTATAGATACTGTACTTGCTGATCTTCGCGCCAATGGCGTTAAAGTATAAGCTTAGGAGAAAGTCATGAGAGATAAAATTAAATTAGTGTCTAGCGCTAAAACCGGTCATTACTATACGACCACCAAAAACAAACGTACTCAAACTGAGAAAATGGTTGTCAAAAAATACGACCCAGTTGTTCGTAAGCACGTTGAGTACAAAGAAGCTAAGATTAAGTAATACTTTTCTGCTTTGTAGTCTAAAAAGCCAGCCAAGTGCTGGCTTTTTTGTGCGTGATGGATAATTTATGTCTATGCCTTTGCGATGCAAAGATACTAAAATGTCCGACTGTATAGCCAAGCTAAAATGCAAACTTATGTGCTAATATCGACGGCCGATCGTTTAGTTCTGATAGATGAACGCGTTTTGGCTTTTGGCTAGCTGAGTGTCGCCAGATTGCGTCTATTTACAGCTCAGATTTTTTAACTCTTTTCGTTCAATCACCTATTAACCATCTATGGCAACAACTCCAGAAGAAGATTCGCTAAAGCTACCACCACAGGCGATCGAAGCCGAGCAATCGATTATTGGCTCGATGATGTTGGACAATCGAGTAATCGATGACGTAAGCATGGAGCTAGAAGGGCGAGACTTTTATCGTAATGATCATCAGTTAATTTATAATGAGATTGTTAAGCTTGGCACCGCCGGTGAAGCCGCTGACGTTGTCACGGTGGCCGAAACCTTAACGCATCTGGGTGAGCTGGACAATGTTGGCGGAATGGCCTATTTAGGCTCTCTGGCTAAGAATACGCCGAATACTGGTAACGTAAAATCCTACGCAAAAATTGTGCGTGATCGCGCAATTTTACGGCGCCTGATTGAAAGCGCGAACGATATTGTTACGCGAGCTTACAATCCTGATGGCCGTACCCCGGAAGAAGTGTTGGATTTTGCCGAATCGGCGATTTTTGAAATTGCCAAGAACAATACGCAGGCCAAGGCCGGCTTTCAAAAAATCGATGTATTGCTAAAAGAAGCGGTTGCGAAAATCGATGAGTTGTTTAGAACCAAATCAACCGTCACCGGTGTCGCCACCGGTTTCGATGACCTTGATAAGCAAACCAGTGGTATGCAAAAGGGTGATTTGGTGGTTGTAGCGGGTCGCCCATCAATGGGTAAAACGTCATTTTCAATGAATTTGATCGAAAACGCCGCAATCAAAGAAAATTTGCCAGTCGCGGTGTTTAGTATGGAGATGCCGGGCGCACAGTTAGCCGCCAGAATGATGGCATCATTGAGCCGCGTTGATTCAACTAAGCTGCGCACCGGTCAATTAGAGAACGAAGATTGGCCCAAGCTTACTTCTGCGGTCAGCCTGTTGAATGAAAAAAACATTTACATTGACGATACACCCAACTTATCGCCCTTAGAAGTCCGCACTCGTGCGCGCCGACTAGCGGCCGAGCACGAGCATGGCTTGGGAATGGTCATGCTTGATTATCTGCAGCTAATGCGCGGTAATGATGGCGGCGGCAATGAAAACCGAACATTGGAAATTTCGAATATTACCCGAGCGCTCAAAGGTTTGGCCAAAGAGCTTGAGTGCCCGATTATTATGCTGTCGCAATTGAATCGAAGTCTAGAGCAACGGCCTAATAAGCGGCCGGTAATGTCAGACTTGCGTGAATCGGGCGCGATTGAGCAAGACGCAGACGTGATTATGTTTATCTATCGCGATGAGGTTTATAACCCCGACTCTGAATCCAAAGGCATCGCCGAAATAATCATCGGCAAGCAACGTAATGGCCCCATTGGCACGGTTCGTTTGGCTTGGTTAGGACAGTTTACGCGCTTTGAAAATTACGCGGGCCCGCAGTTTGACGATGACTAGTGTTAATAATGACCAGTCTGTTTAGTGGTTTTACGTTTATTTGAATGATTAGCAATGGATGAATGGCCCTATCATGAACGTTGATAAGCGCAAACAAGTATCGAGTATTGCTCCGCGTTGTTATGTTGAAATAGACACGACTGCCTATGCACACAACCTTCAGCGCGCGCGCGATTTAGCGCCTTCGGCGCAGGTTATGGCTGTCATTAAAGCGGATGCTTATGGCCATGGCATGGAATTAGCCGCTGAGCATTTAAGCGACGCGGATGAATTCGCCGTGACCAGTCTCGAAGATGTGCATCGCTTGCATGAGCAGGGCATCGAAAAGCCGTTAACCTTATTATCAGCGACTTTTGACCTGGCTGATTTAGGCTATTTTGCTGAACATAATATTCGCCCAGTAATCTATGATTACGAACAGCTTTCGTTACTCTATCAGCTACCGGATGATTTGCATTTAAATGTTTGGCTCAAGGTCGACACCGGCATGGGGCGGTTGGGTTTCAGTGTGGATGAATTACCCGGGGTGGCTGAACGTGTTAAAGAGCTTAGCGGGGTACAGTCGGTCAGCCTAATGACGCACTTGGCAAACGCCGATACGCCAAACAAGCCGGCTAATCAGCAACAGCTGGATCTATTCTCGGAAGTCTTGTCGACCGCCAAACAACATAAGCACCAATACCATCAAATAAGTGTATTGAATTCAGCCGGCATAGTGGCGTTTGGTGGGTCGGCTAATTCCATTACGCGCCCTGGGCTTTTTCTATACGGCATCTCGCCACAGCAGGGGCTTTCAGCACATAAACTGGGCTTGAAACCGGTTATGGCGTTTAAAGCCTCGGTAATTTCTGTGCGCCGTTTACCGTCGGGTACCAGCATCGGGTATGGCGGTACGTACACCTTAGACACCGATTCAAGAGTCGCTTACGTAGGCTGTGGCTACGGAGATGGATATCCTCGGCATGCGCCGTCGGGCACAAATGTTTCTGTTAATGGCTTTTTAGTGCCGCTGGTGGGGCTAGTGTCAATGGATATGATCGCCGTTGATGTTGGCGAATTGCCGGTTAAATTAGGCGACCCTGTGACCTTGTGGGGCGAAGAAAACCCAATAGAAGATGTGGCGCAGGCGGCAGGTACCATTGCCTACGAACTAAGCTGTGGAATAACTCAGCGTGTTGTACGACGGATAATTTAGGCAAAACTGATGGCAAAAGCAAAGACGATATACGGTTGTACCGCGTGCGGGGCGCAGTTCCCTAAATGGACCGGTCAGTGTCAAGATTGTGGCGACTGGAACACCTTAGAAGAGGAGGCGGCCCCTCAAAAAATAGCCGCAAGCAATAACCCGAAAGCGGCGAGATTCGAAGGCTTTGCACCGAAGGCCAATGTTCAGAAACTTCAGCAGGTTAGCTTAAAAGGTACCCCGCGCTTTCCCAGTGGTGTGACGGAATTGGATCGTGTGCTTGGTGGTGGCTTAGTACCCGGTTCTGTGATTTTATTGGGCGGCGACCCAGGCATAGGTAAGTCTACGTTAATTTTACAAAGCTTAGCGTTGCTCAGCGAAACTAAAAATACCCTTTACGTGACAGGCGAAGAGTCAGCCGAACAAGTGGCGTTGCGGGCCAGGCGCTTAGGGGTTCAGGACTCTGATTTAAGTCTGTTGGCCGATAACCAGCTTGAGGGCATTTTGGAAATTGCACAAAAGCACAAGCCTGATGTGTTAGTGGTGGATTCGATTCAAACGCTGTATACCGAGACCTTGCAATCAGCACCCGGCAGCGTTGCGCAAGTTCGTGAAACGGCCAGTCGACTGGTACGTTACGGTAAACAGACGCAAACCATTGTCATTTTGGTGGGTCATGTCACCAAAGAAGGCGCATTAGCTGGGCCACGCGTGTTAGAACACATGGTCGACACAGTTTTGTATTTTGAAGGCGAACAAAACAGTACCTTTAGGCTGATTCGTGCGATTAAGAATCGGTTTGGGGCGGTGAATGAAATTGGTGTGTTTGCCATGACAGACGCCGGGCTCAAAGAGGTGACTAATCCTTCGGCGATGTTCATTAAGCGAGCGCAGGCGGATGCCACAGGTAGCGTGGTACTGGTTTCGCAAGAGGGCACCCGTCCCTTATTGGTTGAAGTTCAGTCATTGGTCGACCAAAGTTCATTGGCCAACCCACGACGCGTTACCGTGGGCTTAGATAACCAACGACTGGCCATGCTATTGGCCGTGGTTAATCGTCACGCTGGTTTTTCATTATACGACCAAGATGTATTTGTGAATGTTATTGGCGGTGTTAAAGTCCACGAACCTGCCGCCGACTTGGCGATTTTATTGTCGGTGCTTTCCAGCTTTAAGAATCGAGGTTTGGATAATGATTTGGCGGTGTTTGGTGAAGTTGGTTTAACCGGTGAAATTCGCCCTGTGCAGCGTGGATTGGACCGTATAAAAGAAGTCGAAAAATTGGGTTTTAAACGATTGATTATGCCGAAAGGCAACCAGGGCGGGGTCAAGTCGTCAAAACTAAAAATAATTTCCGTTAATACCTTGGACGAAGCGATTCGCTTTGCCTTTGATTAACGTCAGGCGTCGTCTAAACATGAAAAATGTTACATGCAATATCGCGCTATTTGCGATTTATTAAGTAGTGGGTCACTTAAAAGAGGTTAGTTGTTTTGTTTGCAGGATGTATTGAACCTAAAGGCAGTGGTTACAGCCAACTGTTAAAAGAAATTCATGATTCAGGTGATGGTTTAGCGGGCATCAAGCCTCGCTATGCGGCGTATTGGCAGGGCAGTTTTGAGTCCGGTGAACAATGCATTGTTCTAGAGCAGCCAATCGTTAAACCCAAGTCTGCAAATCAGGCTAACAGCGAGCCTTGGTCTGTGTTTAACGAAGGTGGCATTGTCATCGCTGGCTGGCTACGCATCGATAATAGAGACGAGTTGACTAATTTATTAAGTTTAGACTCTTCTGGCGAACTCAGTGATCGAGCATTGATTGCTCGCGCCTATAATCATTGGGGTAAGTCGTTCTCTGAGCATTTGGTGGGCGACTTTTCATTTGCGCTGTTCGACCTTAACGCTAGTGTTGCCATGCTGGTGCGTGATCATTTCGGTGTTCGTCCTTTGTTTTACTGCCAAGTCAACGAAGCGTTAGTGTTTGCCAGCAGTGCTAAAGTCATCCAGCAACTCTGCGGCTCACTTCTCACCGTTAACGACATGTGGGTGACAGAGTACTTGCTTGGCGTATCGGTCAGTTGGACCGACACTTGCTACAACGAAGTGTTCAAATTGGCGCCGGCGCACCAACTTGAATTTGCTAACAAGTCGGCCTCTATAGACGCTTACTTTAGTCTTGATTCCGTTGTTCCTTTGAAGCCCAACTCTGGTGTGGACTTCGTAAGTGAATACAAAGCTTTATTAGTCGAGGCGGTAAAGTGCCGCGTCGACGGTCTTACAGGGGCCGTCGCCAGTGAATCAACCGGAGGGCTGGATTCATCTACCGTGACCGCGTTGGCCAGCGGCTTCATGGAGCAGCCCAGCGAAAATTTACACACCTACGCTTATATATATCTTGAACAAGAGCTAGAGTGCATAGAGGCGTTAACCAATCACGTGCCGATGGTTGAGACCTGTATTGTCAACAGAGATAAAGATAATTTAGATGTCGCGTTGAAAGAACATGCACAACCAGATCTTCGTCTGACAGCAGAAAAGTTTATCGGATATGCCGGTTTGCCTCAGGAAATTGGCAATGCGACGACACATAACCCTATTTATGAACGTGCAAGCGCTGAAGGCGCAAATGTTTTGTTATCCGGGTTTGGTGGTGATGAATTTACCACTACGTTCGGTGGCCTCGCACGAGTTGAGCTATTTAAAACTAGGCAATGGCGTGCATGGGTGGCTTGCTTCAACGGTAATGCTATTACGAGACCATTACGTGCTATTAAGTGGTTGTTGTCGTTTTATAGACGCCGAAACACCTTTCAAAATTCGGAAAATATCCAAAGAGCGGTCTTGGAGCGTTTTGATGCCAGTCCAGTTAAGCTTAGTAGTGAAGACTATCAGCGCCTGAGAAATAAGTTACTTTGGTCGGCCAGGTATGATGCCGGGCACACCAGCCTAAATAGTTTTCAGCTCAATAATCGTTGGTCCCCCAATATGACCAGCCGAATGGAGCAATGCAGTTTGGCCGCAGCAAAATACGGCTTAGAATATCGTTGGCCGCTTCTAGACATACGATTAGTTCGGTACTTTCTGTCAGTGCCGGTTCAAGAAAAGTATGCAGCTGGCGTCTCACGGCGTCTGCACCGTCGAGCAATTAAGGGTATATTGCCGCTGCTTATTGCCAATAAGGAAAAAAGCATGGGTAATCCGCTGCCAAAACCCAAATCAGAAAACGTGGATGAAGATGCTTTTTTTAAGACATTGGCACAGTGTGATTATGAGCAATTACCGAAAACTTTGCTTGATAAGCTTGATCCAGTTATTTTCGAAGCATACCAGTCAGAATTATTGGCAGCCAAAACAAGGGCTGATATTTCTCATTCCGTATTATATTTTTCTCGAATTAGGTGGCTGAATATATGGTTGGATTCATTGACCACTGATAGTTAAATCAGTGTCTGAATGAATAACCACCTGACGAATAATTGCAGTGCCTCAAAGAGGCACAAGT
>CAZEXS010000045.1:26700-28649 GCA_964516915.1 uncultured Gammaproteobacteria bacterium
TTAATTTTTGAGTCTGAAATCAATCTGACCTCTCAACAGGTGATTACTAATCAACAGCAAGCCGATGTTTCCATTGTTTGTGGGGCGGTCTCCAGTGACGGCATCGATAACCCCAGCTTCTCTCGTGTATTGGCGCAGGCTAATGACAAACAAGTGTGGATTTGTGTCCCCAACGTCGCTCGCTTTTTGATCAGCGACGGTAACAAGATTGTTGTTGATCTACTAAACGCAGATGACCTAGACACCGTCAGCCTTTATCTTATGGGTTCATGTATTGGCGCTATTATTCATCAACGAGGGATGCTGGCCTTGCATGCCAGTGCGGTTGACGTCAATGGCCAAGCAGTTTTGTTCGTAGGTCATTCGGGTATGGGTAAATCAACAACGGCGGCGATATTTCATCAACGTGGTTACCCTGTGATCTCAGATGACACGGTAGCAATAGATGCAAATGGTGGTATAGCCGGTGGCTTCCCGCAAATTAAGTTATGGGATAAAGCATTAGCGCGTCTGGATATCGAGAAAACCGGCCTAAGTCAAATACGTTGTCAGATAGACAAGTTTCGCTTGCCTATTCCAGAATATTCGGGTGATGCTGACGCAATCGCCGCTATCTATTCCTTGAATTCGCATAACAGCGTCGAGGAAGGAGAGTTTGAGTTTACTAGGCTAGAAGGTCTGGCTAAGTTTGGGCAGCTGCGTAAACATACATACCGAGCTCGGATTATGGATGGCGTGGGTGGTCAACAAGGCCATTTGGCTTTGTGTTCATCATTAGCAAAATCAACGCCAATAACCAAAATAGTCAGGTCTCCCAAAGGTTTTAATGCAATTGAATTGGTTGATCGGGTGCTACTTGACCTTCAAGATCCATCACAGGTAAAACCAAGTGATGCATTCACTGGTACGTCAGAACACTAAATAATGCGCAAAGGAATTATTTGGTTAGCCTCCTACCCCAAATCGGGTAACACGTGGACAAGAGCATTTTTCCAAGCGGTTCTAAGAGGCTCTGTAAGTATTAATAAATTGCAAGGCAAAATTGCTTCAGGCCGAAACTTAGTTGAGTCTTGTCTAGGTATTGATATTAATGAACTTAGTCATCAAGAGGTGAGGGCTCTGCGTCCACTGGCTTATCAGCAGATTTATCAAGATGCTGTTGATGATGAAAACGATGATCCACATTTTATGAAAGTGCATGATGCCTATGGTTATGTGAACGAACAGCAACCTCTGTTTCCGCGCGAGGTGACAAGCGGTGTAATTCTCATTGTTCGAAACCCATTTGACGTAGCTGTTTCTTATGCAAATCATGCCAGTATTTCGATAGATCAAGCAGTAAGACTTTTATGCGACACAAATTTTTCATTTGCTAAATCCTTAAGCGATCTTGATATGCAGCTCGAGCAGAAGATGGGCTTATGGACAGACTATGTCGACTCGTGGTTGGATTCGGGTATGCCAACATTGCTGGTCAGGTATGAAGACATGATAGCCGACCCACGTTGCGCATTCTCTCGAATGGTTGAATTTACTAACATTCAGAAAACGCCTGACGAAATTGAACGTGCGGTGCGCATGTCAAATTTTAGAGAGTTGAGTAAACAAGAGCAAGAAGAGGGTTTTGGTGAAAAAGCACCCGGTACAGAACGGTTCTTTAATAAGGGACAAGTGGGCACTTGGCAACAGGAATTGAGTGATAAGCAAATTCAACGCATTATCAAATTTAATAGACCAAATATGCTGCGTTTGGGCTATTTAGAAGAGAACGGCGACTTCCCAGCGCTTATTAAAGGCCAATGAATCTAGTTCAAAGTGGATTTTTCTTGAGTGCGGTAACACGACATTGAATGAAATTGAAGCCGGTTGCTTGGTTGATCGAATAAGTTATCTTATACTGAAAGTAATAAATTTCGAAAGTAATGTTGTGCATTGAATGCACCGGAAAG
>CAZEXS010000046.1:0-28057 GCA_964516915.1 uncultured Gammaproteobacteria bacterium
ATACTAAGTGGCACCGATGAAGTGTCCTAATGGCAATATGCGTTTGTCGCTATAATGCAAACGGATTACCTACTTTGTCCTTCATATGCATCTAAACCAGCAGTTACTCCTGCATAAAGACCGAAAAGGGTTTGCATTTAGTTATGGCTAAAACAGCTTCTATTGATATCGAAAAATCGTATTTACATTTTTCTGCTGCGCATTTTACAATTTTTTCTGCCACCAACCGTGAAAGACTGCATGGCCATAATTGGCGAATTGCTGTTCAAATTACCGGTCAAATTGATGATAACGGTTTACTTTTTGACTATGCGATTTACAAAGAGATTTTGAAAGACCTTTGTCATCAATTCGATGAGTATACGTTGATCGCCGAACAATCCCCTCATTTGTCTATCGAATCTGATGAGCAATATCATTATATTACGCACAATAAAATCACTCAGCCGTTACTCAAGACCGATACTATTTTGCTGCCGGTTAAAAATGTGACGATAGAATCTTTGTCGGATTACTTTTTAAGTCTAATGATTAAAAATAAAGATGATCTAAACGATTTGAATATAACGGCCTTTGAAATGCGAGTATCGTCTGGCCCCAATCAATGGGGTATTTCTCGTTGGACGCGCGATGACGTTGATGGCCGTGATAAGCAAGGTGATCAAGGTGACCATAAAAAAGAGAGCTAATTAAATGAGTAACTCCGTACTAGCCATCAGCGATTGCCAATTACAAGAACGTCGAGAGCGAGTGTTTTTGGTCCTTGCTGGCGTTTTTCTGTGTGCGATGACCTTATTGAACGTCATCGGAATCACTCGATTTGTGCAGCTTGGGCCGATGCAACTGGCGGTCGGCGTATTGGCTTACCCTTTGACGTTCCTGTGCACGGATTTAATCAGCGAATTGTACGGCCGAGCGCGCGCCAATTTTATGGTCAGCGTGGGCCTAGGGCTGAATTTTTTTATTCTGGGAGTGATGTGGTTAGCCAATACACTGCCAGCCGTTGATGTTTCAGCTCAACCACCGTGGCAGACCCTAAATTTGCAAGGCGAATTAGCCTTACCGAGTGGGGAGTCGATAAATGGGTCTATAGAAATGTTTTCGCTGTTGTACGCTACCACGACGGGCGCGGTATTTGCATCGATGCTGGCTTATATTGTGGCGCAATACGTAGACGTATATTTGTTCCACTGGATCAAACAGAAAACCCAAGGCAAACATTTATGGTTGCGCAATAACGGCAGCACCATGATCAGTCAGTTGGTTGACTCCTTTGTTGTTGTCAGCGTTACCTTTGGCGCGGTCTTTTTCGCTGGCAAGATGGCGATTAGCGTATTGATTGGTTTGATGCTCAGTAACTATCTATTTAAGCTTGCCTCGGCCTTGTTTGATACACCCATCATTTATTTGTTAGTAGCCAAACTCAAGCCGTATTTGGGTTTGCAATAGTTATAAACATAGCGAGAGTCTTATGAGTAAGGTTTTAGTAATTACCGGCGCCAGTAAAGGCATTGGCATGGCCACGGCCAAGCGGTTTCGAGCAAGTGGTTTTCAAGTAGTGAACGTGTCTAGAACACCCTGCGATATTGACGGAGCCACAAATATCAAAGCCGACATGGCTCAAGCTGATTGGCTAGAATCTCATGCTGACGAAATATTAGCGTCGATAGGCAAGGGGGCTAGCAAGCCAGAACAGCTGGTTTTGATTCATAACGCCGCGATGATGACCAAAGAGTCGGTCTCAAGCCTCTCAGGTGAGGTGTTGCGCCGTGTTTTGCAATTGAATGTGGTCGCCGCAGCGGAACTCAATACTTTATTGATACCAAGTATGCGGTCAGGCTCATCGATTTTGTATATCAGCTCCACCTTAGGGCGCAAGGCGGTCGCCAATACGCATGCCTATGTGGTTTCAAAACACGCGGTTATTGGTCAAATGCGGGCGACCTGTCAAGATTTGGCTGGGACCATGATTCACACCGCAGCTGTTTGCCCCGGCTTTACCGAAACTGAGATGTTGAGCGAGCATTTAGGTGCGAACCCTGAGGTTTATCAACAGATCACGGCGGGTATTGCGCACAAACGTTTGGCGCAACCCTTTGAAATTGCCGATACATTGTTGTTTTGTGCTGAAACACCCGTCATAAACGGTGCGATACTGGACGCTAATCTAGGTCAAATTGAATCTTAAACTCATTTGTCGAAGCGCTGACGCTCGCTTATAATCGACTGCTCGACTCATTATTACTGAGTTTTTACGATGATCTTTGGCTTCTTGCTCTGTGCTTTAAGACATAGTTTTAAGGCATAGTTTTAAGGCATATAAGCTATCTATCCGTTTCCTGGATTTGTCCCTAACTCGATAATTGCGATTTCGGACTGTTTTGGGTTCAGGACTATATTTTGGGTTTAGGACTACATAAGGTTTAAGTTTGAAAGATAACGCAGCACTCAATATTGACGATTTAGACCCTCAAATGCTTGCAACGGCGAGCTTAGAGAATCTGTATCGGATCTTTACGGTACCCGAAGCACCTAACAGTACGCTTGGGGCCATCGATAAAGAAATCTCTCATAATCTGATGGGCTTTTTGGGTGATCGGATCGTCGCTCGCGAAAAATCCTTGCCAGCAATCGAGCAAGACTTCTTAGTCTCGCAGGTACCAGAAGTACCGCAATTTGTTTCGGATTACACCGATTTTGTGATGAAAAAATTGGTGGCACACTCTGTGCACACATCGGCTCCTGGGTTTATAGGGCATATGGCCACACCTCTGCCGTATTTTATGCTGCCGTTGTCACGCATTATGGTGGCGCTAAACCAAAACTTGGTCAAAATAGAAACTTCCAAGGCATTTACGCCGCTGGAGCGCCAAGTATTAGGGATGTTGCATCATTTGATCTATCAACATGATGATGAGTTTTATCAAGAAAATCTCCACAATGCGCGGCGAGCACTGGGTACGTTTTGCTCTGGTGGTACTACGGCCAATATTACCGCTCTTTGGGCGGCACGTAATAAAATGCTCTGTCCGGAAAAGGGCTTTGAAGGCTTAGGGAAAGAAGGCTTGCCAGCTGCCTTGGCGCATTATGGTCTTAACGGTGTGGCTATTCTTGTTTCGGAACGAGGCCATTACTCTTTGGGCAAAGCGGTGGACGTGCTGGGCATTGGGCGCAATAATTTAATATCCGTCAAGACCGATGCTAGGTCGAGAATCGACATCGACGAATTACGTGCCAAGTGTCTCGAGTTAAAAGAGCAAAAAATTGGCATCATGGCGCTCGTTGGCATCGCAGGTGGTACTGAAACAGGTAATGTTGACCCGCTTGACGAGATGGCACAGGTCGCATCGGAATTCGGCGCACATTTTCACGTTGATGCGGCGTGGGGCGGGCCGACGTTATTATCAAATACGCACAAACATGTCTTAAAGGGCATAGAGCAAGCTGATTCCGTGACCATTGACGCTCACAAGCAGCTTTATGTTCCGCAAGGTGCCGGCATGGTGTTGTTCAAAGAGCCGAGAACACTCGCCGCGATTGAACACCACGCCGAATATATACTGCGAGCCGGTTCAAAGGATTTAGGCCAGTATTCAATGGAAGGCAGTCGACCTGGTATGGCGATGCTGGTGCATGCAGCGTTTCATATTATTGGTCGCAGTGGTTATGAAATTTTGATTGACCAAAACATCAGCAAAGCCCGAATCTTTGCTCGTATGATCGATGAGCATTCGGAGTTCGAGCTGATTACCGACCCCGAATTAAATATTTTGAATTACCGGTATGTACCGGCTGACATTCAATTAATGTTGCAAGAGGCCGACCCATCAGAACAGCATGCGATAAATGAGAAACTCGACCGTGTGGTTAAACGCATGCAGAAACAACAGCGTGCTGCCGGTAAAACCTTTGTTTCACGCACACGGTTTTCGCAATTTAAATATGGTGGCAAGCCGGTCTCAGTCTTTCGAGTGGTGATGGCGAACCCAATGACCACGCTTGAAACACTGCAATCTATATTAGAAGAGCAGTTGTCATTAGCCCAGCGTGATGGCACACAAGCTATCCTCGCGGAAATTCGTGCTTAAATGTAATCCTATTTTTGGTTAGTGTAAGAGGCTTTAGTTAGGTTAGAAAAGTAATAGGGCTAATAAGCGGTGAAAGTTTTATTTTGTTTGTGCAGATTTTAGCGCGATAAGGGGAGCTGATTTTTAAGTGGTAACTGCGTCACATTTTTAATTTCTGTCACCGCCATGTGAGAATGGATTTCGCCAATATTGGGTACTTCTACCAACAGCTGGTTACGTACAAACTTCTCATAGTGTCGAATGTCTTTCACCACGACTTTTAACATATAGTCCCATGATCCCGTCATTGTATAGCACTCCATAACTTCATCGAGTTTTGATACAGCCTTTTCAAAGCTCTCCATGTTATTCCGGCCAGCTCGGCTAAGGTTAATCGTTGTAAAAGCCACTAAGTCCATTCCAATTGCTTCACGATTGACCAACGAAACGGTTTTTTGAATCAGCCCGGCCTGTTGCAATCGGTTGATCCGACGCCAGCATGGCGATTGACTCATGTTTAGCTTTTCGGCTATTTCATTGGTGCTGCGTGATGCGTCTTCTTGTAATAGCTCTAGAATTTTTATGTCTTGTTTGTCTAATTCGATCATTTTTAATCTAATTTGTGTGCTTGTAGGTCTAATTTATACCTATTTCTTGTGTATTGATAGATTGATGGAATAAATTTTTCTGCCTACTGCCACTATACTTTTGAACTATAAGAACGATAAGTCGCTTGAGTTAGTTTTGTCATTTAACAGCGATATTTGATGCTAGATAGCGGCGAAGGTTTAACCCCAGAGGACAGTAAAACGTGGCAACCATTAGTAATAAACAGCGCCAGTTTGATAAAGTGCACAACGATGACATTGAATTACGCGATGTTTCCTTGGATGACAAATATTCTTTAAGTCAGACTCAAGCGTATATAACCGGGGTCGAAGCCCTGGTTAGGTTACCTATATTGCAGCATGAGCGTGATCAACAACGAGGCCTAAATACCGCTGGTTTTGTATCAGGTTACCGCGGTTCTCCCTTGGGAGGTGTCGATCAGGCAATGTGGAAGGCCGAACAATACTTAGATCAGCACAATATAAAATTTGTTCCAGGAATTAACGAAGACCTTGGGGCCACGGCGGTTCAAGGCTCACAAGAGGTAGGCCTGCTACCGGGTAGTCAGTTTGATGGCGTGTTTGGGCTTTGGTATGGTAAAGGGCCTGGTCTTGACAGAAGCATCGACGCGTTTCGACACGCAAACGCCGCAGGAACCTCGTCAAACGGAGGTGTGCTAGCGGTGGTCGGTGACGATCATGGGTGTAAATCTTCGACTTACCCGTATCAATCGGAACATATATTTGCCAGTTTATCGATGCCGATTTTGGCGCCAGCGAATGTGCAAGAAGTACTCGATTTGGGCATATATGGTTGGGAACTATCGCGCTATTGCGGTTGCTGGGTTGGCTTGAAAGCGATTACCGAAAATATGGACTCGGCGATATCGGCGGAAATTGATCCAAATCGCATCGACATTAAAATCCCCACTGAATTTGAGATGCCTGAAGATGGCCTCAATATTCGTTGGCCCGACGCGCCACTCGATCAAGAGCACCGCTTGAATAAGTTTAAAATCTATGCGGCCTTGGCCTTTGCTAGAGAGAACGAACTCAATAAAATTGTCATCGATACTCAAACTCCTAAGTTAGGGATATTGACTTCGGGCAAGAGCTACTTGGATGTTTTACAGGCTTTTGATGACCTGGGAATAACCGAAGAAATGGCGAGCCGTATTGGTATTCGAGTGTACAAAGTTGGCATGCCTTGGCCGCTAGAGCCCGTTAAAACACATGAGTTTGCTGACGGCTTAGATGAGATATTGGTGGTCGAAGAAAAGCGTTCTGTGATGGAAGATCAGCTCACAGGCCAACTTTATAACTGGCCAGTCGATAAGCGCCCTAGGGTGGTGGGTGAATACGATGAGAACGGTGTGGATCTTCTCACCAATTTAGCTGAATTAACGCCTGCCATGATTGCAAAAGTAATCGCCAAGCGATTAAAGCCGTATTTCACCAGCGACATAGTTGATCAACGAATCAAGTTTATCGAGCGCAAAGAACACACCTTAGCTAAACCACGTGATGTGTCTGCCCGTCAGGCTACGTATTGTTCTGGCTGCCCTCATAATACCTCGACCAAGGTTCCTGAAGGTTCGTACGCGGGCGGTGGAATAGGGTGTCACTATATGGCTACTTGGAGTGAAACACGTCCAGCGCATAACTTTACCCAAATGGGCGGTGAAGGGGCTAACTGGGTTGGTATGGCTCATTTTACCGACATGCCGCATATGTTTCAGAACTTAGGTGATGGCACTTATTTTCACTCGGGAATTTTGGCGATTCGACAGGCTGTTTCGGCCGGCGTCAATATTACTTATAAAATTCTGTACAACGAAGCTGTGGCGATGACCGGCGGACAGCAGGTTGATGGCAGTTTGACAATGCCAGAGCTGGTGTTGCAGTTAAAAGGAGAGGGTATCAAACGAATCGAGGTTGTGTCTGATACACCGGATGAGCATACCTATTTGGATGACGATGTGGTCAGTGTCAGCCATCGAAAAAGATTGGATTGGGTGCAAAAATCCATGCGAGAAACTGCAGGTTGCACAGTGTTAATTTACCAGCAGCCTTGTGCTACGGAAAAGCGCCGCAAAAAGAAGCGGGGCGAATTGATTGAAGAGAAATCACGTGTATTTATAAATGACGCCGTATGCGAAGGATGCGGAGACTGCAGCGCCAAATCCAACTGTTTGTCGGTGGTTCCCAAAGAAACTGAGCTCGGGCGCAAACGCAAGATCGATCAAGCGGCGTGCAATCTTGATCAACGATGTTTAGATGGCTTTTGCCCGAGCTTTGTGAGTGTTGAGGGTGGAGAGCTTCGTAAGCCAGATCCCATCTCGATCAGTGATAGTGATCCCTTACCACACCCCAATAAGCCTGATTTGAGTCAGCCTTGGAATGTGCTGATTACGGGTGTTGGCGGTACTGGTGTATTGACGGTGACAGCGGTTTTGTCCATGGCAGCACATCTGGAGTCGAAAGGCGTGGCGACCATGAACCAAACTGGGCTGGCTCAAAAGTTTGGACCCGTGGTTAGCCATTTACGCATTGCCGAGAAACAAGACGATATTCATGCGGTTAGAATACCTGCTGGTGACGCCGATTTGGTGATCGGCGCGGATCTGCTGGTTTCAGCCAGCGATGATTCGCTAGCTAAAATGCATGTCGACCGAACGTTTGCTGTGGTCAATGACACGCTTGCGGCGACAGTGGAGTTTGTTAGTAATCCTGATACGGTTTACAACGTGCCGGCCATGAAGCGCAGTATTGAAAACGAACTTAGTGTTGGGCGCGCTCTATTTTTACCGGCTGGCGCGATATCCGAAGGATTATTAGGTGATCCGATTGCGACCAACTTGTTTTTGGTTGGATTTGCTTACCAGCAAGGCTTATTACCAGTCAGCGCTAAGGCAATTAACAAGGCGTTGGAACTAAACGGAGTGCGGGTTAGCTTTAATCAGCAGGCCTTTTACTGGGGAAGGCGCGCATGCTTGGATCAAGTCATGGTTGAAAAAGCCGCCGGTTTAACGAATGGTCATTTTGATGAAGTAGCGCCAAAAGATCAAAGTTTGAAAGACATCATGAGCTATCGTCAGAACGAACTGATCGGTTATCAAAACAACGTGTATGCTGAATTCTATACCGCTATTGTGGAAGGTGTGCGCGTAGCTGAAAGTAAGGCGGTCGACAGCGACAAACTTACTAAAGAAGTTGCCCGTTCATTATATAAATTGATGGCCATTAAGGATGAGTACGAGGTAGCCCGTCTTTATACTGACGGCCGCTTTCGTAAGAAATTAGACGCTCAATTTACCGGTAAGCCGAAGCTCAATTTCTATTTCGCCCCGCCCACGCTGTCTGCTTTGTTTGGTGGTGCCACCCATAATGGCACCAGGCCTCCCAAGAAACTGCGTTTCGGAAATTATACTTTTAGGCTCTTACAGCTGCTTGCAAAATTTAAGTTTCTACGTGGCAGCAAGGCGGATATTTTCTCGTACAGTCAGGAGCGTAAAATGGAGCGACAGCTGTTGTCTGATTTTATTGAAAACCTTGATGTTCTTACCGAAGGTTTAACACAAGACAATCACTCTCTGGCGATAGATATCGTTGCCTCAGTCCAAAAAGTGCGAGGCTTTGGTCATGTTAAAGAAAATAGCTACAAGCTCTACCACGAAAAACACGCGCTTATGATGCAGTCTTTTAGAACAGGCAAAACCAGTATTCAGACGATTAAAGTTGAAGTGGCAAACGTCGCGTAATCTTTAGATATCTAAAAAATTCAGTCACCTTTTATAAAACCAAACAGATCGAGATCGTTATGCAAGTAATTGATTACACTCAGGCCGCCGCAGTGGCTCCGGCGTTCGATAACCATGAGCGAGTTTCGTTGATTCAAGACTCTGACAGCGGCTTGACCGCGCTGATTGCGATTCACAATACTAATTTAGGGCCTGCCGTCGGTGGCTGCCGAATGTACCCATATTCCGATCTACGTGAAGCCTTGCACGACGTGCTTAGGTTGAGTCGGGGTATGACTTATAAGTCGGCTTTGGCGGGTTTGCCGATGGGGGGTGGCAAGGCGGTGATCATTGGTGACCCCAGCATTGATAAGAGCACAGGCTTACTGGAACGCATGGGAGAATTTATCGATGCGCATGGCGGTGAATATGTGTCGGCAGAAGACTCCGGTATGTGTGTTGCCGACTTACAGATTATGGCAAACAAAACGCGCCATGTTTTGGGAATCTCTAAAGACCAAGAATACGGAGGAGATCCTTCGCCATTGACCGCCTTAGGGATTTTTATTGGCATTGAAGCGGCCGTGAAATTCAAGTTGTCTCGCACCAGCCTGCACGGAGTAAGAATCGCCGTTCAGGGCGCTGGTTCGGTAGGTCGATATTTGATTAAGCAGTTGGTCGCCGCCGGTGCGGTTGTGTCCACCTGTGATATTAATGCCAAAAACCTAGAGTTGGCTGCAAAATTGGGTGCTTCGATAGTTGCACCGGAAGACATTTATACCACGCCTGCGGATGTGTTTTGTCCTTGCGCCATGGGTGGTATTATAAATGATGAGACGATAAAAACCCTTGTTGCGCCGATTATCGCAGGCGGTGCCAACAATCAATTAGCACTCCCACGTCATGCTAATCAAGTAAAACAACGCGATATCTTGTATGCACCCGATTTTGTCATTAATGCTGGCGGAATCATTGAAATCTATCGTCAATTCAATGATGAATCAGCGGCAGTTTCGCATGCAAAAATCAGTGAAATAGGTCGTACTCTGTTTGAAATTTTCAACAGCAGCGAACAACTTGACGCAACAACGGCAGAAATAGCCGAGCGCGTCGCAGAAAGTCGCTTTAGCGGGGTACATACTGAATCAAACGCAGCATAAGAACGTTTGTGTCCTGATTTAAGGCTCTGACTTGTTCAGAGCCTTTTTTATGTGTGTAATCAATCGAAAACTTTTAACACCCAAATCTCAGAGCCAGAGCGCTTGTTGCGGCGTAACAGATAAAATATCAATCAATGAACAACTTTAGGTATGATCTCATAAAATAATTATGAGCTAGCGACTGGCCAACCACGCATACAATGCTGATAACACCAATACCCAATCAAAAAGCACTTGGCATTTTGATCATTGTAGCCAGTTTTAGTAATCGCAGAGTAAAACAGAACAGTGGCGGTGAGAATAGTCTCCAGTGTAAATAATTCACTGGATAAGGCGTGGTAAATTGACTAATATCGCCATTATATCGTTCCTTCAGCAAGTTTATGAATGCCTAAGCTAGGATGGCTAAATGATCATTGTTCCCGTTGAAAAGAAAATTGATTGGCGACGTCCGCCCTTAGTTTTAATCTCTCTAGTCATCATTAATATCTTGGTTTTTGCGTTTTACCAAAGCGGAGATGGCGAGATATTAGATGAGGCGGTTCAGCATTATTATGACAACAGGATGTTGGAGACGGAATGGCGAGCCTATCAAGCCTATGCTCAGAACCGTGATTTGCCGTTTAAGGTCGCTAAAAACGACGAGTATGCAATTTACTATATTGTCAGTGACGCCGCCTTTGATCGGTTTATGGCCGATTCTGGGGCGCAGTATGTTCATATCAATAAACGCAAGCGTTGGCGCCAACATCGTGATCAATTAGAAGAAATATCGTCGAAAATAAGCACCAATGGCTACGCGTTTCATGTTGATAGCATTTCCGTTGCCCAACTGTTTTCATCGCAGTTTCTGCATGGCGGCATTATGCACCTGGTCGGTAATATGGTGTTTTTGGTGCTGGTAGGGTTTGCCGCCGAAGCCGCATTAGGAAGTGCGGTTTTTCTACTGTTTTACCTGATTTCTGGTGCAGCGGGTGCTTTGTTTTTTGCCGCATTTTCATCTGGTGCTGGTTCCTTGGTTGGGGCGTCAGGTTCCATTTCAGGTGTTATGGCGATGTATGTGGTTTTGTTCGGGATGCGCAAAATTCAGTTTTTTTATTGGGTTTTTGTTTTCACCGGCTACGTTAGAGCCGCGGCAATCATTATGCTGCCAATGTATATCCTGAAAGAGGTTTACAGTTATTACACGATAGACGGTTCTAATGTTGCTTTTACGGCGCATATCGGGGGATTTTTGGCTGGCGCCATATTGGTGCTGCTAACTAAGGAATACAGATCAGGTGTGATAGATAACGAGTATCTAGATAACAAGCCGGAGCCCGTTGATCCGACCTTGCAATCATTGCAGCGAATATATGATTACGTTGGTAATTGTCAGTTTGCCCAAGCCTGGGAGATGTTAAAACCGATCAAGAAACAATATCCACATCGAGCCGATATTATCGAGTTGGAGTACAACTTGGTTCGAGCACGTTACCCCGCAAAATCGAGCGAATACCTGATACACCGAATGGATAAGCAAGGCAATAGTCGCAATGTGGTAGTCGCTCAGATGAAGCTTTGGCTCACATTGGAGCCAGAGCAGCGGTCGGCCTTGTCTGAGATAAAGCGAAGCCGATTGTTAGCCAGTGCATTAGATTATCAGCATTTAGATGTGGCCGAACAAGTGTTTTCTGGTCTTGAGAAACAAGGCATAGACTCCGCTAATTTAGCGGTCATGGCGCGTAATATTTCGCTGTTTTGTAATGCGTCGAATAAACCAGCTAAAGCAGAAGAATACAGCCAACTTGCACAAACAATGGCCAGCCCGAGTTATTCAAAGCAAACCATGAACAGCGCAGAACAAGGATGAGTAATATCGCTATCAATACCTCAAGCACCACCAATGCTACGATTAAAGCTAATGCTAGGTCTGCAGATGGCAATGCAGTTTGCCGATTTCATCCCGTGGTGGTTGCGACAAATCATTGCGATTACTGTAATAGCGACTTTTGTGAAAAGTGTTCGGATATCGCCGTGCTTGGGCGCAATAGCCCAGTAATAAAGAGATGCTTTATCTGTGAAGGGGAAATGCAGCCATTATTAGCTGGAGATAACCTTCAGCCATTTTGGTCGCAAATAGGGGAGAGATATAAATACCCACTAAGCACACAGTCCTTGATAACCATCGTCATAATCGCGTTTTTAAGTGCTTTGTTGCAAGGCTTTGGCCTAGTGAGTTTAGTGCCTATTATCGCGATTAATCTATATTCCTTTGCTTGTCTAAGGCAAACAGCCAATGGCGAGATGTCTGCACCCGGTGTAGAAGCTTGCTTTGAGGGTTCTATAGCCCCTGTATTGTATGTGGGACTAAGTATGGCCTTGGCCATCTTTGCCGCCGGCTTTATATTTGCGGGGCTGGGTTATGGAATGGGGATAATTTTTAGTTTGATTATGGTGCTGGTTATGCCGGCGATCATTATTCTTATCGCCATTGATAAAAAACTACTGCCGGCTCTTAACCCCGCACGGTTTTTTAGCGTTATAAAAACTACTGGCAATTCGTATTTTGTGATGGTGCTTTTTATCATCGTGATGCTCTACTCAATTGAGATTCTAGGAGCTACTTTTGCAAATACCAACTTTGCGGCATTGAGTGTATTTCTCAGTGCCTTGATTTTTGGCTACTACAATATAGTGATCTTTCACATCATGGGTTATCTGGTTTATCAAAACCATCAGGAACTTGGTTTTGACGTTTCGGGCTCATCGAAAACAAATGCTGACAGCACTAAGCCGCGACCTCAAACGCAGCGCCGTAAAGCCCAGTTAGATGTGTTGATCAAGGCGGGGGAATATAATCAAGCAAGGGAAATTGCCGCGCGAATCCTTAATGAACAGGCTCCTACTTGGGAGTGGGAGCGGTGTTTTAAACTGTTTTGTGCCGCCAATCCTAGTAACGATCTCATGAGCTATTTCGATCGTTATGTAATCAAACTGCATGAAGAGAAGGATTATGAAAAAATGGCCGATGCCTATCTTGACTTGAATAGTGTGAAGCCGGGTATCGAGCTTGCCAGTGAAACGCAAAGGTTGCGAGTGGCGAATGCTCTCATTCATATGGGGCAGTATTTGCCGGCCATCAAACTGGTTCAGACCATGCCTCGTGAATCTGGAAATTCCAACAATATTAACGATGCATTGATGATATTAGAGAGAGCTTTCGAAAATGTCAAAGGTGGCGAGAAGAGCGTTGAAAAAATTCGAGCGATGCAGGCTGCTCGCTCGTCCCAGGCTGATAAATGATTGCTGATGGCTGATCCACAGTGTAAATAGCGTAAACGTACTGCTTTGCTTGCGTAGCGAAGCCGGCGGCACTATTATTCAGCCACGTTAAACTAACTAATGAGAGATCACTATGCGTCACAATTTTGTTGCCCTTAGCCTAGCATCTGCACTTTGCTTAGGTTTGAGTGCCTGCGGTGAGCAGGCTACGCCGCCTGAAGTCAGCCAAGAAATTCAAGCCACCAACGCTGCTGAAAAACCTGAACAACTGGTTTCCTCAGAAGTTGATCAAATTTCAGAGACCGAACGTCTCAATGAATGGTTCGAAGAGAAGTATGAAGAAGAGCTGATGATGAGCCCGATTCAACTTACTTTTTTAGGCCGTAAAGAGCGATTAGGTGAACTGGACGACATGAGTGAAGCAGGTACGCTCGCACGGATTGAATGGAAAAAGCAGACCGTTGATGAAATGAAAGCGTCGTTTAACTATGATGAATTAAACGATACCGCCAAGCTTTCTTACGACCTCTGGGTCTATCAGTATGAGAGTATGGCCGCAGATAAAAAGTTTCTTCGCCATGGTTATATTTTCGAACAAATGAATGGTGTGCATTCGTTTTTTCCGACACTAATGATGCAGTTTCATAAGGTTGAGGAAGAGTCGGATATGGTGGCTTATGCGTCTCGATTAAGTGCCATCGGCCGCGGTATGAATCAGCTGCTTGAGCAAGCAGCACTGAATGCCGAAGCGGGGATTCGCCCTCCAAAATTTGCCTATGAGTTTGTCACAAAGGAAGCTAAGGAAATTATCAGTGGCAAGCCTTTCGATGATTCTGATGAAGATTCGTCTTTATTGAAAGACTCAAAAACTAAGGTCGATGCGTTGCTTGTTGCTGAAAAGATTGATCAAGCCCGTGCGGACGCTTTGATCGCCGAGGTAGAAAAGGCTCTCGTTGCTGATTTTTTACCGAGCTATCAGAGTTTGATCACCTATTTAGCCGACGACATTAAAAATACATCGGATAAGCCGCAGGGCGTACATGCTCTGCCTGATGGTCTTGCATTGTATGCTAACTTATTGAAAAGTAATACAACGACAAACATGAGCGCTGATGAGGTGCATGAGCTTGGTTTGTCTGAAGTGAAACGCATCCGCACTTTGATGGAGCAATTGAAGTCCGAAGATGGGTTTGAAGGCTCATTGCAAGAGTATTTTGCGTTCATTAGAGACGATAAGTCTAATCGACGCTTTTATTACGAAAATAATGACGCGGGTCGTCAAGGTTATATCGATGATGCTACACAGGCTATCGAAAATATAAAAAAGGAGTTGCCGAGTTATTTTGGTATTTTACCTAAGGCAGACTTAGAGGTAAAACGTGTGGAGTCGTTTAGAGAGCAAGATGGGGCGCCACAGCATTATTACCCAGGCACGCCGGATGGCTCACGAGCAGGAATTTACTATGCGCATCTTTCCGATATGGGCGCCATGCCCAAGAATGAGTTGGAAGTTATTGCCTATCATGAAGGCTTACCCGGTCATCATATGCAAATTTCAATTGCTCAAGAACTAACTGGAATTCCGACTTTTCGAACTCAAGCTCGTTTTACCGCCTACATAGAAGGATGGGCCTTGTACAGTGAAGCTCTCGCGAAGGAAATGCCCGATACCTTTAAGACAGTAAATTCTGATTTTGGGCGCTTAGGCAGTGAGATTTGGCGCGCAATTCGCTTAGTGGTAGACACAGGCTTGCATCATAAAGGCTGGTCAATGCAGCAGGCGATTGATTACTTTTCGCAAAACTCGCCAGCACCGTTGGAAACTATCGAAGCTGAAATACGTCGTTACTTGGTCATTCCAGGGCAAGCCACATCGTATAAAATTGGCATGATAGATATTCAACGTCAGCGCGCCTATGCAAAAGAGCAACTGGGCGATGCTTTTGATATTCGAGAATTTCACGACATAATATTAGGCGGCGGCGCATTGCCACTAAGCTTGTTAGATCGCAAAGTGAAAGAGTGGGTGTCGGAGCAAAAGAGTGGCTGATAGACTCTTTTATTTAGTTTGCTGCTAGGGTATTGCTAGGCAGCAGAGATTTTCGTTAAAGGGCCGGTGTGTTTGCATATCGGCCCGAGTTTTATAACGCATATGCCGATTAAAATAAGTTCTCGTTGAGTAACCGTTACCGTTTGAATCCATGATCGACCTCAGATGGCGCTCCGCCGACCGAATTATTGGTCAACGTTATATGCATCGCTGGCACCTTATACGTCGGCCTGGTATTCGAAATTTGTATCTTCATAAGTACTATGGCAGTGACGATGATCGCGCTCTTCATGATCATCCTTGGCGGTCATGGAGTATTTTGTTTTGGGGCAAGCTCTATGAAGTCACCGATCGAGGTGAACGTCGAATTTGGCCCTTGTTACCAAAATACAGGAGTGCCGAGTACAGCCATCGTTTGATTCTCAAAAGCCGTACTGCAATCACACTTTTTTACACTGGGAGAAAAGTACGTGAGTGGGGTTTTTATTGCCCTAGAGGGTGGGTGCACTGGACTCAGTTCACCGATGAGCAAGGTAATCAGACCGGTGCTGGTTGCGGTGAAGATTAACCGCGATGTCAGTGGAGAAACAACAAACGAGAGAAATAGATGAATGCCCTTGTTGCAGTGGTAAATTGGCTAGAGAGTGTTGCCTGCCGATATTGATGGGGCGCTCAAGCGCTAAAACTCCGTTGGCTCTTATGCGTTCTCGCTACTCGGCTTATGCGTTGGGTGGTTATGGGGAATACCTTTTCGAAACATGGTTACCAATTCGGCGCTCCGGCTTGAGCGTTCATGAGTTGTCTGTCAGTAACGGTAAGTGGTCTCGGCTGGTTATTTTAAACAAGGGTCAGAAGGGCAATGAAGGATTTGTGGAGTTTAATGCTTATTATCTGGACGATGACTTTAATGAAGCAATTCATAATGAAAAGTCTCTGTTTAAGCGAGTCGATGGTAAATGGTATTACGTCGCTGCAATTTAGCCTCTTAGGCTCAATAGTAAATTAGATTTCTTCTATCTGTACTATTTAGCAAAGATAAATTTCGGCGAATGACGATGAGGCGCACTATTATATTGAATAGTTTGGCCTCTTATTATCATCGGTTAACAGTGGATTCACTTATGCTTAAAGTGGCTTGATTGACATGACCAATAGAAATCTCCGGCTAGTTTTGTGCTATTTCGATATTCCTAAAGAAAACAGTGGGTTTACGCGCTACAATGTCGATCTTAATATCGCTTTGACTTGCCATTATATGTGTTCTCTGGCAGATTGAACCCGTAAATCATATTTTTGAGACTCACAACGATAATGAATTCACTTTCCATTTTGGCATTTTCATTACTTAATATTGGGTGCCTGGTCGTCTGCATCGGTTTGTTTTTTCGAGACGAGCTAAAAATGCGCCTAATCTTAGCGGTAGGAGCATTCATTTTTCTCGGTGGTTATCTAGATGCCAGCTCTAGCCTTGATTTGTATGGTACAGCATGGGCAGCCGTATTTATGCTTGCAAATGTGTTTGTCTTCGTAAGGCGCTCGGTGGCGCGTTCAACGTTTAAGTTTTTACCGCGTGAAAAGTATCTGTTTAATGTTTTTAAAGGTATGGAGCCAGACGATTTTAAACAGTTGCTTTCAATAACCACATGGCACGAAGCAGCGGAGCACGAAAAGCTTACCGCCGAAAACGAAGTGTGCAAGGACTTGTTTTACGTATTAACTGGCAAAATTGAAGTAAGCAAAGAAGACAGTATGTTTACGCTAAACCCTAATACGTTTATCGGTGAAGTTGGTTATTTTTTACGCACCGGAGCCAGCGCCACAACAATCGTCGAAAAAGGTGGCATGTATGTTTCCTGGAATACCAATGAGCTGCGTGAGTTAGAAGAAAATGTTCCTGGAATCAGAGCCACCATTTATGGCATGTTGAATAAAGATATGGCGGCTAAAGTAGCCGCAAGTATGCGTTAGTCAATTTAGCTAAGTTAGCTAAGTCCAAGTTGTTAAGCGCTCAGCCATTTTCAAAACTCAATAACACTGCGAATACTCGACCCTTGATGCATCAGATCGAATGCATCGTTGATCTTGTTCAAGGGCATTTTATGCGTGATTAGGTCGTCGATATTGATCTTGCCGTCCATATACCAATCCACGATCTTTGGTACATCGGTACGCCCTCTGGCGCCACCAAATGCGGAACCTCTCCACACGCGGCCCGTCACCAATTGAAAAGGGCGGGTTGCGATCTCTTGACCTGCGCCAGCAACGCCGATGATGACGCTCTCCCCCCAGCCTTTGTGGCAGCATTCCAGAGCCTGGCGCATGGTGTTTACATTACCAATGCACTCAAACGCATAGTCAGCGCCGCCGTCAGTTAAGTCTATGATGGCTTCGACAACATTCTCAACTTGGTTAGGGTTTATAAAGTCAGTCATACCAAACTGTTTGGCTACTTCAACTTTATTTTCATTGATGTCGATGCCGATTATTTTGTCGGCACCAACCATTCGTGCGCCTTGAATTACGTTAAGGCCAATACCGCCCAAGCCAAACACCACCACATTCGAACCTGGCTCTACCTTAGCATCGAAAACCACGGCTCCCACACCGGTGGTTACCCCACAACCGATATAACAAATTTTATCGAACGGAGCGTCTTCTCTGACTTTGGCCAGTGCTATTTCCGGCAGTACCGTGAAATTTGAGAAGGTCGAGCAACCCATGTAGTGCAATATTGGCTTACCTTGAAACGAAAACCTCGAAGACCCGTCGGGCATTAATCCCTCACCTTGGGTTGATCTGATGGCTTGGCATAAATTCGTTTTCGGATGCAGGCAGTAATCGCACTCTCTGCATTCTGGTGTGTATAGAGGAATAACATGGTCGCCCGGTTTTAGAGAGCGTACACCAACGCCCACTTCTCTGACGATGCCCGCGCCCTCATGACCGAGTACCGCTGGAAAAGCCCCCTCAGGATCATCACCTGAGAGCGTAAATGCATCGGTATGGCAGACACCGGTGGCCACTATTTCGACCAATACTTCGCCCGCCTGTGGCCCATCTAACTGGATGGTTTCAATGCTTAAGGGTTGGCCCGAATTGAATGCAACAGCTGCTTTGGTATCCATATTTGCTCTCGAACTAAGTTGGTAATAAACAGATCGTCATCTTACCTTAAACCTCAAGAGCTTACCAAAGCCAGTATTGCGTATTCACTGGCTTTGACTAGCACTGCCTTTAGATGACCCAATAGAACATTATGCTTAGATATGTCGGTTTTCAATTACCCCGAAAGACCCTTTTTCAGCTGTATCTTCAAGTAGTATTTTAGTCACTCGATTTGCCAATCGATCAACATGGCAAACGTGCGTTGGCTTTAGCACTGATGCAGGCGACATTAGCCAATCCAGGTGAACCGTCCAGCCATTGTTTAATTTTCTTTTACCAGTCACCACACTGGGTTGCAGCACTACGGATTGATTGTTTGCCTTGCTTGCAAAGCCTTGAGCGGCTTCTAGGGCTTGCTGCTTACCAACATAGTAGCCAAATTTAGTGGACTTTAGTGGCCTTGGGATATTCGCACCAATAAGAACTAAGCGTGATATGCCTGCATCTGCCGCGGATTCAATCGCTTTTACGCAAGTAGTTCCGTTTTTAAAAACCTGCAGATCGAAAGCGGCCTTTGATAATGTCGGCAGTGGCGGTGAGCCAATGCTGATAACAATAGCGTCGTAATCACTAAGACTATCAGGATTAAGGTTGGCTGCGTCTCCGGAACACCAATGCACAGCATTAGCCCAGTCTTGATTGTTGAGATACGCTGGCCGCGTACCGCGGCGACTGATGCAGGTAACATCCGCGCCGCGTTCGCTTAAGCGTTGGGCGCAATGTGCTCCAATGAAGCCATTGCCGCCGAGGATCGCTATTTTTTTGTTTGAATAGTCCATATCAACTTAGTTTAGATTAACGGGTGTTGTGAATAAGTGAGCGAAATCGCGAATTATCCCCCTTTTGAGTGATTGTTATTATTCGAATACTTCGCTATAACTGTAAGTAGCCGAATGAGACTTGCTATAGTAGTGCAGAAAAGACTCATAGTGGTGAGTGCTGAAAATCAATAATTGCTGGTTGGGTAACAAGGGGTAAGTGTCGTTGATAGAGCAAAAGGTCTTTAATGAATAAAATAAAAAATATGCGCATACACTTTTATGGTGTACAAGGCAGTGGATCTATATTTCCCTCTAAGTCGGAACGCGACGAATCAAGAAAATTGTCCGATCTAGAGCTTCTGGAGCAAGTGTTTACCTTGCTTCAAAATAATAAAGACATCGATCAACCGCTATCGACTTCGATTAAGGATTTACTTGGCGGTGAAATTACCACACGAAACCTGATTAAATTTCGTAATCAATTTGACCTGCATGAGCAGCGGGTTTATGGCGGATGGACATCTTGTTTTCGTATTGAAACACCCGATGGCCACGACATCGTTTTTGATTGCGGCAGTGGGTTTAGAGTTTGTGCGCAGGATATTGTGGACAAATGGGAGATTCATGGTAATCGAGAACTAACGATATTTGGCAGCCACGCGCATTACGACCACACTGAAGGGTTTGATCAAGCCGCCGTGTGTTTTGATCCACGTAATAATATTAGAGTAATCAGCAACTATGAATACTTGAAAGCCTTAGATCAAAACTTAGGAATTTTTTCGCGGCAGATAGATATGGAACTCAAGGGGATTCAAACCCCGCTCAATTATGAGTTGATGCCAGCCTCGTTCAGTTCAGTCGAAATTCGTGACTTAATTGCTTCTCCTGCGCCCCAAGAGCCTGACCCTATGGTGGGCACTTATCACAGCATTAGCGAGCCAATCGTCATTGGCCAAACGTCGATTCAGCCTTTCGAAGTCTTTCATCCGGATCCTTGCCTTGGGTATCGAATTGAGAGTAACGGTAAAGTATTTGTTTATTGCACAGATCACGAATTGAGACATGGTGATGATGACGATCACCCTTTACAAAAAGCCAGTATTGAAGCCGAGCAACGTTTACGCAAGCACGCGCAAGGCGCTGACGTTATGTATCGAGATGGGCAATTTTTACGCTCTGAGTACGACGGTGATATTGGGGTAGGAAGCCCATTTGGCGTTTCAAGAAAGGATTGGGGGCACAGTTGTTTTGAGGACGTCATCGAGATGTCCGAACAATGTGATGTTGGCACAACCTATATTGGCCATCACGACCCAAACCGAGGTTGGGCAGAACGAAACTGGATGGATGAAACGTTGGCTCGAAAGTCTGAGCAGATGGGGCGCACCATTGAAATGGCAAAAGCGGAAACAATCATCGATTTGTGAACAACATTTGAACGAGCGGTCTGTTAGTATTACTCTATCGATATAAAGAGCTGACTAGACTCTCGACAAATTGGATGTTTTGTTTACTTCCGCTGGGTGGGGTAACTGCCCATAAGTGCTGCCAAATATGATTGATCAAGATAAGGTTATTAGTATTGTTAAAACCGGTTGGTTTAACGGAACTTCGAACCAACAAATAGAGAAAATACTAAAGTATTCTAAAATAAGAGAATACCGCGCTGATGATTTTGTTTATATGGCTGGCGCACATTCGCAAAGCTTGTATTGCATTCTTGATGGTAAAGTTTCACTGTCGATCATTGACCCAAAAGGTGATGAATTTGGCCTGGCAATTTGGACGGTAGGGCATTGGTTCGGTGAAACAGCGATTGGCCGAGAAAGTAAAATGCCGCTGCAATCTCGCGTAATGCATGGCGCAACCTTGCTTGAAGTGCCCATCAAGGCGATTGACGAAGTACTCGATGACAGTGCCGAGTTTTATCGAAATATCATGCTCGATATGATTGAAAGAACAAGGTTGTTATTCAGTTTAGTTGAACTGTTGATGTTTAGACCGTTACGAGCTCGGGTAGCCATGCGGGTTTTGTCGTTAGTTGAAATGTTTGGCGAACCAGACGGTGATACTCTTGTGCTGCCAATTAAGTTTAGTCAATCAGACTTTGCCATGATGAGCGGTGGCTCACGACAGAGAATCAATCAGATATTTCGTCAGTGGGCCAGCCAAGGCATATTCCAAAAGAAAAACAAACGGTATGTCGTTTTGGATTTATCTGCTTTAAAAAGGGAAGTTGAAGCGACTGAAGATTAACTTAGGCTATTTTTTTGGCCAATGTTAGAAAGGTGCTTTCGACATTTTCACCCGTTTTTGCCGATGTTGATAACCACTCGACTTTTTCCATGTCTTGAAGATCAATGTCGTGAAGGTCAATGTTGTCAAGGGCAAGGTCGTCAAGGTTAAAATACGATTCAATTTCTGATGACTCGAAGTGCCACTTCAAGTCATTTTTGTTAATGGCTATTACAAAAGGCAACTTGCCTAATTCACTGTGGATTAATTTCAGTAGTTCCAAGCCATGCTCAAATGAATCTCTTGAGGTGCCATCCACCACTAAGATAAAACCGGCGGCACCGGAAACAAAATGCATTGGCATATTAAAATTATTTTCTGAGCCGGCGATATCCCACAGCACCATTTTGATGTTTTGCTCACCAACGATCACTTCCTTAGTGTCCATTTTTACGCCAATAGTCGCTTGGTATTGCTCGTCGAAAACTTGGTTTACATAGCGTGAAACCAAGCTTGTTTTTCCGGCGCCCCAATGACCAAGCATGACGACTTTTTTAGTAATTGTTTTGATAGTAAGCTCTTATGCCAGCAGCACTTATATCAACACATCACTTTTAATCACGGTCATTTTTTCTCGCGTCATTTCGTGCATCGAATAGGGTATGCCGCCCATGCCAATACCCGACGCATCACGCCCACCGAAGGGCATCCAGTCGACTCGAAATGCGGTGTGGTCATTGACCATAACGGCTGTTGCGTTTAATTGCTGCGACACGTTTAAGGCGTCATCCAAGCGCTGTGTAAACACCGATGCCTGAAAAGCGAAGGGCAGAGCATTGGCTTGAGCTATGGCGTCATTTTTTTCTTGATAACTGTAAACACAAACCACTGGCCCGAAAATCTCCAGTTGTGATACTTCGGCGTCTTGCGGTGGGTCTAATAATACCGTTGGTTCGTAGCATGTATCGCTAATTTTCTTGCCACCAGACAGTAACGAAGCGCCGCCTTGCACGGCTGATTCGACCCAGCTTGCAATGCGATCGACTTCAGCCGGTGTAATTAATGGCCCCACTTCAGTGTCGTGATTGAACTGGTCGCCTACGTCTAAGCCTTTTGCTGACTTCGCAAGTTGTTCAGCGAGTCGGCGAGAATGTTCTTTCGGTACATAGACGCGTTGTACTGAGACACAAACTTGCCCAGCGTGATAAAACCCACCTTTACTCAAACTGCCTATCATGTCATCGAGCTTTTCAGCAGCGTCATCATTGAACATCGAACTGTCGATAATCACCGGCGCCGCCCCACCATGTTCTAAAGCAGAGCGAGTGCCAGGTGACAATTTGCTTTGCAGCATCCACCCAACTTTTGCAGAACCAATAAACGAAAAAAAGTTGGTTCTAGTATCGCAAACTAATTTTTCGCTAACATCCCTTGAAGGCAGAACGGCTGTACACCAACCCTCTGGTAGGCCAGCCTCTTTGAGTATCTCAACTAACCTGAAACACGAAAGAGGGGTTAGGGCCGCGGGTTTAATAACCACAGGGCAACCTACTGCGATGGCGGGTATTGTTTGGTGCACGATAAGGTTTAGAGGATGGTTGAATGCACTCACAGATACCACGGGGCCAATCGGCTCGCGGCGAGTGAACGCCATTCTGTTTGCCGAAGAGGCGGTGTGCCCCATTGGAATTTCCTCCCCCTTAATCGCTGGAATATGCTCGATGGCTAGTTTTACGCCATTGATGGCACGCATCACCTCGACCTTAGAGTCCGTGTACGGTTTGCCGCCTTCAGATGCGGCTAGCATGGTGAGCTCTTCCACTTGAGAGCTCATTATGTCCACAACTCGCTCTAAGATTTCAACGCGCTCGTAAGCCGGCAACCAGCGCCGACGGTTATCGAAAATCTGGCAAGCCGAATCCATCGCCGCCGCAACAGATTGTTCACTGGTTTGCGGTAATTCAGATATCGGGCTCTGGTCGTATGGGTTGCATACAGTAATGTTGGTCATCTATTGATTCCTTTGGCGGTATTAAATTATGCAGGCACTTTCTTTAATAAGAACATTCAATATTGAATGATTAAGAGAGTAGTCTACTGGTAAATCAATAACATGCACACCTGGCGAGTTTAATGCGGTGTCCAGAATGCTCTCAAAATCAGAGTTTGACTCTGGGCGATGCCCAATAGCACCAAAACTTTCAGCGTACTGAATAAAGTCTGGGTTGTTAAAGTCTAAACCAAAGTTATCGAAGCCCATGCCTTCTTGTTTCCATTTGATCATGCCATAGGCACTGTCGTTTAGAATAATAACGACTAAGTCTAATTCCATTCTGACGGCGGTTTCTAACTCTTGCGAGTTCATTAGAAAACCACCATCACCATTGATAGAAACTACTTTTCGATCAGGGTGAATTTGCTTAGCCGCCATCGCCGACGGTAAGCCTGCGCCCATGGTTGCAAGTGCGTTATCCAGCAGCATGGTATTTGGCTCATAACATTTGTAGTTACGTGCGAACCAAATTTTATACACACCGTTGTCTAGGGTCACAATGTCTTCGCCGCTTAATCGGTCGCGTAAGGTCGCCACTAAACGCTGAGGCAGGATGGGGAATCGTTCGTCTTCAAAATACTTTGTGATGTGCGTGTCCACTTCATCACGCACTCGTTGAAAATAGCTGTAATCACGGTCATCAGACAGTTCAAGCTTATCCGTGATCTCCCAAATTGAAGCGGATATATCGCCAACAACATTCAGCTGTGGAAAATACACGTCGTCCATTTCGGCAGGGAAAAAGTTAATGTGTATTACCTTTTTACCATCGCGCTCCATGAAGAACGGTGGTTTTTCAATTACATCATGACCGACGTTGATAATAAGGTCGGAACGTTCAATTGCACAATGAAGGTAGTCGTCAGCGGACAGTGCGGCGGTACCAATGTATTTGTCGTGGCGTTCATCAATCACGCCTTTACCCATTTGCGTGTTGAAGAAATAAATGCCGGTTTTGTCGACGAATCGAGTAAGAGCTTTGCTCGCCATTTTACGATTGGCTCCGGCGCCGATCAGCAGCAAGGGCATTTTCGCATTTTGAATCATTTCAGCCGCCGCGGCCACTGACTTAACGTCGGGGCTAGGGCGACGGTGGCCGACCACATCGAACAATGACGCGTCAGTATCTTCTTCAGCAATGTCTTCTGGCAGTTCTAAATACGCGGCGCCTGGGCGCTCTTCCATCGCAATTCTAAACGCTTCACGGGTCATTGACGGTACGTTATTGCCATCGACGATTTGTTCAGAGTATTTAGTGATAGGCTTCATTAGCCCAACCACATCTACGATTTGAAATCGCCCCTGTTTACTTTTTCTAATGGGTTTTTGGCCAGCCAACATGATCATTGGCATGGCGCCTAATTGCGCATACGCGGCGGATGTTACGAAGTTGGTCGCACCCGGGCCTAAGGTCGAAAGACACACCCCTGGCTTGCCCGTTAACCTGCCGTAAGTGGCGGCCATAAATCCAGCGGCTTGTTCATGGCGAGTAAGAATTAGCTTCATCGAAGAGCCAATCAGCGAATTTAAAAAGTCTAAATTTTCTTCTCCGGGGATACCGTAAATATATTCAACCCCTTCATTTTCTAACGCTTTGACTAATAGATCTGATGTTTTCATCCTCTTACCTCATGTTCCGTGTGGTTGTAAACGGGTGTACCCGTTGTTTGGTTTCTATTTCTTAATCAGCGAAGTTCATAAGCAGTTAATACTAACCACTCGTGCGTTGAACTTTTTGACCCATTTTTAATACTAATCTTAATGCTTTACGCCATTGGCAATAAGCTAGTGATGGCAAAGTAAATTGCCGTCATGGCTTCTACAAGGCGTCGCTGGACCTTGAATACACTTAATTGCCAATATGAATGACCGGACTACAACACCGAATGTTACAAGACGTTGTCTTATTCAGCTTAATATTCAATTCAGATACTTACTATTAGCAACGCTTAGCAACTGACCATTAGAGCAACATTACTATATATAACCCTAATTGACCCTGAGTATCTATAAAAATTTAGCGATGATTCGCTCGCAGGTTTAAATCGACCTGTCCAACTAAGATCTGTTCCCTAAAATAGGTGAAATGGATGTTTAGAATCAAGATCATTACCTAAAACAATTGCTTTTTTTAAACATTTGTGTGATTTTTGATTCACTTGATCGCTTAGCTGTTATCGCTATAGTTCAGCCAGCACAGTTTTTTGGCATAAACACGGGTAAAGGAACGATCAGGTGGTTTTCCATTTTTAAACAGTTATTGATGTGTAACTGTCTTGTCAAGGTTGATAACGAATACGTTGTTGTGCCGCTCTGGGTTAAGCTGTTTATAGAAAAGAATTCAAGTCTTTTAATTGTTTTTATAATCGTGGTTGTTCTTAAACCACCTTTAAGCTAAGTGGCGCTATGTGGTTTGACGTATCTCTATAAGGTTAGAGCGTACAACCGAATATGATGGTGATGAGAAGGGTTTCACACGCATGTTTTTGTTTCTACTAAATTAGTGTAAATACAGTATTGTGTTCATATTATTTGGGGGGAGCCAATCGTGAGCTAATTTATTTGATTCAATAGCTCACTGTTAATATTTATTACAACTATCAAAGAGGTCTTAGGGATATGTCGAGTCAAGCGAATGCGCAGTTAGAAGAGTTTATGAGCGGTTTAGTTCGCCGCAACCCCGGTGAAACAGAGTTTCATCAGGCGGTAGAAGAAGTTGCCGCTACTATTTTACCGTTTATTGAAGATAAGCCGCAGTATCGAAAAGCACAAATTCTTGAACGGATGAGTGAGCCTGATCGCCAGATTAGCTTTCGTGTTGCCTGGGAAGATGACCAAGGTAATGTGCGGGTCAATCGTGGCTATCGTATTCAATGCAATAATGCAATTGGCCCTTACAAAGGGGGCATTCGGTTTCATAAAAGCGTTAATGCCAGTATTTTAAAGTTTCTTGCTTTCGAGCAAACGTTTAAAAACAGCCTAACCGGCTTACCAATGGGCGGTGGTAAAGGTGGTGCGGACTTCAACCCAAGAGGTAAATCTGACCGCGAAGTGATGAATTTCTGTCAGGCGTTTATGACCGAATTAATGCGACATATTGGCCCAAATACCGACGTGCCAGCGGGTGATATTGGTGTTGGCGGGCGTGAAGTGAGCTACATGTTCGGTCAATATAAACGTATAAGAAATGAGTTTGTTGGTGTGCTTACCGGTAAAGGCCTAGAGTTTGGCGGTAGTGAAATTCGAACTGAAGCCACGGGCTACGGTTGCGTGTATATGATGGAAGACATGCTCAATCATCATAAACTGAGTATGGACGGGCAGGTGGCCATCGTTTCCGGCTCAGGCAACGTTGCACAATATACCTGTGAGAAAGCCACGCAATTAGGCGCGAAAGTGGTAACGCTTTCCGATTCATCGGGTTTTATTTATGATCCAGAAGGCATTGATGCTGAAAAGCTTGCCTATGTTAAAGAGCTAAAAGGCGCACGTCGTGGGCGTATCAGTGAGTACGCTGATGAGTTTGGCTGCGAATTTCATGAAGGCAAAGCACCTTGGGGGGTCGATGCTGACTTGGCTTTTCCATGTGCAACTCAAAATGAAATCACTTTAGATGATGCAAAAGCGTTGATCGCAAACAATGTGAAGGCAGTTTGCGAAGGGGCTAACATGCCGACCTATAAAGATGGCATTGATGCATTTTTGGCGGCCGGTGTTTTATTTGGGCCAAGTAAGGCAGCCAATGCCGGCGGTGTTGCGGTATCCGGTTTAGAGATGACCCAAAACAGTATGCGCCTTTCATGGGACCGCGACGAGCTAGATGAACGTCTGCGCAAAATCATGACGGGCATACACGATAGCTGTGTTCAATATGGCGCTGGTCGACACGATGTTACCGACCAAGTTGACTATGTTAAAGGTGCCAACATCGCCGGTTTCATCAAGGTGGCCGATGCCATGCTAGCTTACGGTGTGATGTAGCCTAGTTGGCTGTATTGTTTATGAGAGAGTGCATAAGCTGACTAGCTTTGAATCTTACTAATACCGAAATCCAATTTAAGTAAAGTAGATAAAAGCCTGAGCGAGTTAAGTGCACGACAAAAACCACCAAAGCCTACTTTGGTGGTTTTTTTATGGCCGTTAAGGACTTAAGCCGCTTCTGGTTTTGGAATTATGTACCAACGAAACATTTGTTCATCTAAGTGACAATAAAAGTTTCGATTTTCATTTATGATTTAGTCATAAGCCTTTGACACACAAACCGTAATTATTTTTTTAAGAATGATGAGGTTTCGTCATTTTTTACTTCAAATAACCAGAAGATTGAGAATCGTTTTATGGATATTAGTGGCAAGTTAATAGCAATTACCGGGGCAGCGAATGGCATAGGTGCCGCCGTTGCTAAAGAATTTTCGGCACGAGGTGCTAGATTAGCCTTGTCTGATATTAATGTTGAAGCATTAAAACCATTGGCGCAAGAATTGGGGGCCGTGGTTGCCACACAATGTGACGCAACGAGTGAGCAGTCCATTCAAGCGTTTATTTCCAGCGCCGAAGAACAAGGCGATATTGATTTATTTTTTTCGAATGCCGGTTTTTCTACCGCAGAGCCAAGCCATGCCGCGTCGGCTGACAACGGTGTTTGGGAAAAAAACTGGCAGCTTCATGTCATGGCACATGTTTACGCTTCAAGAGCGTTGTTACCAAAAATGATCAAACGACAAGAAGGCTACTTGGTCAACATTGCTTCGGCGGCCGGCATGCTGGCACAGATTGGTGATGCCGCTTACAGCGCAACCAAGCACGCGGCGCTCTCGTTTGCTGAATCCCTGGCCATCAGCCATGCTGATGACGGCATAAAAGTGTCGGTTGTTTGCCCACAATACGTGAATACAGATATTCTTGGCTTGGCTGAAACAGAGCGCACAAAGCCGTTGCCGGGCGTGATTAG
>CAZEXS010000047.1:0-5978 GCA_964516915.1 uncultured Gammaproteobacteria bacterium
CGTGACTCAAGGTGGAGCGCATTCTATAGCTTTAATTGCTCAGGTCAACTCCTTTCTGAGGTTTCTTTAAAATAAACTAACAGTGAGAAGCTAATCAAAATTTACGATGATCTATTTAGGCTTGAAACCGCGTGACAGCATCAATAGAATTGACTTCAGGGACCTTTATGCCTCCACCTGCGTCTTAGCAAAATCAAAATATTCATCCATGAGACGTCAGACGCCCCCCCCCTTTTCGGAACGTTACTTAAACTTATACAAACACCGATTTAAAGATAATGTTCGTTTTCAACACACTAAACGATTACAAAAAAGCCGTTCTAATGGTGATTCTATCAGGTGTATTCCTGAGCACCTTAGGTATTGGCACACGCTTACTTGAATCAACAAGCGGGCTACAGTTAGTCTTCTATAGATCGATGGGGCTGTTAGCTATAATAATGCCGGTCATTATAGCTCGCCAAAGCACTAACTTAGTCAGCAGTTTTTTCGCGATGGGCAAGATCGGTGTGATGGCAGCAATATGCCTTGTTGGCACCTCCATTTTTGTTGTGTTGGCTATTACTAACACCAGTGTGGCAAACGCTATGTTCATTATTTCGTTGGCGCCATTGCTTGCCGGTGGGTTCGCCTGGTTAATAATAGGCGAAAAAATGTCTAGCACAACGATTAAAGCCATCGCGCTGGCTTTAATCGGCGTGTTAATTATCATTCAAGGCGCACTGTCCACCGATGGTCTAAGTGGCATCATTTATGCATTTTGCATGCTGACTTGCTATGGATTATTCAGCGTAACCTTACGAATCGGCAAAGACTTGGATATGTTGCCCTGTGTCGCTCTGCACGCCATTATCTTAATTGTAGTATTGGCTCTTTATCTTCCGAGCCTAACTATCTCAACATCAGACCTACTCATATGCCTTGTACTGGGCATCTTCCAGATAGGGCTCGGGCTAATTTTGCTAACATTGGGTTCAATCCAAGTGCCAGCAGCACAGTTGACATTGTTAGCAATGCTGGAAGTAGTGCTGTCGCCTATTTGGGTTTGGTTAGGGGTTGGCGAAGCGCCAACTGAGAGTGCTTTATTGGGTGGCGCCATTATTATCTGCGCCATTATTTATCAGGCACTCACTCCATCCACCAACACTTAGCATTCGCCGTCGAACATCAGCTCTAGCAAACACCACAGCCCGCTACCAAGACACCCAAGACTCATTTTACGCTAATTGCTTAAGTCCAAGACCTGCTTGCCTTGCTCATAAACGATATCAACCGGGATATTTTCAGCTGCGAGCTTATCCAAATCCGCTTTAAGTTGCTCAGTCATACCACCTAAATTAGCAACAAAGTCATCTACGGCAGCATAGTCCCCATTGCCTTGTAGCACTAGAATCGCCTCGGATAGATCTCTTATCGCTGCTTCGAATGGCTCGCGCTCCACGGTGTAAGTGCCACTAATTTCGTCCCGCGTAAATGCGCCTTTTTGGCTAAAGTAGTTGAAGCGAATCATATTCGCTCGACCATGGGCGCTGCTTGCACCAAAGCGTACCGACCGAAAAATCCCCGCTAGAAAGGTAACGTAATTATCCATTAGCTGACCTTCGGTCACCTCGCCTTTGTCCCTGAGTTTTTGAATCATATAAAGCCCTAACACATCGGCCTTTCCTTCTTCTAGAGCAGACGCATGCTCTTTGAGTGCTTGGCGCACCGTACCGCCATCTGTAATCGTTGCTTTAATGCCAAGGCCATGAGCGACCTCATGAAACATTGTATTGGCAAAAAATGCATCGAAAGTAATGTATTTGCGTTGGTCGGCGTCAATTAAACGTTCAGAGATAGGCATTAAAATACGATCAAATTTTGCACGCATCGCATTTTTTAACTGCAAACGACGAGTTCCTTTGGCCAATTGAACTTCTTCATCATTTGGTAAATTAATGGCGATCGTCTTCGCTCCAGAATTACAATCCCCGGCGCAGTAAAGCAAATCGTACGCATTCAAATCTGCGTCAGAGCCGGGCACTTCGGCCTTGTACTTTTGCTCTACCGGCAGACCTTTCTGCAACTCTGGCATGTACTTGGCAAAACGTGCCAGCCGCTGGCTCCAGGCCATATCTTTAAGCAACACGAAAGTTTCAAATGCCGTTCGGTACCCATATAACGCATCTTGATAAGTCTCAATCGGACCTATAACCAGCTCAATGGGGTTGGTTTTCATATCCATCCATGCCATATCCGAGGCTTGATAGTCGTCGCTTAATAATGCCACGGCGCGCAACTTTAGATAATCAGCAAACTCGGCATTGTCTGAAAGCGCGGATGCTTGCTGTAGAATATCGGCTATCTTCGACAGCGATTGCTTATAAGCCTCTTTATACGGCACCAATTGCAAGCCACCGCTTTGATTTCGAGTAACCAAAGAATAAAGCCCATCTTTGCCCTCTTGCTGCCACTCAGCGAATTCTGCCTTCGTCATGTCTGCTGGGTAGTAACGAGCGCCCGCTGGTCGCGCTTCTGCGCCCGGCACAAATGGCTTGTCAGAATCGAGGCGATCCCATGGCCCATAGTTATACTCGGCGAACTGACGCATCTTGGGCCCACTGATACTTTCCAGTAAAGCTTGTTTATCGCCCCAGACCTGTTGCCAAAAAAGGTCGTCGGTTATTTGTGCGGCATCAATTAAAAGTGAAATCATTTCTTTTTGGCGATCACTTAGCATGCTCAAGTCGACATCCAAGGCAACCTTAGAATATATATCAAACCGCGGGTCCTCAATCAGTGCCTCAGCCTGCGCTTCTGGCTCAGTCGGTTCAACAACTAGTGTCTGCTTAGATGACTGTTCTGTAACTGACTCAGAGTCTCCCTGCTGAGAGCTATCACAGGCGGATAAACAAAAAGCGAGGCAAATTAGACTGATCCTTTTAAAAGTATTCATTGTGCGCGGTCGATTAATTATTGATTAAAGCCGACTATATCAAAGTTATTCTCAGATTTTCAAAATCGTCGATATCTTGGTCAGTAAAACATCGGCATTCAGTTATCTAAATTTATTCAAGACACAAATTCAAGAGACGCAAAAAAGCCCGCATAAGGCGGGCTTTTTCACGCAAGGCTTACTCGTTAGAATAAGCATGCTCCATCATTACTCTATTTTACCCTCTAAAGGTAACCCTATCCATTTGACCCTATATTAACCCCTTTCCATAGAACCCTTTGAGTAAACCCATCTCCATGTAGCCAGACGATAAAGTTTGTAACATTCAACCTGACCAAAGGTTATAGCATCGTAAATGGTTGACTCTTCCCACTACTCAACTCAATGTTACTTAAATCTGCAAGCAAACTATCGCGCAAACTATGACTCAATCCTACGTTTTTCGATATTTCTGCGGTCAAGCTTTCCCGTTCTTGGGGTGATAAGTTTTCCTTTACCAGCTGTTCCACTATCAAACTAAGGGCTTCGTTCATGATTTTAACTCCAGTTCGTTACCGATTTAATGCGTCTAACACACTTCTAGGTATCAGTTTGGGTGGTGACTCAATTCCAACCCGCCCCGACAAAACGAACTTTCTCACAGACGGCTATTTTCGTCCTGAGGTGAACATATAAAAAACATGATTTTTTTATGATGGGATTTTATTTATTTAAAATCAAAAACTTACAATACCCTAAAAAATAAATAAAAAATAAAAAAACTAGCGACAGGTAAAATTTCCGTTTGAACCATCGGTTCCCTCATGCGGAATTATTGATTCCGGCCAACCGAATCGCTGCCAAACTCTAACTAAGCCCAAGGAATCGACAAACTTTGGAAACTCTGGATGTTGACGTACCGCCTTAGCCTCAATCGTCGGCTCCCATATGCGGCTCAAGGCAAAACCAACATAGGGGTTTGGTTTCTTCAAAACATGTTGGAAAAACTTTTCTGGACTGCCAATCAACACAAAACCCAAAACATTGCCCAGCGATGGCTGGACACTCTCATCGTTCATACGGCGTGTCAAAATGATGTCCATCAGTTTACGCGCTAATTTAGAGCGTTTGAAAAACGCCGAGTAAGTTAGAGAGCGCACTAACGGCGACTTTAACTGCGCTTGCATGACAGGCCCCAGTCCATCGAAGTTATCATTCATAAAACTGACTGCCTCATCCGAGCGCCCGCGATGAGTTAACAACTGCGCTAGCAATACCGCACCATAACCAAAATTACATTGAAAAGATTTTTTAAATAAAGCTTCGGCTCTATCTAAGTTGCCTTCAGCAAAATAGGTTGTGCCCAACGCAGCATACCAAGAGCCCAGAAAAGGTTCTCGATCTAAACCTCTTGACATCATATCCTGCGCTTGGCTTTGCAATCCTACTGCAGCAAATATGTAGCCATTGGCAAACAATACCTCCGGGTTATTCGGCTCAAGCTTCAAAGCCTCCTGATAAGCCAAAACAGCTTCGTCAAACTTATGGTCGTAGCTCAATATTCCGGCACGCGCTCTATGAGACCATGCAATATCTTTTGACAAAGATAAAGCGTGTTCGGCTTGCGTTCGCGCCGCTGTTATATGTTCTCGCCAATCGCTGGTCGCTGAATATTCGGGTAATGTGAAGTTTGCGATGGCTAAGTGCGCCCATGCGCTGGCAAATTTCGGGTCGTTTTCAACAGCATTTTCAAAAGCAGCAATAGCTCGAGGAATGGTGCGCTGCCCACTTAACTCATACATCAAGTGGCGGCCGATCAAAAATTCGCTATAGGCTTCTTTACTGTCAGTGAGCTTACTGGCAAGCCTGAATGTGTTGGGTTCAGCGGAGGGTGCAACACCGAAAAGGTTCTGTAAAGTAGCTTCTACAGACCGGGCGATCTTATCCTGCAAATCAAACAGATCATCCTCAGTTCCATCGACGGTCTCCGACCATACTTGTTTATCAAGCTTAGCCTCAACAAGCTGCGCAGTAATGCGCAGTCGATCACCGTATTTACGTACCGCGCCATCTAAAATATGGCTAACGTTTAACTGGCTCGCAATGTGCGCCACTTTAGCGTTCGAGCCTTTAAATGAAAAGGAGGAAGTTCGGCCGGCCACCCGTAAAAAGGGCAGCTTTGCCAAAGCGTGCATTATTTCTTGAGAAACACCATCAGATAAATAACCTTGATCTTGGTTTTCGCTCAAATCAGCAAACGATAGAACCGCCAACGATGCCAAATGATCGTCGCTTGCATCGGCTGTATCACTTTCAACTGAAGTTTGGGTGCTACCATTCAGCACATTGCTAATTAAACGATAGCCACGCTTTGGAATTGTCTCAATTACTTTGCGGTCATCAGCAACCACCTTGAATGATTTTCGTAATATAGATACGGCGCGCGTCACGCCTTCGTCCGAGCCATGTTCATCCAACATATCTTCACGAAGCACCACTTCACCCGCCGCATCAGACAGCTGACACAATATTTCCATGACACGCGGTTCCAGACGCACCTCTCCATTGGGGCCCGCTAAAATATTAGTACTACGATCAACTTGAACTTGATCTATCAAGAATTTTGTCGAACGAGGCGATGATTTACTGTTGCTTCGAGGTTCTTGGCTGGTCATCAGTTTACGTTAGCATTACTACTAATCAAGCAGCGTTGGTCAACTCGCCACCTAGGAAATTACTCTATAGATAAATATTAACAGTAAAAGACCAAGCTTAACAACGGCGCCAAAATTGTCACCTCTATGGAGCCTAAATTGTCACCTCGATCTAAAGAGTTTTTAAGAACTCAATTAGCTCATATCTTTGTTTTTCGGATAACCCCGCGCCGTACTCATGACCCGCATTGCTGTTGCCATAAAGCGTCGTATCAAATTTAAACAGTCCATTTTTTGGTTCGCTACGCTGCCCGACTTGTTTTGGGTCAAACTCTCTATTGCCGGTATAAAAAATCTTGTCTCGCTCAGCGGCAGGCTTTAGCAATTGATACAAACTAGGGACAGAGCCG
>CAZEXS010000047.1:6078-27961 GCA_964516915.1 uncultured Gammaproteobacteria bacterium
CTTGTCTCGCTCAGCGGCAGGCTTTAGCAATTGATACAAACTAGGGACAGAGCCGTTATGCAGATACGGTGCTGTCGCCCAAATGCCATTAAGAGGTCGGGCCTTATATTGATAAGGGTCTTTAACCAATGAGCCAAAAGTGCCGGTGAAATCACGCAAACCTTGACTGATTGTTTGTAAAGGGTGGCGAACCATGGCACCGATGCTGGCAATGTTCAACAAATTCTTAGCCTCTGTCGTGGGGCCTAGCTTTTCGCCCGCCACGTAAAACATTTTGGTGCCTTCTAGAAAGCCGGTTTGCTGCACCGACTCTTGGATAAGCTTTAATTCGGCACGATCAGTACCCACCTTGTCTTGTGGAACCATCACCGCTTTGTACGGTTTCATTTGTTCTTTACGCGTCAAGGTGAGTTGATGACATTGCACGCAGTTATCGCTATAAATATCACGGCCTTTAGCGGCCTTAATCACATCAATCCTAGGCAAGATATCTTCCGGCCATTTAGGCGATTTCAGTACTTTAACCCATGCCAGCATATCGCCTAAACCTTTAAAGTCGGCAGTAGACTCAAACCCTGGCAACCAACGAGAACCACGCATATTCGCATAGCCACCGCCACCCCAAACATCACCGAGCACGCGAAAAATAGGCGCTATTGGCGGAGTATTAGGCGCCATACCGTTCCACTGCAACACGTCGGACTGAGCAGTACCCCAAATAAAGTTATAGTTTGCGGGCGCGACACCATCAATATGGTTTTCTGGAATACCTAAGAAGTTGACTCCTATATTGTTATAAGCATACGCAAAAGCATCAACTCGACCAAAACCAAACTTGGCTGGCGTGCGATTAGTGTGATTAAACTCTTTTTGATGCATTGCTCCTTGTTTAAATTCGACTAATAACTCTTGCGCTGCGGCATCAGAATATTTTTCACCCAAAACATTCTTTGCAAAGCGGTCAAACTTTTTATCATTTTTATAGGTTGCCTCCATGGCATATTCCAATTCAAGCATTAGAGTTTGAAAATCACCCATCGTTGCGGCGCCATTAATCACCATCGACGTACCTTGATAAGATATTTTTGTAGAGTGGCATCCTCCACAGCTCAAGGCCATCCAATTTTTTCGCCCTATCGAGTCATAATTCTTTGAGAATCCGGCGGGCATACCATCGGGGTTCCATTTCGATTTTGGGATGGGGGTGTAGCGCAGGCGTTCCATATTAGCGTCAGAGCGAAACAGCTCTTCGCTCTGCGCTTGCTCAAGGTGCAAAAACCATTCGTACCGAATAATCATAGACCCGTCGCCGCCATACCAAAAGCCAGCTTGATCGGCTTGTGTCCAGCCTTGATTCAAATTCACCAATTTGTTCGAGCCACCCACTATTGGTGTGCCATCTTGAATAATATCTTTGGCCCAAGCGAAATTTGATTGGAGAGTAACAGCGATTCCCAGCAATAAAAGTAATCGTAATTTCATAAAATTAAAAAATTATAGTGTTTTCATATATTCGACCACAGCCCACTTTTCGTCATCAGTCCAGTCAGTGCCGTACTCATGACCCTGATTGGAGTTGCCGGGCTGAACGTTACCATCGCGATCATTAACTTTAAATTCATCCAAGCCGGAGTCTGACACATAGCCAACATTCACCGGATCGAAGCTCCGGCTGCCAACCCAAAAGCTATCAGGGCGTTCGGCGCCAGTTTGCAGCATAGCCCAAAGGCTTGGCACCGATCCATTATGCAAGTATGGAGCCGTTGCCCATATACCGTTTAGAGGTCTGGCCTTGTAGACCAATATGGAATCATGGTCACCACAGGTGCCCGTTTCGGAACCACTTGAACGAATCTTTTTAATGGCTTTGAGGTGTTCTTTAACTCGATTTATTAGCGTTGCTTTCTTATCGTCATCATCACTCTCTTGTGTCTCGTTACCAGCTCCGGACCGAGTACTGCTTTTTTGGGATAATACGTCCGAACCTCTAGCGGCGTGAGATCCAAATTTAGTTCGCATAGGCCTGATACCGGCTTCTAGCGATTTAATTGGGTGATCAAGTATGACACCCACTGCGCCATTAACGGGAATACTAATAGCCGCACTTTCACTACCAAACTTATCACCAAAAATCACTTGCTGCTTAGTGCCTTCGAGTATCAAGGTGTTTGCGCAATTTCGATCCGCGTTGGTGGCAGTAACAGGGTCTGTACCGAGTTTTTTGATCGGCACTCGTTTGGCTTTATACTTTTTTCCTTCATCTGCTCTAGCGATGACTTGGTGACAGCCGGCGCAGGTTTCAGCAAACAACGATTCTCCTTGCGCCGCCTTTTCAGTATCGATAGCAGGTAGAATTTCGGCAGGCCAAACCGGCGATTGCAACGTTTTCACCATCGATTCCAAACGACCCAAGCCGCCAATGTCAACGTAGGATGAATACGCCACTTTTTTACCGAACAGGCCGGCCCAGAACCCAGGTTTCTTGATTTCAAGACCGCCAAATACACCAACCACTTCACCCACATTTCTAGCCAGAGGGCCAATGACGGGCGTGTTAGGCGCTGAGGCATTCCATTGCACCACATCAGATTGGTGCGTTCCCCACAAAAACGGGTACGACACCGGCCCACTTGGCGTGTTCCGATTAGAAACGTCATTGAGGGCAAACGCAGTGCCGGCATTTTGAATATTCCCAAACGCATCTAAACGCGCATAACTTGTGAAGTTCTCAGGAAAGCTTGCGGGCAAGTCATTAACCACCATGCGCTCAGCCGCATTCAAAGCTAAATTGCTTAATGCCGCCCTTAAACTCTTTGCCGCACCAGCGCTATATTTGTCCGCCAGCACTTTTCGTGCAAAGCGCTCAAATTTCGCATCGCTTTTCTGCGTTTCGTTCAGCGCTTCAACCAAACGCGCATAAAAAAGCACAAAGTTGCCTAAGGTAGGTGCGCCGTCGATCAGTAATTTTTGACCTTGATAATCCAACTGGTTGGTATGGCAAGCTGCACACGTCATACCAAGCCATGCATCACCGGTCTTTCCGTCATAGGCGGGCACAAAACCAATTGGCAAGCCCGACGGGTTTACTTTAGAAGAACGTTCCGGCAAATACCGCAGCATTTCCATATGAGCCGCATCGCGAAACAGAGCTTCGTTATCAGGCTGTTCAAGCCAGGTAAACCAGCTGTAAGGCAGAATTCTCGACCCTTGACTGGTGAACCAAAACTTCTCCTGGACTTCCTGACTCCAACCCTGCGACAAGCTGACCCTCGCAGGCACATCACCGACGGTATCTACTTGTTCGATTGAAGCAGAATGATATTCAAAATCCGCTGAATATGCGGAAACTGTAAAGACCAGAAGGCCTATTACAATAGAAATGGCAGCTGACCAGCCCAACTTGATGTCCTTTAACATGACCCAAAACCCTTTGAAATAAACTTTATTAGTGATTCTTATTCCTCTATTTGAACAAATACAAGCACAGATGTAAATTATTTAACAGTTTTTAACAAAATAATTAAAGACGGCTATTTCTATTCAGCTACGTCTTTAGCCAGAATATTAATGAGTTTGCGATTTCGTGCTCTAAAAAAATCAAAGTGTACCTACTCGAAGACCAGACCGGGTTCAGTTTAGGTATAGCCTCATAAACGAGACGAACGTACAGGTTATTAATACACGCTCAAGACTTCTTATTTAACGGCATTTGCAAATGCAAGATATATAAAAAAAGCGGCGATCAATTTGATCGCCGCTAAAAGACATCTGAGGAGTTAGATGGCGCAAGTCACGGCGTGAAAGAGTGAGAAGACCGTATAGACTTGGCAATATTTATAAAGCAATGAACGTGCCAACTTTCAAGCAGTGTTAAACAAGCCAGAATGCTAGTTCGCATTAATTGTTCGCACCAGTACAGCGCAAAATACCGACCTAATGCACTATGAGCAATCAACATCATAACAGCCCTGGCCACCTAGAATCCCTATACCCGAATTAACTGGCTATTTCGGTAAGAGAACTTTCATTGGAGTTCTTTTTACCAGACGCAGGAAATTCGATCACCCCTTTCTTTTCATATAAAAAGGACAAAACTTGTTGTCTATAGAAATTAAATTGCTCATCTTTCGAAAGATCCACACGATCACGCGGCCGAGCCAACTCGATATCAAGAATTTCACCCACTTTCGCCGCTGGGCCGTTCGACATCATCACTATTTTGTCTGACATTAAGACCGCTTCATCGACATCATGGGTAATTAAAATTACCGTCGTATTAAGCTCTTTCTGAATCTCCATCACAGAATCTTGAAGGTTCGCGCGGGTTAATGCATCTAGTGCCCCAAAAGGTTCATCCATCAACATTACTTTGGGTTGCATAGCCAAACAACGAGCGATCCCCACTCGCTGTTTCATACCACCGGATATTTCATGCGGCATTTTGTCCATGGCGTGATCCATTTTCACCAAGCGCAGATTATGTTCTATCCACTCCGCACACTCCGCTTTTGATTTTGTCTTTTTGAATACTTGTTCTACGCCCAAAGCAACATTTTCATAAACACTCAACCAAGGCATCAACGCATGGCTTTGAAAGACTACCGCGCGGTCAGGGCCTGGTGCGTTCACCTCTTTGCCTTCAAGTATGACACCACCATAGGTGGCCTCGTACAATCCAGCAACAATATTTAATACCGTCGATTTACCACAACCTGAGTGGCCAATAATAGAGACAAACTGCCCCTTATCAATCGCGAAGTCAACGCCGTCTAAGGCCGTAAAAACCCCATTAGCTGTAGGGAATTCGATACCTACTTTTGAAATTTCTAAAAATTTGTTTGTCATTATAATCTCCTAACGAAGTACCGCTTGTTTATCCCAGCTTGCAAAACGTTGAACAGACAAAATGATTCGATCCAAGGCAAAACCAATAAGCCCAATTACGATAACCGCCACCATAATTCTCGATAGCGAATTCGATGAACCGTTTTGAAATTCATCCCAGACGAATTTGCCCAGACCTGGGTTTTGTGACAGCATTTCGGCCGCAATCAAGACCATCCAACCGGTGGCTAGAGACAGTCGAAGACCCGTAAATACCATCGGCACCGAAGCCGGTAATATTATTTTACGAATATGCGTTAATCTAGGCAGTTGAATGACTCGGCTTACGTTTAATAAGTCTTTATCGACATTTGCCACACCTACTGCCGTGTTAATTAACGTTGGCCACAAACAGCATAGCGCCACCGTCAATCCCGAGTTTATAAACGACTTTTCAAACCAGGGGTCGTCGCTGACGTACAAGGCACTGACCACCATGGTGATCAATGGCAGCCATGCCAACGGCGACACTGGTTTGAATATTTGAATAAGAGGGTTCATGGCTTTGTAAACTGGGTCGCTAAGGCCACAGGCAATTCCAAGAGGAATGGCAATCACCGATGCCACTAAAAAGCCAAAAAGAACGGTTTTAAGACTGGTGACAATTTGATCTAAGAATGTTTCTTTACCAGTGTATTTGCGAACTTTTATTTTCGCATCTGGGTTTTTAGCCAACTTGGCCGCATTGCGCTTTGCTTGGCGCTCATCAAATGCTTGCTCTTTAGTTTGCTCATCGAAATATTCTTGCACAAGAACTTTCGATTGCCCGACAACCTCCGATGGGCCAGGAAACTGACCAAGCGATGTGTTGATGCGGCTTGCGGCAACACTCCATAAAAATATAAAGATCACGATACCCAGAACCGGGTAAACGAAATCCTTGATGCTAATTGTCGATACAAGATCGAGAACCTTTTCAACCAGGCTTGTTAGCAAGCCTGGTTGATTCTCTACTTCTCTTGTTGAAACCGTCATATCAATAACCCTCGTTGGCTATTCAAATAAATTTATAAAACTTGATCTTTAAGACCAATTTTCAGCTTTTTCAAATACTCATTGGGCTTGCTGCCATCGTAAGAAACACCGTCAATAAACTCGGTTTGCTCGGGCTTGAAACCCGTCTCAGTTTCGAAATCCGGAAACTCTTCGGCTTTTAACAGACCTTCAGCAATGAGCTCTTGCGCAGCAATCTTATAGATACCTGGCTTATACACATCTTTCGCCACTTTCATGTACCAGTCATCCGCCTTAGGCTCAGAAATTTGCCCCCAGCGACGCATTTGCGTGAGATACCAAATAGCATCTGAATAATAAGGATAGGTCGCGTTGTAACGAAAGAAGACGTTAAAGTCTGGCACTTCGCGCTTATCGCCTTTTTCATATTCGAAGGTGCCCGTCATAGAGTTCGCAATAACGTCATAATCAGCGCCAACGTAGTTCGACTGCGATAAAATTTTGACTGCTGCTGGTCGGTTCGCGTTGTCATTTTCATCAAGCCATTTCGCCGCACGTATCAACGCTTTTACGACGCGCGCAGTCGTATTGGGGTATTTTTCAGTGAACTCTTTGGTCATTCCAAACACTTTTTCAGGATTATCTTTCCAAATTTCATAATCCGTTATCACCGGCACACCAATACCTTTGAATACCGCTTGCTGATTCCATGGCTCGCCGACGCAGTAGCCGTAAATGGTGCCTGCTTCTAAGGTTGCGGGCATCTGCGGTGGCGGTGTCACAGACAACAAGGCCTGCGCATCAATAGTGCCCGACGTGTCACCTTTGTGAGGTGCGTAATAACCCGGGTGGATACCACCGGCAGCCAACCAATATCGTAACTCGTAATTATGAGTCGAAACCGGAAACACCATGCCCATTTTGAAAGGTTTACCGTCATCCATAAATTCTTCTACCACAGGCTTAAGATAATCTGCCTTAATGGGATGAACCGGCTTACCATTTTCTTGGGGAACGTATTTTTTCATTCGCGCCCAAATATCATTTGAAACGGTAATGCCGTTTCCGTTCAAATCCATCGAAAATGGTGTGACGATGTGCGCCTTTGTGCCATAGCCAATAGTCGCAGCAAGTGGTTGACCGGCTAACATATGCGCCCCATCAAGCTTGCCATCTATCACGCCATCAAGCAGCACTTTCCAGTTAGCTTGTGCTTCAATTGTGACGTACAGGCCTTCGTCCTCGAAGTAACCATTTTCATAGGCGATGGCAATTGGCGCCATATCGGTAAGCTTGATAAAGCCAAACGTTAGCTCGTCTTTTTCAGGCTCGCCCAGCTCCGCCGCCAAATTTCCGGAAACTGACGCTAGCAGCACCGTAAAAAAGAACGCTTTCAAATTACAGGCAACAAACCCCAAGTACTTTAATCGAAAATCACTAAATCTCATTTTTCTAAAACCCTCACTTATCTCAAAGCCAAGCAATTAGCTCAGACTTCTCTGATAAGCTTCTTTGCTTGTTTAAAGTTGAATAACCAGTTGAAGCACGCTTTGCTTCACGCTGTGAGACTAACCTCGTTGCTAGCCTAAAATTAGAAATACTAATCCACTGTATTTTGACTAGCACAATCCGTGCCAAGTTTGCCAAACCGGCTCATCGAGAACTATCGCTTCCCTGCAATCACAAAAAATGCACCAAACTGGTGCGGCTTAATTAATTGACGCACTAAAATTTTCATTCAAGTAATTCGAATACCGCAATTATCTGCTTTGATAGCGCGGCCATACTTTGACCTTGATTCATCGCCGATCGGCGCATATGCGCATATGCGTCGGCCTCTGACAGCCCCTTTTGCTGCATTAACACGCCTTTTGCTTTCTCTACTAATTTTCTCTCAGACAGTTGCTCTTGGGTCTTCTGCAACTGAGAATTCAAGCTTTGTAACTGCGTGAATCTTGCTATCGCTAAATCAATAAGCATCGGCAGTTTAACTGCCGCCACATCGTCGAAAACAAAACCATCGACCCCGGCCGACAGCAAAACGGGCAATGTATCATTGGTGTATTTCTGCGCACAAATCAATACCGGCGCTGGGTTTAAGCGGTGAAGATTTCTGAGTTCCTCAAGCGTTTTTTTACCAACCTCTTCAGTACTCAAAATGAGCACATCTGGCTTTAATCTAGTAACAATAGACACCAAGCCGTCAATTTCGTTGACCACATCAAGTACGAAGAAACCTGTAGCACATAATTTTTCATGCATGCTACTTGGCTGTTGCTTTCGAGTCGTGGATTTATTTTGGTCGTCTACAAGTACTACGCGAGCTGGCGAAGTTTTCATAAATCTAGCCTCAATCAAAATAGGATACCAACTTCGAGTAGCATAAAATGTGCCAATATCGAGATGACACTAGACAGACTATTATTTAACAATGACGATATAAGGGCGAATATGCACCCACTCTGTTCAATCGTTTCAATCAAAGCATATTGATAGTTTCTAGCCCTCTGCAACCAAAGTAGCTAAAGCTAGCTTCTTACGCACAAACCAAAATGACTAAGCCGTCCTTGCTTACAGCAAAATATGAGTTACTGGTTTTCGACCCAACTGGGTTTTGGGTTGTCAAGCTGAACTTTGATTAAGCTACTGTAGCGCGCTGCATTTTCGGCGTATCGTTTTTGGATTGATATCATGCGCGGATCTTTGCTTATCTCTTCCAAGCCTGGGAACGTAATATTTTCGATGCCCGCTTTAGCGAACCCCAAGTCGGCCACACGTTCAAACCAAGGCAATGCGGCCTCGATATCGTCATAAACAGCGTAAAAATAACCGCCAGCTTCCAGAGCCGAGCCATGCAAGAAATCTTCTGGAGATTTACCTGAAAAGTACGCTGACACCTTATCAATAAGTCGCTTTGCGTCCGGGTCAGATTGGCGCTGAAAGACAACGCTCATAATCACTACAAGAGGCGCCGTAGTATCTTTGATTGGCTGTTCAATAAAGTTGCTGAGATCCGCCCATTTTCGAAGCAAGCCATAGGACCGTTCGCTATCGCCTAGATATACTCGATGCATATTTGGAGAATTAGGCATATCTACGGCCACTTCTCTTGCCGCGTCGAATTGCCCGCTAGCTAATAAGGTGTACGCTCGACTGCTAGGCGGGAGTTCTAATTTAAGAGCTTCATCGAACAGGCCAACTGTGCTGTATAAGAAGCCTAATGTGTCGATGACAGCGACATTTTCAGGATTAATCGCCTGAGCATCTTTGAGTAAGCTATGTGCGAGATCATAGTCGCCGTAAAAAAACTTCAGGCCGGCCAGCCCAGAGTAACCAAAATCACTGCCGGGGTTGTAGCGAATATTCTTATCGTAAGTTGCTTCGGCCGCCTTGTTATCGCCTAACAAAACCTGGAAAGCTCCCAAATTACTCAAAATTATGGGCGACAATGGATCTAATTCTTCCGCCTTTTCAAACTCCGCCAATGCTTTTATATTTTTCCCTAAGGCGCCGTAGGCTGTGCCACGCCGATGATACGCTGGCATATAGTTAGGATTAATATTGATCGCTTGCGTCGCCAGCGTGACGGCCTTTTGATATTCACCATCTTCAGTTGCCAAAAGGGATGCGGCGGTAAGCGCCTCAACCGAATTCGGCGCTAAGGTCAATGCTTGTTCAACATGCCCCCGCGCTTTCAGTACCGACTCCTCTTTGTCCACATTGGCATATCCGGGCATTAATAAATAAGTATCTGCCAGCCCCGCATGTGCAGGAGCAAAATTAGGGTCAAGCTCGACAACCTGCTTGAACTCCTGGATCGCGGCATTAAGCATATCTGGAAGACGTTTTGCCATATTCTCACGCGCACGTAAATACAATTGATACGCTTCTAAAGACTCAGTACGTAAGGCGCTGTTCGAGGTATCGATAGATAAACGCCCTTTGAGTTCAGCCACAATTGAACCGGCAATTTCGTCTTGGATTTCAAATATGTTCTCGGCCGTTAGCGGCCGATCATAGGTTTCGGACCAGAGGTGCTGATCATTTAAGGCATCTATCAATTGTGCAGTGATGCGCAGTGTCGAGCCTGATTTACGGATGCTTCCTTCAAGAATATGACCCACGCCAAGCGCTTTTGCAATAGTACCAGTGTCCGCGCCACTATTTTGAAATGAAAACGCCGATGTGCGCGACGCTACGCGCAAGCCATCAATACGTGCCAAGACATTCAACAACTCTTCAGAGATGCCATTGGCAAAATACTGTTGATCGTTATCTTTCGAGAAATCGTCGAAAGGTAATACCGCAATAGAGGGTAGCTCTTTGACGACCAAAGCGTCCGTTTGTTGTGCAGCGGGCTCAACTGTTGTCGGCGATGTAGGCACTAACCACCAAGCGCCAAGGGCGATGGATACGATAATAATGCTTGTTATAAAAATCATGGCCGACTTGCGCTTGCTTGCTTTAGAAGCATTCTGCTGACGCAACGGTTCCGTTCTCTTAACACCCTGCGGCGTCATTTCAAAGGCCCATGCCAGCAGCAATGCAATCGGAAAGCCAAGCAAAACGGTGACCGTTACGACCGTGTCAAACCATTCAGGCAGGTTTAAAGACTCTTCAAGCTGTGAAGAAAGCTGCATCAAGAGCCATGCCACTACCGCATAAACCGCCGCCACGCGGAATACATTTCGTCGCTTTAACTCGTTGAACACATTTATCATTAGCCGATTCTATTCTTATAATGTTCGAAAACCCAAAACTTAAGTTAAGTTTTAAGCACTGAGGATGATAAAAGACTTTTATATGAAAACCAAACGTACTGTTTAAGTATAACTGAGGTAGCTTCTAAGAACTATTGTGCTGCATGAGGCGCATACAAAAACAAGAAAGGGCAGAGAGCAAATCAAGTTCGGTCTAGAGGCTTGGCCTTGCCCCTCATTAAAGGGCGTGACTCTATTTTGGTTAATTCTACAATAGGTAATGCTAATTAAACACCACAGTACTGTTTCCGTGCACCATGATTCGGTCTTCTAAGTGCGCGCGCAACCCTTTGGCCAAGGTGGTTTTTTCAACATCACGGCCTAGCCTTACCAAGTCTTCGACGGTATTCGAATGACTCACGCGCTGAACGCCTTGCTCTATTATCGGCCCTTCATCAAGCTGTTCGGTCACATAATGACAGGTTGCACCAATTAGTTTTACCCCACGTTGATGAGCTTGATGGTAAGGTCTAGCACCCGCAAAGGATGGCAAGAAGCTGTGGTGAATATTAATAATTTTGTGCCGATATTTATCACACAGCTCAGGTGGTACGATTTGCATGTATCGTGCCAGTACTAAAGTGTCAATATTGTAGGAATCCACTAAACGTTCTACCTCGGTGAACCCGGCAGCCTTATTCGCTTTATCAATAGGCACATGATGATAATCATAGCCGTAAAATTCGCTAATGCCTCGCATATCATCATGATTTGAGATCACCGCTGCGATCTCACAATTGAATTCTCGGTAACGCATGCGATCGAATAAGTCGGTGAGACAATGCGACCCTTTACTGACCATGACTGCAACCCGTTTGGGTATTTCGCTGTCAATCACTCGCCAGTTCATTTCTAGCTGACTGGCAACCGGCGCAAACTTATCGCGTAGCTCGTCGGCATCAAATGGCAATGAATCGGCCTCCACCACCACACGCGAAAAAAACCAATTATTGTCGGTGTCAGAATGATGACTGGCATCACAAATTGAACCGCCATACTGGGATATAAAATCGCCCACCTTGGTGACGATACCAACCCGGTCGGGGCAATCGAATACAATTCTGTATGTGTGCATAAAAACTCTTAATAAAACCCAATCGATACTAACTATCTCGACCCATTAAACGCTGGTGAACCTTATTCAATAAGGATTGATTTTCGCTGGCTCGCCGAATAACGCCTCGATAAGACAATAATTGCATGTCTTTCTTAACATGCTCTTTGGCTACTTCACCCAGATGCCGGGCGTGCTCAAAAAATATTTTATAGGCCTGAAACACCGAATACTTAGGGTCAAACATATGTGTTGGAAGAGACGCAACCCCATTCACTTCAATCACCACAAACTCGCCACGTCGAAATGCGTCTTCACTTTCAAACTTCAAATCAACGCGACCAAAATTAAAACCTGGTTGTGATTCAAAGAATTTAAACACAGCTGCTTCCAATTCAGGGGTGCGGAGATGCTCATCGTCAGTGAACTTGCAGCCAAGGGTATGCGACCCGATAAAAGACAAACGTTTTTCTTCGCCATCCGCAAGCACTTGTTCGGTATCAACGGCCTGTAAAAAAGCATACCAATGTTGACTAAAACGCGGGTGTTGCAATGCCAATGCCATTAAATCGTCTTGTCCATTACCAACCACCGTTGGAAAATGCTTCATATTGATGCCGGTAATCTCAGGCAGACCTTGTTTACGAACATAGAACACGCCGCACTCAAATGGCATGGACGTGAATTTTTGCAGAATATACTTACCTAAAAGCAGAGGTGCTTTCTCTTCAACGTCGTCAGAATTTGACAGTTTGCAAATACCTTTGCCAACACAACCAACGTCCGACTTTAGAATAGCCGGGTACCCGTGCTGCTCAATAAAACCGTATATTTGTTGCTTTTTATCATCAAGGCTTTGGTCATCGTCAAGCAACACCGTTGGCATAAAAAAATCCTGATCAAACGCCATTTGGCTTTCATATTTCGAGCCAATACCAATTTCGCCATGATCGAGGCCGTAGTTCGCTTTGACTAAATTTCGAATGCTAATGCGCTTAAGCAGGCACTGTAAGCCTAAACACAGATAGTAAGGCGCTTCAAACACTCTTGGGTGCCAGAATTCATACGGCTTAATTTTTAAAAGTGCCATGATGTTTGCCTTTCTATCTAAGTAATGTGTATCTGAATACTGTATCTTTGCGAACTTTCTAATACATCAACACAGCCTAGTCCGATCTAGCTTGGAATAATACGCGCAAATTTTCGCTTACCAACTTGCAACACGAATGGCTCACTTTCAACAATAACTGCCTTAGGATCAACCACTTTTTCTCCATTAATTTTAACGGCTCCTTGCTTCACCATTCGCATGCCTTCTGAGGAGCTCGCGCAAAGCTGGGCTTCTTTGGTAAGCGAACCGATCGGCATACCTTCGCCAAGCCGCACATTCACTTCCGGCATATCATCGGGTATGGCGTTTTTCTGGAAACGCTGAATGAAATCTTGTTTAGCACCTTCAGCCGCCCTCTGATCATGAAATCGAGTGATAATTTCTTCGCACAGCAAAAATTTAATGTCTCTTGGGTTGGCGCCATCGTGTATCTGTTGTTGAAATGCTTCGACTTCTGCGGCAGGGCGAAAGCTTAACAGCTCAAAATAGCGCCACATTAGCTCATCAGACACCGACATTAATTTACCAAACATGTCGTTGGGGGCATCGGCAATCCCGATATAATTACCAAGAGATTTAGACATTTTTTGAACGCCGTCCAGCCCTTCTAAAATCGGCACCGTCAAAATCGCTTGTTGCGACTTACCGTAGGCTTTCTGCATTTCACGCCCGACCAAAAGATTAAATTTTTGATCGGTGCCGCCCAATTCAATATCCGACTCTAGTGCAACAGAATCGTAACCCTGAACTAAGGGATACAAAAATTCGTGAATCGCAATCGATTGTTGCGATGCGTATCGCTTACTAAAATCGTCGCGCTCTAACATCCGAGCGACAGTGTGTTGCGCGGCCAGTCGAATCATATCAGCCGACGTCATCTGACTCATCCACTCAGAATTGAACCGAACTGAGGTTAACTCCGGATCTAAAATCTTAAAGACTTGCTCCTTATAAGTGACCGCGTTCTGTTTTATTTCGGCCTCAGTTAATGGCGGCCTAGTGGCGCTCTTACCGGTCGGGTCGCCGATCAAACCGGTAAAATCACCGATCAAAAACGTCACATTGTGGCCGAGCATTTGGAACTGCCGTAATTTATTAATCAACACAGTGTGCCCAAGATGCAAATCTGGAGCCGTCGGATCAAAACCAGCTTTCACATTCAGTGGCTTGTTCTTTGCAAGTTTTGCCTCGAGCTCATGTTGCGGAATGATTTCATCTGCGCCACGTAACAGCTGTTGCATTACTGGTGAAGGGTTAGTTACTGAAGCGTTATCAGAACCGCTTTGATTGGTCGAATTTTCGGTCACGGTAATTGGGTCGCCAGCCACGCGATGGCTGCTCGAGTAGGTGTGAATAATAGAGCAAGAATGATACTTATTTTTGCTTTGAAAAGTAAGCATTCCGCAAAGGGAGCAACGTCATAAATACAAATTTATAAGGTTTCAGACGTCAATCCGGTGACTATGCTGGAAATCCCATTACTTTTGAATCAAATTCATTGCGTAAAACGCTTATCAACTGCACAATCGACCATTAATCTGTAAATGATCAAAGACGCGAAGACGTTTACCAAAAACCAGCCAATGCAATTAAAAAAAGACTTGTTAATCAATCTAACCAAAAACTCCGGCTCAAAATCCGCCTCAAAGCCCGCGAGAAGTTCTCAGCCGCAGACGAAAATGCGCAAGCGTCATTGGTTTCTCGGAAGCTTGATAGTTTTATGCTGCAGTTGGATCACGCACACAACCACCGCTAATATTGATCAAAAGCCCCTAGCCAACGAAAAGCCTTTAGCCAATGAAGAGCCCTTGGCTAACGAAAAGCCCTTAGCTAATAAAAAGCCCTCAGAAAACCAAGCGAATGAGATCCAACAAGAGACCTTGACCGATCAACTAGTGGCAATCAATAGCCAGGCTAGCACTCAAACAGCATTAGAACCCACCTCAAACAACTTGATGGCCGCTGATGAGTTGATCGTGCGTGAATTCACAAACAAACCGCACAAAATCGCGCGCGGTGAGTCCTTAGGCATAATTTTTCGCAAATCCGGTTTAGATCTAGCCATCCCTCACCATATTTCAAAACACCCTGTCGCAAAGCAGCTTGTGTCGATCAGAGTAGGGAAAACAATTGATTTCAAATTCGATGCTAGTGACAAGCTCAAACAAATTAGCTACCCACTGAGTGCCCTCAAGCGATTGGACGTAGACATAGACGGAGTCAAAGTCGCAGCGGCAAGTGTTGTTGATATCGACTTCGACACTAAGCAACGTACGGTATCAGCTGAAATTCAGTCTTCACTGTATCTCGCGGCACAGGAAGCGGGTCTTAGCAACGGTTTAATCATGGAGATGGTTAGGATTTTTGGCTGGGACATTGACTTCGTTCAAGACATTCGTCGCGGCGACAATTTTCACGTAATCTACGAAGAATATTTAAACAACGACATTCGACTTGATGATGGGCCCATTTTGGCGGCGGAGTTTACCACTCAAGGACAAACCTATCGCGCGATCAGATTTGAAGATCAAGAAGGTGTCGCAAGTTATTTTAATACCGAAGGTGAAAGCATGCTCGGCACGTTTTTGCGTTCACCCGTTGAATTTAGCCGAATTTCATCGCGTTTTGGCAAACGCAAACATCCAATTTCCAAGAAGTGGAAAGCGCATAAGGGCGTTGACTATGCGGCAGCCACCGGCACACCGATTCGAGCCACGGCTGACGGAAAAGTCACACTCGCCGGAAGAAAAGGTGGCTATGGGAAAACCGTTGTTATTCGCCACGCCGGGCGTTTCAGCACGCTTTACGCTCATATGAACGGATATGCCAAAGGCATTCGCAGTGGCGTGAGAGTTAAACAAGGCCAAACAATTGGCTATGTCGGCAGTACCGGAATGTCAACTGGCCCACATTTACATTACGAATTTCGTGTAGACGGAGTGCACCGTAACTCGCTGACTTACAAAACACCGAAAGCATCAGCCGTAAGCAAAGCCAATATTGCGGAGTTTAACCTGTTGGCTAAGAACCTTAGTAAGAGCTTAGACGCTGTAAAACGCGATTATCAAATCGCAAAGTCCTCGGGCACTACACAGATCAAAAAAATTTAGTGTCGCCTTCTGAGCTTGTGTAACCGTTACATAGACCAATGCTTAGGCTATCGATCATTCACACAGCAGGTTTCCAAAAGATGCTTAGGCTTAAGTTCAGGTTTGGTAAATTCAGAGTGAGGATTAGAGTAAAGCCATGAGCGAAAAACTGATTATTGGAATGATGTCTGGCACCAGCGCCGATGGTATCGATGCGGCTCTGGTAAGGTTTTCATCAGACTCCGATCTCGAAGTCCTAGAAACCGACTTTTCTCCGTTCTCAAACGAGCTGCGCGACGAAATTAACAAGACTACGCGTTCGCAAACACTCATACGTTGCGAAGACTCTCCATTGCATCGCAGCTTAGCCTATGACTATGCTAAAGCCAGTAATAAGCTGATTGAAAAAGCTGGCTTATCAAATAAAGACATCAACGCTATCGCCAATCATGGTCAAACGGTTAGACATGAACCAAACCAAACCCCACCAATGAGCCTACAACTAGGCGATGCGCAAGCGATAGCCGACCTTACCGGTATCTTAACCACGGCCAATTTTAGGCAAGCTGATCTTGCTGCAGGCGGACAAGGTGCGCCACTCATGCCGGCATTTCATGCCAAGGTATTTGGAGGCGAACATCGATATATGTTGAATATTGGAGGGATTGCCAACCTAACTCAGCTGAGTGATACCGTTATTGGTTTTGATACTGGCCCCGGCAACACGTTGCTAGACCAATGGATCTACAAACAACAAGGCGCCACATACGACCAAGATGGCCATTGGGCTGCATCCGGCAATGTCATTCCTGAATTACTCGAGCGATTAATGACTGACCCTTATTTTAGCCTAGCTTACCCAAAAAGCACTGGCCCCGACTATTTCAACTTAAGTTGGCTAGGCAATGTGGAGGCGCACAGTGCGGCGGATGTTCAGGCTACATTGATGGAACTTTCAATTCAAAGCATCGCCGGAGAAATGAAGCAATTAGGAAACGTCGCTGGCGAAATTTATGTGTGCGGCGGTGGTGCCCATAATTCATTTATGATGAATCGCCTCGCTGAAGCATTACCATCACACAAAATAAAGAAAACCGACGAACTCGGCATACCCGCAGATTGGGTTGAAGCGGTTGGTTTTGCATGGCTAGGCTATTGCCGCTTAAAAGGTTTGCACAGTAACTTACCAAGTGTGACGGGTGCCGACAGCAGCGTGGTGCTAGGCGACGTATTTTTACCGATTGAGCACTGACCTTAGGCGACCTTCAGAGACCCGCTAATCGGAAGAATTACCAAAAAACCAAATCAAACAACCTAGATAACCATACTAAGGAGGTCTAGATGTTAAGGGAAATAAACAATCCGAGACAAGACCAAGACGGATTTATTAAACGATGGTTCACCAACGCCAATATTGACCTGTTTGTTTGGCGTAATAACAGCACTTCAGAAATCGAGTCTTTTCATCTAACTTACGATAAAAAGACCACTGAGCGAGCCGTTATATGGAAAAAAGACAGCGGTTTGAGTGCTCATCGAGTAGACGATGGGAACACACCAGGAAAGTACCCCAGCAGCCCAATATTATTGCCAGACACCGACCCAAAAACCGAAAAATTAATTACTGACTTAACCGAGGGATTATCCGACGTAGACAGTCAAATAAGAGACTTTATTATCAGTCAGCTAAAAAATAGCTGGGCTCAAGAAAGCTAGGCTGAAAAAGACGAGCCACAGCCACAGGTTGTGCTGGCATTTGGATTATTGATAATGAACCGAGCGCCATCGATGTCATCTTTATAATCAATTTTTGCACCGATCAGATATTGAAAGCTCATAGGGTCAACCAGTAAGCGCACGCCATCTTTATCAACAGAGGTGTCATCCTCTTGTTGGTCTTCGTCAAAGGTAAAACCATACTGAAAACCCGAACAACCACCGCCTTGAACATACACGCGCAGTTTAAGTTCGTGATTATCCTCTTCGGCTATTAACTCAGCAACTTTAGACGCCGCATCGGCAGTGAAATCCAGAGGGCTCGCTTGTTCAACTTCAATCATGATTATTACTCTTCAAAATGGTGCGCAGGTTCGATTATAGCTTAATGACGTAAACATCGGATAAAAGCAACTAACCGCTAACGGTATATAAAACTAAGATAAGGGCTTAAGATGCGGACTCAAGCTTTTTATTTTTTTCAACGGTTTGATTGATCGCTGCCGGATTAGCGGAATCATAGACCGGCGCTCCTGAATCAGAAACCAAACTGCCGTTTAGCACTGCGCCTAGCTCCATTTCAACGGCTTTATAGTGAATATCACCATCAACCTTGGCATTCGCCTGCAATTCAATATGGCCCTTGGATGAAATATTGCCTTTGACTGTGCCGTTAACAACCACATGAGGCACATTAATGTCACCTTCGATGATGCCAGACTCACTCAACACAAGCGTACCGTTATTACTATCTTGTGCTGAAACATGACCACGAATATGCCCATCCACACGCAAACCACCGGTAAATTCCAGATCGCCTTGCAACACCGAGCCAGAACCAATCAAAGTATCAATAGTTTCTACCGGCTTGCTTACTTTTTCTTTATTTCGCTTCATTGTTAACTCGTTTTTTACTGTGTTTTCATCATCGGTTTCAGACCGCATTCGTGCTGTTTTTTTAGATCGGCCAAACATAATTAATACTCTTACAGAACCTAACTAATGGGCTCTTTCGCCGATTTTCTTTCAGGTGTTAGACCAACCGCCGCCCCAAGCTCAAACCAACGAGTTACGCTTTCACCGCTCTGCAATTTTAATTCGACTTTAATTTTAGCATTATCACCTATCGATGATTTACTAATCAAACCAGAAACTTGCTGGAAGTATTGATAGTTTACACTGCGCGGACTGCTGGCTGGCCAACGGCCCGTCACAAGCTCATTTTCAAACAAAGTAACGATCAAGTTACCTCGAACCTGATGCTTATGCTTTATTGCCTGCACAAGAGTAATATCAAAACTGAGTTGCCCCTCTTTATAATCATGCGCGAACCCTTGTATTGACGGCCCACTTTGACCATCTTCAGGAGAAATGATACTGCGATAAAAATCCAAGCGAGAACCCAATACCGCGTTCTTTCTTTCTGAATTCGCATACGCTAAGTTCATCTGCTTGTACGCTTCGCCCTGAATTTGCTTTTGACGTTCGGCCGCAATCAACCCTTCTTCGGCTTTACCTAAGCTAGCGCCGACACGAGCCAACTCTCCTTTCAATAATTCGAGTTGAGCCTGGTCATCAGCGAGTCGACTGTGCCCTTGTTTGACACCAGCCCCGTAAGCGAAGTAAAGACTGACAAAGAAGACAAACAGGCCGCCGACCACCATCGCCATCACTGTCGATGAGGATAATTTCGGCCTGATTGATAAATCATTAGTCGGTTTTCTGATCATTTCAATAACTAAAGTAGTAGGTGAATCAATGGCTACGGTAAAACCGGCGCATTCATTAAACCATGACGCTCGTCAAAATCGAACATTATATTCATATTTTGAATTGCTTGACCCGCAGCGCCTTTGGTCAGATTATCAATCACCGACAACACAACTAACTTGCCTGAACCACCCGCTTTATGCAACGCAATCCGACACATATTTGACGTCTTGACCGAGCGCGTATCGGGGTGCGACCCCAATGGCAATACATCCACAAATGGTTCATCGGCATAGGCTGATTCAAATAATTCAGCGACGTTCTCAATTGGCGTATCCGGATCAATCAAATCGGCATAAAGCGTCGCGTGAATCCCCCTCAACATGGGCGTCAAATGTGGCATAAAAGTTAAGCCAACATCAGCACCGGCTGCCGCCGCTAAATTTTGGCTAATTTCTGGATGATGGCGGTGGCCGGCTGCTGCATAAGCCTTAAAACTATCAGCAACCTCGCTATACAAATTAGCAACGCTTGCCCCCCGACCTGCGCCAGTGACTCCTGACTTAGTATCCGCAATCAAGTCTGAAGTATCGATCACACCCGCTTTTACCAAAGGTAAATAGCCAAGCGTGGTCGCGGTTGGGTAACAGCCAGGGTTGGCGATGATTTGAGCGCCTTTGATGGCGGCTCTATTCGTTTCAGGCAAACCATAAACGGCTTCTTCGATCAATTCCGGGCAAGCATGCTGCATACCATACCAGTGCTCCCAAACCGCCACATCCTTAATCCGAAAGTCCGCCGCAAGGTCAATCAGGCGCACGCCGTCTTCCAGTAATTGACGAGCATGCGTCATCGCAATGCCGTTTGGTGTGGCGCTGAACACCAGGTCACAACCTTTAAACGCGGCAACGTTTGGTTCAGTAAACACCAAATCGGTAAACCCACGCAAGCTGGGAAACAAATCAGCAACCGGGCGACCAGCCTCGGATCTCGATGTAATAAGAGCAAGCTCCACATGTGAATGCGTAACCAGCATACGAAGCAGTTCTACTCCGGTATAACCCGTACCACCGATAATGCCGACTTTGATTGATTTCATAGGATAATAAAACGTATTTAATTACTAACGATTAGCCACTGGCCTAAAGGCTCAATTCTATGTCGAAGATTGACATTAAACCAGTTACAACATGTTCTAAACAATCGTTTTAGGCAGGTTTCGGCAAGAACCATCAAAGCCAATAGGACTTCCAGCAGCAATGGCCACCAATCGACAAACCTGAATATCGAACAAAGACAAAAAAGCCGACCCAAAGGTCGGCTTTTTTGAAAAAATAATTCGCAAAAACAATTAACGTTTTGAGAACTGAGGTCTGCGACGTGCGCCTTTAAGACCCACTTTCTTACGCTCAACTTCACGCGCGTCACGAGTAACAAAACCAGCTGAACGCAGTGTTGGGCGAAGCTCTTCGTTATACGCCAATAAAGCGCGTGTGATGCCATGACGAATCGCACCAGCTTGGCCGCTTCCGCCACCGCCTTGCACGTTCACGTTGATGTCAAAATTTTCTAACAGATCAAGCAAGACCAGTGGTTGACGAACCACCATGCGAGCTGTTTCACGACCAAAATACTCATCAAGAGGACGTTGGTTAACAGTGATACTGCCAGAACCGGATTGCAGGCGTACGCGTGCAGTTGAAGACTTACGACGGCCAGTGCCTAGATATACTTCAGACATTTATATTCTCCTTAAATCTCTAGCACTTTTGGCTCTTGAGCTTGATGTTTGTGCTCAGTGCCAGCATAGATGTGTAGTTTTTTGAACATAGCACGACCCAATGGGTTTTTCGGCAACATGCCGCGTACTGCATTTTCGATGATTCGCTCAGGTGCGTGCTCACGCAATTTGCGAACGTTGATATCTTTGATACCACCAGGGAAGCCTGTATGACGGTAATAAATCTTACCTTCTTCTTTGTTACCTGTAACCGCTATTTTCTCGGCATTAATAACAACGATATGGTCACCAGTATCAACGTGAGGTGTGTACTCTGGCTTATGTTTGCCACGCAAGCGAAGGGCGATTTCAGTCGCCACACGGCCAAGCACTTTATCGGCAGCGTCAATGACGTACCACTCGCGCTTTACCTCTGCTGGCTTTGCAGAAAATGTTTTCATGATTAAAAACCTACTATTCTATATGTCTATTTCATTGCCGCCAGAGCTCAAAAACCAATGGCCAGCGCCTACAATCCCAAAATTAGAGATACTCACCCCAAAGTGGTCGGAGCAAGGACGCGCGATAATAGCCGTGAAGACCAGCTTACGCAAGCATTTCAGACATTAAATATGTGAATTGCAATGGTTTTTTTGAGAACCTGAATTGCGGAAATACGCGGCTTGAATGATTATCGTAGTATGCAGAGGTCTTACATCGCTCTTTCGCATCCATGCGACCGCGATGTACCGCCGCCATGAATTGCGGGAATATGGGGTTTGACTGATATCGGTGGTGCGCGGAGATCTTACATCGCTCTTTCGCATCCGTGCGACCGCGATGTACCTACATCCTGTAGGCAAAAAAAAGGCGCGGACTGAGTGC
>CAZEXS010000048.1:0-27829 GCA_964516915.1 uncultured Gammaproteobacteria bacterium
TAAACCCTATACTCCCTTAGCAGGGGAGCGCCTTCAGCCACTCGGCCACTTCTCCTATTTTGTCAGCAGAACGATCAACAATCACATCGGTTTACTACTTATTACCTAACGAATCATCATCGCCAAAATAATCAGCGCCACGTAAATCGTGATCACTACTGTAATCATCTGAACCCGATTTATCTCCACCATTGGCCATACGCTCTTCGCGCTTGATCCGTTGATAGATCTCTTCACGGTGAACCGGCAAATCACGCGGGGCGTTGATACCAATTCGTACTTGATTACCTTTAATGCCGAGCACAGTTACCTGCACATCGTCACCGATATTTAACGTTTCGTTAATACGTCGAGTCAAAATTAACATTGCGATCTCCAGCTATATTTTGCTTGAATTATTTCAAATTCAAAGCATCGGTGAAGTAGTCCTATACCGCTATATACTTACGGCGTTTACCTCACCATGAACCCTATCGCAGATAGTGCGCGTATTATATTGAAGTAGATTTGAAAATCCACAACTTCTTATAAAAATTACGCATACTGCGAATAACCCTATTGTTACGATGATAAGCAGCTAAGATAAGTTGTCTTAACCTAAACAAAGAATAACACAGTTATAATTAAATCGCCCGTACGCAACTTAACCGCTGAGTCTAATCTTTGTTTTGCTTGCTTTATATTACTTACTTTATATTTTTACCTTTTTGGCCGCTGATGTGCTGAGTCTTGCACAAAAACCGCCAACCTCATTATACATCTAATTCGAAAGCTTTATGTAATGATTTCACTGCGTGATCAAGCTTAGTTTCATCGATGATGACTGAAACTTTAATTTCAGAGGTTGAAATCATTTGAATATTAATATCATTGTCAGCTAACGTTTTAAACATCTTATTTGCCACGCCCGAATGCGATCGCATTCCAACACCCACAATCGACACTTTTGCAATTTTATCGTCGCCCTTTACGTCTCTCGCACCAAGCTCGATCACAAGCTTATTCAGCACTTCCATGCATGGCAGATAGTCTGAACGAGGTACTGTAAAGGTTAAATCGGTTAAACCTTTTGCACTGGCATTCTGAATAATCACATCAACATTAATATGTGCGTCTGATATAGGGCCAAGAACTTGATGAGCGATACCTGGGTGATCGGGTATACCTCGAATCGTCAATTTAGCTTCATCGCGTTGAAATGCAATACCTGAGATTAATGGTGCTTCCATTGAAGTACCCTCTTCTTCGTAAGTTATTAAAGTGCCTGGACCATCTTCAAATGAAGACAGAACTCGAAGTGGAACCTTGTATTTTCCTGCAAATTCTACAGATCGAGTCTGTAAAACCTTCGCTCCAAGGCTAGCTAATTCAAGCATTTCTTCAGCCGTGATGCTATCAAGGCGTTTGGCTTCAGCAACCACTCTGGGGTCGGTGGTGTAAATACCATCGACGTCGGTATAAATGCGGCATTCGTCGGCTTTAATAGCAGCCGCTACCGCTACGGCCGTCGTATCAGAGCCACCGCGACCCAATGTCGTGATGTTGCCAAGGTTATCGATACCCTGAAAACCAGCCACCACGACAATGCGCCCTTTATTTAGGTCAGACAGAATTTTTTCGCCGTCGATATTTTGAATACGGGCGCGAGAATGCACGTTGTCTGTGCGAATAGAGACTTGGCCACCGGTATAAGAACGAGCATCATTTCCACGATCTTGCAGGGCCATGGACAATAATGCAATAGTCACTTGCTCGCCGGTCGAAACAAGAACATCCATTTCACGTGCCGAGGGCTTTTTAGTAATATCGTTCGCAAGCGATATTAAGCGGTTAGTTTCGCCACTCATCGCTGAAACCACAACGACTAGCTGATCGCCATTCTGCTGTTTTGCGATTAATTTATCGGCAACCGCATTAATCCGCTCTACAGAACCGACCGATGTGCCACCAAATTTTTCTACGATTAAACTCATTTCACCACTCATAGGGCCCGGTAAGTAAAGTCCTTAACAAGGCCGCAGGCATCATTCTCTGTTAAAAATTAAAACAGTTTAAAGGCGATAAATTTTTAACGATTTTTGCGAATCGGGATTAAACATTGTTTGTGCTTGTCTGTAAATCCCCAGATGAGTTTTTGAGCCGATAATTACATCAATTACCTTGGAATTAATCATTTGGTCATTAATAGGCTACGCAATATGCCCATAAAGCGCACAAGTAAGGTGTGAAGTATGCAGCCGACTAGCCGTTATCGAGCAACCAAGCCTCCACCGCATCTAAACAAGCTTGGATTTTCTCAGCCTCAGGAATGCCGCCCTCGGCCATGTCTGGGCGGCCACCACCACGCCCACCCGCTAATGCCGTTATGTGCTGGATTATTTTACCTGCCGGGTACTGCTTGGAAATAGCCTTTGCAACACCCGCTACCAATTTCACCTTTCCATCAACTTCAGCACCCAACACAATAATGCCATTGCTGTGTTTGTCTTTATAACTGTCGATTGTAGTGCGCAGCATGTCTTTATCAGCACCATCCAATATGGTTGTTAATAACATGACGCCAGATACTTCTTTGGCTTGCGAATTCAAATCTTGACCGCCACTACCACTGGCGATTAATTGCTGCAGCTTCTTTTTGTCTTGCTCGAGTGTTTTTAGCTGACCTTGTAGTTGCTCAACACGTTTTATAAGGCTGTTTGAGTCCGTCTTCAAAAGTGCGGATGCTTGTTTTAACACACTTTGTTGATCGTTTACCCAGTCAGCGGCGGTGCGTCTAGTAACGGCTTCTACCCGTCTAACCCCGGCCGCCACGCCAGATTCAGATACGATCTTAAACAGACCGATTTCAGACGTATTAGCGACGTGTGTGCCACCACATAGCTCGAAGGAAAAGTCGCCCATTGTGACGGTTCGCACTTCAGCCCCATACTTTTCCCCAAACAAGGCTTCAGCACCGGCGGCCTTAGCCTCGTCAATCGGCATCACTTTAGCATTCACCGAGCGTTGTTCAAAAACTTGAGCATTTATTAACGCTTCAATGGCGAGTATTTCGTCACTAGACACCGGTGCATCATGCGAAAAATCAAAACGTAAACGGCTTGGCGTAACCAGCGAACCTTTCTGTTGAACATGAGTACCAAGAACTTTCTTTAAGGCCGCATGCAGGAGGTGCGTCGCCGAATGGTTAGCCGCCGCCGCATGGCGCGCCTCGGAATCCACTTCGACGCTGACCGATTCACCCACTTTAAGTGAACCTTCTTCAACCGACACCATATGCAGGAATGCGCCATTGGGCAATTTTCGGCAGTCGCGAACTCGTATTCGAGCAGAACCCGTTGTAATTACGCCTTCGTCGCCACATTGCCCACCACCTTCGGCATAGAACGTGGTTGAATCTAAGACAATCACGGCTTCTTGGCCCGCACTGACAAAATCTACCGCTTGCCCGTCAATATTAAGGGCGAGCACTTTCGAAGCAGTCGCAAGATCTGTGTAACCGACAAAGTCAGTGGCTTTCTCCACCTCAATCGACACCTCATCTTGCGCGGCAAATTGACTGCCAGCGCGTGCGCGTTCGCGCTGTTGCTCCATCAGAATTTCAAATCCGTCTTGATCAATTGTCATGCCCTTTTCACGTGCCACGTCGGCCGTCAAATCAGCCGGAAAGCCGTAAGTGTCATACAGCATGAACACTAATTCGCCAGGCACGGTTTTCTCACTTAGGTCAGCGGTTTTTTGAGCAAAAATTTTCAAGCCTTGTTCCAGTGTTTCGGCAAACCGTAATTCTTCTTTTTCAAAGGCGGCTTCGATGATTGCTTGCTTTTCTATCAGCTCGGGATAGGCTTCGCCCATCTCACCGACCAACGCGGGCACCAGCCGATGAAAAAACGGTGTTTTGCCGCCTAATTGATAGCCATGGCGTACCGCACGACGAATGATGCGTCGCAATACATAACCTCGACCGTCACTGGAAGGTAAAACCCCATCAACAACAAGAAATGAACATGAACGAATATGATCGGCAATCACTCTTACCGAGTGGTCTTTTCGGTCAGTGGCGCCAACTACCGAGCAAATCGAATCAATAAGATTATCGAATAGGTCGATCTCATAATTATTATTGACGTGTTGCATTACCGCGGCTACGCGTTCTAAACCCATACCCGTATCAACGGAAGGCTTAGGCAAAGGCGTTAAGGTGCCATCTACACTGCGATCGTATTGCATGAAAACAAGGTTCCATATTTCAATATACCGATCACCGTCTTCTTCAGGCGTTCCGGGAGGGCCACCCCAATATTGCTCACCGTGATCAAAAAAGATCTCACTGCATGGGCCGCAAGGGCCAACGTCCCCCATCGACCAAAAATTATCTTTTTCGCCTATTCGTGAGAAGCGTTCTGGGCTAACGCCTATTTCATTTAGCCAAATATCGGCGGCTTCATCGTCTTTTTCAAAGACGGTAATCCACAGCTTATCTTTTGGCAGGCCAAGCTCCTCGGTCAGAAATTGCCATGCATATTCAATTGCATCACGCTTAAAGTAATCACCAAAACTGAAATTCCCCAACATTTCAAAAAATGTGTGGTGACGAGCAGTGTAGCCAACGTTTTCTAAATCGTTATGCTTTCCACCAGCACGTACACAACGTTGAGATGTCGTCGCACGCACATAATCGGCGGTCTCACTGCCAAGAAATAAATCCTTAAATTGAACCATTCCCGCGTTAGTAAACAACAAGGTCGGGTCATTCCCAGGCACTAAAGAACTGCTGGGTACAATCGCATGCCCTTTATCTGCAAAAAAGTTCAAAAATTTAGTTCTTAATTCAGCGGTTTTCATAACTATTCATCTAAGTACGCTTTGTCAAAAAACCATGACAAGAGCGTAAACTGTTTTATAAATTGAGCGTATTTGCTTTGCAACGCAGCAACAATGACAAAAAATGCGCAGCGCTATCCAAGTCGAGAAAAGTGTGTTTTCGTAAGCAGTGAAACAGCACTTTGGATTGGCTCTGCCACTAATGCCCTCCGTACCGCATGAACCGCGCACGCTACAACCGACCATTATAGTCTTTAACACGCCAATCAACATACTTTTTCTTGTAGTAAGTATTCGCGCTCTTGATGTGTGAAGTCACATAACCCTCTGTAAATTAGTCGATGGTTCATAGCTGAACAGCCTTCCTTTCGAGTCGACTCTATTAAAACTCAATTTTCCAACTTAATTCTAATGATTATTGAGTCTAGATCACCAAACTGAATGAAATCAGCCGTTTAGGCTTGGCACGATTTCTATTGGCTTATTAAATTCTTGAATGAATACCTTAATGCATTGCCAATATGCTATTTGGCTAACTTAGCCTCTATAGATTTAACCGCAACCTTAGCGCTTTTAACCAGACAACCGATTTTAAGTCGTTGAATCAGATTCGATTTAGTTATTTTTTCTAGCTCGGGAAGGGCTCTAGGGTCTTGCTGTTCACCTAAAATCTTGATCGCCGCCTTTTTATCAGCACAAGACTTAAATTCCTTAAGGTCTAAAAGCGTCATTGCGACGGTATCGACTTTTTTCGATTGCTTTGCCACATTAAGAATATAGGCCGCTTCATTTCTTAAGGGTCGGTTACCTTCAACCAACGTCCGTTTCACCAACTCCGCAACAACGGGTTCACTGGGTGCTAGCTTAGTCAATTCGACGACTTTAGGAGCGTCATAACTAAGGCGCCCTACTAGATTTTTTGCGTAACGTTTGTCATCAGCCAAACTCGTATCAGCGCTTATCGCCATTGCATAGGTATTTAGTGCTTCCCCATATTGCTTTCTCTCAATCTTAATATGCCCTTGCATAAACAAAGCAAAAGGATCGTTTGGGTTCTTGCTAAGCACCTCGTTAGCGCGTGCTTCCAAGCCAATCAAATTCCCGTTGTTCAGTAATGAGTTCAATTCTTCACGAGTAATTTTGGGTTCTTCTACGAGTTTTACTTCTACAGGTTCAGGTTCCGGAACCGCTTCTATATTAGCAACGGCATCTACCTTCTCTGCGCCCGACCACATTACAATACCGGCGGCTGCCATCATCAATGAGACAGCAGCCCCAATAAACAGTTTTTTAAACGAAACGCTATTATCGAGTGATAAGGAAGACATTAATCTGGCACCATCCGGCTCCACAAGATGGGCCCCACCATAGGGAAAGGTGGTTTCATGCTCGCCATCAGAATAAGACACCAAGCGTTGCGCTGAAGCGCTTCGAGGCACTTTATAGATCGTCACCTCTTCCGGAATACCTTTTAATTTAAATCGGTCGACCAATTCATGAGAGACTTCAGCTTTATTCATCGCCAAATAAATAGCTTCAGTAAAATAGATTTCATTCGCCGGAGTAAGGCCCTCTACCCGTGCTGCGATATTAACTGGTTCACCAAAGACATCACCACCGTCTAGCCTAACCTCACCGGAATTAATCGCCACCCTTATCGTAATATGATCCTTTTCATCTTCGAAAGCGAGGTTGTACTCCCACAACAAGTCGTGCATTGCCATTGAACAAAGTAATGCATCCGTGGGCGACCGAAACACAAAGAGAAGTGCATCACCTATAGACTTGATTCGTTTACCGCCAAACTTTTTAGCCGCGTTACCCAGTATTTTTTCATTCTGGTGCAACATCACTTTGTTTTGGTCACGCGACTGCGACGCTGTCAGTTCCGTAAAACCAACAATGTCCGTAAACATGATTACCAAATTTTCTGCGCGCCCCATAAACCCCTACTGTGTCATTATTTAAACAACAACTAACAATCCTCGTTCTAAGAATAACCCGAATCAAATTTAGTATACCAGCAGCAATGGCTTAAGCAACTTGCTCGCAGGCTTAAGTTTTGCTGGTTTGTTCTAGCAACTAGATCACATTAAATGCCAGACCAATAAGGAAGCGTCTGACTAATCCCGATAGAACCATAAAATGCTGAAGCTAGGCATATCCAAAGTTGACTTCTTGCAAGACTGTCAAATGGCGTTTTTTTGATCTGTACCTAATATTAATTTGGTCTCATTCAACTTAGATCGTTAAGGTTCAGTTAATCACGGGTTAAGTTTTTATTAAGGATGCTGCTTTAAAGTTGGTTTTATTAAATCAATCAAACTGTATCAGGAAAAAGCATGTCTATTCAATCATTCAAAACAACCACTTTCATCTTCCAACTCTCGATATTGGGAGTCGGCAATATGGTCGCTCCACAAGCAATAGCTAGTGACGCAATAGGGCCAGGAGACAGTAACAGTAAATGGGTTACTGGGCTCAGTCTCGGAACGACTAACAACCCCTATATTGGTGAAAGCACTGAGCGCTTTGTAAGCCCAACAATAAGATATAACGGCGAACGTTTTTTCGTTAGAGATACCAGCCTGAATCTTTTTCTAACTAAAAGCCTTGGCTTCAGCGGCGGTTTAACCATTGCTTTGGATTCAGGCTTTCTCAGTGATGATGACGAGTATAAAAATAACGATAAGTTATTAGGCATTGACGAACGTGATGCTACTGCGATGGGGGGAATATATATCAACCATGACTCTGACCTAGGCCGTTTAAGTTTCAATGCCTTATCAGACATGGGTGATGAGCATGACGGGCGCATTGCTCGATTGAGTTACACCTTCGACTTCACTTTAGGGGATTGGAATATTAACCCGGAGCTCGGTGTTCTATGGGCAGATGACAAATATGTGAATCATCATGTGGGCGTAAGCTCCAACGAAGCCACTGCCTCTCGTTTTGAATACCGTGGTGAAGCGACCGCTAACACGTTCGCTGGAATTCGTGCCCGATATGAAATCACGAACAACTGGGACATCAATATCGAGACTGGAGTCACTAAGATTGGCTCTGGCTTTGCAGATAGCTCGATTGTTGAAGACGACAGGGTCTATCAAGCGTCAGTCGGCATCAATTACAACTTTTAACTTTCAAATCAATACAACTTAATTAGGAATCTAAAATGAGATATATAATGACTGCCGTCGTATTCACCTTTCTATCAGGATGCGCGGCAACTAAGCTTAACCATGATGCCGCTCTTGTTAGGCTCACCCATTTGGAGCCTAACTCAGAGAATTGTAAGTTTCTAGGTGATATCACTGGCAACCAGGACAACCTTTTTGCTTCGAGTAGAAATCTCGAGACTGGCGCTCGGCACGACCTTAAAAACCAAGCCTATAGAATGGGCGGCAATCTAGTTTATCTGTTAACACAGCGTTCAGCTCAATCCGGCATTTTAATTGAGGACTTCGGCTCCTCTGATCAGAGCAGCGTAACCCTAAGTGGTAATGTATATCGGTGCACTGATTAAGCCTTAGGCCGGCAAGAACTTTGTTGATGCCACATTGAATTTAGTGTGGCATTGACTTTGCGCTTCGTGTGGCTATCGTTGGAATTTAAGTTTCGGCTGTATGTGGCGAATTCAAAAATGATACGATACACCCAAACTTTAGTATTTAGAACAGCCTCACAAGCACAATATTGTTCAGGTCTATCCTTTGAAATTTCGCTTTCTTATAATTTTAGTAATGTTTTCACTACCCGCATACTCCAACGACGAGGATAATGAGAGTACTGGAAACGGTGACACAATCTGGATAGAAGAAAAGGTTTCCCCGACTACTACTTGGCTTGAAAACTTGGTGAAACCACTGACTGTTTGGATGGAACAACAACTTAACAGCCCAGCACCAAACGATGCGAACCAAAAAATATCACCAGAAATTGATCCAAATAATGAACGGGATACTAATACTACTGTTCTAGCAAAGCCCGATAACGCGCCTGACGAAAACCAGCTAATAGGCTCAGAACGAGCTGGCCAGTTAGCTCAAGAGCACATTGCAGGCGAAGTGTTATTTATAAAATTTATCGCCGCAACGAGCCGATACCGTGTAAAGCTTATTTCCGAGCGTGGTGAAATTCACATCATCTATATACAAGCGACGTCAGGAGACGTAATCCCTAGTCAAAACAATAACAACAAGGAGAAACCCTGATGCATATCTTGTTAGTTGAAGATGATTTAGAACTCCAGGGACAGTTAGATCGCAAACTTAACCAGCTAGGTTATCAAGTAAGTGTGGCTAACGACGGTGTAGAGGCACTATTTTATATTAACGAATACGACATAAACCTAGCAATCATTGACCTGGGATTACCCCGCATGGATGGTATGCAGTTAATTCAAGGGCTTAGGGACGACAAATGCGAACTTCCACTGTTGATTCTTACCGCACGTACTGGCTGGCAATCAAAGGTTCAAGGATTAAATGCAGGTGCGGATGATTACTTGGTGAAGCCGTTCCAGTTTGAAGAGCTATCCGCCCGAATCAATGCCCTTCTGCGTCGAGCGTCTGGCCCTACCCAAACAACCTTACAATTTGGCTCACTGCGCCTTGATACAACCACCAAGATCGTATGCATCAATGATGAAGAGGTCTGCTTAACAGCATTTGAATATAAGGTCTTAGAGTATTTCATGATGAACCCGCAAAAAATAATCAGCAAGTTCATCCTAATTGATCAACTGTATGGAGGAGACGAAGACACTGACAGCAATGTAATTGAAGTCATTATTGCCAGACTCAGAAAAAAAATTGACCCCGAGGGTAAATGGAAACCCATAGAAACTTTACGTGGTCGCGGTTACCGGTTTAGAAAGCCCGTTGATTGAAATGACTACGGTTACGAATGTTGACTCAATAAGCTCAAAGTCGCTCAAATCGGCCACGACAACATCGTCGCTGAGCCTTTTCGAGACCGTCGTGTTTTGGATCGAAAGAATGTCGCTCGTTAAGCGAATGTTCATTCTCACAGGGCTAGTACTGTTGATTTTCCTGAGTAGTGCAGGCCTACTCATTAATGCGCTTTTTAAAATCAGCTTAGATTCGGTTATCCAGGATAAGTTGCAGCTATATACGTACCAGTTGATATCGGTCGGCGATAATGTGGATGGGGCGATGCAATTACCAAGACAGCTTGCTGAACCGCGCTTCAATAAATCACAAGGTTCATTAATAGGGCTCGTTACAGAACTGACACCCGACGGAAAACAACTTGAAGTATGGAGAAGCTTATCGGCCATGGAGAAACAATTTTCATTCCCAGCTCCACAAACAGGAAAATGGTTTTTTAGTCATGCTCAAGGCGCAAATGACGTTCAATATTATGTTTCTAGCTACAACACCACTTGGTCAAATCAAAATGGAACTAAGACTCAGTACGTATTTACTACCATTGAAGAACTGAGCTACTACAGAAAGATATCAACCAAGTACCAGTTAGGTATTGTTGCGGCGCTACTGGGTTTCGGTTTAGTGTTTTTACTATTGCAAACAATCATTTTGAGATTAGGACTCAGACCGGTCACACGAGTCACGTCAGATGTTGAAGCATTAAATAGGGGAGAGATTAATTCCCTAACAGGTAACTATCCCGAAGAGCTAAAGTCATTGACAGCCAACCTTAACCTATTAATCAATAATGAACGAAGCCAGCGTGAAAGATACCGTAATCGTATGGCTGACCTATCACACAGTTTAAAGACGCCTTTGTCAGTATTGCGAGGCATTGAAACGGATATTGACAGTCAGGGGCTACCGATTTCCCGTAAGAACGTAATTGACACTCTAAGCAAGCACGTAAAGCGGATGACTGAAATTGTGGATCACCAATTGCAACGAACCGTAACCAGTGGGGCTCCTACAACTTTTACAGCGATTAACGTAGCTGTCCAAGCGAATGACATTATGCAAGCTCTCAATAAAGTCTACGCGGAAAAAATTATCAATTGTGTACTAAATATAGAACAAGGATTGGCATTTATAGGAGATAAGAATGACCTGTTTGAAATCATTGGAAACCTATTAGATAACGCGTATAAACATGCAGAAAAAACAGTGTTCTTGTCTGCGATTAAAGACAACTACATACCTTCTTCTCCCAAATTCATCTTCACTTTCGAAGACGACGGCGCGGGCATTCCGCTCGAAAAACGCTCCAGCATTCTTGAACGTGGTGTTCGTTTAGATACAAACTCGGATGGCCAAGGCTTTGGTCTGTCAATTGTGGCCGAAATAGTCAATAATTATGAAGGTGTTATCGCCATTGAGGACTCAGACCTAGGTGGTGCTAAATTTGTTATCACAATGCCCACACACTAGCGCAAGAAGTAATAACATGAAGAACAATTTAATACTCAAAAAACTAACCCTGATTTTGCTCTTATCTGCCTTTATTACCGGCTGTGCCAGCGTTACAGTCAGGCCTCACGGTGGGCCAAAAGACAACTCCCAAGCTCACTATGTCGAAAGCATGCCATTTTATTTTGGCGGCATTATAGGCAACCGAAAGGTTAATGTGAATGAAGCATGCGAAGGTGCTGAAGTGACGCAAATGCAAACCATTACAACCTTATCCGACTGGGTTTTAGGTGCAATTAGCATTTCTATATATACGCCACGAACGGCGAAAGTATGGTGTGAAAAGTCACAATGATTAAACGACTGATAAGCTTAGGTGTAAGTAGCCTATTGATCTGCTTTTTTACTGGGTGCAGCACAATTCAATTTGTTCAACATGAACAGGACGGCACCAAAAAATCCATTAACAGATGGCATCATTCAACGCTTAGTGGCACCGTGGAAGTTAGCCCACCGCTAAATATACAATCAATTTGTGGTGACAAAGCGTGGACTACCGTTACCACTGAATTCACGCTGTACAATGCTTTTGTCACTAGCCTATTTGCAGGCCCTAAGTTTATCTCTTATTACAGTGCCTGGACTAATAAGGTTAAATGTTACGAACTCATGCAAAAAGGGCCAAACTAGATTTGACTGGAAAATGAACAAAGAGTCACTTTGAATTGTAAATGATTTCTTAAGTCAATCATTTACAAATTCGGGAATCGAGACTTGAATTTGTTCACTGGTAAAGCCCCTGCTCTGTAAAAAACGTGCTCTTTTAGACCACGTTTGATAATCCACGACCGGTGTCTCTCCATATTTTTTCTGATACTGGGCCTCGGCATTTTCAAACCATATCGCCGCGTGGTCTTCGAGATAATCCTGAATTAAAGTGGAGCTAATGCCTTTCGCTTTTAATTCTGAACGTATTTTGAATGGCCCAAAACCGCGGTTAGAGCGCGCACGTATATAGCTCTCGGTAAAACGTTCGTCACTTAAATACTTTTTCTCAACCAACAAGTCGACCACATCAGCAACATACATCGAGCTATCGGCCTTGGCAGCTAATTTATCGTGCATTTCCTTAACACTGTGTTCTCTCATTGAGAGTAAGCGAATGCCGCGCTGCATAATTTCATTAAACTCTTTCTTAGCTGGGTCTAATTCAACTAACGACGCTTGGTCCGCATCGGTATTAGCGTGCATTGCCAATTCAGACCGCCTTCGCTTCTTATTTGGTGCGAGTTCAATGTTCTCAATTTCAGCTTGAATCTCTCGGCAACTTTCCGTTTGCCGCTCATAATTTAAACTGTCTGTTTCTCTGTTGGCTGCAAAACGTGTTGCTTTAGCGTCACCCGTTCGATTCTTGTTCGGTATATTCTCTATCGAGCTATCAGGCTTTACTGATCCATTTTTACGCTTTCTTGATGGTTGAATAATTTTCATACTGCGTTCAGTTACTAACCTAAAGCAACAATTTAATAAAAAAGGAGCTGACCTTAAATCAACTCCTTTCAGTTAGTTCAAATAGTGATATTAAATTCCTTTAGGCTTTAACATCTGTTTCTGGCGCTTCGTCCTTATCTTCTTCGGCACCCTTTTCACCAACACCCAGTGCGGTACGTACCTTGCCTTCAATTTCATCAGCCATTTCTGGGTGCTCCTTTAAGAACTCTCGTACATTGTCTTTTCCTTGACCAATCCGAGTACCGTCGTAGCTATACCAAGCACCCGACTTTTCTACGATATCATGATCGACACCAATGCTTATTAACTCGCTCTCTTTAGAGATACCTTGATTGTATAAAATATCAAACTCTGTTTGTTTGAATGGAGGTGCCACTTTATTTTTAACGACTTTTACTCGAGTTTGGTTACCAAATATTTCATCACCCTTCTTGATCGCACCGATACGACGGATATCTAAGCGAACCGACGAATAGAATTTCAATGCATTACCACCGGTGGTGGTTTCTGGGTTACCAAACATCACGCCAATTTTCATACGAAGCTGATTGATAAACACAACCAAAGTATTCGATTTTTGAATATTGCCGGTTAATTTACGCAGCGCTTGAGAAAGCAACCTAGCCTGCAGCCCCATGTGCGAATCGCCCATATCGCCTTCAATTTCAGCTTTCGGTGTTAAAGCAGCAACGGAATCGACGACAATCATGCCAACGGCGGCTGACCGCACTAACATATCGACGATTTCTAGTGCTTGTTCGCCAGTATCAGGCTGCGACACTAATAACTCATCAATATTGACGCCAAGCTTCTCGGCATAACCAGGGTCTAATGCATGCTCGGCATCAATAAACGCACACGTTAAGCCTTTCTTTTGAGCTTGCGCAATGGTTTCTAATGTTAGGGTTGTTTTACCAGAGGATTCGGGCCCGTATATTTCAACAACACGGCCTTGCGGTAAACCGCCCACACCCAGAGCGGCATCTAAACCAATGCTGCCTGTCGAAACCACGTCAATTGCACCACGCGCGCCTTCGTCGCCCAATCGCATGACCGAACCTTTACCGAATTGCCGTTCAATCTGAGTTAACGCGGCTTGTAATGCTTTTTGCTTGTTGTCATCCATCGTCTTTTACCTATGAGATTTGATTAAAGGTTGAATCCGTTCAAAGACCCTTATTTAATTCTTGTTTCTTGTTTCTTGTTTCTTGTTTCTTGTTTCTTGCTTTTAGCTGTTAACTTTTAACTTTTAACTTTTAACTAGCTAACTTTTAACTAACTTTGTTTCAGTATCGTTTTTATATATGCCTGAATTACGATAACTGATAATTTATACAGTATTTTTAATTCTGTCAACTGTTCTTACTAAAGACGTTGCTTTAACTGATAAATCAGCGCCGTTGAATCAATAATGAGGTGGTCGTTCGTCAACCACAACATCACTTTGAGCTTCGCTGTTTTGCGTGCTCGCGAGCTTTCCAATGAGCGCATCCACGGTTAACGCCAGTTGCTGCAATTCCTTTTGTTGGGCGTAGAACTCATCACTCAACTTACTCAAGGCATCCTCTAGAAAAGCCACCTTGACCTGCAGTTCTTGAACCGATAACTCCGCAGAGTGTTGCTTAGTCATCGCTGTCTACCCACTGTTTAGATCGTTCAACGGCTTTATGCCAACGTTTTAGCAGAGTCGTAACTTCTTGCCCAGCTAAGACCGGCTCGAATTCGCGCTCTACTTCGCGCACTCGGGTCAGGTCATTTAGCTCCCAATAACCGACTTTTAGACCGGCCAAAAATGCCGCACCCAAAGCGGTTGACTCGAGAACCTTAGGTCGAGTCACAGGCTTTTGCAAAACATCGGCTTGGAACTGTGCTAAGAAGTTATTAGCAATCGCCCCACCGTCGACATTCAGCTGACTAAGCTCAATGTCACTATCGTTCTGCATGGCCTTCAGCACATCAAATATTTGATAGGCCAATGATTGCAGTGTGGCTTTGGCAATTTCAGGACGCCCTGAATCACGCGTTAAACCAAAAATCGCGCCACGCGCATACATATCCCAATGCGGCGCACCTAAACCAGCAAATGCGGGTACCACCACCACATCGCTTTCAGGGTTGGCCTGCAGTGCAAGAGATTCTGACTCGCTGGCCGATTCAATAAATTCGAGTTCGTCACGCAGCCACTGCACAGCGGCGCCGGCGATAAATACACTACCCTCCAAAGCATAGGTTATTTTTCCGTCAATAGACCAAGCAATGGTACTCAATAAGCCCGATTTGCTATCGACGCGTTCAGCGCCGGTATTCATCAGCATGAAACAACCGGTTCCGTAGGTATTTTTTGCCATGCCTTTTTCAAGACATGCCTGGCCAAATAAAGCGGCTTGTTGATCGCCCGCGACACCGCAGATTGGCACCTGCTTGCCTTGAAATTCCACCGCCCCGAAATCGCCCGAACTGTCTCGCACTTCTGGCAACATACTGGCAGGCACATTGAAAAGGCTCATCAGTTCTTGATCCCATTCGCCGGTATTGATGTTCATTAACATGGTACGCGCCGCATTACTGTGGTCAGTGGCATGTACCTTGCCTTCGGTCAACTTCCAGATCACCCAGGTATCAATGGTGCCAAATAATAAGTCACCCGCATCGGCCTGTTGGCGAGCGCCCTCAACATTATTTAAGATCCATTCAATCTTACTGGCCGAGAAATACGCGTCGATAACCAAACCGGTTTTCTGTTGAATTTTTTCTTTCCAGCCGTCTGCAGCAATTTCATCACAGCGTGCGGCGGTTCGACGGTCTTGCCACACAATCGCATTGTAAATCGGCTTGCCTGTCTGTTTATTCCAAACCACGGTGGTTTCACGCTGATTGGTAATACCAATGGCGGCAATATCGGCGGGCGTGAGGCGGTTGTTGGCAACCAACTTTTGTAGCACTGAGAACTGAGTGTCCCAAATTTCATCGGCATTGTGCTCCACCCAACCCGGCTTTGGAAAATGCTGGGTAAATTCTTGCTGAGAAACGTCCACCAACTCAGCATCATGGTCAAACAGCACCGCTCTAGAGCTTGTTGTTCCTTGGTCTAGGGCTATTATTAATTGCTGGCTCACATTTTTCTCCAAAACGGTTTACAGACGTTGGCAACAGTGACTGAAGACAACAATTATCTAAATGATCAGCCACAGAGTTTACGAGATTTTTATGCGTAAACCAATGCCTCAAATTTGCATTACAATAGGCCTATTATAGACCAGCCAAATACCGTAAAACACACGATCACATGCACGAAGGCCAAAAACATCCAACTATAGTTTGCCTTGACCGCAACGGAATTCCTGAACGTATTCAGATTCCAAAGCCGGCTGCGCCTCACCATTGGGTAAACTACAAGCAAACAGCACCCGAAGACGTGATTAAACGATCCATCGATGCTGATATTTTGGTTGTTAATAAGATAAAAATTGACGCGGCCATATTGGGTGCCTGCCCCAAATTACGCCACATCGTGGTTAGCGCAACCGGCTATAACATTATTGATATTAATGCCTGCGAAAAACGTGGCGTTTCAGTGAGCCATGTGCCCAGTTACGCGGCCACCACCGTTGCCGAACATGTGATCGGCACGGCTATCAGTTTACGACGCGAGATACCTACTTATGCACAGACCGTGGTTGATGGGAAATGGCAGCTATCCGACAACTTCTGTGTTTTCGATAAACCGTTCAATAATATTGAAGGTGCCACAATTGGGTTGGTTGGCATGGGTGAGATCGCCAAAGCGACCGCAAAGAAAGCCCATGCATTGGGGCTAAATGTGCTGTTTACCAGCCGCTCAAAACAACGACACTCATTTGCAAGACAGGTTGATCTTAGTCAACTGTTAGGCGAATCTGACATTGTTAGCGTGCATTGCAGCCTCAATAAAACCACCCAAGGCATGTTGGGTAAACGCGAGATTGCATTGATGCCTAAGCACGGCATTCTAATCAATACCGCACGCGGCGGTATCGTCGATGAAACAGCGGCTGTAGACGCAATTAGAAATGGGACTATTGCCGGACTTGCGTTCGACGTAATGGCTGAAGAGCCGCCACGTGACGATGCTCCGCTGTTGTCGATTGCAGACCGTACTAATGTCATAATTACCCCACATATCTCTTGGGCTAGCGAGCAAGCAATGCAATACTTAGCCAACACTGTATCTCGCAATGTCGATGCTTATCTCAACGGCAAACCGATTAATCTAGTTACCGCAGACTAAAACCCTTAACCCTCTTAAAAAGCTAATAGCAAGCGACGTAGCGACCAATGAATTACTCAAAGTTCGGCGAAAAATTCACTCGCCAATCCGGTATCGGCCAACTCATGGAAGACCTAGGCAAAGCCAATGCCAACAAACAGGCCGATATCTGTATGTTGGGTGGTGGAAACCCTTCTGGTATTCCGGCCGCACAGCAACTTTTTAAACGCGAAATGGAACACTTGATCGAGTCAGGCATCTTTCAATCTATGCTGGGTTTGTATGACGGGCCAAGCGGCGAACAAGCGTTTAGATCCGCTTTGGCGACCTTTTTGAATGGCGAGTTTAATTGGAATGTGCAACCAGAAAACATCTCACTGACGAATGGCAGTCAGAATAGTTTCTTTTACCTGTTCAATATTTTAGCGGGTGAAATGCCAGATGGCCGCACTAAAAAAATACTGTTTCCAATTGCGCCGGAATACGTGGGTTATGCCGATGCGGGCTTAAGCGAGAATATGTTTAAATCCTATCGCCCACGCATCGAATTGCTTGAAAATCAGCAATTTAAATACCGCGTTGACTTCGACAACATTGAAATTACCGACGATATTGCCGCAATTTGTCTATCTCGCCCCACCAACCCAACCGGCAATGTGGTTAGCGATCGCGAATTAGCAGGTTTAAAATCATTGGCGAGCGCTCATAATATCCCGCTGATAATCGACAATGCTTACGGGCAACCTTTTCCAAATGTGATTCATTCTAACGCCAGCCTGAATTGGGATAACGACACCATATTATGCATGTCGCTATCTAAACTCGGCTTACCCGGAGCACGCACTGGAATTGTAATTGCCAATCAAGAGACCACTGACGCCTTGGGCGCTCTAAGTGGAATTATTACGCTTGCGCCCAACAGTGTTGGCGCGGCTTTAATGACACGATTAATAGAGTCGGGTGAAATAAAACATCTCACTCAAGACATTATTCGGCCACATTACCAACAGTGCCTTACAAACGCCCTTAAAATCTTTAACGAGACCATGGCGGATTTGCCGGTTCGTCTACACAAACCGGAAGGCGCGTTTTTTCTTTGGCTGTGGATTGATGGGATGCAGATATCCTCAAACGAACTCTATCAACGACTTAAAGCCAGCGACATCTATGTAATACCGGGCGAAGATTTCTTTATCGATATAGACCCTGAATGGCAGCATACAAAAGAGTGTATCCGCATAAATTACGCGCAAGATGAATCGGTACTGCAGCAAGGTTTCGAGGGCTTGGCCAAAGAGATTCGAAAAGTAGTTTGACTATTTCTCATTCTCTTTCTCTATAGACACAAACCACTCTGTTTAATTCTGTTTGCCATAGCTCCGCCGTCTTAAATAGCCATGCGCTTGCTAATCATTTCAAGCATCACTTGGTCGGCATCACCGACAGTTGAGGCAAGCTTTGAAGTCCAATAAGGCTCGCAAAGCTTCAACCTCTGTTTGCAGCTCGGAGCTATTTAACGCTTAGGCGGCATCGGAACTAACAATGAAGTTCTGGCTAGGTAGGCCTGATATTCAGGATCGCCACCCCATTTATCTTGCCCCTTCTTTTGCAATAAAGGTATACCGCTAACTTTGGTCAACAACAAGTAAACGAAAACCGGCGAGATTAGGCACACCATCTGCCAACCTTGTAATACGGGCAAGGCCATGATTGCCATACCCAGCCAAATCACTATTTCACCAAAATAGTTGGGGTGTCGCGACCACGACCAAAGGCCAGAAGTGATAAAGCGCCCTTGGTTCGATGAATCCTTACGAAATATTCTTTTCTGCTTGTCAGCAACTACTTCAATAACAAAGCCCACCAACCAAAGCAGCGCACCTATGGTGCCTATAACGCCCATCGGCAGTTTAGTTTGGCTGGTAAGCATCGCTAAGGCACAAGCGGCGGTTAATAAGACCCACAAAGCTTGAATGCTCCATACCGTGAAAAATCGCAATGGCTTAACCTTGATTTCATCAAAGCGATCATCATGCCCATCTTGACTAATGCGAATAAACAAAAAGCTACCCAGACGTATGGCCCAAATCGCCACCATGGTTGCAGCCAATACGCTTCTTAGATCCATATTTTGCGACGCATAGACGGAGAATCCAATAACCGACAAATACGTCATACTGCCAGTAAGGTCATAAAATTTTTCAGTCTTTGCCGCGCTCGATGGCAAAAACACTAACCAATTGATGGCAAACGCGATCGCACCACATAAGGCAAACACTGGGTACGCATTGAACATTACGCTGTTTTGGCTGCCGGCCAGCATGACGCCAGCACCAATGAGAATGATCACTGCAAGGGATATGAAGGATTTCATAGACTAAGTACCCGTTTTAATACTGAAATTGTTCGGTTAAAAAGACAATCACACAAAATAGATTGATTAAAACTTCAGGCACCCGATATCAGATGCAACCTAATAACCACTATAGGTTCTTTGTCATTATGGCACGGAAAAGTGGCGAATAGATGAAAACGCCTTAAGAAGCTTCGATATCGAAAATTAAGCCGCAGTACAGTTATTAATCTTCGTCCAGCAATAAGAGTACCACGCCCGCCATTGACAAGCCTTCTCTATTTAACGGCGGGAGCGGAGGACTAGGTTGCGTTGGATTAGAAATGACCTGCGAGCCCGGCACTAGGCTATTTAAAACAGCCGAAAGGGACAAGCGTCGTCGCGTAACCGAATGCTGTGTGATGGTCGGCCCAAAACTCTTTAATAATTGTTCGCCATTGGCGACCGTCAAGCTGGGTGAAGCGTGCTTCATAGCAACCCATGCTCCAGCCACATGCGGTGCTGCATGCGATGTCCCGGTAGCAGACACAAAACCTTGACTGGTGGTTGAAGTAGTGATGTCGATGCCTGGGGCAAATAAATCAAGCTGATTACTTATATTGTTGTTTATCCACGCCGATTCCGACTGACTCGTCGCCGAGCTGGCTGCCACGGCCACAGCATTAGTGATACAGGCAGGCGACTGTATTTGACTGTTATTTCCAGAGTTCCCTGTCGATACGACAACCGCGATGCCGGCCTCCGTCAGCATATCAATTATCTCTCGCTCAGGTTGCTCATCACACGAGCCGCTAAATAGCTCTGCTGAACCTAGACTTAGGTTCACTGAGGCAATCTTAAAACTGTTGCGCAGCTCGTAGACATGCTCCAAGCCAGCTATTATGTCTGATGTAATTGCACCTCCCAAACAGCTCGCCACCCCAAAGCCACATTGGGATTCGTCAGTGACTTGTGAAAAAACTTGGATTGAAATTAACTTAGCGTCACGCGCCACGCCATTAAAAGCACTACCATTGCCTGCGGCGATACCAGCTACTTGTGTGCCATGATCGCAACCTAATAAATTGCAATTCACCCCAGAACCAGAAGCAGTGCTAGTGGTCACACCGCCCGGACAAAGCGAGCTAATGGCGGGTAATTCATCAATATTCGAGAAGCAGGCTTCGGATACTATTTTTTGCTTGAAAAATAAATGACTTTTATCCACACCAGTATCAACTACCGCTACAGCCCACTCATTATTACCGTGAAATGGCGAAATATTAAGCGATGGATAAACTAAAGGTACACTGGATGATAGCAGTGGTCGTTTAATAGAATTTTCAAAAACTTCAATATCAGGATCGTCTATCAACGCTACTAGCTCATCACGGTTCACCGCAGTTGCCGTGAGAGCCGAATATTTGAAGGTTCTAATTGTTCGACCTGAATCAGCCTTGGCTCTGAAAACGTCATATGACTGATTGCTCAGCAATTTAGCCCGTATTTGCTCAGCGCTGCTTTTTCTATCGCTTAAAGACCTTGATCGCAAAATTATCGGCACCAAAGCTTGGCGATCAGCTTTTGCCAACAGTGCCTGCATCGCAGAATTAGGCCCAGAATCTACATAAGAATTTACTGCTTGCGCGTTAATGGCAAAGCTAGTGAAGGCCAGGTACAGGAATGCGCTAAACACAAAGGAAATTTCCTTATTCTTAAAAAAACTGGATTTGAAAATATTTCTAAGGTATTGCATTTGCCAATACCGTGGTGAGATCAAATGATTGAGTGATTGACAACAGCGTACCCGTACATCGGTAAGTTACATCAAAGGTAATTGATGATATGGGCAAACAAGTTAAGGCGTCGCTGGCACTCCCGCGCCACTGAATGTCCGCGCCCGTCGTGGTTGAAACTTGAATGGGCAATGCGGGCAACACAATCGAATCGGTTGCTGCCGCACCATTTACATTAATTGCAGTGATTTGCAAATTAGGGCCAACGGGGTCAGCGCCATCTGAATTGAGTGTAACTAGCCCATCACCAATCGGCGGCACACCAGAGCATTTTGATGCCGTGGCAGCAGCCATAGTTAAGCGAGATACACACGTAGACGTTTGCGCGTGAGCAGGCAGAGTAACAGACATTAATACTGGCGTGCTCCATCTCAAAACTTGTCTTCGAGATTCATCGATCATAACCGCCTCGTTAGTCTCCACAATTACTGTTTCACTAGGTTTGATGCTTTTATTCTGTATTTTCATTGTTGTTTACCGCCTAGTGGGAGAACCACAGTCATGTCATCAGGCCCTAATACAGCCCAGCCTAGCAGCACATCTAGCTGATACGGAAAATCTACCGCGAGTGCCCGTTTTGATGATAAAACCGCCTCACCAATATTCATTCCGTTGGCCAACCTTTCAAACAACAGATTGGCCATGCGCTGTTCAGCATCGGCCTTAGTAAAGCTGGTAGCGCCCATGACCGTGACGGCGCCATTTGCACCGTCCACTAGAAGTCGATGCGCTAATGAATCCTGTTCCGGGCTTACATAAAATGTATTCCAACACCCCCACTGGGTAACCACCGATGGATTATTGAAGTTACTCAAATCAGTCACATCATCACTGGTGAAAAGGCCCGAAACTGACCATCGATCCGTCGAAGAATGTCCGAAATAGCCCACTAATGATGCTCCGCTATTGAGTCCTGAGGCTAAAGAAATTCGACCTTGCTCAAGGCTGATATCATCCAGATAAACGCCGCCAACACTCCAATCTGATAAATGCTGCGAAATAATATCACGCGCACTATCTTTAAAACTAAAACCAGAGCCATCTACATGATCTGCAGCGAACACCGCCGTTCTATCTGGTGTGCGTGCTAGATAGTCATTCCGTTTAAAGAGAATCGTAACTAGCTCTTGCGTGCTTCTCACCGGCAACCTAGCGATAGTCATATCTGGTATTAAATCGCCATCAATGTCGGCGTATTTGGCGTCGGACGGCACCGCATTTACATTAACAGCGATTTGTACATAAAGTGACGGTATAAAGCTACGTGCGTCGGTATTTAAATTGTCGTGGTAATCATAGATATCGCCGCCAACCAGCATCACATGCCTAGCACCTCTTTCGTGATAAGCGTCTTGTATGTAAGTCGCGATTGCATTCGCATCGACGACATGTCCAGAATACTGTGCATAAATATCGCTTACATCAACAATATCGACACTGCTATAGAGCTCACGCAACGAATTGGCATAGCTCTCAAGGTGGTAACCTGTAGTACCTATAAAATCCGGGTGCGAAATAATCAAATATTCAGCAGCGCCAGAATGAATATTGTTATAGCCACGAACCAAATCAATTTCCGGCGTTTTAAAACCACCTTCGGTGGCTACATAATACGTATCATTTTGATCAGTATCACTTCCCGGAAAATACACGCAACCCTGATCACAAGCTCCCAAACCGCGCGTGGAGATTAAGTGTGCACCGTTATTAGGATCAAGTCTGACAATGGTCGCATCATTATTTGCTAGATCGCTGACTTTAAAAAAGCTCCAGTACGAGCGGAACACTAGAGAACGACCAAAGTCTTTGGCTTTCAAACGCCTTGGATAATAAATCGACACTCGATCTATATTGACTAAATCAAACTGATATTCATGATCTTTTGGCAGAGTTATCAATACTTGATTCTCACCGACCAACAAACTACTCAACACACTGCGCACCGGAAACTCGTGCAAACCATCAAAATATTCATCAGCCACACGTTCACCGTTAAAATCAACAGTAACGTGGTGATCAGGCCGAGTTACTCCGTTGCCCGGCAAGTCCGAACCGCCCCACAAATTCACCTCCAATCTAGGCCTTAGGGTTGGCATTCTCGCAATAGCGCCGGTACCAAATATGGGGCTATTTAGCGGCGGCGCGTACTCATCAATGATAATAGAAACTCGCTTGCTAACGGGGTTTTGAATGGCCTGCAATCGGTCCGCGTACCACGAATCGGTAATGCTGGGTGACAAATGAGTATAACGATTTTGCGGCGCATAGACAGCCTCGTCTAAAAAACTGGTGGCGGGTGCGGTGCTAAAGGGTATCGGTCGATCGTCGGTTCGAATCTCAGAAGGCACTCCATCATCAACCACCAACGTGTACTTATTCTCGCCAGTGTATAGGGTTTGCAAGCCCTCGCCAGGGAAGACAATGGTCGATTCGGCGCTAAATTCACCGTTAGCCGATGAAGTAATCATTCGCGGCCATTGTTGATTAGATTGCTTTAGCCCAATACGATCTAAATTCACGCCTCGCAAATCGATGCCTTGATTCACCAAATCGTTGTGCGTCACCCGATACAAACCCGCTTCTTCGACAGTAAAGCTGGCTAAATCGATGGCCTGTGCGGTGGGCACAAAAACACCTAATACAGCACTCATAACCGTCGCAAACACACTCGGCCTTTTTGCGCCTTTGTGCGACTCCATCAGACTCGATTGCTGCAACTTAAGCTGTCTTAAACGTTCTTGCATCTGCTCTCTAAGTTGTTGATCACGACGATCCTTTTTAAGTTGGCTTTCAGACTCATATTCACGCCAGTCAGTCTTTTTGCGTTGCGATTTCACCCCATGACTTTGATCAATGGTAAACGGCCCATGTGTCATTTCAACACCAGTGACGCTCACATCGACTAACTTAAACTCTGTGGCGCGGAGATCTGGCGCGACAAAGGTGTATTCCTGAACCTTAGTCGAATCTCCTTCGGCCAATATCATGGCGGCATTTGCTTTGCGCCAAGCCCCACCTTCGTCGGCGTAAAGTATATAGAAACCGGCATTAGACACTTCAACCTCAGTCGCCCAATCAAACCTTACTCCACCACCTTCACTTTTTGCTTCAAACCAACCCAGCGTAATCGGTGTCGATGGCGTAGAGAGACTGAATGGCGTAGGCGACGCCGAACTTGGGTTCACTGAATTGCCTTCCTCAGAAAGATCAGAGACAACATCGCCACCCAAGTTTCTCGCGCTGGCCGCAGCCTGATTGAAAAATGGCCCAAAATACAAGCTAGGCATGAACTCGAAGGTCAGCTCGACCATCCCAATCTCGCCGACTAATAGTGCATCACTACCAGCTAACATATTAATATCAGACTGCCCATCATAATTAGGGTTCGGGGTAAGCGTATTATTAGGGCTGCTGACCTCCGGTGATGCAAAAGAACCATTATTAGGGTTCGGCGTATTAATCATGGCTGATAAATCATCCGTCAACTGCAGATCACTCAGGTCAAAAGTACCAATATTCTCCACTCTAAACTCATAAGTTATCTGGTATCGACCATTGCCCAGCGTCACTGGCGAACCTGCTTTCAAGGCTTTTGCGACGCCTAAACTTGGCGCCATCAGTTCAGTCACAGTCGGGTCATTGGAAGCGCCAGTGTCGTCGTTAGGATCAGTTGAGTCAGAGTCGTCATCCACCGAACTGCCATCTGGCGCGATACCTGCAACGCTGGCTGAATTACGAACTTCGCCTGCAGCGATATCCAATTGAGTTGGCGTGTAACTTGCGCGAACCGTTACTGTTTGAGAAGGCGCAAGAACATCAATATCGCTATCGCCATCACTGTCAAGAGAGGCCGGAACCATAAGGCCCGGGATTAGCGGGTCTTCCAACACAATATCATTCACGTTCACATTGCCTGTGTTGCGTATTGTAAATTCGTAATCGATGGTACCACTGGCATTAAATGTGCCAGTTTTCAATAGTTCAATACCCGAGGTTTGAACTGGCGGAACAAACAGCGTTGGCGCGCCAACTCCACCGGCTCCGATCAATGGATCAGACCCTGAGTTACTGTTGTCCGCGACATTGGCACTGGAAGGATCAATCGCTAGTACCGTGGCGGTATTAGAATACACAGCGGGAGCGCCAGCGGCATTGGGGTTGACTCTGGCGGTAAAGGTGATCTGAATACGATCACCAACGCCAAGATACCCATCGCCACCTAACATATTGATACCCGATGCACCGTTGAACGTGGCCGCCGCGCTGGGCAATACTAGGTTATCCACACCGGCATCTAACAGCTCGCTCACCGATACCGCCGTTACAATACCCGACGTTAAATCAGCCGCTGTTGACGCGGTAAAGGCAGAGCCAAACTGGCTAACCAAATCATCGACCAGAGTTAGATTTCGGAGATCCACATCACCGGTATTTTGGGCGATCAATGTGAACGTCACATCGAGCGTGCCATCGGCATTTAACACCGGCACGCTTGCCGCTTTAGCGAGCCCGATTTGAGCAGTGCTAACCGGCCGACTAAATGGTGTTGGCACACCGCCACTGTTAGACGCTCCAAGGTCTGGATCGGTGCCGGAGTCTGACACATCCAAAACGGGCCCCGATGCGCTAGACATGGCTGTCGACGAGGCAGTATTTGTCGGCATAGCTGGAAAAACACAGCCCGCGGCATTTGGGTTAAATCGAACAATGTAATCATTGAGTGTTATCACATCACCTACCCCCAACGTCATCGATGTCATTAACATTGGCGAGGCAGCAATGACCGGTATCGTTGAATCAGCTGGCACCACATCCAGTAATGCTGGCGAGCCCGAAGCAACAATTGAATCAACGCAACTACCAAACTGAGTGACTATATTATCGCTTACAACTACCGTATTAAGCGTTACATTACCGGTGTTTTTAAGAGCAAAATTAAACGGCTGATCAAAAGTTCCATCATCGTTTAATGTGGCTATACCAGCCGATTTAACCAAGCTCATCGCCGCTGTACTGTTAACTTCGGTAGAAATACTATCCGTTGCATCTTCCGGATTTCCACCATTGGCAACGCCGGTAACACGAACCGAGTTATCAACTTCGCGAGCATCAAGCTCAGCCTGAGTGATTCCTATAGACGTACAGGTATATCGCCATTGCTCTGCCGCAGGGGCGCCGCCGGTTCCTGACGGGCTGAGAAGATTATCAGACGCCAAATCAGTGGATAGATCCAAGGCTGGGGCAGTATCGCATTTGGCATCAATCACCGTTACGCCAGAAATACTTACATTACCGGTGTTGGTGACTAAAAATTGATATTCTAAGGTGTCGCCCAAAGAGCTTGGGGTAGACGTTGTCGATTTATCCACCGTAAAACTTGCTGAACGAACGATCGGCGTATTAGTTGGGTCATTATTCGCCGCGCCATTGTCCGTTGCATTTCCTGAATCAGAAATGTCTTCGACCGCATTGCCAGCTGGGTCTTGACCGCGAGCGGTGGCGGTATTTTGTACAGTACCTGCATCAATGTCCGTTTGTGTAATCACATAGTCACAACTGAAGGTCCACGCCTCATTGACATCGAGCGCTTCTAACTGAGGAGCGCCATCACCACTTTGGTATCCGCTAGTGAACGTCAATGGCGAAGCAGGTGCATCGCATTTAACGTCTTCGATAAGAGGGTTAGAAATCGTCACATTACCTGTGTTTGTTAGCACAAAGGTATATTCGATTGAATCACCGGCACGGACTGAGTTGGCTATAGAAGATGTCTTCACCAACTCTAAACTTGCGACCGTGGCTATGCCGGTTGTCGCCGTGTCTGGAGTGACGACCGGCGCAGGCCCATTGGCAGACATGCCTTCGGCAGTCGCTTCATTGGCAATCGCCGTCGCAGGGTCGGCCGCCGCCGCCATATTATCTAAATCAATTTGCGAGACAACGTAACTGGCCGTGAACTCTTGAAACTCCGTCGGCAGCAAGCTAACTGGGCCAACATTAAACGCCGACAAAGAGTTGGTGCCCACCACGCCATTGAACGTTGGACCAACATCCACCGGTGTCACGTTAGAGATCGTCACATTACCGGTGTTTTCAATTCTAAAGGTATAGCTTATCGAATCGTTTGCCTCAAGATTTGCCGCAATCGGTGCCGGTGTTTTCACAATCGCTAATTGTGGGTCAGGCACAATCGGCACCGAACTGGCGCTGGAGGCCATCGGCCGGTCAAGCAAAGGGGACGGCGGAGTGCCGGTCACTTGTGCAGTATTTGCCACGACACCTGAGTCTATATCGTTTTGTAACAGGCTATAAACACCGCTACAAATGATCGTATCGTTCGGGCTCATTTCGTCCGTTGCTGGCGTAAATACCGTCGCCGCCAAATCATCTCGAACGCAGCTCAATACCGCGCTATTAGGCGCCTCGGTAATCAACGGGTCGGTTAAGCTTATGCTCGACAGCGTGACATTACCGGTGTTCTGAATAGTAAACCCATAAGTAATGGTATCGCCCTCTTGGCTGTTCGAACCGTTATTTTGGGTCGGCATGCCCCCCACTTTATCCAGCGTAATACCGGTTGTTTGATTGGCCGTCGCTAGGTTCGATGAGGTTGATTGCGGGGCTGCCAAGCCTGAGCCCGCCGGTGGCGTACCGGTAGCGGTAGCCGTATTGCTCACTTCACCTGAGTCGATATCCACCTGAGTAACTACGTAATCGCAATTAAACACCCATGTTTCTGAAGCATCGAGCAAACCATTGC
>CAZEXS010000049.1:0-27648 GCA_964516915.1 uncultured Gammaproteobacteria bacterium
ACTCACTGGGCGAAAGAAACCCATATCAACCGTCATATTGCCGTTTGTGTCTAACTGCAATGCAGTCTGACCGGGTTGATCAGTGTCTGTAACGAGGCCGTCTGCTGTGGCATTAATCGGGTCCGCCTCAGACGATGGCTCACCACCAACACTCAAAATCACAACACCACTGACGTGAATTTGGTCGGTCAAATTCAGGTCAGCACCTGAATCAATATTAGAGTCGGTATTGGCATTATTCTCCGGGCTTGGTACTTGAACTCTGGTTGGCAAAAAGTCTTCACCACCGGTTACTGAGGACAAATCAACTTGAACACGGTAACTACCAGGCGTTAAATTATTAAAATTGTATTCACCCGCCAGGTTGGTGTTAGTCGTCACCAAATCTACCGCTGGAGTATTTGGATTTCCATCCACCGGGTCGCCTGCCGAATCTAACAAAGTAACGGTTGCATTAAATATAGCTGGCTCACCAGAATCTTGAATGCCGTTAACATTGAGGTCGTTCCAGATCGTGCTACCTAGGCTTACTGGCGTAAAGAAGCCAAAGTCGACCGTCATATTGCCATTGCCATCCGGTTGCTCGACAGTTTGACCTGGTTGATCTGGGCCACTCACACCAATTGGGTCTACCTCTAACAGCGGCTCATCACCAATGACTAAGGCGACGACACCACTTTCATAAGTGTTAACCGCAGGGCTGTGGCCTGGAGCCGCTAAATCAACATTAGAATCAGTATTGTTATTACCTGCCGCATCAGGGTCAGGAGTCTGCAATGGGGTTGGCAAGAGAATTGAGCCGGTATGGCTAGACACGGCCGTTAAATTGACCTGCACTCTATAATTACCTTCAGGCAAATCATTAAAATTATATTGGCCTTGGGGGTCGGTAATCGCCGTGCGCATTTCAATTGCTACGGTGGCTGGATTACTGTCATAGGGGCTGCCATCGGCGTTGCGCAACAACACCATAGCTCCAACTATAGGAGCTTCTCCGGCTGTTTGCAGACCGTCTGCATTTGAGTCAAACCAGACTGTACTGCCAAGACTCACCGGCTCAATAAAGCCGAAATCGACGGTCATATTACCGTTATTATCTGGTTCGCTGTTAGGCAGCAAGCCTTGATTAGGTTGATCCGAATCGGCTACAAGCCCATCTAAAGTATCATTAATCGGATCCGCTTCACCGGTGGGCTCTGACAATCCGAGCAGCGTGACTACGCCACTGGTAAAACGTCGGTCAGAATCTGTGTCAGAGGCATTGGTCCCGACACTGGTACTTGTCACTCCTTCATCAATATTCGAGTCTAAATTGGCGTCGGTATTCGCATCAACTACCTGAGATGGAGTTGGTATCAAAAGCGCCTTATTAGTATTTGTGGCATTGGTTAAATCAACGCGCACACGATAATCACCCGCGGGTAAACCGTTGAAATTATACTGTCCATCTGCGTCAGTAACGTCGGTTAAACTTTGCAAGCCGGCGGTAAATGGGTCGGAATCATAAGGCGTTCCATCCGCATTTAATAACAACACATCAGCGGCCACAATCGGAGGTTCGCCAGATGTTTGCAGGCCATCTTCGTTCTCGTCAAACCACAAAGTGCTGCCTAAACTTAGCGGCGGCACAAAACCAAAGTCCAGCGTCATATTGCCAGCGCCGTCTACCAACCCGGTCTGATTAGGTTGGTCAGTATCGCCAAGCACACCATCACCGGCGGCATTAATTGGGTCAGTCTCATTGGTTGGCTCACCAAAAGCGCTTACTTCAATGTCGCCACTAATAAAAATGAGGTCGGTTGGTGAAAGATCGCTGGGATGACCTAACTCTAGGTTTGAATCCAATAAGACATTCGTATCGGCATCTGGCTGCTGTATTGGTGTCGGCAAAAAGTTTTCTACATTAACAACACTAGAAGTACTTAGATCCACCGAAACACGATAAGTGCCCGGTACAAGTTGGTTAAAGTTATATTGCCCGTCAGCGCCAGTAATAGCTGTGATTGGCTCGATGGCAGGAGTCGACAAATCTCCATCAATTTGGCTGCCTGATGCATCAAGCAAGGTCACGGTTACGCCTGAAATCGGCAACTCACCTGGGTCCTGCAAACCATTTGCATTGGAATCTATCCAAACAGTACTGCCTAAGCTAACGGCGCGCACAAGGCCAAAATCGACACTTAAAAATGAATCTGTATCAGGGAAGGCTCTATTAATTACAAGATTTTCAGTGAGTTCGACATTGGCATCATTAACGTCGGTCGCCGAGCTGCCAGTAACACCGTCGTCAGAAGAGTCAATTTCGTTGGTCAACGCGGCGCCTGGCGCTAAGACCAGAAGAGTTGAAACCGATGTATAAGATGACGCAAGTGTTGAGCCAAAAGCCGGCGTGCCGCCGTCATCCTGATTGTCGTTCGTTAAAGCAGCACCCAGCGCAGAGGTGGGAGTCGACGACACCAAGCGATCGATTGTCGGATATGTTCGAACCGCATCGCTGAGGCCCGTTTGGCCAGAAGGAATTGCAACAAAATAGCTGCCAAAATCTAAGCCATCAAATAGATACTGGCCTTGGCTGTCAGTCGTGTCAGTGTCTACTAAAAGATCGTTTGCTGGATCAAATACGCCGTCCCCAGGAAGCGCGCCTGAGCCGTCTCGGTCAAGATAAAGCTGCAATAGAACACCGGCTAAGGCGTCATCGTTAGAGTCCGGAACTCCGTTATTATTTCTATCTAACCAAACATGGTTGCCTAAACGCAGCTGATAAAAACCGAAATCAACGCTGACGTCAGAATTGTTATCATCAAAGAAATCATTGTCATCGTCAAAAGAGTCATCGCTACGCAACTGCTCATCAACTGGTGCCGTACCCAGCGCCAAAGTAACCGGTGCAGAGTGCACGCCATCAATCGACGGGCTATGAGTATCAACGGTTGCTACTGGCGTGCCACTGGTATCTTGAGAACCATTATCATTATTATCGACGGCATCATCAGCGTCGATGGTTGATGAATAATTATCTCTAAGGACAAAGGAGCCGGTTTGCGATTCTGGGATCACGACGTAATAGTTACCAGCCGCTAAACCGAGATTATTGCGATTTAGAACCGCGGGGTCTAAGGCTGTGGCGGGCGTTAGAATTGGGTCATCAAATAGATAGTGACCGAGCGCATCGGTCTGCGCGACGTCATACAATACATCATCATCTGACGGGCCAGCGACACCGTTATCAACCCAAAGTTGCACCGTGACGTCGAAAATTCCTTGCTCTCCGCCTTCGGCAATTCCATTATTATTTTCATCAACCCAAACTAAATTTCCTATTCTCAAGCCTGTTGACGTTAGAGCAGAAGGCACTGCAGGCGGCATAACAATACCGGTCTTAATTATTTCAGTGGCTAACAAACGCGCATCATCATTGGCATTGGTGGCTCGATGCGCAATATTATTCCAGGCGACTTCTAAGGTAGAAGCGGCTCCCGCGTAATTTGAAGACGGCGCCGTGCTTTGCGCCAACATATCAAACTCTACGAGAATACCCACATCAACTACGTCAAACGGGTTATTACCCACCGGCCATTCATTCGTTTCAAAAGGTATCTTTATGCGCCATGACTTCACGCTTCCATAACCGTTAGGGAATGTGAGCGAATCAGCCAGCGGATTTTCGGTCCAATCGTCAACGCAACCGGCTTGCCAATCAGCACCACTTGCATCATTCGCAATTGAGAGCTCTGGCCGACATGAATCGCTTAATGCTGAATACTCAACTACTGCACTCAGCAGCTCAGTTGCTATGGTGGGGTTTGCGCTGCTTAAAGTAATTGGCCCAATCATCAAAGGCGCCCAACTTGAATCACGCGAAACGCTGTTCAGTGCTTCAGAAATACCAGTATCTGAGCCACCGGTATCGATGTTTGGCAAAACATCATAAACAACATAGTCGGTTAGCGGTACATTACCGTCATTGGTTAAGCGAATCTTATAGTTAAAGGGCTGACCACGCATGGCTTGTGCTACACAAGGCGCCCGCGTTAAACCGTCACCTATCTCTATACCAAAAGGGCAACTGCTGGCTGCAGTAGCTGATGCAGGATCAAGACTGGCCGCCGCCGTATTGTCAATTGGCGGTACCGATGGATCAAAGTTAGGTAAGCCTGGAAAACCGCCTATTGCCTTTCGCCCAGCCAAAGCGGCTGCGCTCAATATATTATAAGTTGCCGAAGTCTCACATTGATTGCCGACTAAAGTGCCAGAAATACAACGCAAAGACCCTGTGTTATCTTGCGTGCTCTCCATTGTATTAGTTAAATTGCTCTGCACTAACACACCCGGTTTAACTTGAAACGTGGTGTTCAAGGTAACGCCAACCGTCGTACCCAATGGCCCACTTGCATCCGCCACATTATCTCTGGGCATGATCAAATCAAGGCGAACCGGAAATGTAAACGGGTTGGGGGCAACTGCTGGAACACCAGAAGAATCAATAGCCCCTGGCAACGCGGAAGCACTCCAACTCCACACTAACAAAGTTTGGTCAGCTGGTGCAGGGCAATCGTTACCGGGGTCAGACGGTGGGAAAACCTGCAACACAGGCTCGACTCCTAAAGGAAAAGTGTTGGAAGTGTCGGAACTTCCTGGCACATCTAAACCGGTATAACTAATACTGTCCCAAGACAAAAAATCCAATTCTTTATCAACGCAGTCACGAATCGTAGGATTCACAGCGCCTTCGGTACTGGTGACGGCCTGCGTATAATTGAATGAGACCTGAAAAGGAACACCTGGCTGAACGCCCGACGGCATATTCTTAGATGTTGAAAGGTCATTTGTATCATCAATTAGTTCAATATCTTGACAATCCATACCACTCAAAGCGGGCTCATCTCCGGCCACCGTCAGGCAGTTTTGAAAAACGTCACCGATCACTAAAGTAGGTTCATCTGCACGAAACGTTAAATTAAACGTATCCATGACAAAGCCCGGCGGCACTGGGGTGGTAAATGAAATTCGAAAGCCAGGCTCACCGACCATGTTAATGCTGAGCGAGGTACTGCCATCATAACCGGTAACAGCTGGCGCCAAAGGGGTGCCATCAGAATTGGTTACATCAACCAAGATTGATGAATTTGTCCAACCAGGAATAGTCAAAGTTAGCGGAGAAATCTCCGCTGGAAAAATGTCTTGCAGAACAACATTCGACTGCGCCACATTGGTATCAAGCGTGTCAAAGGTAAATTCATAGGTATTCCGAGCATTCAAACCGACCGTGGGTCTTATCGCGGATTTACCAATATTGGCATCAATAACCGGAGGATCAATTGTGCGTGTAACCGAGGATGTACAACTATTAGGGCACGGGTCGTCACCGGGATTACCGATTTCATCAGCATCCATGACGACGGTATTAGTTACCGACTGGCCCTCTGAAAAATCAGAAGAAGGAAATTCCACGGTAATTCTGAGGTCATGACAACCATTGACAGGGTCAAATTCAGTAATGCCTGCTCCAGCAAGATCAATTGCAAAATCGCCAGCGGCGCAAGACCCACTTGTCGATATAGGTGTACGCCCCATAGTGCCATCGGTCCCGAACGTAACACCCAAAACATTCATGTTGGCCGGGCAGACATCAGTAAAAACCGGGTTGGTCAGCTTGATGGTGCCAGTCCCGATGCCGGCTGGGCCATTAGGACAAACTTCGATCCGATAAATGGAATTATTATCCAGCGCTGGGCCAAGCGACCCACCAGGAACCGCGAAGGTTTTCTCTAACTCCCAGTTATTACTGGGCTCATTAATCGGCACACTGCTGGTTGAAGCCGAAGGCGCCGGAATATTGCTCAAAACTGCCGTAGCCGTGTTATCAAGGTCTGTTCCGGAGAACACTGGGTCTGAGGACACAGTACCGATAATAGTGGCGTTTGCCGCATCTCCGTCGGCCAGAACATCCGTGACGCCATCGCCCAACGTAATCGTCACAGTATTAGAGCCTGCGTCATGCATACAGGTGTAAAGATTATTTGACACCAAGCAGGTTTCAAAAACAAAGCCAGCAGGCAGCGGATCGGTTAGAACAAATGTTCCACAATCATTCGGCGGAGCACTGACAATACTGCAGTTCCATTGCAGGTTGTACTTCATAGGCTGGCCAAGCTCTACTGAATTTAGAACCGTTGTAGAATCAACCTCTTGCGCCTCTTTAAGTAAAGTACTGGCGGCTTGTGCATGTACTGCTTGTGTTGTAACAAGGCTAATGAAAAATAAACTAAATAATATGAATGGGCGCGCAATCGACTTTTTCCTATGGTCAATATGGCCAAATTTTAATCCACTAGCGAGCAATAGATACGAAACACAACTGCGAAATGAGTTCGATTTTTGATTTTTCATAGATACTCAGAAGCTATCAAATAGCTTTTAACAACGGCAACTATTTACCGATGGTGACCAACCTAATGAAGTACCACAAAGTGCTAAAAAACACTTCGAGTAAGGGTCATGGGGGGGGGAGCTAAGTATGAGATTTTTTAAGCTTCAATCAACAGCAGTTAAATATACTATTGCGTGACAAATGGCCAATATCATAATGGTGTATTGCTTGGCTTTTAAGCCACTCAAAAAACCACTAAAAAGCCAAAATGTTTTGCCACCTACCGCCCCCCAGCAAGCTTTACAACATTAAATTAGCGTTAACTGGAATTAATATACCCGCCAATAGTCGCATATGTAAAGATATAGCGTGTTATTAGCAATGAAAACTATTGTTAAATATTAAAGACTTATTGTTTATTATCGATGATTTACTTTTGAAAACGGCAAAATCGAATAGTGAAGACGCGGAGCCATAAATATATTTACCTGACGCAGGATATAGAGTGAGACTAAAATGGTTTGACTGCATATCACTGGTACTGAAACTGGCACTGCGACTATTTTCCGAACATAAATGGCACAATGAATATCACCATAAACGAGTTAGCCAGTTGATATAAAGATTAGGATAACAGCGCATCTAACTGGGAAATGAAATTCTCAGGAAGATCAGAAAAACCGCCGTAAACGAGCGAGTAACTGGGCGTAGAGCGAACCAATGTCATCAGCTCTTTAAAACCGCCATTCTCTAAGTTTCGAAAGTTAACGTGACAACCCATTAACGCTAAACCAGCTTCTGCACTGGGCAGTTTGGTAAACTTAAACCCTGCCGCCGGCCGGTATTTTGGGAATACAAAGCCGCTGATTTCCGGTTCGTATTCAGATTTTATCTGTCTGGCTTCTTGAGCAAGCCCGGTCAAACATTCAATTGATATAGCATTGGCGCTTTGTCCGGCCAATATTTGCTCCGGCTTTTCAAGCAAGTTTGCGATAGCCTCTAACCCTTGCGGCTTTATCTGGATTGGTCGACGTAAACCGGTCACGCCTCCGGTCGGTTTTAACAACACCAACTCGTCGGTTAAATACCGATAGCCTTGACTGACCAACCAAGCGCAAAAACTGCTCTTGCCTGAGCCGCTCACGGCCGGCATTAGCAACGCCTTTCGCCCTCTAACCACGGCCGCCGCATGCAAGCAGTGCGCATCGGCAGTTCTGTCGGCAACGTGATAAGCAATTCGGTCAGTTAGATAGTAAATAGCATCACCAGCCGCACTAATATCGTAAGTCAAGTTGCTATCAGCGTCGTGAATCTTCCACAAACGGTTCGCATATCGCAGACTGATAATCGGCTGGTCGATAATATTAGCTCGCATTTTATCGTCTGTGATTTTAACGACAAAAGACGACAGCATGCTTCGAATAAGGTCGTTCGATTCATCGTCAAAAGCGTGCAAGGTTAGCGGTGCACCACCAATATTGACTGACCATACACCCACTATATGATTACCTGCTCTATGAGTGCTTGCTGTGCTAGTTGCTCAATCACCTCGACTACGTCATGAGCAATTTGCTCGACTTGTGCGGGATACGCTTGCGTCAGAACATCAATGATATCAGCCACTGAGCGATCCTCATCACACAACCGCCAAACCACAGATGAAGGGACATTTAAATGTACAGTCATAGTACTAACCGGGTTAAATGCCAGCAGGTCACCATCCATGTCTTCAATCAGCCATTCGGGCACTCTTCTATAATGATGAGCTAAATTCATTGTGCTTTACTCATTTTCTAACCACCTAAAACCCATGAATATGCGCGCCGCAACAGCCAATTACTTACCTTTAAAGGGTGGCGAATAAGTTTTACCCAGATAAGCGACCTATTTGGATCAACATTATAATGCAGATGCATCCACCAATCAGACGGCAGAAAAAGTCGCTTTAATCTGACCCTCAAGGTTTCTTTTACAAAAAATATCGACGTCAGTGAACCCATAATTTGCCCTACCTGTTTAACCTCTCGGCACGGCAATAGTTCCACGGCTTGTTGTAAATTAACTGGCAATGGTGTCAGTAAATGCAGGCATCGTAAGGTATTGATGACGTGCGGATATTCTTTAACCAGCCTATTCCATTGCCCAGTACTTTGCACGTGATTCGCCAAAGCAATGACGTCCATCACGTTAATCAACTTAAGTATCGCGTTAGGATGCAGGCCTTCTAGATGGCGACTGACTTGATGTAACATTAGTATATCTTCAAGCGCTTTAGAGCTGATTGTGCCCCAGGACAGCCTTTGTACGCTATCAGCGCTTTCAGGGTAATACAAATGACCCTTAACTTCGCGCGATATGCCATCAAGGTGCAGCTCGATACTCGAAATAAGACCTTCGATAGTTTTAGTCGCATTAGGCAGTTGATTCATATCATGCATAAACTTTGATGGTTGTGTATCTGGCAAGTCATAACCAAGTTCACGCAAAGCATTGGCGGCAATGACTTGATCGTCTCGCCGCACCAGTATGTCCATATCGCGCATCGGACGAAGAAAGCCTTGTCGATAAATATGTGGAACCAATGCTGAGCCTTTTAAGGCAATATAATCAACTTGGTGTTTTTGGAAGCAAGCATCGATCTCTCGCAATGCTTGATAGCGCATTTTTGAAGCCAAGATGTGGCGCTCTTTCAATGCCAAAAGTGCATCGACGACCAGGTCAGGGATTGGCAAATCGTGATCATAAAGGTGTTTATTGATAATGCCGGATAATCCATGAAGTTCAACTTGGTTAACCCATTCTTGCCAATCAGATTCTTGAGCAAGCGCACTAATCGCAGCATCTAAATACTCACCAACCAACTCAAAGCGAGCGAGTGCTACCACAGATGTTAGGGGTTTGGGCATCGCCATCATGTTTGTTTTATCTATTTCAATCTTACAATTCTGCTAAAAGGCAATATGCGCCAAAACCAGTCTAGAACCAACGCTCATACAGCTAAGCTAGAGAGTCTAGCAGTTTCACTGCGAGTATTGGCCACCAACCTTATATTGTTTTACGGCTATTTTTCGAATCTCATCGAGATCAAATAGTGCTTCCCGCCATTGATGCTTGACAAACAAATCAGCTTGATCAGCGTAGTGCGGCGACGTTTCATCTTGCGTCGCACTGCCAAATTGATGCAGTACTTTTGCGGATTGACCTTGTTCGCCCCAGCTGACTAACGCCATCCATGTATCACCATGCGTAGCATAAGCTTTACTATCTTGATCATGATCCAGCGAGTAAATCGCACGTAATAAATCAGGGCCACCGTCAACTGCTTGATTAAATTCTCCACGTACCAGTCTGTTTACTTCACCCCAAGTTGGGTCAAGCTTGCCGTAATTGTTATGCAAATAATCAACTGATCGTTGAGCCGCAGCGCGCAACGTGGCCGGAGATCGATCATCTCGGTCTTTGTTCTTATACAGTTCACGAAATAGGGTGATTGGCAAAGCCGCTTGCTTATTGTTTACGTCGGCACGCAAATTCCAGTCGCCTATTATTTTCTGTGCTTGCACTAATTCAGACTTATCAGACCAATCTTGAACCATCACTTTTTGCAGTGTTTGATATGCCTCTGATTGTGTTGAGTATTGTATATCGAACTTCTGATTTAATAGTTCGGCCTCACCAATCGGTGACTTGCCGTCATTTAATTCAATCAGTCGCCACGATCGGTTAGTTTGCTTATGAGCTAGCCCCATCGATTTTGGGTAATGCTCCGGAGATAAATTATCATCACCGTCGGTGGCCGTAAAAGGCGTATTATTAGCATTGAACAACAAACCAGACTTTGGGTTTAGTAGCCTTGGGACTTGCGAAAATGGACGATAACCCTGCCAAATAAAATCGCCGACCTCACCGGGCATGACTTTGCGCCAATCCCAGCCCTCCTGAGCACGATTCGGGTATTGAGCATTATGAATAAAGCCAATGTTGCTGTCCTTATCAGCGTAGATAAAATTAATGCTAGGAAGCTGCACAAGCGCCATGGCTTGCATAAAGTCCTCTAGGTTTTTGGCTTGATTTAGTCTCACGTACTGTTCGAGTTGGCCGACCTCATTGATGCCCGCGTATCTGATCGCATAAGTTTTGTCGCCAGATTTGATCACAGGCCCATGCCGGCTCCACCGCACTGTTCGTTTTGCAGGAAATCTAAACGGCCCAATCAATTTCACTAAAATCGTCACCTCACGGACATCGAAGTTCAGCCATTTGCCGTCAAGCAGATATTGCCGAGGGTCGTCAGGGTTAATTGTGAGCAAGTATTCGTCCCACAAATCAATATGATTAACCGTGCTGGCCCAACCAAGATTTTCAGTAAAGCCATGTAAGATGACTGGCGTGCCTGGAAATAGGCCGCCCTGTATCCGCCAACCTTGCCCAGAATGTAAATGCGCCTCATACCATGCCACCGGGCCCACCATCGGCTGGTGCGAATTGATCAATAGACGTGTTTTATTATCCGGCGAACGCTTCGCGGCAACAGCAATGGCATTGGAACCCCGCTCACCAGAGCCCTTTGGCACAGTTGACCATGCGAGGGCGTCACCCACTGGCGCAAGCGCCAGCTCCAGCTCGCTATGCGGCTCAAACAAATTTTGCAGTGGCTTATCTAAACCATAGAAAAACGGGGTTTTGAATACGAAACCCGCAATCACATCTTGCGCGGTAAATGGCGCCAAGCCAGTCCACATGTCAGTTGAATGTTGGCTAGCATACAAATTCAACCCGTCGGCATAGGCTTCGGCCACCTCAATCACATCACTGGGAATCGCATCATAGCCCCGCTCAATACTGCCCCATACATCCAATAACTGAACAAAATAGTCAGTGACCGATGCGCTTTTACCGCGATACTGCGCCAACACACCGCGTGTCGCTGCCACCGTCTCTTGAATGGTTTCAAAGTCGTCTTCCGAATGCGCGTAGGCTAATCCAAAGGAAGTGTCAGCATTAGTATCACCAACGATGTGCGGTACTCCCCATTCGTCTCGAATTATCTCAGCATGGTATTTTTTAGCAGGCAAGCTCAACGTCTCGGAGCTGACTGATTCAGAAAGCGGGTGCCACAACCAAAACATCAAACCCAACACGCTCAGCACAACGATCATTGAGATGCAATTCACGGCGAGTTTTGTACGACTGATCAAGCTGGCTCCTTACCCCTCAAGTTGGCTCTAGGTGTTATTGTTAAATAGGTCATACCTACGGCTAGGCAAGCAAAGCAAAATTCATGTCAAAGCATTGACCACATGTCTGACTAAATCATCTAAGATACACACATTGCAAGATATTCCGATTCAACCCCAATTTGGCAACGACCTCACAAATAACATGATTAGTAATTCATTTTCACGCAGCCGATTCCTAAGCGGTCATTTTCTAGTCATCATTTTGACATCTTGGTTCTTAATCACTAGCTCGGCTAACGCGACGCGTAGTGAGCAAGTTGAATACCCGACATACTACGCGCACGTTAACGACATTAGCATAGCCTATCAGGAGTTTGGAGACCCTGAACACGAGACCATACTATTAGTTATGGGGCTTGGCGGTCAACTAATCCATTGGGACGATGATATGGTTTGGGCATTTGTCGACGCCGGCTATCACGTCATTCGTTACGACAACCGTGATGCCGGGTGGTCAACCAAGTTCTACCGTGAAGATACTCCGGGAATCATAACCGGTGTGCGCTATAAGCTCGGAATGTCATTAGGCTCACCTTATAAATTAGATGATATGGCAGCCGATGCTATTGGCTTACTAGACTATCTAGAGGTGAAAACGGCTCATGTGGTAGGCATGTCGATGGGGGGGATGATCGCGCAAATCGTAGCGGCACAAAACCCCACTCGTATCAAAACGCTGACGTCTATTATGTCAACCAGTGGTGATGAGAACTTACCGGAAGGCTCGGTGACACTTGATATGCCAGGCGGTTCAATTCCAACTCGAGAGCAAGCCATGGCCAACTCCGCCACAATCGGTCAACAAATTGACGGAAGTTCCGCCGAACTCACTGAACAAGAGTGGCGAAAAGTGGCGTCACGTAGTTATGATAGGTCCAGTTATCCTGACGGCGTGGCGCGTCAATTATGGGCCATATTGGACTCAGGTGATCGCATAAATTTATTGTCTAATATCCAACAGCCAAGCTTAGTTATTCACGGTAAAGAAGACACCTTAATACCCGTCGAACACGGTCGACATACGGGTGAGCTAATAAAAAACAGTCGGGTGGTATTGGTTGATGGTATGGGCCACTATATCGACCGAGTCAATAAACCGCTGATTGTGAAGGAAATAATTGACTTAGCTAATAGAAGCAGCGGGATAGCGACAACACAATAGAAGATTTTGTTCGGCTATGAGCCCAAATTTCTTTTAGAAAAATCGCTATACATAATACTGCAGCGACGAACCCTATCAATTTTAAAAACGCCACTTGAATTAATCAACTGACCGTCAAAGGCTGCGATTGCTTAGCATACTATCCTTAAACCTAAAAAGTAATCACAAAGAGCAACCCAATAAGTTTTGGTTGCTCTTTGCGAATTCCATACTTAAGTTAAACTTACTTTTTAACCGGTGCTGGTGTCTGCTCAATAGCATAAACTTCCAAACTGGACAGACTTGGTTCTTTCCACTCTGTGGGTGCGTCAAAATAAATTGGGTGGTGCTTTTCAGCGTAAGCCCGCACTTTGGGTGACATAAGAGACTCATCTGGGTAGCAACCCATCACGCAATCATAATGAATATGACCAGGAGCTTGATCCATCAACATCCATGGAAGCCACGGCGTAATGCGATTCCAAGAGCCAGAAAAATAAAGCGCCGTTTTATCGTTGTCAGCCACGTCTTCTTTATCGAACACATAATTAAACATCTCTGACACACGGGTCATTGGACCAGGGGATTCTCGTGGCCACTTATCTGGCTGTAACGCCGATGGGTAAAAGAGATCGATATTGGATTGCAGAAGCAAACTGTTGTTACCTGTGTCCTGAAATGGCAGATAAATGGGGATATCCGGCGCCTCTGCTTCGTTCAAACCACCGTAGTTAGGCGGCTTAGGATAGTAAGCGCTGATCACATAGTTAAATGGGTCGTTTGCAATGTGCACTACCGGAACTTCTTCGTTTGTAAATGGATTCTTATAGGTTTCCATCACTTCGCCGGTTTCTAGGTCAGTGTAGTAACCAACCTCTCTCAACAACTTTTTATAAGTGCCGTCGCCGTTATCCACCAAACGCGCATACGAGAAGCCCTCAAACCCAAACAAAACTTGGTTTTTCTTGTTGGGTATAATGCTACGAACCACACCTTTGTACCATCCAAACTTCTGCTTGCCGAAATCCAAATCACCCTGAATTCGAGCCATCGTGTCTCGTGCCCAAAGGTTATTTTTATAATCCAAAGTAGAAAAATCTGGCGATGCAACAATGGGTTTTGAACTCTTTGAGCCCATGGCAAGAGCTTGCCCTACACCTAGCCCAGCCACGCCAGTGCCGATTGCTAACGCGGCTTTCTGCATAAAGTCGCGACGCGGCTCTACCGACTCCGGCATTGTTTGTTTATCGTTTTTTTGATTTGCCATATTAATACACCGAACATGTTGATGTTAGTTTTGATATCAAGGGAAAGCCCCGCAATATGATGTAAGATTATATCATTATATGTATATTGCATATGAAGACACTGAAAATAATTGAGTTAAAAGATCGTAAATAATCTATCAATATTGTTAGGATCTACAGCCTCGTGGTTTTTAATTAGCAAATTTTCTAAATATGCAAGACCCAATTAATCGCGTAAGGACAACTCTATAAAGACAATGCTGTAGAGAGAGCAGACATAATGATCAAGCCACGAAACACTGTTTTCATAAACGTGTTTCGCCGATTCACATTGGTTTACCATATTTGATTATCAACTCTACCTTGCACTTTTATATCTTGGGCATTAAAACGAATGGAATCATCGCTGGCTGCCTGCACTAGACTTTTGCTTTGCTTTTTTTGCATCCGCTGTGCTTTGTAATGACGGGCAACAATGCAAACTGTCGGCGTTAACAACATAATTGCCACCACGTTAATCACCGCCATTAACCCAAAAGCCATATCTGCCATCGCCCAAACTAGCTTAAGCTCAGCCTGAGTTCCGAGCAATGTCATTGCTAGAAATACAGCCGTGAAAATACCGCGGCCAAGAGAGTTATCAAGCGCAAAGAAATGCAGATTACTTTCGGCATATGCGTAATTTCCAACAATAGAGGTGAATGCGAATACAGTGATTGCCAACGCAACAAAATGGCCGCCAAAACTGCCCAAGTGCACATCCATTGCGGCTTGTGTCATACGGATGCCGGTCATCTCCACGCCGATGTAGTCACCTGCCAACATAATGACGATGGCCGTACAGGTGCAGATAACCATTGTATCAATAAACACGCCGAGCATTTGAATATAGCCCTGTGTGGCTGGGTGGTTTGGCTTAGGTGCCGCGGCGGCAGCGGCTTGAGGAACGCTTCCCGCCCCCGCCTCATTTGAATACAAGCCGCGAGTTACGCCATTTTGCACGGCAACGGCAAATGTGGCGCCGGCTATTTCGGACAAACCAAATGCCGACGTGATAATTTCGAGCAATAGCTTTGGCACGATGTGTAAATTAATCATCACAATAAATACTGCAACAGCGACAAACAGCAGAGCCATTAAAGGCACCACTACTTCTGAAAAGCGCGCTATCGATTTTAATCCACCGATCACAATAAAACCGGCGATCAGGGTAATGACAATACCGCTGTATATTGTCGGCAAGCCATAACTGTAATTCAGGGCATCGGCTATGGTATTGGCCTGAGTTGCATTGAACACGAAGGTGTAGCCAAACATCAAAGATAATGAGAACAATACTGCCAGAGGGCGGTAGCCTAAGCCCAATTTTATATAATATGCTGGGCCACCACGAAAATCGCCATCTCGGTTTTTGACTTTGTAAAGCTGTGCCAATAGGCATTCAGCAAAAGCCGTCGCCATACCAAGAAAGGCAATTACCCACATCCAAAACACCGCGCCAGGCCCACCCACTGAAATTGCGATGGCAACTCCGGCCAAATTACCTGTACCGACTCGCGCAGATAGGCTTGTACACAAAGCTTGGAATGATGAAATACCGCTGCCGTCCATGCTGCGACTTTGTTTGAGTAGGCCAAACATATGACCAAACCCAAACAACTGAACAAACCTTAAGCGAATTGAAAACCATACCCCGGCTATCAGCAACAGGTAAATCAGTAAATGCCCCCAAAGAACCCCATTAATGCTCGCAACAAGTGAATACATAAACCGTTAGAATGAAGGCTAAAATTTGATCATACCACGCAATGTTCTACCGACATGAGCATGAAACTAAGCGAAGAACACAGCCTATTAAATGCCTTAACAGCAACTTTACAAGGCAAGGTTCCGCAAGCAATTTTAACTTCTCAATCCTTACCGCTGGTACCTGAGATTGAACTGATGCTAATCGATGACGGTTATCCACAATCGGAGCTTACCGCCGACCAAGTATCGTTCTTGATGGATCAACCGCCTTATTGGGCATTTTGTTGGGCCAGCGGCCAAGTGATGGCACGCTATCTTTTTGACAACGCAGAGCTAGTGCGAGGTCGATCGGTCATTGATTTTGGCTGCGGTTCAGGGGTAGTTGCTATCGCCGCCAAAATGGCCGGGGCAGCAAGAGTGTTTGCCGTAGACTCAGACCCCGCAGCCTTATTGGCAACTAAGCTTAACGCAGGGATAAATGGTCAAACCGTTGAACCAGTCTGCTCTTTGGATGACAGTGCTCTAAATGACAAGACTCTGGATGAAAACGCCAAAGATGATAAAAAAAGAACACAGAAGAAGACTAATACTTCTAAAGCCACCAAACATGATTCGCTTTTACTTATCGCCGATGTGTTCTACGACAGCGAAAATTTTCCCATGTTATCTAGGTTCATCGACGATTATGACGACGTCATTGTCGCCGACTCACGTGTTAAATTTTCGAACGCACACGGCCTAATGGAAGTCGAGCGATATTCTAGCCACACCCTGCCAGATCTAGATGAATCGGCTTCTTTTAATTCCGTGGGAATATATCGAGTGGCGGAGAGTGAATGAATCAGTGTATTGAAATCAGGAAAATCACAGTGATGGTCTGAATAGCACTCATAAGAAACATCTATTACTTACATATTTACAAAAAACGTAATAACGCAGACAAAAAAAAGCCTGCCGAGGGGGGTTGGGTGCCTCGGCAGGCTAATGATTGACGGGCTAATTATGCCCCCCAAAAAATCACATTGAAGTACGGGTTGGGGTTACTTTAATGTGAAAACTAAATTCAACGAGGATTAATGTATGTCAATCATTGTTGATAAAGTGTGAAAGCTTTAAAAAAAAATAAAAATATTTCTTAGCAAAGAAAAACCTTATACCAAAGCTTTAGATCTCCTCATATTCCATAACTATCATTCAATCCTATGCAGTAACAAACTCTTAGCCCCTGCGACTCATGTAAAAACCATACTCCTATCATTATAGATAGTCAACAATTCATTTATAGAAACTGACGACAGCATTTCATAATCATGGGCTCGTACTGAGGCCCAAACAAATTGAAATGATTTAGTGCGTGGTAAAGGTTATACAAAGGCTCGCGCTGCCGTATATCCTGAGGTTCTGGGCGAGCTTTTCTGTACTCGGTATAAAAACTATTTGGCAATGTACCGAACAAGCGAGTCATGGCTATATCCGCTTCAGGGTCTCCATAATATGGGGCCGGATCGTACAAAACAGGGCATTGCCTAAGCAGGTCAAATCCAAGATTACCGCCCCAAAGGTCACCATGCAGCAAGCTTGGGGTAATATTCGCAGTATCAATGTATGAATCAAGGTTCGAAATCACCTTTTCAATAACTAAAACTGTTGCCGCATTAAGCCCATTACCGCTGGCCATGGCAAGTTGAGGTGCTAAACGGCGCTGTGTATAAAACTCCAACCAGCTATCACTCCAACTATTGAATTGGGGAGAAGCCCCAATGAAACCATCCAGTGGCCAGCCAAATTGTTGCGCTTCGGTGTCGTGCTGTGTCAGCAAAGTTCTGGCCGCGATACCACCGGTTTGTTCATTCAATGGTGCAAGGTGGTAGTGCTTTAACGCCATTAAGGCAAAGCCACTTAGCTCTTTAAAGCCAATAATTGCAGGGTAGCTATCGATGCCTAAATTCGCTAGATTTTGCAGCGATTGATGCTCAGAAATGAGCAACTCAGGTGCGGAGTTGGCTTTAATAAATATCTCGTCACCGTCACTGGATTTTACGTAGAAACACTCGTTGATATCGCCACCTGACACGGTTTGAACATCGACTGCGCCAGCAGCGCAGGCAAATAACGACGCTGCATAGTCCCTAACGAGCGTCGTAGCTGAGCTCGCTGATAATTCGTCTGAGCTAGTTGCCGAGCCGCTGCCTTCATAGCTCGACATTGAGCGCCTCTGTGTGAGTATCGTCTAATAAACGATCAAACCCCCATTCATTCACCAATGCGACTAAATCATCAACACTGACCGATTCCTGCATTGTACTTTGCCCAAGAGGTAGCCCCAGAGATCTTACAAACGTTGCCAACAAGGATTCAGCCGTGCCCCCATTGTCTCGCCAATCTTGCGCTGAATACGAACCATCCCGCTTGGACATTTTATTGCCATTTTCATCTTGCATTAATGGCACATGATGATATCGAGTCGGAGAATCTTGCCGACTCAAAAGCTTGGCTAAAAACAGCTGTCTTGCTGTGCTATCCGCCAAATCCTTGCCACGCACTACATCAGTGATGCCTTGATCAAGATCATCGACCACCACCGCGAGCTGATAAGCGAATAAACCATCTGCACGATGCATCACAAAATCACCGCTTAGTTGTTGTAAATCTTTCGGCACTCGAACTCGAAGCGCCGGAGATTTAAGGCCTGACTTTTGTGAAACCTGATGCGGTGTTAGTTGCGCACAGGTCCCTGGGTAAATTCCTAAATGCAGGTGTGGCGCGCTACTCGCTTGCCGAATATCTTTACGCGAACAAAAACACGGATAAGCCATGTCTTGGGCCAGCAAGTCCTCAATAGCGGCCCTATAAAGCTCAGAACGCTGTGACTGATAAGTGACTTCACCGTCCCAATCTAGGCCTAACCATTCCAAATCTTTAAGTATCCGCGTATCACTGCCGACAACCATTCTGGGCGTATCGATGTCCTCAATACGCATTAAAAATTTGCCATCATGACAACGCGCATGCAACCACGCGACGAGCGCGGTACGTAAATTCCCTAAATGCAGGTCACCGGTAGGGCTGGGGGCATAGCGCCCTATAACGGCGGAGGGCGCGAGTTTTGGCTTCTTAGGCATGCACTAAGAATAACTCGCATTTTGACGCGCGTCAGCTCTTAGTTAAAACCACATCTATTCACCGAAGTCTTCCTGAAAAATCAACGGGAATCTATCGCTGATCAATACAAAAAGAACCCTCGGCTATTTTATAACAACCGAGGGCGAAAAAGCAGCAACCCTCAAAAGGGGGACTAGATAGGTATGGGTTACTGCTACCAACGTTACTGACTAGCGATCTTTCAATAGCCAGTAATCAAGGGAGAGTTTATTGGGTGAATGAGCAATCAACATGGCAAGTAAGGCCATCCACAAATAGTGCTGATGATCTTCAAACCCTGGAACAAAAAATTGAATAACGACCGTCATAATCAATAAGCCAAAGGCGCCAATTCGAGTGAACAAACCGATAAATAACAACAACGGCAAAATAAGCTCTGCGTAAGTTGCCAAATACGCTGTAATCACCGGTGGAAACGCTTCAGGTAAAAATGAGATTACAAATTCACCGTCTTCGGCCGGGTCAAACATCTCCACAGTTAACTCCATATCTTCAAACTTCGCCACACCGGAACGCCAAAAGATCAAACCAATATAGATACGAGCCATAAGACTCGCCAGCGGCGCAATAGCGACAGAGCAAAAACTACAAAAAGCTAAATATAAATTTTTCATGTTAAACCATCATTGTTAGTATTTTTCTAAATAGTACTTAATTCAAAACAACCTGCAAGCCGCCATTAAAACCTAAAACCGCGCCGTATGCTAACTAATGTGGCAGCTCTTTCGGCACCGCAATCGGGCTCAAGAGCTGCTTTTCAAAGATAAAACTCAAACTTGACGCTATATCATTCGAATCTAAAGACCCGCTTAACGCCTCAATTGCTTGCAATAAATTTCCATATTCTTGTAATTTTTTCAAAATGAGCATCATTGCTTGGTTTAGAGTCAGTGAGTCCACCATTTCATCGTGTTTATATACCAATACGCTGTCACAGCTTTGATCCAAACTTATCGACACTTCCTGCCGATAGGTTGGCAAACTCTGACGATGAATCTCATACAGAGGAAAGCTCGAAGAAATGATGCGCACCGAATCATTCAAAACTACAGGCAAAGATAACAACTCGTTTTGAGGTAACGATGTTGCATCTAAGGCATCTCGTATATCACTGTAGTACGCCGAGTGCAAAGCCCATTCGTATTCCAATAGGTCTGACAAATACGGTAATGCATCCAGGCCCTCAAAGTGGCTTAAAGTCTGACTCAATTCATGGCCAAACCCATGAATATTACCTTCTGATGGCGCCCTTAGCGACAATAGAAGTCGCACCATCTGCCGAAAAAAATCTTCACCAACCACCCCCATAGTCGCTGGATAAACATCGGCCAAATAGCTCTGCATCGCCCCATAGAAATTGTTTTGGTAGACCGATAAACGCTGGCTATGTTTAGCTACAATCTGTTCAGACCCAGTATTTAAAGACAACAGGTCATCTAAAAATACCGTTTGCAATGAAGCAAGGTCTTGTGAATTACATGAATCTTGATCATCAGCTGGCCTGTAGGTCGAGGTCGACTGACTTCGCTTTGGCGTTGCTTCCTTAGAGCATAGCCTGTTTGTTGCTTTTTGACATTCATCTAGCAACACCGAGAACTCAGGAAAGTCAGAATCCCATTCAAATAAAGTGGGACGAACGCCGTGCCAATCAATCGCCTTTTCAAACAGCGACCATACTGGTTCATAAACTGGTTGATTATGGGTATCAATCAGTAATGCTTCGGTTTGGCCACCGAATTCACGCTCGACTTCGGTGTATCCGGCAATGTGATATTGGCCAATCGCTTCGGAGTTCAAGGACTGTAAATAACGCTCCGGATCACGCCCGATGTTTTGAGCGCTTACGTAGATATTATTAACATCAACCAACAAACCACAACCGGTACGCTCGGCTAATAAGTTCAAAAATTCAGGCTCTGGTACCTGAAGTTGATCGAACAATAAATAATTTGATGGGTTTTCAACCAGCACCTGCCGACCCAACGCTTGCTGCATTTGATCAATGTGCCCGCACATGAGCTCCAATGACTGTTTAGTCAATGGAAGCGGCAATAAATCGGGGATATGTCTGTGGGCATAGGCACTCCATGCCAGGTGTTCAGAAACAATGATTGGGTCGATTTCGTCAACCAACAACTTCAACTGGCGTAAATGATCTGCATCAAGATCATCTGCCCGCCCCAATGATAAGCCCACTCCATGCAGACTAATGGGGTAATGTTTGCGCAATTCAGCTAGCTTGCTTTTGCTTAAAGATTCACCAAAATAATTTTCGGAATGCGCTTCCAGAAAACCTAACTTAGGGCGATTTTCCAGTACCTGATCAAAAAATTCTGGGCGTATGCCCAAGCCACATTGTCTATCAGGGTGCATATCAATGTATTATTTTCTAGCTTTGGGTTAGATCAGTTAGATATCAATTTGATATCTAACTCAAGATCAAAATTTCATCGTCATGCTCAAGAAGTGTTAAAAACCAAGGCATGAGCTCACTCATTCGAGCCAAAAAGCTGCTGAGCGATTACAACAGCTTTTCGTGACTGTTTGCTATATCGATTCGCCGTATTTATCAACCAAACGACCGCCTACAACTTCAGCATCAGACTGCTCGGCAATTTTGCCACATGCTTTAGCAAGTCTTTTCTTTTTAGTGCCTTCAGGCGCTTCAGCATCTCCAGCACAAATCGCTACAATATTGCCGCAAGTACCACTTGGTACTTTAATCCAAGCACCTACCATATTGTCTTCGGTTGCTTGACCTTGGCAAGAAATACCCAGTGATTTTACCGCACATGTGTTTTTACCACCTTTAACGACGTCGGCACAACGCTCGGTCGAAGCGGCCGATGCAATCGGCGCAACACTCATCAACGCAGTTGCAAGTACAGACGTGGCAAGAGCCGTGCTCAATGATTTAGTGGCTTTTTCTTTGGTATTCGTTGGTTTAATAGTTTTCATAATTTAAGAGACCTCTGTTTATCAATTTCTCAGGTTACACTGGTTAATAAGAACCGATGTTCACACGAATGCTTTCATTTAATGGTTAAAAAAATTATCCCAGAACTTCTACAGTTTTTCTACAATTGGACTGTCCAAGCTTATCCGTCGCATCTTAGCCGAACTATTTTGACACAATTAAAAGAGTCCGACACCATTAAACAAGGAATACTATATATTTATCCAAACCATAGAACAGCTTAGAGCAGTAAAGAAGCCAAAAACGTAAACTCCATAACCCCAACACGACACTCAAAAGAACCACAACCATATGCAAGAATTTGTACCCAATTCCGAAATTTACACGGTAGACGCGCTCTACTATCAACCACAACTTGCGGCTATCCACCTCATACGGTCTGGTGACCGCTTGTGCATCATTGACACTGGCACCCAGTATTCTGTCACACAGGTAGAAACGGCAATCAAGCAGCTGGGTCTAAGTTTTGATCATGTTGATTATATTATTCTCACCCACATACACTTAGATCACGCAGGTGGCGCAGGTGCTCTGATGAGTCTTTGTAAAAATGCCGAGCTGGTGGTTCACCCGCGTGGTGCGCGCCATATGATAGACCCCACAAAATTAATCGCCGGTGCATCGGCTGTGTACGGCGTCGAAGAGTTTAATCGCTTGTATGGTGAAATTAGCCCTATTGACGCAACGCGCGTTATCGAGCCGGCCGACGGTGAAACCATTCACTGGGCTAAGCGACCGCTCACTTTTATTGACACGCCTGGCCACGCTAACCACCACCATTGCATTGTCGACCAACAAACCAATGCCGTGTTTACCGGTGACACTTTGGGTGTAGGCTACGGCGCGCTAAGATCCGAAAACAACGCATTCGTGATGCCGACCACTACGCCAGTTCAATTCAACCCTGATGCACTGCATCAGTCTATCGATAAAGTCATGGCCTACCAACCGCATACACTCTATTTGACTCATTACAGTGCACTGCAACCCACGCCTCAGTTGATTGCAGGCCTGCATGAACAAATAGACGACTATGTAATGCTTACCCAACAAGTTGCCGAAACTAATCCAGACGCCATGGACGCCCCATTGTCCACCGCCATTAAAGATTATTTAGTGCGTCGCTGCCAAAATCAATTACCTGAATTGGATACAGAGACCATCAAGAAGTGGATTACTTTAGATGCCGAGCTCAATGCGCAAGGCTTGGTCTTTTGGTGGCAAAACAAACGCAACAGTTAATTAGCCAACTAGCAAGGCCGCATGCAAAAAATTGTATAAATATCGCCAAACCAAGGATTTGTCGAAAAATCCTAGAATTCGATGTCCAATACGCCGTATTCAAGCTATTTAATCGGCCGATAAAACGGTAAAATCCGCTGTCTGATTCCCAGTAAAGCAGCTCATCAGCGATTAAGTGGGTTACTTACCTTCACTTATACCAACATGAATTGGCTGCGTGAATTTTTAATTCGGTTGAGAATCATTAAACCATGACCATTTATTTCCGCACCGTTTAGAGAGTTTTCCTTGAAAGACCAATTACACGCCTTATTCTCACAGGCCATAGACACCCTAAAGGCCAATCAAGTGCTGCCGGCAGATCACGAGGTAAACCTCGTATTTGAACGTACTAGGCAAAAGGAACATGGTGACTTTGCTTGCAATGTCGCCATGATGCTGGCCAAGCCAGCACGCAAAAACCCTCGCGAACTTGCCAAATTGGTGGTCGAAGCACTGCCAAGCGATGAGCTGATCGTCAACGTTGAAATTGCGGGCCCTGGTTTTATTAATGTGTTTTTGGCCAGCGATGCCCACACCTCAGCACTCTCTACAATACTGGCTCAGGCTGAGAAGTACGGTTTGAGCGAAGCAAATTCCAAACAGAAAATCATGGTTGAGTTTGTATCGGCCAACCCAACTGGGCCTTTGCATGTGGGCCATGGGCGCGGTGCCGCCTACGGTGACGCACTAGCGCGGGTTCTACGCGCCGCGGGCAACCAAGTGGAGTGCGAGTATTACGTGAATGACGCAGGTCGCCAGATGGACATTCTGGCGGTCAGCGTTTGGATTCGATACCTGCAAGCAAACGACATCAAATTTGATCTGCCGGACAATTGCTACAAAGGTCAATACGTTATTGAAATGGGCAACTCACTGTATGCTGAGCACGCACAACAATACCTGGTATCCGCCGATGACCTTAATAAAGTACGAGATGGCCTGGATGATGAAGCCGCTTTAGATGCCACTATTGCTTTGGCGAAAAAAGAACTGAATGAAAAAGGCTTTAAACTATTTTTTGACATCGCGCTGAAAACTATTTTGGCCGACATCAAACAAGATTTAGGAGAATTTGGGGTCGATTACGATACTTGGTTCTCTGAGCGTTCATTGTTTGATGATGGCAAGATCTTAAAAGCCATCGATAAACTCAAAACATCTGGCGACATTTATGAAAAAGGCGGGGCGTGGTGGTTCCGCACCACCGACTACGGCGATGAAAAAGACCGTGTCGTCGTGCGTGACAATGGCCAGCCCACTTACTTCGCGTCTGATATTGCCTATCATCAAGATAAACTTGATCGTGGTTTTGATTTGGCGATCAACGTTTGGGGTTCAGATCACCACGGTTATATTCCGCGCGTAAAAGCCGCCCTTCAAGCGCTGGGGTTGGATCAAGAAAAACTAAAAGTCTTGTTGGTACAATTCGCGGTACTGTACCGCAGCGGCGAAAAAGTCGGCATGTCCACCCGCAGTGGTGAGTTTGTAACATTAAGAGAGCTGCGAGACGACATAGGTTCAGACGCAGCGCGTTTTTTCTATGCACAACGTAAGTCAGAGCAACACATGGACTTCGACCTTGATCTTGCAAAAGCGCAAAATAATGAAAACCCCATGTATTATGTTCAATACGCCCACGCACGTATTTGTCGTCTCTTCGAAAATGCCGAGCAGCGCGATATCGACACCAGTGAACTCGAACAAGCGGATTTCAGCCAGCTTAACAATGATCAAGAAAATACCTTACTAACAGCACTTCAGCGATTCCCCGAAGTGGTTGAAAAAGCCGCGCAACAATTCGAGCCACATCAAATAACCTACTATCTAAAAGACGTGGCCACGGCGTATCACTCTTATTACAATTCCAATAAAGTACTGGAAGCACAAGACGATAAGAGATCAGCCATGTTGGCGCTCAGCAAAGCCACCCAACAAGTAATCAAGAACGGGTTGACCATCATTGGCGTTGGTGCTCCGGAATCAATGTAATAGGACGCTCGATTTCACTCTCTCATGGCACAAGCTAAGCGCATTAAGGCAAAACCCAAAGCCAAACAAGCACCGACCAAGAAACGCAATATTCCTTGGGGTTTGCTGCTGGTCGTATTGGTAACAGGGGTGGTATTGGGCAAACTAATTCACGGAGCACAAACCGGTAATGGCAGTTTTGGTTCTGGCCTAAAAGCCCTTTTCGAACAAAATCAAAACGTGCAAGACGAAGATACAAAGGCGATTCAAGACCTGGTAGCAAAAAGCACTGAAAAAGAATTTGATTTCTATGAAGTACTGCCTGATATTGAAACGGTCATGCCCGATGACCTGCCAGAATCTGAGCCTCAGCGGGCCCAACCCAGCATGGACTATTACGTTCAAGTGGCATCGTTTCGCAAAAACGCCGACGCTGAAAAGTTACGTGCGCGCTTAGCTTTAAAAGGCTTCGTATCAAGCACCCATATGCGCACCTCGCAAGAGCGCGGCACGTATTATCGCGTGCGGCTAGGCCCATACCCTGATAAGCGCAAAGCGAAAAACGTAAAGAACAGACTCAAGAAAGTCGGCGTTAGCCCAATAGTCACTTCAGTTAAGAAAAACAGATAGTGCTGCGCACCCTAGCTGAACACAAAATCGGGACTTAATCGGGACTAGGTCAAAACTTAACCCGGCCTTAGATCGACCTCAAAAGACCTGCATCAAAAAACCACGCACTAAAAAACCCGGATCAAAAAACCACGCACCAAAAAACTTGGGCGAAAAAAAACCGACCTTAATAAAACAGTCGGTTTTCTATACTTTGGGCTTTTGGTAAGTCAAATCAGGGGTTGCCTGCCCCTCCATCATTACTCGCATCCAATGCTGATGTTGTGCTAGGCGCTTGGCCCTTCGAGAGGATTTTAGTTCCTCCGCACCATTCTCTAACACCGTTTGTAAATTCTTTTGTTTACCGCTTTTACTGATCATATCAGTCATGATGACCTCGATGTGTCTACTAACACCTAATCAAAAATACGTATCTAGATTTTGATACTACCTGACTATCGAGAACAGTAAATATGATTTTTCCTCACCTTAAAAGCAGAAATTTCGGCTACAGTTATCGGTAGTGCGAGCTGGTTTCAGCGTCCGACAAGCCACTTTTAAGCCTATCAATGCTCGAAAACAATCCACCAAACAGCTTATCTTGTAAGCTTTGCTTAACTTCCATTTTTAATTCATAAATATCATACAGCTCTAAACTGTTAACAAGATACTCATCGCTGGTTTTTAGTTCATCCACTAAATTAAGACCCAGCGCTTGCTTACCATACCAATGTTCACCCGTCGAAACCTTGGCCACATCTAACTTGGGTCGATGCTCGGATACAAAGTCTCGAAATAAGTCATGGGTCTCTTGTAACTCTTCCTTTAACTTGTCGCGTTCTTTTTCGCTGTTCTTTCCAAACATCGTCACTGTGCGCTTGAATTCGCCGGCTGTGTGCTGCTCAAAATCAATGCCCGCCTTATCAAGAAGGCGATTAAAATTGGGTAGCTGCGCAACCACACCGATTGAGCCTATAATCGCAAACGGAGCCGCAACAATCTTGTCCGCGACACACGCCATCATATAACCGCCACTGGCGGCCACGCGATCAATGCTAACGGTAAAGTTCAATCGAGCATCTTTAATTCGTTGAAGTTGCGATGCGGCTAAACCATGCTCGTGCACCATGCCCCCTGAATTATCCAATCGCAATAGAACTTCATCTTGAGGCTCAGCGACACTCAATAATGCTGTGATTTCTTCTCGTAAGCTTTCGACTTCACTAGCACGAATATCGCCATCGAAGTTCAGCACGAAAAGTTTGGGTTTAGGTGTTTCTTTAAGTTTGGTCTTCTTTTCTTTCTTGGCCTGTTTGGCTTTATCCTTCTGCTGCTGCTTTAATTGCTTTTTATCAAGTAGAGATTCTTTTACCGAGCTAGTCAATTCATCGAACTTTGAATTCAAGTTTGTGACCTTTAGGCTAGCACCTTCTTCTTTCTTTCGACCGCTGCCGATAATAGCGACGGCGAAAACCAAGGCGATGAGGCCAGTGACGACTTTGGCGATAAACAAGCCATAAGAAAATAAAAATTCAGACATTCTAGTTGCGCAATTTATAAGCTAATTGAGGCGCGTATTATACATAGAGCCCCTTTTTGTGACATATGAAATAACGCTTTACTTGACTTTTGCCAAGGGACACACATACTCTTCAATTGTATTGTACGTGTTGAGCACACATCGTTCTTTTGAATAACCAATTTTGCTGCTCTAAAACGTTAATCAAAACCAACGAGCGAGGAAACTATGGCTACAACTAAATCAAAAAAGAAGGCTAAGAAGATCACCAAATCCGCCGAGCCTGAAGCAAAGAAAGTGGCTAAAAAAGTCACTAAGAAAAAGGCGGCTAAAAAAGTCGCCAAAAAGGTAACTAAGAAAAAAGCAGCTAAAAAAGTCGCCA
>CAZEXS010000050.1:0-27612 GCA_964516915.1 uncultured Gammaproteobacteria bacterium
TCATTGGCCTGTTCCGCTAAGCTGTCGACGATCGCTTGAATTCCTTTTAAGGCGTCTTCATTGCCACTGCGTAATTGAAGAGCCTGTTGGTAGTAGGATAAAGCGCTATTCTGACCAGCGTTGCTACTTTGGCCCGGTGAGATAAGGATGCCGTTATTAAACGCGGCTGTGGCTTTTGATATAAGGCCAGACACTTGGCTGTCAATTTTGTATTCAGCAATGTCGGATTGTAAGTCTTGATACTCGCTCGACGTCTCGTCGACCAGTGCCAGTCGTTGTAGGTTACTTTGGGCCAATGCTGGTTTGTCGGCATCGAGCGCCGAAACGCCTCTATACAAAAAGTGCCCACGTATTTTCGCTAAATTTTGTTTAGCCTCAACGTTAGCTGGGCGCAGTGTTAAGACTTCTTGGTAAATGTTTACGGCATTTGCGTTTCGAGGCTGAGTGTATTGTTTGGCACGTAAAAAATCCGCCGCCTGAGCGAGTAATTCTGTAACCTTTTGGTCGATTTTATCCTCGGCTCGAAAAGCGTTGGCGCGACTTTGGTCGCTGTCTCTAGCGAAACTGGCATTACCTGAGGCCGCTTGCTCTAATATTTCGTCCTCAACGGCAATAACCTTATTCGTATCAAACTGTTTGGCTATCTCGGCCGTTGGATTTTTTTTCTGTGGCCAGAAAAATGCCGCAAGTATCAGTAACACCAAGACACCGGCAAGCCAGTTGACCATATTTACTTCGCTATAACGACTGAATAATCCAAACTTTTTACGCCGATTCACACCGGACAAATTACCACCAATAACCTGCTGCCTGCGCGGTGGCTCGCCAAAATGCAGGTCTTCGGGTAGGTTTTGCTTGGTATTTTTGCGAGTACTTTTGTTGCGGCCTGATAACGCAGATTCTATTTCAGCTCTAGTTGGGGAGTTGGGCATTTATCTTATTCAAGTTTGAATCAGCAAAGATCAAAGTAGAGTCTTTATGAAAAAGTGTAGTTTTATGAATTTTAATATATCACAGCCGTTGTTGATCAAGCTCAAACTTATGCAGTTTAGTCGGCTTGGATATAGCCTTTACGTCGATTGATTGATTCGATTTCGTACCAACCTTTTTGATTACTTAATATATAAATTGCGGCACCAGGTTGCAGTGTCAATGTCTTATCAGATTTACTATCGGGTTGGGTAAACACAGAATAGGTGTTTTCAATAATAACCATTTGAGGGCCCGTGATAGAGAGCTTCCCCTTTAACTTTTTGGAGATACCCTGCGCCGGTATAACCTTAGCTGAATCTGCAGGCCTTGACTTTGATTGACTATTCTTCGTTTGGCTAAAGTCCGATTGCTTAAGGCCGCTGACTTTAGTCAGTTGGTTAAGATTTATGTCTGTGAGAAACCCCTTGGTACTCGTAATTTTTTGCTGTGCTTCAAACCTTCGCATTGCCGATGCCGACCTCGGCCCCCAGATTCCGTCTACCGAGCCGACATTGAACCCCAGCTTGCTTAGCGCTGATTGCGCAAACAACACCTGGCGTCGATTTGGATTCTCAATATGCTTAACACTGTTTGAAGAAGAGTTTGAAGAAGAGGGGACACTGCTTGCTGGCTTTTCGAGTGGTACGCAAGCGCTGCTTAGTAGTAGCACTATAAATATCAACAACCCAGGCAAGCCTCGGCACACTAAGTAGGCACTGAATAAATTGGCATTGAATGAATAGCCACTTAAGTCGTCGACCGATGATTTAGGGTGTAGTGCAGTACTAAGCATGGCTGTACCTTGAATTTTGATAGAAACCGGTCAGAAATTGATGCATCGATTAACTTTATAGCTGATTTTAAAGCCTGCATAAAGCGGCGAGATCGTATTTGCCGATCAGTTGCTAACTCGTTTGAGCTTAAATCGTGTCACAGATGTCATTTACCCCTAGTAATTTGCTCGGTGCATTTACAGTCTTTAAGAGGGCATTAAAGATGTTTGATGGTTGTCAGCTTGCTTTCCTTGTTATGAGAAATTCGTATGATGGCGCCGAAATCCAGTTCCAGTCTGAACATTCGGTTTAATGGTGTTTCTAGAATTTCAGCGTGTAACAATCTTTGTACACCTGAGTGGGTGACTACGGCTACTCGACTGTGGTTTTGCGCAATTAGATCTTCCCAAAAGCTCAGTACGCGCTCGCGCATGCTGATCATGCTGTCACCGTTAGGTGCGGGTTGATCAACAAAATTATCCATCCATTGTTTTGCTGTTTTCGTTTTGAACTCGCTCCACGGTCTGAGCTCCCAGTCACCAAAATTGTATTCCATGATTCTTGGGTCTATTTCAGGTGAGGCTTTCTGCAATGTTTTGGCAAGCTTAAGGCATCGTTGTAATGGACTACTAATCACTATGTCGTAATCCAAGTCTATCTTTTCGTGAATTGCGTCAAATTCACTTTGAAAACTCTCTTTGAGGTCTAAGTCAGTCTGGCCGTAACAGATTCCGAGGTCAATCGCGGGCGTGGTATGACGTATTAGGTCGATAATCATGATATTCGTTAGGTTGTGTGTTTGTTATAGGAAGGCTAAGCAGCTAAGTAGAAATATGACTTCGCAAATTTGCTGCGTCGCGCCTAAAATATCACCGGTGTACCCGCCAACTCGATACTGACAATAATTCATAAAATACTTCGCGGCTATGAACGCAATGAGCAAGCCAATAAACGCGGACGTGAATGAAATAAAGGCAAGCACTAGGCAGGGTGCCAAGCCAACCATTAAACTGAAGTTTTTTGCTTGAAAATCGAGAGCGTGAGTAGCAATCGGCTTTATTTTACTTTTATCGGTGTCTTGAACGTATTCATGATTGTCGACGATTTGTGAAGCGAAAAGTCGGCTGCTGGTGTGCGCGGCTATCATGCAAATACACCAAGTGGCCACACCAAAACTCGTAAGGTTGGTTAAGACTAAGGCTTTTAGTGCGAGTATTGCAACCAAGCCAACAGTGCCATAGGTGCCAATGCGGCTGTCTTTCATTATGGTTAAAATTTGCTCGGGTTCCCAACCCCCGCCGAGCGCATCGCAAGTGTCAGCAAAACCATCCTCATGGAAGGCGCCGGTTGCTAAAATGGAGGCTATCATTGATAAGAGGACGGCGATTGAAGCTGGCAAAAAGATATTTGTAATGACAAAGCTTAGGCAGCCAATGGCGCCGATAATTAAACCGATCAAAGTAAAGTATTTTCGAGATTTGTTTAGCAGCTCAGCAGAATAGGGCAAGTCGCTAGGCACTGGGATGCGCGTGTAAAACATGACGGCATTTAGAAATACTGATCTATCTTCTTGGTTTAGCATATTTTTTGGCTAATTCATTCAGGCCTAGAGTTTGGTTGGTCAACGCAATTTGTGCGGGGGAATTTAATTTTTGCTCGCTTGGCGCACCTGATCTAGTTGAGTGCAAATTGATTTGATGGCGGATAGCTGTCGAATTGTGTGCCTTTGTAGGTGGTCTGGGTCTACAAAAAACAAGTGGTTGTTCTCAACGGCGGTAATACTGCGCCATTGTTTCCAGTCGTCTAACCATTCAGGGCGAGCCTCGCTCATACCGCTGGCGATAATGGCTTCTGGGTTTTTCGCGATAACGGATTCTATGTTGGTTCTTGGAGCGACCGCGACTTCGTTTGCAAACACGTTTTTACCGCCACAAGCGCGAATCGCATCTGAAATAATATGGTTGCCATTAATCGTGATCAAGGGGTCATTCCAAACTTGATAGAAAACTGAAACGCTTGGCTTGTCAGCCTGATTAACACGAAACTTGTTGAGTTTTTCGGTAAACGCGGTGGCTACTTCATTAGCACGTTTACTTTTCCCCGTGGCTGAGCCAAGCATCCTAAGGCTCTTGGCAATGTCGTCGAGAGAATCGGGTTGATCAATCAATACCGTGAACCCAAGATCTCTTAGTTTATTGAGATTACCGTAGGAATTTCCTGATTCCCAGGCCACAATCAAATCGGGCTTTAATTCGGCGATTTTTTCGTAGTTGGTTTTTTTATAACCGCCGACAATCGGCAGATTGGTCGCTTCTGCCGGGAAGTCGCTGTGTGTGACCACGCCAACCAAAGTGTCGCCTGCACCTATGCTGAATAGGTTTTCAACAATGTGTGGTGCTAAGGCTACGACTCTTTGAGCGGGTTTAGGCAGGGTCAGAGTATTACCGGAAAAATCGCTGACGGTGATTTCTTGCTCATGTTGGCTTGTTGATTTCGATGTGCTGTCTATGTCGAGGCCCATCTTTTCATCGTTTATCTGTTCTTGGCTCTGGTTGCAGCCGATCAGTGCAGTGGTAACAAAGCTGATAACCAGAATGCTTTTCGTAAACCTAGTCACTTTTATCAATCCTGTCACCTTTGTCACTCGTGTCACCCTTGTTATTTACTCCGGCAGCGGCAAAGGTCGCCATTTCACCATGCAATGCCAGCGCATTTTTCAAAAGGGGGACGGCCACTGCGGCCCCCGAACCTTCACCCAAACGCATTTGCAGATCAAGTAATGGTTCGGCGTTTAGCGTTTTCAGGGCGATCATGTGTGCCGGCTCGGCGGATTTGTGTGAAAACAACATCCAATCGCGCACCCCCTTGTTAATTTTGCAGGCGATTAGAGCGGCTGAGGTGCAAATAAACCCATCTATTAATATTGGCGTCTTGGTTTGAGCGGCACGGATATAGGCGCCCACTAAAGCCGCAACTTCAAAGCCCCCAAGGTGCTTTAATACCGCTAATGGCGAATTCAATTGATCTTTATGCAGTGCCAAGGCCGAATCAATGATAGCCGCTTTGTGGGATTGCGTATTTGAATCAATGCCTGTTCCTGGGCCGACTGTTTGTTTCGCCGTTAGCTTAAGCAGAGCAGCATAAATGGCCGACGCCGCAGTGGTATTACCAATGCCCATTTCGCCGCCGATAAACAAGTCACAATTGTCGACTTCAGCGCGCCCGATGCTTAAGGCTTGTTCGAGTTCTTGCTCAGTCATTGCTGGGGATTGACTGAAATCAGCTGTTCTGGGGGCAATCTGTGCGTTGGTGTAGACGGTCGAATCGGTGTGCGAGTCAATGGGCATGACAGTACCCATATTAACAACCTTAAAATTAGCGTTTAAGTGTTTAGCCAAAACACTGATGGCCGCGCCGCCGCTAATGAAATTTTGCACCATCTGTGCCGTCACTGCCTGCGGAAATGCTGATACCCCTTGATCACATACGCCGTGATCACCGGCGAAGATACGAATTGTGATTTGCTCTAATGCCGGAATTTCGAGGCTTTGCCACGCAGCAAAATCGGTGGCGATGTTTTCCAGTCGCCCGAGTGAACCTGCCGGCTTGGTCAATGAGGCCTGGCGAATGATCGCAGCACTGCGTGATGTTTCGTCAGGTTTTGGGCAAGCTTGGTGTATCCAGTCAATCGGCATGGGTGGTTGTCTTTTATTTATTAGTAGTACGAGTTTAAATGTCTAGATTAGATGTTCAGTTGTTCTTTATTTTAGCTGTTGCGGTAATCCGGCAATAACCATCGTGACTTTGTCACACAGTTTAGCAAGGTCCTGATGCAGCCAGCCGATTTCGTCAACAAACCGACGGCTGATTTCGCCCATGGGAATAACACCATGTCCGACCTCATTACTGACTAAAACGACACTGTTTTGGCAGTTCTCAAATGATTCGAGAAAGTCTTGCTTCTTGGTTGGCCATGTTTCAGGCGCGTCTAGAAGACAATTGTTTAGCCACAGTGTTAAACAATCCAGCAGAATGACCGAAGGTTGCTCGATATTGCTTAAGGCACGGTCAATATTAATGGGCTCTTCGATTAGTTGCCAACGTGGCGAACGGTCTAACTGATGGCGAGCAATGCGTGTCGACATTTCAGCATCGCCCGCCGTGGCAGTGGCAATGTAGATCGCCTGTGCATCTTGACGCTCGGCGTTTTTGAGTGACAGTGCTTCAGCGTAGGCACTTTTGCCGCTTCGCGCGCCGCCCAGTATCAAATGCTTGTCAGTGTTGGTGGTGTTTGTCGACAATGTTTAAGTTCCAGTTAATTCAATCGTTATCATTTCAGCTTTGATCAAGCCCCGATTAAGACAGGTGCATTGTTACTAGAGCTGTGTAGAACCTCTACCGACAGTCCGTAAAGTTTTTCCATGGTTGTTTGGTTGACCACATCAAATGGGCTGCCAAGTGCTATTTGCTCGCTGCAGAGTAGGGCAAGCATTTTATCGGCATAACGTGCCGCTAGATTAATATCGTGCATTACCATGATGACGGCAACTCCACGCTCTGCAAACAGCTGGATTGCGCGCATCAAGTGATGTTGGTGGCCTAAGTCCAGTGCTGACGAAGGTTCGTCTAATAAGAGTAATCGCTCAGGGTGGTGTTCGGCGGGTTCCCAAATTTGGCAAAATACACGCGCCAGCTGAACACGCTGTCTTTCACCACCCGAGAGGCGTGTATAACTGCGGTTTGCAAGATATGAAATGTCCATTAACTCAAGAGCGTCAGCAACAATGATCTTATCCGCCTGTTTGCCGGTTGAATGCGGTATGCGCCCTAACTCAACCACTTCTTTAACTTTGAAGGGGAAGTTAAGCGGGCTGTGTTGTGGTAGCACTGCCAATTGCTTTGCTCTGAGTTTCGCTTGCGTTGAGATGCCCGGCATACCTATTGTGCCGGTGAATTTAAGGTCCGCTTGAATGGCTTTTAGTAGCGACGACTTGCCCGCGCCATTCGGCCCAATGACGGCCATGATTTCGCCATCATTTAACGAGAAAGATACATTCGCCACTAAATTGCGCTGAGCACTTTTGTTGCCCGGTATCGGAACCGTAAGTTGGTCTGCGCTAATTAACATTATGTGCCTAGCCCGTACTCATTGCGATGTTTGAGTAGAGAGATGAAAAAAGGTGCGCCAAATAGGGCCGTAACCAAGCCAACTGGCAATTCAATAGGCGACAATATGGTGCGCGCAAAAGTGTCAGATATGACCAGTAATATGGCGCCCCCCAGTGCTGATAATGGCAACAAAAATTTATGATTAGGGCCAATCAATAAGCGAATAATATGTGGAACTACCAAACCAACAAATACGATGGTGCCTGCCAAGGCCACGCAAGCGCCGACCCCTAAGGCGACCATTAATATAAGATGGAGTTTAGTTTTCTGAACATGAATGCCAAGATGTCTGGCCTCAGATTCGCCTAATAAAAAGGCGTTTAACGCAGTGCTGTAGCGGGGTAGCAGAGCGAAAATCACGATGCCAATGGTGCTGGCTAACATGACGCGATCAAAATTGGCGCCATCCAGTCCGCCCATTTGCCACAAGCTGATACGTCTTAACGCGTCATTGTCGGCAAAGTACTCGATTAAGCTCGTTAATGCACCGGCTATCGCCGTTATCGCGATGCCTGCCAGCAACATGGTTGCCACCGAGGTGGTCTGTTTGTTGGTCGCCAAAGTGTACACACCAACAACCGCAATGGCCCCACCACAAAAAGCACCAATGGATACCAAGCTTAAGCCACTTAAACCGTTTAATGTGGCTATAGAACTGGCAGTAAAAATAGTGATGGCGGCGCCGGCCGATGCGCCTGCAGTAACGCCGATCAATGATGGGTCGGCAAGCGGGTTTCGAAATAGCCCTTGGGTAGTCGCGCCACAAATGCCCAGTATTGCACCGACAATGCCCGCCAGCACCGTGCGCGGTATTCTTATTTGTTGAACCACCACATTTGAGGTGCTTTGCGTTTCCGAACCGAACACGCTGCTAATAACTTGGCTAAAAGGAATGTTGATGGTGCCCAAGCTTAGTGACAGTAGGGTCACCAGCGGTAGTAACACCACCATGATAATTGACAGCGTTTTACCGTGCAGACCGGTCCCTGAAGCGGCGGGATGCAGTGAAGAAGCGGAACCTTTCATGAGAGCCCCACTTTTTGTTCTGCTGGATGTTCAGAGGTCGCCTGTAACGGATTGTCGGATATTTGATCGAGAAAATCCGTGCGTAAATGTTTTTCAAGAGCATCTGAAACCCGGTCAAGTTGGCTTTCACGCAGCGCGTCCAAATCAACTGACTTAGAGTCGCGCATGCCAGCCCAGTATAAAAGTTGATCACAGGCCGCCGACTGGTCGAATAAGCCATGAATATAAGTGCCGATGAGTTTGTCATCAGGACTTATGCAGCCGTCTAAGCGTTCGTCGGTTAGCGTGAATAGAGGCTTAAGGTCAGCGGCAAGCTGACTTTGACCGCAATGAATTTCGTAGCCGACGACTTTTGCTGGCTGAGTAGAGTTGTTGTTTTTTTGTTTAAGGGTGCTAGACGTGGCTAGGCTACTATCAGGATGAAAATACCCTGTGACATTGATTAATTGCTTGGTTTTAGCCAGTTCGGTTTTAACATCAAGTAACCCAAAGCCTAGGGTGCTCCTCGGTATACCGTTGTTTTCGATACCATGAGGGTCGTCAATGTGGGTGCCTAGAAGTTGGTAACCTCCGCAAATTCCGATTACCTTGCCGCCATAACGTAGATGCTGATTCAGTGTTTTATCCCAGCCGTTTTCACGCAATACGGCTAGGTCGTTGATCACGTTTTTCGAGCCAGGCAGAATGATCAGGTCAGCTGATCTGTCGATGGCATCAACAGGAATAAATTTTAAGTTTACGGCGGGGTTTAGCCTGAGTGCATCAAAGTCGGTATGATTACTGACCCTTGGCAGTACCGGCACCACGACGGTGAAGGCGTTTCGAGGTGCTTTTTGCTCAACGTTGATGGCGTCTTCGGCGTCGAGATACAGATTATGTAAATAGGGGATAACCCCGAGAACCGGCTTGTTAGTGCGCTGTTCAAGCCAATCGAGACCGGATTGCAGCAGGCTGATATCGCCTCTAAATCGGTTGATGATGAAGCCCACGACTCGGGCTTGCTCTGAACTCGAGAGTAGTTCCAGTGTGCCTACCAGGTGGGCGAAAACGCCACCCCGATCTATGTCGGCTACGATGACCACCGGGCAGTCTACTTTTTCGGCAAACCCCATGTTGGCAATGTCGCCTTCACGAAGATTGATTTCGGCGGGGCTGCCAGCGCCTTCGACAATGATATGTTGGTATTGTTCACTAAGCCGATCAAAAGATTCAACCACCGCCTGCATTGCCACGGCTTTATAATCATGGTACTCACGAGCCTGCATATCGGTAATGGCTTTACCATGCATCACAATTTGCGCGCCGGTGTCACTGGATGGCTTTAAAAGAATCGGATTAAAGTCGGTATGTGGCTTTAGGCCGGCCGCTATGGCCTGCAAGGCTTGTGCGCGACCAATCTCGCCGCCATCCTCAGTGACCGCGCTGTTTAAAGCCATGTTCTGTGGCTTAAATGGCGCAACTTTGCGATTCCTATTGGCCAATAAGCGACAAATCGCGGCCACCATCACGCTTTTTCCAGCGTCTGACGTGCAGCCTTGAATCATCAACGCGTGTGGGCTGTTAAATACTGAAAGAGGCTTCAGAGCTTGTTTTGCGTGTGGTTGGGTTGGCTTTGAAGTCACGGTAAAAGTATTTAAAAGTTGACTCTTTGCTTAGGGCTTTTTATCGCTAGTTTAGTGAGAAACACAAGTTGTTAGTCGACGGCTCATACTAATAGTCGACGCCTTTACGTGCTTTTAGACCGTTTCGATAGCCGTGGCGCACGTCCTTGACGTCGGAAATGGTGTCCATAATGGCTCGTAACTTACGACCGCCGCCGCGCCCTGTGACGACCACGCTTTGCTCTACCGGGCGAGCCGCGATTGCATCAACCACAATATCTTTATCCAAGTATTGATAGCCAAGCATATAGGTCAGTTCGTCTAGGACAACTAAATCATATTGCTCATCTTTGAGTAGCTTGGCTGCATGCTCCCATGTTCGCTCGGCAGCAAGGGTATCAGCCTCCATATCTTGGGTGTTCCAAGTGAATCCGGTGCCCATTTGGTAGAAGTCTACAGTGGGGCAATTCGCTCGAATATAATCGCCTTCGCCGCAGTCTTGCACGCCCTTAATAAACTGCACCACGGCGACTTTCTGACCATAGCCTAAAGCTCTGATGACCATGCCCATTGCTGAGCTTGTCTTTCCCTTGCCATTGCCGGTGAGTAAGATTGACACACCACGTTCGGTTTGCGCTGCTGCTATGTGGGAATCAACCTTTTTTTTATGCTTCTCCATTTTAGCCTTGTGGGCCTTTTGCTTGGCTGAAAGATTGTTTGCTTCGCTCATGATGCGCGTTCCTGATCAGTGTTTGGGCAATAACAAGTCATCGCCCTAGTCTAGGTAATTGTCATGTATTGGCATGTTACTCATTACAGTGTAGGCGAAAAATGACCCCCTGAGAATCACATAACTGGATTCAAGCAGGGGTTCATTGGGCTAATTTGACCTGATGTGCAATATAAGGCCTTAAAAAACGTACCGAATTGTTAACTTCGCTTGCCTACCTTGAGTATTAAAGCGAGCCGTCGACGTCGCTAAATTAACCGTGTAATCTTTATCAAACACGTTATCAATGTTAGCCAATACGTTGAGTTGATCATTGACTCGATAAATTGCGCTTACGCCGAATAAGCCGTAGCCGGCGACTGGCGTTTCGCCCCGATCCACACGACCGCTTTCAGAACGCAGATCAAAGCTTAGATCAAAATCGCCAAAGCTCTTGCTGGCGTTAATGCTCAATGTTTGTTCAGGCCGGTCATCAAGTTGAGCGCCAGTTTGCTGGTCTTTGGCATCCAACAAGCTTGCCTGAACACCCAATTGCCAATCAAAAAGCGTGGTGTGTATTTCCGCTTCAATGCCTTTAAATTCTGCTTCACCAACATTGGCGGCTAAAAAAGTGGCCGGGTTAAAACTAAATAGATTTTTCACATCGGTTTGGTAAGCCGAAACACGCCAGTCTGTGTCGCCAATAATGCCGGTCAGAGATACTTCAATGTTGTTAGAATCTTCAGGAAGAATGTCGGGATTGCCGAAAAAGGGAAAATACAGAAAGTTGAATGACGGTGCGACGAAAGCGGTACCGTAGCTGGCGCTAGCGCGCAAGCTGTCATTGATTTGATAGGCGAGGGCAATACTGCCATTAGTTTCACTACCGTAAGCCGAGTTGTCATCGCTGCGTAGACTGGCAACTAGGTCGAAGCCAGCGGACCAAGTTTGCAGTTGAGCGTAGATTGCTTTGTTATCGCGATTTGTTTCAGGGAAGACAGTGGTTGATTCAATATCTTCTTCGTAATAATCCACACCTGCCGTTATGATGGTTGATGAAGATGCTCGATACTGTAATTCAGTGCCCAAACTGTCTCGGTTAGTGGTGAAAACCGACGGAAAAGATGAGCTGGTGACGGCTTCATCTTCATTGGTTCCCACGGTGGTTGACCATATTAAATTATCGCTGAAGCGGTGGCTGATATTCAGCGCTGTACTCAGAGTTTCATTTTCCGTATTGTTGCCTACGCCGTTACCGAATAAGTTATCAAAGTCTACGGTGCTATCTGTAGCCAAGATATTAAGCTTTGCAACAGTGGTATCGCCAAGTGTTAATTTGCCGCCTAAACTAAACGCGGTTTCTTCGTAGCTATCACGGTCGTCATTACCACCGGTGGTTATGCTGGTTCGGTCAATGCCGTCGGTTTCTTCCCGATGCGCACTAATTTGTAGGCTGTTATCATCATTGCCAAAGCCTAATGATAGGCTGGCCTCACCCAAACTGTCTGAACCAGCGGAGACTGACAGAACTTTTTCGGCGTTACCGCCTTTCTTGGTGAATAATTGAATAACACCGCCGACTGCATCGGCTCCATAAATACCTGAAAACGGGCCTTTTAGTACTTCGATGCGTTCGATTGCCTCGATTGGGTATGTATTCAGTGCGGCGGCGCCTAAGGTGGCGCTGCCGACTCGAACTCCGTCGATTAACACAATGGTTTGTGAAGCAGAAATTCCTCGTACAAAGACACCGGTAGCCGAGCCTCGGCCACCTGAATCGCTGATGTCGATACCGCCTATCGTGGACAGCAGCTCAGGAATACTCTTAACTTGCGCGGCGACAATATCCTGCTCATTAAATATGTGAGCCGTGTTGATTAGGTCGGCAAGGGTTTGTTCGCCCTTGGCGGTTACGATGACTTCATCGAGATTATCGGCGCGGTTAGACGTCGATGTTTGAGCAATGCTGGATGTGCTGACAAGCGCACTGGCAATGGCGATAGAAGTGTGTAGTTTGGTAGTCATTTTTAACACCTTAATGTTGAAATTCAATGATATAAATCAAGAATTTGATAAATTTGTTTAAGGTGATAAAGCGAGGAATCAAGGAAGAACGCGCTTTTAAAAATAACCGAATGTGACGTTTATGGAAAAAACGGCCACATACCAGATAAGCGCATGCCCTTGGATGGTAGCCCTCCGCTCCATCAACGGTCTAGAACCATATTGGTAACGCCATTGAGCATTTTTATGCAAAAAGGTGTTATCAAGTCAGGCCGGTTCCGGGCTCTTAGGATGCGCGCTAAGTTGGCGCTCCTAAATACCGTTGCGGGGGCAGCGTTGGTATTTCACCAACTTCCCAGTTTAACTGCGGAGGCAATAAAAAATTGCCGCAGACCTAAGTTCTGCGGCGAATTATAGGTTTCGGCTGACTAAAGTCAACGCAATATCCCGAAAATGTACGATGGGCTATCAAATTAGACTAGTTAACAAAGACTTAAACGAAATAGGCATAAAAAAAGCCGCTATCCGCAGGTCGGACGAATAGCGACTTTACAAGCCGACGTCCATGTATGGCCAGATCCGAGACAAAATTCAGTTAAGAATTACTCATTCATGAGTGGTACGGGTATAAAAACATCCAAGTTCGTCTCGACGTAATTATCTTATGCAATTCGCTAAGTGGTTTATTCACCCGTTTGGGTGAATTTTGAATTCTAATTGCTTATTAGAGACAAAAATTCCGATCGTGTGGGTTGGTTAGTACGAAAAATACCTAACATGGATGAGGTTTTCATCACTGAGTTTTGTTTTTGAACGCCTCTCATCATCATGCACATATGTTTGGCTTCGATTACCACGCCAACGCCCTCAGCGCCGGTCACTTCGCGCACGGTTTCGGCGATTTCTGTAGTCAACTGTTCTTGGATTTGCATGCGGCGTGCGAACATATCGACAATGCGTGCGACTTTGGACAGGCCAAGAACTTTACCATTGGGTATATAGGCAACGTGTGCTTTGCCAATGAAGGGCAGTAAGTGATGTTCACACATAGAATACAGTTCTATGTCTTTAACGATTACCATTTCACGAGAGTCGGACGGGAATAGGGCGTTATTGATAACTTCATCCAGGTTTTGTCGATAACCTTGGGTTAAGAACTCCATGGCTTTGGCTGCACGCTTAGGCGTGTCCAATAATCCTGGGCGGTTCAAGTCTTCGCCGCACGCAGTGATGATTGTTTTGTATGCATTTTCCATTTGTGACCTCGTTATCGCAGGAATGTTACGTGGCGATTATGCAACAAAAGCTTGTCGAAGGGGTGAAATGTTTGTGCAATGGATAATTTTTATACAAGGTTCATGTTATCGTTTGATACGTCTAGGATACGCAGTTCATGATCGCTTTCTCAGGACATCCTAAACACCGCTTATGCGTGCGTTTCTTTTTGTGCGATTAGGAAAGTTAGTTTTCATTTTCAATACCTTAAGGCCCTTTATGGAATACAGATTGACCGCATTTTTGCTTCGCTATAGGCACGCCCTGGCCGTACTCAGTATTGCCTTAACGTTCCTGATTGGGTATGGCGCTAAAAACCTCTATTTAGAGGCAGACTACAATATATATTTCGAGAGCGATGATCCTCAGCGCGTTGCTCATGAAGCGTTAGAAGACACCTATACCAAAACTGATAATCTAGCGATTTTATTGCGCGCGGCGGACGGGCAGTTGTTTACCGAGCGAATGCTGAGCGTCATTTTTGACATAACAGAACAAGGTTGGCAGACGCCTTACGTGGTTCGGGTTGACTCGATCACCAATTTTCAGCATACCTCGGCCGATGGCGATGACTTGCTGGTCGAGGATCTATTGTTAGACCCGGCTGATTTGAACGACGAAAAGGTCGCTTGGATAAAAAATGTCGTTATGAATGAGCGTCAGCTCGTGCAGCGTTTGGTTTCCCAAGACGGCAGCACCGCCTTGGTTAATGTGCGCTTAGAGCTGCCTTTGGAAGTAGAAGAAACAGCTTCGCCCGAGGTTCAGGCCGAACAACGCGCTGCTCGCGATGCGTCTCACCCGGAAGTGGTTGAGTTTGGTAACCAGCTGATCGCAATGGTACAGGCTGAGCATCCAGATATAGAGATGCACCTCAGTGGTGTTTCGGCCGTGACAAACAGTTTTGCTGCATCGTCTGAAAAAGACGGTCGCACTTTTGTGCCGTTGATGTACGGTCTTATCCTGATAGCTCTGGCGATTTTTCTTCGTTCGATTGGTGCCATCATCGGCGCGTTTTCGATAATCGGTTTTGCCAGTGTGGTTACCTTAGGTGCGGCTGGGTGGATTGGCTACCCTCTGAATGCTGTAAACGTGACGGCCCCGCCTATTGTGTTGACGATAGCGGTGTGCGATGCGGTGCATTTACTTTCAGTCTATTTGCGTAATTTGGGTCTCAAAATGAGCCCGCAAGAGGCGATGAGTGAGAGCCTGAGATTAAATCTGCAACCGGTGGTGTTAACCAGTGTTACTACCGCTATTGGTTTTTTGATGCTGAATTTTTCGGTGTCACCGCCGTTTGTTGAGCTAGGTAATATGACGGCCGCAGGCGTGATTTGGGCAATGGTACTGACTTTTACCTTGCTGCCCGCGCTGACGATGTTATTGGTCAGAAAGCGCAAGCCTGCCAATCGTAAACAAGTGTTTTTAACTACGTTTGCGAATTTCGTGATTCGCTATCGGCATAAGGTACTCATTGGTAGCATGGCCGTCGCAGCCTTGCTGGTTTCTTTTATCCCTCTGAATGTGATAGATGATGATCCGATTACCTACTTTAAGCCCGGCGTACCGTACCGTGATGCGGCTGATTTTTCCTTAAAGCACTTGCCGACGGTAAAAGATCTTAATCTGAATATTAGCTGCGAGCGTGCCGCCTGTGTTAATGAACCGAGCTTTCTGGCGATGTTAGAGAGCTTTCAAGATTTCTTGTTGGCGCAAGAAGGGGTGGAATACGTAGGCGTGTATGCCGATGTATTGAAACGGCTAAATAAAAGTATGAATGGCGATAAGGCGCAGTTTTACAAAGTCCCTGAGCGCTCGGACTTAGCCGCGCAGTATAGTTTGATGTATGAGATGTCGCTACCTTACGGTTTAGACCTCAATAATATGGTGAACTTGGATAAGTCAGCGACCAAAATTTCAGTGCTGACCGATAATGTAACCAATAAAGAGTTGATCGACCTAGCAGGGCTTAGCCAGTCGTGGCTTGAAGAAAATTACAAGCCAGGTTTGCCAGCGCCTTCGAGTGTGAGCTTGATGTTTGCTCACGTTGGTGAGAACAATATATATTCAATGCTGTGGGGTAATCTGTTAGCCGTAATTGCAATAACGTTTACCATTCTCATCGCCCTACGTTCGTTCAGCTATGCGGTGGTCAGTATGATTCCAAATACCATTCCGGCTTTAATGGCGTTTGGAATTTGGGGCGTGCTGGTAGGGCAAGTAAATATGGCGGTGGCGGCGGTGTTCAGCATCGCGTTGGGAATATTGGTAGATGATACTGTGCACTTTATCAGTAAGTACCGGCGTGCTAGGTCGGTTAAAGGTTTAGGTAAGGAGCAATCCATACATTATGCATTCGATAATGTAGGCGAAGCGCTTATTGTCACCACAATTGTGTTGTCTCTGGGTTTTGGAGTCTTAGGGATTTCCGATTTTAATTTGAATGCAATGGCCGGGGTATTAACCATGATTACCATCGTTATTGCGTTGATTTTTGATTTTTTGGTGTTGCCGCCTATGTTGATGTTGCTCGACCGAGCGCCCGACGTTTGAACCGAGTGATTAGCTCAACTAGCGACGCTGATACAGACATTACAGAACGACTAACAGGCCCATAACTATGTCCATTACTATGCCCATAATCGATGACCGAATAGAGCTTAAATTTGAAGACCATATTGCTCATGTGAGTTTAGCTCGCCCAGACAAAATGAACGCACTGGACGCTAAAATGATAATCGCGATACCCAAAGTTGGTGAACTGATTTTGGATAACCCTGAGGTAAGATGCGTTGTGCTTTCTGGACAGGGCGATAATTTTTGTGCTGGTCTCGATAAGTCAAATTTTGAAGCGGTTTTAACGAATCAATCAAAGGATGATTCACAACCGGCGCTGATCTCAAACCTATTGGAACGAACCAATGGTATAGCCAATCAATTTCAATACGTGGCGTGGATGTGGCGAGAGTTGCCCATGCCAGTCGTCGCTGCCTTAGATGGGATGGTATTAGGTGGCGGCCTACAAATAGCGTTGGGCGCGGATATGCGCATCGCGCATCCAGACTCGACTTTTTCAATTCTTGAAATGAAATGGGGCTTGATACCTGATATGAGCAGCACACAGATCATGCGCCATATGGTTAGAGACGATGTTATCCGTGAGTTAACTTATACGGCGCGAATGTTTTCAGCACAAGAAGCCAAAGAATGGGGGTTTATTACTCATATATCGGATGATCCACTCGCGCATGCTAATAAACTAGCTAAGCAAATAGTGATGCAAAACCCCGACGCGGTTCAAGCGGCTAAACGGGTGATAGATCAAAGTTATTATCAAACGGCTGCTGAAGGCTTGCTGACTGAATCCATAGAGCAGGACAAGGTGATGGGCACGCCGAATCAACTTGAAGCGATAATGTCTGTGATGCAAAAGCGTGCGCCAAACTTCAGGGATTGAGCTAGCTTGTCTTAGTTTGGCTTATACTAGTTTGGCTTGATGAGATTTGGCTTGATGAGGTTTGGCATGCTAGGTTCATGTAATAGGTCTTATTTGCCAAATTTTGCAGACATAAATTTCTCTATTTCAGCCCAAGCAGAAACCGCCGAGCCGTGGCCCATATTAAATAAATGCCAATCGTGAATTTGATCTTTCCACACTTGAAGTTTCACGTCAGAGCCCGATACCCGAGCTTTATTGGTGTAGCGAATGGCATCGCCCAACAGCATTTCGCTTGAGCTTGCGTGAATCAATGTGGGTGGCAGATTCGATAAGTCCTGAAAAAGCGGTGTTACTAAAGGGTTGGCGGGGTTGCAACGCATCAGCACGGAGCTTAACAACAGCCGAACAGGCGTTGGTATTTTACTGAGTATTCCCAAGCCTTCACCAAGAATTTTATCTGTGTGTTGGTTTCGTTTGATGGTGGGTGAGACTAAAGTCATATCAGCATTGGGTGAAAATGCGATCACCGCATCGGGGCGTCTGTCCGCATTGTCACCGCTCCACGCTGATAACATTAAGGCCAAATTACCACCCGCTGAGTCGCCGGCCACAAGCAATTTCCTGACTTGGGTGGATGGTGCGTCAGGCCCGTTGTTGAGCAACCATTTATAAGCGCGCTGGGAATCTTCAATACTTGCCAGTCGCCCGTTTTCTGGCAGCATTCGATAGTCAACCGAGAGCACAACGCCGTTGCTCAGTTTTGATAATTGATCGGCAAATGCTCGGTGGCCTTTAGGGCTGCCGAACAAAAACGCACCACCGTGCAGAAATAAAATTCGTTTTGAATGATCGCTGTCTTTGCGGATTGCCCATTCACAATTAACGCCATTGGCTTTAACGGGCCGAAACTCTGTGTCGGTTTCCAAACCATCCGATAGCTCGTCGGCGAATTTACGCGCGATTCGCATCCCGCCTTTAATTGATCGACTTTTTATTACTGATTGCCTGGCACTGGCGATAAGCTTAAGGAAACGGCGATCAGCGGCTTGGTCGTCCTCGTGTTTACTGAACCATTCACCGGTAGGGCTGTCGTAAATGGACAGATCGGGGCCGGCTAACAACAAGGTTGCAATCAAATACGCAACGATTAAAACGATCAGAATAGTGATTAACATAACGATACTTCAATAATGATTCTATCTGAACATATTGTCTATTATTCTGCACTTAAGTAAAGCTATTTTGGTTGTTTATCTGACTTTGACGGTAATTGCGAGGCGTTCTACCGGTCCATGATTTGAACGCCCGTATAAATGCGCTTGGCTCTGAAAAACCAACCATGATTGCGATGTCTTCAATTTTGTATTTGTCTTCAAACAACAAGCGAATAGCAATGTCTCGACGAGTTTCTTTTTTGATTTCCTTGAACGACACGTTTTCTGCGGACAGTCGACGATGCATCACTTGTTGGCTCAAATTGAAATGCTCGGACGCTTCTCGTAAGGTGACGCGGTAGTTGCCTTGCTTGATGTTACGCTCTAACCATTGACGAACTTGATCACTGATAACACGGTAGTTTTTAGGCTGATACAGTAATGAAAAATTGGTGCCGGTAAGATATTCCGTTAAGGTTTCAGCTGATTGGGTGATGGGCGAATTGAGGTAACGAGCTGGAAACTCGATAGCCGCGTATGATTGCCCAAATATGGTGCGTGCGCCATAGTACAGTGGCCCATACTCTTCATGAATATCCGGTTTTTCGTGGTCTAAAATGACTTGATTAAGTGCTAAAAATTGGCCACCAATCCAGCAATGAAATCGGTGGACAGAAGACAAAATCGCCGACACTAGATAGTCGTTCATCGGCTCGAAGTCGGGTTTACGTCTCACCGAATACACGCAGGTATCGCCACTGACTTTGAATGCATGGTGATAGCTGTTGTCAAACAAATTCCAGTATTCTGCCGTGCATTTTAATGAATGGCCGACGGTGCGAGTCGTGATGGCGGCTCTAGCGAACATTTTAAAGCTTCCCAGGCGTTGTGGGCGTTCGCCAAGGCCTAAGTATTCGTCGTCCAAGGTAATCATGGAGTTTTCGGCAAAGGCGGCAAACGCGTCTAGCGGCACGCGGCTATTCTGTTGTTTCACCGAAAGGCTAGAGATACCGTGCTTTAACAGCATTTGCGTGCTGTCCATGCCTTGCTCTTCAGCACCTTCAATCAGCATTGCCAGCCATTTGATGTTTATCGAAAAATCTTTCATTCAACAATTAAAGCACATTTGCTGGTTATTTATAATAGAAAATGCATACCATATTGATGGCTTCTGCCATTGAGAGTAAGTGGGGTGTACGTAGAATGGATTTCAATTTTAAAACGCCATCATGAGAGCAATATGAGTAATAAAGCACTTATTTACGACGCAGTACGAACCCCCCGCAGTAAGGGTAAGGCCACTGGCACACTTCATGAAGTAAAGCCCATCGACCTGGGTGCTGGTTTGCTAAAGGCACTGCAGACCCGTAACGACTTAGATACCTCTTATGTTGATGATGTTGTGATGGGGTGTGTGGCGCCAGTTGGTGAACAAGGCAGCGATATAGCCAAAATGATTGTTCAAAACGCGGGCTGGGATGAATCTGTGGCGGGTGTGCAACTGAATCGGTTTTGCGCATCAGGCTTGGAAGCCGTTAATACGGCCGCTGCCAAAGTTGCCGCTGGCTGGGATCAATTAGTAGTCGCGGGTGGCGTAGAGAGTATGTCTCGTGTGCCAATGGGCTCTGACGGAGGAGCCATGTCCAGTGATGCCGCGTTTGCCCTTAAAGAGGGTTTTGTTCCGCAAGGCATCGGCGCCGACACGATTGCGACTATTGATGGTTACAGCCGAGAAGACGTTGATGCTTATGCACTGGCTTCGCAGCAGCGAGCTGCGCATGCGCGCGATAGTGGTTGGTTTGACGGCTCGGTCGTGCCAGTTAAAGACATGAATAACGTCACCATTTTGGAGCGCGACGATTTTATTAAACCTGATACGTCGATGGAGGGTTTGGCTGGTCTTAGAGCGTCTTTTCACGAAATGGGGAAGTACGGCTTCGATGATATAATACTTAGAAAATACAATACCTTAGAACGAATTAATCATGTGCATACTCCGGGTAATTCATCGGGGATCGTGGATGGTGCGAGCGCGGTGTTGATTGGCACAGAAAAGGCCGGTAAAGATTTAGGGCTTACCCCCAGAGCACGTATTGTCGCGACGGCTATTTTATCGACTGACCCCATCATCATGTTAACCGGCCCGGGGCCATCGGCTAAAAAGGCACTCAAAACCGCGGGTATGCACAAGGATGATATCGACCTTTGGGAGATCAACGAAGCTTTTGCATCAGTGGCGTTGCGGTATATGCGTGACTTAGACATCAGTCACGACATAACCAACGTTGTCGGCGGTTCTATTGCCATGGGGCACCCGCTGGGTGCAACGGGTGGCGCTATTATTGGCTCTATGCTCGACGAGCTCGAACGTCGTGATTTAAAAACCGGCATGCTTTCGCTCTGTGTTGGCGGTGGCATGGGCATTTCAACGATTATCGAACGCGTTTAGGAGCCTTCACATGAGTGTATTTAATTACGATAAAGATGAAAATGGCATTGTGACCATCACAATGGACATGACAGGCCCAGTTAATGCGATGAACGCTGAGTATTACGAAGCGATGAATACCACGGTTGCCAGACTTGAAGCAGAACAGGGTTTAACTGGAGTGGTTTTTGCCTCAGCTAAAAAAGTATTTTTTGCGGGCGGCGATTTAAACGATTTGGTGCAAGCAGATCCAAATAATGTCGAGAACTTTTTTGATACTACTGAGCTTATGAAAGCGGATTTGCGGCGATTAGAAAAGCTGCCAGTGCCGGTTGTAGCCGCGATTAATGGCGCGGCACTGGGCGGTGGTTATGAGCTGTGTTTAAGTTGTAACCATAGAATTGCCTTTAATCATAAGTCGGTACAAATCGGTTTGCCTGAATGTTCTTTAGGTTTATTCCCTGGCGGCGGCGGGGTTGTACGATTGACTAAATTGATTGGCGTGGAAAAAGCGGTGCCGAGTATTTTAGAAAGCAAGCGTTTCAAGCCTGAACCAGCATTGGCGGCTGGGATGATTGATCAAGTGTTTGATTCTATTGACGATTTAGTGCCGCAAGCAAAGGCTTGGATTTTGTCCAAAGCGAATGACGATTTTGCTGCACTACAGCCTTGGGATCGTAAAGGTTATAAAATACCAGGCGGTGCTGTGAATAGCCCAAGAAACGCTCAGTTGGCGGTGATGGCGCCAGCCATGCTTAGTCAGAAAGCCAAAGGGCTTATGCCAAATATGAGTGCGGCTCTGGACGTCGCATTCCAAGCTTCTATGCTTGATATCGATACGGCATTGCGAGTTGAAGGTCGAAATTTTGCCAATATAGCTGTGTTGCCTGTGGCGAAAAATATGATATCGACCTTCTTTTTTCAATTGAACAAAATTAATGGTGGCGCCAGCCGACCAAAAGATATTGAGAAACGCTTAACCAAAAAGGTTGGCATTTTAGGTGCTGGGATGATGGGGCAGGGCATTGCTTATGTCTCGGCGATGGCTGGCATTCAAGTGGTATTAAAAGATACCTCGATTGAAAGTGCCGAAAAGGGCAAGGCCTACTCCCAAGCACTGCTTGCAAAGCGCGTTAAAAAAGGCCGTATGGAACAAGAGAAGGCTGATGCGATATTGGATTTGATATGGCCGACGGCCAGTGATGAAGATCTACAAGGCTGCGATTTGATTATTGAAGCCGTGTTTGAGAACATGAATTTGAAGCATGAAATCAATAAAAACCTCGAACAGTACTTGGCTGACGACGGCGTTTGGGGGTCAAACACCTCAACATTGCCGATTACTCAGTTAGCTGATTCTTCAGCAAAGCCGGAGAACTACATTGGCATTCATTTCTTTTCACCGGTGGATAAAATGCCACTGGTTGAAATTATATGTGGTGATAAGACCAGCGATGCAGCGTTAGCAAAGGCCTTTGACTACACAATGCAAATTCGTAAAACACCGATTGTGGTTAACGATTCATTGGGCTTTTTTACCTCACGCACTTTTGGCACTTACTTGGATGAAGGCGCGCAATTGCTCACTGAAGGTGTTGACCCGGTTAGAATTGATCGTTTAGGTCGAGGCATTGGTATGCCGGTCGGGCCGTTGCAAATTCAAGATGAGACCAGCCTAGAATTGACGCGTAAGGCACATGAAACCTGGGCTGAAATGGGCGTCACTGATAAATGGGGCAATGGCGACGTGATGCGTAGAATAATCAAGGACATGATCACTGATCACGGCCGAGGTGGACGCTACCATGGTGGTGGTTACTACGAATACCATGAAGACGGAAGCAAGAATATCTGGCCCAAGCTGTATGAATTGTACTTTAATGCAGACTATCAAATAGAAGACAATGATATCCAAGATCGTTTAATGTTTCGGCAAGTTATTGAATCGTTAAAATGTCTTGAAAGTGGTGTGTTGCGGAGTGTGGCTGATGGCAACGTTGGTTCGATATTTGGGATTGGCGCGCCAGCGCATACCGGTGGGTTTATTCAATACGTGAACACCTATGGCAATGGTATGGCTGATTTTATAGCGCGCTGTGAGGAGCTATCTAAGAAGTACGGAGAGCGCTTTAATTGCCCAGAGATTGTTCATCAGCACCACCAGTCAGGCAAACTCTTTTCCTAAACTTGCAGGTCTGGAAAAGTAGATTGGAAGGCGCGATTTACTGATTTAAAAAAGGGCGTGAATTAATCACGCCCTTTTTTACGTCGCCTTTAAAGCAAATTTTTATGTAAAAAACTCGACACAACTTGCTAGCTCATCTCTACCAACGTCAAACTTATTAATAGGTTCATCTTCGGCATAACCAAATGAAAGCCCAAACATGATCGCGTTCTCTTCCGGGATGTTGGCGATTTCATTAATCGCATTGGGGTACATTGCCAGCGCGCCCTGTGGGCAAGATGAAATACCATTTTCGGTCATCAACAGCATAATCGTTTGTAGGTAAATGCCCATATCTACCGCGTTGATTTCACGCATTGATTTCGGCATTGAAAAAAATGCGGCATGTGGAGCGCCGAAGAATTGCCAATTTTTTAACATCAGCTGCTGACGTTTGTCTTTTTCTTCGTATTTGACTCCTACTGAATCGTAAAGAGAAATAGCGCAGGCGATTTGGCGTTTACGGTATTGGTCCTTTAAGTTTTGGTCGCCGGGTTGAAAGTGGGGGCTAGGCGCTGCTCCGCTCATTATTTCATCAACCATTGCCTTTTCTACTTTGTCACGAGTAGCGCCAGATACGACAACGACGTGCCATGGTTGGGTATTGCAATTAGACGGTGAAGCTTGAGCTTGTGAAAAAATAGTTTCAATCAGATCTGAGTCTATGGGGGTTTTTGAATAGGCTCTTGCTGAACGGCGTTTTGCGATTGCTTCGCTAACGTTCATACATGGTCTCCGGTTTAGGTTTTTAACCCGAGTATTGTACTTGGCTTTATGAGTGTAGGGAAATGACAAAAACAGTCCACACTTATCGCTATGAGACCGTTTTTGGCCATTTTTATAACGTTTCGAAGGTTGTGGCTGTGCGCTTTAAAGCCAATAGGCTAAGCACTTCGGCTCAACAGAATAAAGTCAGGTTTAAAGTTGTGATGCTGTCGAGATGTGCAAGTAGCAGGGTAGCGGAGCTTCTCGTAATATTTTTGTCGCGTATTCTATGATGCTACGTATCTGAACCTCGTGCTTACTTAAGGCTTGTGCGTGCTTAAAGCTCGTGCTTAGGGCAGAAGTGGATAAATTAGTTGAGACTTGGACTTTTCAGCACCTTCCTCATTAGCTGAATGTTCCTTCGATTGAGTACCTTCTTGGCGGCTACTAGCCTGACTGACACGCTTTAATGCGGCAATCTGTTGTTGCCACATTTGCAAGGTACTCATTGTTTGTGCTTTGTCTTTCTCAAGTCTTGGTTTGTTTTTGGACATCTCTATTACCCCATCATGGTTTTCGACGTATTTAAGCCTGATTAGTGCTTCACAACGACAGCTTCTGTTCACATACACTTATTGTTACGAAATAAGTATGCGATTAATGAATTTTGATTTCATCACCCAAATGGATGAAATTAACTAGCTTGAAGCTCTAATACGCAACGGAGTTTAATTCAAATTCCAATGAATTCTCGTGAATTTTCCTAAAGTGATTGTATAAAAAAAGCCAATAAGACTGTGTTTTTTAAGTAAATTAGGCGTTATAAAAGAAATTAGTTATAGTATGCTGCGTAAATTGTGAATTTTCAGTTACTTGTGCGTAAACTGTTGTTGCAAAGGTGCCACGGATGTTGGAAAAAATAATTAAAGACAAATCATCTGCTCAAATAGGATTTATCATCGCATTGCTTGCGACGTTCTGCTATTCCCTTAAGCCTATTATCATCAAATTGATCTATCAATATGAAGAAGTGACCAGTGAAGATGTGCTTGCATGGCGAGTGATTATTTCACTGCCAGTTTACGTGGTTGTTGGAATTTGGGTGCTAAGAAAGAAGTTTGGCGAGGCTGAACCTGAATCAAAAGGCGATGATGCAGAATCATTGTCGCTGGTCGCCAAACCGTGGTTTTGGAAATCCGTTATATTAGGGGCGATTGGCTTTTATTTGGCGGCTCTTTTAGACCTAATTGGCTTGCACTATATTTCCTCTCAATTGGCTCGGTTAATTCTTTTTACCTACCCAACTCTAGTTGCGATCTTAGCGTGGATTATTTTTAAGCAAAAGATCAGTCGAACCGTGGCCATTGCATTGGTTCTGTCTTATATCGGGGTTGGCCTTATTTTTGCATACGATTTTCAAAACATGGGCGAAAAAGTCTTGTTTGGCTCGGTAATGATGTTTCTGTCGGTATTGGCTTTTTCATTGTATGTTTTGCTAAGCAAAGATGTGATCGATCAAGTTGGTGGTGCGGCGTTTACCGTAGTTGCCATGCTTTCTAGCGGCGTGTGCATTCTTGTCCACTTTCTAATCAGCGAGCAGGCGTTTAATTGGTTATCCTTAGATTCCATGGCGTTTTGGCTGATCGTTTTGATGACCATGGTGACAACGGTGATTCCCAGTTTTCTGATTGCTGAGGCTATATCCTTGGTTGGCCCACAAAAAACTTCCATCGCTGGTACGGTAGGCCCAGCGATTACATCTGTATTTGCCGTGCTTTTGTTAGGTGAGGCCTTTGGGCCTTCTCAACTAGCTGGCATCATACTGGTGGTGTTAGCGGTCTCATACATGCAAAGAGAGCCAGCGAAAGTTAGCCAGGACTAGCTTCATCGGAGCCCTATTGATTATTTTTCTCAAATAGGGATATTTGAGTTTGTATGCCTAACTTATTATCCTTCATCCTAGGGGATTGAGTTCACAGTGCTCTAGGCATATAGTCAATAGGTTGGGTTGTAATTTCGATAAAATTTGGGGTAGCTATAAAGCCACAATTTAAAAGTTTTTACTAGCTTGAGTGGAACTCCAAGGTATTTATCAATTCAGACGGAGCTTTTAAAGTGGTTTGCCGAAGCACAAAAGCGCAGTAACATGGTGGCAGTGTATTTGTTTTGTGCGGTTGACTATTGCCAGTTGATGGTTTGCGAAAAAAAATGTGGTCTTTGCTTATTTAAGTCAAAGGTTAATTATGGTTCAAGGGGGGCTTGTTCAGCAAGTAGGTGGTTTAAAAATGAAAATGCGGGTTTGGCTTAAAAAACTCAATCAACTTAAAATAAGTTTGCTCACTAGCTTTCTTTTAATAGTTATGATTATGCCCATAGTTACTAGGGCGCAAGAAGAACAATCAACCACATTTATTGTAAGTTACTTTGATATTCAGGGTGCTAACCCATTGAGTGATTCTTCTTCCAGGCAAATACTCAAGCCATATTTAAATCGTGCTATAGGCCTGGCAGCCTTGCATGAAGCGGCGAGTGCGTTACAAAAGGAAATGGCTCGCAAAGGCTTCAATTTTCATCGTGCTGTTGTCCCCGCCCAAATATTAGATTCAGGTCAAGTCACACTTGAGATTAAGAGCGTTGATATCGGTTCGGTGAATGTCTTTGGTAATCAACATTTTTCTAATGATAATATAAAGCGCAGCTTGCCGGTATTAGCATCTGGAGGCAGTCCGAACACCCAACGAATTGCATCAGCTTTATTGCTAGCTGAAGATAACCCGGCTAAGGATGTGAGAGTCATTTTTGTTAAAGGGGATAAGCCAAATACGGTCAACGCAAATATTGGCGTTACGGATAAAAATCCTAATGAGCTTTCTGTATGGAGCAACAACGCAGGCAGCCAAAACACGTCACGCGCACGCTTGGGTGTTCAATACCACAATCGCAATGTTTTGGGGCGCGACCACCAAGCCTCGCTTAGTTTCACCACATCACCGGAAAATCCCAGTGAATTAAGTCAGTATGGTTTAGTTTATAAAGTACCATTTTATGGTGTTTCTGGCGTTGGCAATTTTTTCTATTCCCGCTCTGATGCAGATACCGGCCGTATTGCAGATGCTTTTGACGTAAGTGGCGCAGGAGAATCGGTTGGGTTTGGTTATACGCAATTATTAAAAAAAATCGGTGCATACCAGCATCGCGTCTCAGTGAAGTTATCCGATAAGTTGTTTGATAGTGATATATTGTTTAATGCCCAGAACATTGGCACTGACGTGCGTTCTCGTCCTCTATCTATCGACTACACAGCTCGGTATCAGCGCTCTAAGTGGGTGTTAAACTCAGTAATCAGTGCTTCAAGTAATATTTCTGGTGGTAGCTTCAATAATGACTTTAGTTATAACCAATCGAGGTTAGGAGCCGACGCTGATTGGAATAAAGTTAACCTTAGTCTGCGCTACGATTATCGCTGGAATAGAGAGTGGTCGGGCAGTATTTCCAGTTTGGGACAATATACCTCGGACTCATTAATATCCGGTGAAAAATTTGGATTAGGTGGAGGTTTCGGCAATGTTGGACCAAGAGGGTTTAATGAACGCGAGGTATCTTCCGACAAGGGTTATAAAGTTAGCTTAGAAGCTGTACGCAGTTTCAATAATGGCGTCTATCGATTAGGCGCATTCGTCGATTACGCCGATGGCAGGCAGAATAGTGTGCAAATTGGTGAAAATGTCGATGAAACACTTGCCAGTGTGGGCCTCTCGTTTGATTGGCGTCTGCGTGAAGATTTAAATTTAGCCGCTGATTATGGTTATATATTGGACGGTGTTGAGCCGATTGGCGGTGTGGAAAGTAGTGGTTCACAAGATGGCGATGGACGCCTACATTTATCAATTCGGTATTTTCCTAAGTGGCCATTTGAATCAGCGATTGGAGGCTTGAAATGATCTTGCGAGTATTTAACAAGATTATTATGCCGTTATTCCAGAGACTATTAATTGGTGCGATGACTTGCACTTGGTCACCATTGGTTTATTCGTCTCTCGGAGCTCCAATTGGTGAAGTCGTTGTCCAAAAAGGTGTTGCAACGGCAAGATCTGCGAGTAGGGAACTCACCTCTTTAGCAAAAGAGTCATCTATAT
>CAZEXS010000051.1:0-26835 GCA_964516915.1 uncultured Gammaproteobacteria bacterium
AATGGCCATTTTTTTCTTTCTTGTGGGCTTAGAACTTAAGCGAGAGCTGGTAGAGGGTGAACTCTCAGAGCCAAAAAACATTATTCTTCCAGCGGTTGGTGCCGTTGGCGGCATGGTGTTACCGGCCTTAGTGTATTTATACTTTAATCATGATGACCCTGTTAGCGCCGCGGGCTGGGCGATACCAGCGGCCACGGATATCGCATTTGCACTGGGTGTATTGAGCCTGCTTGGTTCGCGCGTACCGATTTCGTTAAAAATATTTTTAACCTCGTTAGCGATCTTTGACGATATTGGTGCGATCGTTGTGATCGCGATCTTTTACACCTCTAAAGTGTCGATGATCGCGTTAGCCTTTGCGGCGTTTTGCCTGCCCTTACTTTATTATTTGCACCGCAAGCGAGTAAGCTCTCGAAGCATTTATTTGACTATTGGCGTACTAATGTGGGTTAGCATGCTTAAATCCGGTGTGCATGCCACGCTTGCCGGCGTACTTTTAGCGGCTTTTATACCGTTAAAAGCGGCCGATGAAGGTGTTCGCTCGCCGCTTAAAGCGTGGGAACACGATTTACACTACATAGTTGCCTTTTTCGTTCTGCCGATCTTTGCATTTGCCAATGCCGGTATTGATTTGCGCAATGTGCCTTTAGACGTCATGTTTCATGATGTACCAGTGGGCGTTGCATTGGGCTTGGTCATCGGAAAGCAGATCGGTATTTTTGGGCTATGTTCGCTGGCGATTTTAAGTGGAGTAGCGCAGCTCCCTAAGGGTATGAATTGGGGGTCTTTATATGGCGTGAGTGCTTTGTGCGGTATAGGTTTTACAATGAGCCTATTCGTAGGAAGCTTAGCATTTGAAGAAACCGGCGTTAATCTGCTGTTTGACGAGCGCCTGGGCATCATCGTTGGATCTTTAATCTCTGGAATAATCGGGTACTTGGTATTGCGGTTTGCTTTAAAACCGGGTCACCAAGATGCCAGCTAATTAAAGAAATATTCTAAGCCTACTTGTACAAAGCTGCTGTCCCTAAACGCAAATAAAGGGTCTTGAATGTTGTTGGCTGTAAATGAACGTAGTTCAATGTTCAATGACAGCGCTTTGTTTAAACGGGTTGACCCTTCGAGAAAGACTACATGGCTGCCGCTGTAGGTTAAATCGTCTGACACACCGATCAAAAATTCCGAGTTTGCTAAGTCATTTAGAACAATTCGGGCGCCGACACTAAGGTCATCCTGAAATACCGTGGTTGCGAACTGATCGCGGTCATCTTTAGAGTATTCAGCCAGAAGGCCAACATCGTACGGTGTTCCGAATACGCCAACTAAGGTGTACTCGGCGCCAACGGTGGCCGCATAAAAGTCTTGTCGAAACGAAGACTTAAAATCTCTGTGTCTCGCCTCCAGTTTCAGCAGCCAGCCACCCACCGTAGCTTGAATATCAGCCGACACTTGGTCAATTTCAGAGTAGAGGGGTATTGTCGTCAGATTAAATGGGTTTAGATTACTGAACAGTTCCGGGTCTCTGGATGTGCCCGAAAACCAAGCAAGCCCCAAATCAAAGGGGCCAATTGAATGAGCGTAGCGAAGCGCCAGGTCAATGTTATTACGTCCATCACTTGATTCGTAAAGAGCCTGCTCTTGATCAACGAGTAAACCACCACTTAATCGTCCATCAGGCCCTTCAAAGGTTCTTTCTCTGAAGTAGGGTAGGATGAACGCTTCAAAGCTCCCAAGCGAAGTAAAGCGTTGGTAACGCAGCATGGGTTGCCCAAGCTTGTCTTCGCCATCGATATTCTCAACCGAGTCAGTTTGGTTAATCACGTCCACTAAATGCTGCGTTTCGGTAACGCCCCAGAAAACCCGGCCAAGCCCGGCGGAAAATTCGTAATCGTTACCGTAGTGAGTCCATAAAAATTGCCGAAAGTCGGCGTGAGAACGCTCTCGGTCAGCTTCATCTAAGCGGCCAAATACTTCTACTTCTAGGCGGTCATTGCCATTATTCCACTCTTTAAAGTAATCGACTGATAGGGCGACTGAGGCCTGAGAGCTGATTTGCCTAGGGCGCAGACCCACTGACGGTGCAGACTGTAGGTCAGTTAGATTAGAGTTTAAACTAGAGTCTAAATTAGAACCTGAGTCTAAGAAGTGCCTCAATTCAAGTTCAATGCTGCCATCAATCGATTGCTCACCATAAGCAACGCTGGGCGATGCCAGAAACAGTAAGGCCGCACTGACATGGCTCATGCAGAGCCATTTTCTCACTGGGGGTATCAACATCTTTTAGGCATCATTGTTGGGGGCGGTCTATGTTGGTAAAGTCTATGTCGGTAAAGTATGTGTTGGTAATATCTGCGTTGATTAACCTTCTTATCTGATAAGCCTTATGAAAAAACTTACTAGTGCCAATATGGTTTAGCGGGCGCGTTTTAGCTTATTGTCATCGAAGTCAGCATCTTGTAGACCGACGCCAAACTCTAAGCTCTTTACATTAATGTCGGTGGATTTACCGTTCTTGTGATTTACCATTTTTTGCACCATTGGGCGCCAAAACTTGTCTTCATAAAGCTGATAATCAACGAACGACAGCGTTTTTAGTAGCGTGCCTCTTCGATCATAAAACACCAGCTTTTGCCATCGATAATGATCTTGGTCAACCCACCCGTGTACTTTTGAGTAGCCGGAGTTTTTATCGCTTGGTACCATTTCGATGACAAAGGTGTTTTGGTCATTGAATGGTTCTTCCATTAGGAAGTTAAATTGATATTTTTCAAGCTCGAACGACGACAGGTCTTCAAACGAGAACTCACTGCCCAAAAAAGGACCTGATTTGTTCCGTGACGCGATGCGTTTTACCCGTTTTAAGGCAGGTAGGTAGATCCATTGGTCGTCATTTTTAGAGGTGTGCGAATGTGTTAGAAAGGCGGTGCCTTTGACATCCGCTGGGGTATCAAAAATTGTCAAACTCTTGTCGCCATCACCGTCTACTTCAAAGGACTTGATGCGCATCTTTCTCAAAATTTCTGCACCTTTTCTAGTGCGTAACGTCATTTGTAGCTCGCCCTCAGAGTTACCCCATCCTTTATTTTTTGCTTTAATTTCTGAAGCGATTCGAAGGCCTTTTTCTTGCGTGGTTTCGGCATTCGCACTGCCGATCATCGATGCGCCTAACAGCAGCAACGCCATCAAATAAGCTGTGAAACTGAGTTTGCGGTTCATAGGGGGAATCTCTTGATGTATTAGCGTTTGATTATAGCCGCTAATTTAGCAGGAATTGTGAGTGCGCGTTTTAATTTAGCCAAACAACTTGCCCCTCACGGTACTGCGCCATTGTTTGGGCGTGATGCCTGAAAAAGATTTGAACTGTTTCGAAAAGTAACTGACGTCGAGATAGCCAACCCGAAAAGCGATCTCGCTTATATTTAAGTTGCTGTTTTTTAAAAGATCTTTTGCCTCCTTATGTCTTTGTTGCTGGAGGTACTTTATCGGTGCAACGCCGGTGGCTTGTTGAAAACGGCGGTTAAAGTTACGTTGACTCATGCCCAATATTTTCACCAACTCTTCTAGTTTTAGCGAAGGTTTACCTAGGTTGTTTTGTAACCAAAGTTGGGCCTGCAACACAGTTTCATCGGGGTGCGCATTGTGCTTTTCTTGGTCAAAACTTAAGCGATCATAAGGCTGGCGCACTTCATGAGAAAAATGCCGTGATAGGTGATCTGACACTTTAGAGCCGATAAACCGGTGAACGTGATGCAACACGAGATCCGTTTGCGCATTTATACTGGCGGCGCAGAACAGCTTGCCGGCGCTGGTAATAAAATGCTGACGCTTAAGCTGAACCGCAGGGTAGTCTTTCGCAAACGTATCAAAGAAATGCCAGTGAGTGGTCGCGGCGCGCCCGTCGAGAAGACCTGATTGAGCAACAAAGCACACGCCGGTTCCGGTCGCGTTGATTATGGCGCCATGCTCCCACTGTTCGCGTAACCAGGCCACAATTTGTGGATTGTTTTTCACCGATGGTCTTGGGTTGCGCCACAATGCGGGCACAAACACCATGTCAAACGTGGCTTTGGATGACAAGTTATGTCGCATTTCGTTAATCGAAATTGCATGATCCGGCTCAATGCTTAGCCCGGTGTTTAATTGTACCGCGTCCATTGATGTGGCTACCTTGACCAAAGTTATGTCTTTGGCGGTTGGGTGTCGTTCTGACAAAGCTTTCGCTTTGGCGGCAAACAGAAGTTCAAATGCATTCGAATAGCTGGTAACCATCATGTTTGGCGTTATTAGGAAAGCGATCTTCATAAATTGTCTAAGGTCATTGGGAGAATGAGTGGGCTTTTAGCAGATACGAACCGTTGTCTGGCTAATATATACCTTTATTTGGCTAAATTACCATACATTTGATGGTTTAGTTGGCTCTATACTTCAAGCATATAAATTAATACTTGGATTCAATTTAATGACCAATTTACCTGTAATTGTCGGCTTCGGCGGCTATAACGCATCGGGGCGCAGCTCCTTTCATCATGGCTATCGCCGCACTGTATTAGACAGCTTAGACAGTGCAAAGCAGCAGTCCACTATCGTCAGCCTCGCGGCGTTAATGAAGTTGGTTCGATTTGAAAACGGTGTGTACATTGATCGAGACGAAGTAACACTCAGTGTAGAGCAGGTTGTTGAAAAGTTTCGTTCGACGGTTGAAGAAAACACGCTGATTCGCCGCATTCATAAAGCGCATTTTGACGCTGATAATGTTCCGTCCAACCGAGATATGCGTTTAGAGTCAGACCATTTGTCTGAATTTACCTTGTCACGCAAAGACTTACCCAGCCCGGTGCCAGCGAACTGGCAAGTCGAAACAATCGACGACAAATCGGTAAAAGTCATAATCAGTGGTGGAATATCGCTGAAAATGGAAACCTTTAGATCGCTTGATGTGCAGTCTGCGGGTATTTTGCCGACCGGCTTCAATCCGGCTGACGAATACAATTCTCGATTTCACCCAAGAGGTCTGCAATTTTCGATTTTGGGTGCCTCTGATGCGATCAACTCCATGGGGTTTTCATGGGATGATTTGATGTCGAAAGTCAGCCCTGACGAAGTCGCGGTATTTGCGTCTAGCGGGCTTGGTCAAACCGATGACTCAGGTGTTGGTGGCTATATGCAGGCGCGCCTCAAGTCTGGTCGTCCAACATCAAAGCAAATGCCATTGGGGTTAAATTCTATGCCGGCTGACTTCGTTAATGCCTATGTCTGCGGAAGCGTTGGTACCACTGGCGCCGTCACAGGCGCTTGTGCCTCGTTTCTTTACAATTTGCGCTTAGGCGTTGACGATATCAAAGCAGGGCGTCATCGAGTCGCATTGTGCGGCTGCAGTGAGGCACCAGTGACCCCAGAAGTCATGGAGGGGTTTGCCGCAATGAGTGCGCTGGGTACCGACGAGCGTCTGGCCAAATTAGATAATGCCGATGAAGCTGATCACCGAAGAGCATCACGACCTTTTGGTGAAAATGTCGGCTTTACCATGGGCGAATCAACGCAGTATTTCATCTTGATGGATGATGCATTGGCGGTGGAGCTCGGCGCGGATATACACGGTGCCGTGACCGACGTGTTTGTAAACGCCGATGGCTTTAAGAAGTCTATTTCGTCGCCCGGGGCAGGAAACTACGTCACCGTCGCTAAAGCGGTCGCATCGGCAATTTCGATTGTTGGCGAAGAGTCGGTTAAAGAACGTTCGTTTATTCAAGCGCACGGTTCAAGCACGCCGCAAAACAGGATCACTGAATCGATGATTTTCGACAAAGTAGCTGACGCCTTTGATATAAACGATTGGCGAGTTACCGCGGTTAAAGCATACGTCGCTCACCCCTTAGGTCCTGCCAGCGGTGATCAATTAGCCAATACGCTTGGGGTGTTTGCCGACGGTGTTATTCCAGGCATCAAAACCACTGATAAAGTGGCCGATGACGTGCTTGATGAGCGCTTGAATATTTTACTCGAAGACGACCACAGTACGATGGATGTGGCATTTCTAAACTCCAAAGGGTTCGGTGGAAATAACTCCACCGCCACTGTGTTATCACCGGCCATCGCGGAAAATATGATCAAAAAGCGGATCGGCGATGCGGAATTTGAAAAGTACTGCGAGAAGCGCGAGAAAGTCAGAGAAACCGCGGCTGAGTATGATCAAAAAGCCAATCAAGGTGATCTTAATGTTTTGTATAACTTCGGCTCGCAGATTATTGACGATCATGAGATTTCAATCAGTAAAGAGGGCGTTAAAATTGACCGCTTTGCGAATGAAATTCCATTGAAATTTGAAAATCCTTATACAGACATGGTTTAAGTGAGCGAAGAGAGAATTGCTTCAGGGCAGGGCAAGGTAAGTGAAAACCTATCGTTAGATCTGCTGTTAGCTGGTGATATCGTAGAGTTGCGGCCAATGCAACTCGGTCATGTAGACGGTTTGATAGCGGCCGCATCCAGCGGTGAGCTGTGGAATTTGCGTTATACCAATGTTCCAAAGCCTTCGACTATGCGCGACATGGTCGAACATGCCTTACAACAACGTGAGTGCGGTAGCGAGTTTCCGTTTGTGGTTCATTTGAAGAGTACTGGGGAAGTGGTCGGAACCACTCGCTATTATTATATTGAGCCAAACAACCGAAATATGTCGATTGGCTTTACTTGGTATGCTGAAAAGTTCCACCGTTCAGGTGTGAATACTGAATCTAAGTATTTGCTGCTCAATCATGCGTTTGATGTGATGAATTGCATCAGTGTGCAATGGCATACCGATCATCGTAATAAACGTTCTCAAGCCGCCATTAAACGCTTAGGAGCCACTTTTGAGGGCGTATTGCGTAACCACAAGATAATGCCTGATGGCGTAATCAGACACACACACTGTTTTTCAATGTTAGACACCGAATGGCCTGAGTCTAAGGACTATCTACAGTCACGCTTATTGCATTATAAAAACAACAATAAATCAATGGTTTAGAATTCTAATGTAAAGTTAAATCTTTGCGCTATCGTTCTTCAATTATTGTCGTGTAACGGCGCATCCTGCCTATTTTTCGCGCTGTTGTTCTTTGTGATTTTGCTTTGTGAGGCGGTTTTTTTCGGCCGCCCCTTTGCTGTCAGCGCCAATGTGAACTTCACCACGCTGCTTAGCGAGCTGAACCTGTTTTTCGCGCTCAGAGAACCTCTCACGTTGCTCATTACTTAAAGTGCTATAGCATCGTGGGCAGCTTACACCAGGAGTGTATTGCTCGCTTAATTTATCGTTTTCAGTAATTGGGTGCCGACAAGCATGACATTGATCGTATTGACCTTTTTCCAGGTCATGGTTAACCGCAACTCGCTCGTCAAAAACAAAGCACTCACCATTCCACATGGTTGAGTCTTTATCAACGTCTTCAAGGTACTTTAAAATCCCGCCTTTTAAGTGATATACCTCTTCAAAGCCACGCTGTTTCATAAATGCCGAAGCTTTTTCACAACGAATACCGCCTGTGCAAAACATCGCTACTTTTTTATGTTTGGCTGGGTCTAATGTTTCATCAACGTATTCAGGGAACTCTCTAAACGTTTCAGTGTGGGGGTTTACCGCGTTTTCAAAGGTACCAATATTGAATTCGTATTCGTTTCGAGTATCGATCAGTACCGTGTCAGGGTCCGATATTAGTTCATTCCAATCTTTCGCTTCAACGTAGGTGCCAACAACTTGGTTGGGGTCGATTCCTTCGATACCCATCGTTACGATCTCATTCTTTAGTTTGACCTTGGTGCGATTGAAGGGTTGCTCATCATGATAAGAGAGTTTGTGATCGATGTTATTGAATCGCTCGTCTTGTTGCAGCCAGGCGAGAAATGCTTCTATGGACTGTTGGTTACCCGAAATAGTCCCATTGATGCCTTCATTGGCCAATAACAAAGTGCCTCTAATACTCAAATCATTTAACTTATTGAGTATTTGTGTTTGTAACTGTTGGTAATTGTCGAGTGTGACGAATTTATACATCGCGCACACCACGATCATTGGTGACGAACCAGGCTTGCTGGTTTCTTTAATGCTAGTTTGCATAATTGTATTCCGCTGACCGAAGCGTAAATCCGGCGCTGTAATGTGTTGATTTAGGCAGACATTTGTCCGTCATATAGAGTGTTTATTATCCAATATATTGGAAGATTTGACAACAAGACAATTTGTCAGCTATCTTTCGCCTAACTTAATGTATACAACACTTAACAAGAGTCGTTTCGATGAAACCAGTTTGGCTAAATTCTTACCCTGAAGGGGTACCTCATACAATAGATATGGATGAGTTCGCGTCAGTGACAGACGTGTTTTTATCCGCCTGTAAGGAGCATAAAGACAAACCGGCGTACACCAGTTTTGACCATTCATTAAGCTTTGGTGAGCTAGAGCGACTAACTGCACAATTTGCAAAATACCTACAACACGATTTGGGTTTGAGCAAAGGCGATCGTTTGGCGATCATGTTACCCAACGTGATTCAGTATCCCATTGCGGTTTTGAGCGCAATGCGGCTTGGTTTAATCGTGGTAAATATCGACCCGATGTACACACAGCGCGAGTTAAAAGTTCAATTCAATGACTCTGGTGCTGAGACGGTGATCGTTCTAGAAAGCTTTGCTCATGAAGTAGAAAAAGCCTTAACGGACGTGCCAATTAAAAACGTCATTGTGAGCAAAGTCGGTGATTGTTTGCCGTTGCTAAAAGGCTTGTCGGTAAATGGGGCGGCTAAGTACATCAAAAAGGCAGTACCTGACTATTCTTTATCATCAGCACACAGTTTTAAAAAGGCATTACACAAATATCGCGGCAAAACCGATACTTTAGTGGATGCAACCTTGGGTCATGACGACTTACTCTTTTTGCAATATACCGGCGGTACAACCGGTGTTCCGAAGGGCGTAGAGATAACCCATGGCAATATGGTGGCTAACATTCAAATGTCCAAGGAATGGATTAAACCATCTTTATCTGACGGCGTTCAGCATAGAATCATCGCTCCGTTGCCGATGTACCACATATTTTGTATGTCGGTAAATTTGATGGTCATGATGAGCCTGGGTGCGGAAAACATTCTAGTGATTAATCCGCGAGACTTTAACGGTTTCGTTAAGCTTCTGAAAGACAATCGTTTTACCGGTATTACGGCGGTCAATACCTTGCTGCGTAAGCTATTAGACACACCGGGCTTCGAAGACATCGATTTTTCTGAGCTTGATTTTACCTTTGCGGGCGGCATGGCGGTCACCACCGATGTGGCGGCTGAATGGCAACGAAAGACCGGCTGCGCGGTGATTGAAGCGTATGGCTTGTCAGAATGCGCCCCTGGCGTATCTTCAGTGCCCATTACCGCCACCGAGTTTACTGGGTCGATTGGCTTACCGTTGCCAAGCACTAACATTAAGCTGCTGGACGACGACGGTAAAGAAGTGGGGCTGAATGAGGTCGGTGAGCTGTGCGTAGCAGGGCCTCAGGTAATGCGCGGTTACTGGAATCGACCCGATGCCACCGCCGAAGTCATGACTGAAGACGGGTACTTACGCACCGGTGATTACGTTAACGTGGATGAGCAAGGTTATATCCGTGTGCTTGACCGTAAAAAAGACATGATCTTAGTCTCTGGCTTTAATGTGTTTCCCAATGAAATTGAAGACGTGGTCAACCAACATCAAGGTATTGTTGAATCAGCGGCTATTGGCATCGATGACCGAAATGCAGGTCAGGTGGTTAAATTATTTGTAGTAGCCAATGATGATTCAATTGATCAAGATACTGTATACGCCTATTGCAAAGAGAACTTAACCGGCTATAAACGCCCTAAAGTCATCGAGTTTTTGCCTGAGCTGCCGAAAAGCAATGTCGGCAAGATATTACGCAAAGAGCTTAGATAAAGGCCATCTTCGACCTGAAGTAATCAATGGGTCGAAACAAAGCGTTGATTAGTCGAAGGGTTGAGAACGAGTTTGATCAGTATTTTGCTTGCTGCTCCCAACTCATACTGTTGAGTAACCAATCGCCGTCTTCGTTCTTGAACACAGCGGATACCCGTTGATTGTCGGCACTCAATTGATTTAATAGAGTGCCGCCATTATTTGATTTTCCGGCCATTAAAACCGAGGCTTCAACAGCGACGGTTGATTCATCAATAAGCTCAACAGAGCTAATATTAGTAATGAGCTCTATGTGTTGATTGCGCAGCATGTAAATCGTAGCAAAGCGTTGAAGAGCCTGTTTATCATTGTCTTTGTAATCTTGATATTCGTCACTTACGTGCTTGAATATTTTGGACTTAGAACGGCTTTCGATCGCGACTTCAATATTATCTATTACGGCCTTAACTTCGGCTTCAGGGCTTGGCTCTGCATTGTTTGAGCATGCCCAGCCAATGCTTGCTAGAAGAAATGCCAATCCGACTCGGTTTGCTATTTTTTTATACTGGCGCATTTGACGTAGATTTAAGTTAAAGCGTTGTTTAAAAATATTTAAACCGCTGGGTGAAATTCCAGTCGTAAAATATTCGTGCTTGCTGGGCACTCATCGCCAGTGAATAGCATTATACTACTGTTCATGAACTACCTCAGTCACCTGTTTTTTTCACAGCGCACCCCGGAATCTTTTACTGGTAACCTAATGGGTGACTTCAAACCCAATGCAGAACTGTTAGAAAAATTGCCTATAGCGGTGTTAAATGGCATTGAAAATCATCGATTAGTTGATAAGCACACCGACCAGTTTGAACCCGTAAAGCAGTTAAAACCGAAGTTCAGTGCAGGGCGCAGGCGATATGCAGGTGTGGTAACAGACATCGCCTTTGATTATTTTTTAATCAAACACTGGGATACTTTTGCGGCAATGGAGTTTGATGAATTTATCGAATTAGCCTATACGGGTTTAAGCAAAAGTCAGGCGTTAATGCCACCTAGAATGCAAACCGTTACCACAAAAATGGTCGAGCACGACTGGCTTAGAACGTACTCAAGCTTAGACGGAATTGGTCAAACAATAGACTTTGTCAGCAAGCGAATACGCTTCAAAAATAATATGGCTGGTTCTATTCAAGAAGTGAAGTCAAATTACGCGGAAATAGAGGCGGCATTCTTGTTGTTATTTGCGCATTTAAAGGCCGTAGTGCAAGACACCGGGATCGAAACCTCCTAAGGCGTAGGCACTTCGGCAAATGCCATAAATAAACCTTAAAAAACATCGATTTCTCTTTGACAGCTGGGCAGCGTGTCTATATGATTCGGCCAAATTTCGTTGTGCTTGCATTTCGTTGGCACAGCGATCAATTTTGAGGTTGTGGTTTACTTAATCTTTAGAACTCGCAACACTGAAATTGGTCGATGTTTAATCGGCGCTTTTGTTGGTAGGGTTGATGATAAAAATCGATCTGATCTGATGATACGAGTTTAGGCCTGAGTGATTGTTTGTATATTTCGTTCAGCGCTCGGGCTTTTGCAAACAGTGAATACCATTACAAGACGCCAAATTAGTAAATATTCAGCGAGGCAGACATGGCTGTACAAAAAAGTAAAAAATCAAACTCTCGACGCGGTATGCGACGTTCTCACGACGCAATGGGTGAACCAACGTTGTCGTCAGATTCAATGACCGGTGAACTTCACCGTCGTCACCAAGTTACAGCGACTGGTTATTACCGTGGCAAAAAAGTAGTAAACGTTAAGTCTGCGGATTAATAGTTGGTTTTGCGCCTTAGGTCTCTAATAGTATAAGGGCACTATCATCAAAAGGGCACTAACATCAAAGGTCTCGATTTCGAGGCCTTTTTTGGTTTTTAAGACTTCTATAAATCATACAATTAGTCAAGAAACGGCGTTTGCTACACCTTTTGGGGTCAAGCTTAATTGCTTAAAAGACCGTTAATAGCCTTGTTTTCGCATAATAAGATTCTGGCTTCGGCTGGCAATACTAGTGTCAAGAGTCAGAACGGCTTAGTTGCAACGTATGGCTGTAACGCAATAATTGTATGCTGTTCCTTGAACAAGTAAACAGTCGCCTAAAACTGCTTCACCATTAATCAAATTCTATGAACTCAGCACCTAACCAAGCTACTGTCGCAATTGACGCGATGGGTGGCGATTTTGGTATCTCCGTTACAGTATCAGCGGCAATTCAGTTTCTGCGCAAAGGCAGCAACCGACACCAAAAGATAATTTTGGTTGGCGACCGCGCTCAAATTGAAAGTGATATTAAAAATAATGGTGCAACTGACCTAGTTGACCAAGGTTCTTTGCAAGTTGTTCATGCTAGCGAAGTGGTGGGCATGGATGAATCCCCCGCATTAGCATTGAAACGCAAAAAAGACTCTTCGATGAGGGTGTCTATAAACTTAGTCAAAGACGGTACGGCACACGCCGCGGTCAGCGCTGGCAATACCGGTGCATTAATGGCCACCGCTAGATTTGTACTCAAAACCATCAAAGGCATTGATCGCCCAGCTATCATTTCAACCATGCCCTGCAAAGACAGCAGTCAAACGATTCACATGCTTGACCTTGGTGCGAACGTTGATTCATCCCCTGAAATGTTGGTGCAGTTCGCGGTAATGGGCTCAGTCTTGACCCAATTTGTTGATAAAAAACCAAACCCCAAGGTTGCATTGCTGAATGTCGGGGCAGAGGAAATCAAGGGCAGCGAAAAAGTTAAGAAAGCGTCGGCATTATTAGAGGCTTCTAGCCTAAATTACACCGGTTATATCGAAGCCGACGAAATTTACGATGGTAAAGTCGATGTCATTGTGACCGACGGTTTTGAAGGCAATGTCGCCCTCAAAGCCAGTGAAGGTACGGCAAAAATGATTGTCGATGTGATGAAGGAAGAGTTTAAGCGTAATGTGTTTACTAAGCTTGCTGGCGCTGTCTGCCTGCCTGTTTTAAATGCGATGCAGCGCCGTTTAGACCCTAGAACGCATAACGGCGCCAGCCTGCTTGGCCTGAATGGCGTTGTGGTGAAAAGCCACGGTGGTACGGATGCACTTGGCTTTGAGCACGCTATCCAAGAAGCCTTTGTACAGGCCGAGAAAGACTTGATTGGCCATTTAAGTAAACAAATTGAAAATCACAGTCATTAGAACACTCTCTATTGATTGTGAATAAAACACTAATTGTCTAGAAAGAGGATTTATTAATGTCACTAGCTCTCGTTTTTCCGGGCCAAGGCTCGCAAGCAATCGGCATGATGAGCGCACTCGCCGCCGACTACAGCATTGTTAAAGATCTTTACGTTGAAGCGTCTGATGTACTGGGTGTGGATTTGTGGAAAATGACCCAAGAAGGCCCATTAGATCAACTGTCTCAGACCGAAAACACACAACCTGCTTTATTAGTAGCAGGCGTGGCTGCATGGCGTGTATGGCAAGCCCAAGGCGGAGCCACACCCACCATGATGGCCGGACACAGCTTAGGCGAATACACGGCTTTGGTCAGTGCTGGTGCACTGAATTTTGCAGACGGTGTGGCGCTGGTTAGAGATCGCGGTCGTTACATGCAAGGTGCGGTGCCTGAGGGCGAGGGTGGCATGGCCGCTATTATCGGCTTAGATGGCGACGTTGTTAAAAAAGTGTGTGCTGAGATCGCAGGTGACGATGTCCTTCAAGCGGTTAATTTTAATGCGCCGGGTCAAGTGGTGATCGCTGGCACGGCCGCCGCCATTGAACGTGCGGCTGGCGCCATGAAAGAAGCGGGCGCTAAGCGTGCACTGCCTCTGCCTGTCTCCATTCCGGCACACAGTAGCTTGATGAGCGCAGCTTCAGAACAATTGGCGGAGCGTATTGCTGGAATTGACATGCAAATGCCTCAAATACCGGTGCTGCACAATTGCAATGTGTCATACGCAGAATCGGCAGAGCAAGTGGCTGCTAATTTGGTAAGCCAGCTGGATTCTCCGGTGCGTTGGGTTGAGTCAGTTGAAAAAATGCAAAGCGACGGTATAAGTAGTTTTGTAGAAAGTGGCCCTGGCAAGGTTTTGAGCGGTATGATTAAGCGCATCGCAAAAGGCAGTAGCGTAGGCTGCATTGATTCGCCTGATGCCATGCAAGCGCAAGTTGCCCTTTCTAACGAAGGATAAGCTTGTATAAATAAAACGTATTAAAAACAATAAATTAGAAATCAAATCTCTTTCTCTTTAGAGGTTTAATGACACAACAAATCAGGTTTAATTATGTTTGATTTAACAGATAAAGTTTGCTTTGTCAGCGGCGCAACACGCGGCATCGGCAAAGCAATCGCCACCCAACTTGGCAAACAGGGCGCCACGGTAATAGGCACTGCGACGTCGCAGGCTGGTGCGGATTCAATCAGTGCTCATTTAGCGGACGCTGGCATTCAAGGCCGAGGGCTCGTGTTAAATGTCGCAGACGGAGAGTCTATCGATGCGGCGATGAAAGCCGTAACGGATGAGTTTGGTGCTATTTCAGTGTTAGTGAACAATGCTGGCATCACGCGCGACAATTTGATGATGCGCATGAAAGAAGATGAGTGGGATGATTTGATGAACACGAATTTGAAGTCGGTTTATCGACTCTCAAAGCACGTAATGCGCGGCATGATGAAAGCGCGCTCCGGCCGTATTATCAATATCACTTCGGTGGTTGGGGTATCGGGTAACGCTGGGCAAGCTAATTATGCCGCAGCGAAAGCCGGTGTGATTGGGTTTACCAAGTCTTTAGCCCAAGAAATCGGTTCGCGCGGCGTTACTGTGAATGCGGTTGCACCCGGGTTTATTCAAACCGACATGACCGATGTGTTAACTGATGATCAAAAAGAGAAAATGACTGCTACAATCCCGGCTGGGAAATTGGGCCAACCTGAAGATATTGCGGCGGCCGTCGTATTTTTAGCGTCTGACGAAAGTGCGTATGTTACCGGTACAACCATGCATGTTAATGGCGGGATGTACATGACTTAGTCGCTTGCACGGCGCAGATTTTGAATTACTGATCTTGGTTTTCGGATATTTGTACAGTTTCCTTATTTATTGTTTTGCAATACGGTGGCTTTTTTATATAATCCGCCGCAAGAATAACCGCTGATGAGTAAAGTTTAGATTTCTTTTACTTTATGCGTCAGTATTTTTTCAAGCCCGAAGTTCAGCAAAATTGATTGCTAATCGAAAGGCTGATAAAGCTCCCTTTACAAGAGGTATACTCATGAGCAGCATTGAAGAACGCGTAAAAAAAATTGTAGTTGAACAGCTAGGTGTTAACGAAGACCAAGTTGTAAACAGTGCGTCTTTCGTAGACGACCTAGGCGCTGATTCGCTAGACACAGTTGAATTGGTAATGGCTTTAGAAGAGGAATTCGAAACGGAAATTCCTGATGAAGAAGCTGAGAACATTACGACTGTTCAGCAAGCAATTGATTACGTAACTAAGAACTCATAAGTATTTTTTAGTTATAGATTCAATAAAAGCCGCGCTGGTGAAGACCAGGGCGGCTTTTTTATTTTGGCTAAAGGTGGACAACATGATTGGTATGGTTGTTTACCTAATTACACAGCGTATTTTTTCACACTATTTTCGAATGGATGAGCATGATTTTCGCTAAGCTTTTTGAAAGCTAAGCGTATTGTTTTTATAATAAGAATCCAATTCAAGATAGCTAAAGCTGCTAATGATCTAGCGGTAACGCGCTTAAGATAAACCTAAATACAAAATATAAACAAATGAGTAAGCGTAGAGTTGTAGTTACCGGTATCGGCATCGTTTCGCCAGTCGGTATAACACTGGAAGAAAACTGGAACAATATTGTTAACGGCGTTAGCGGTATAGGCCCAATTACCCGTTTTGATTCAGAGGGTTATCCATGCAAGATTGCAGGTGAAGTAACAGACTTTGACCCCGCTGATTACATGGCGCCCAAAGAAGCTCGCAAAATGGATCGTTTTATCCAATTTGGCTTAGCCGCCAGCTTGGATGCGTTTAAAGATTCTGGTCTGGAAGTTACCGAGGAAAACGCCGAACGAATTGGTGTGTATGTGGGTTCTGGCATTGGTGGAATTGAATCCATCGAAAACGCGACTCAGACCTTACACAATCGTGGTGTACGACGTGTGTCACCGTTTTTCGTACCAAGCGCGATCATCAACATGATATCTGGCCATCTTTCGATCAATTTAGGCTTAAAAGGCCCGAATTTGTCGATGGTTACGGCGTGTACTACAGGCACGCATGCCATTGGCGACGCCGGTAGAATGATTGAATATGGTGACGCTGACGTGATGATTGCCGGTGGCGCTGAAGCGGCCATACGGCCAACCTCAATTGCCGGCTTTGGTAACGCGCGGGCCTTATCTGGCCGCGATGTAGACCCTGAACTAGCGTGCTGCCCGTGGGATGAAGCCCGAGACGGTTTTGTAATGGGCGAGGGCGCTGGTGTATTGGTACTAGAAGAATACGAGCATGCAAAAGCTCGTGGCGCAAAGATTTACGCAGAGCTAGCCGGCTTTGGCATGAGCGGTGACGCTCACCATATGACCTCACCAAGCCCCGGTGGCGAAGGCGCGGCACGCTGCATGGTGAACACTTTGCGTAATGCTGGCATCAACCCTGATCAAGTCGGCCACTTAAACGCTCACGGTACCTCAACGCCTTTGGGCGACGCCGCTGAAACTAATGCGACCAAACTCGCGTTAGGCGATCACGCAAAAAATGTCGCTATATCGTCGACAAAATCGATGGTAGGGCACTTATTGGGGGCGGCAGGTGGCGTAGAGGCTGTGTATACGGCCATGGCGTTACACACGCAAACGGTGCCGCCAACCATCAATCTGCATAACCCATCGGCTGATTGTGATCTAGATTACGTGCCCAATACGGCCAGAGAGCTGAGCTTTGAATACGCGCTCAGCAATTCATTTGGCTTTGGTGGTACCAATGGCACGCTGGCAATGAAGCGTTTCGTTTAGCCTTAGCCTTAGCCAGCGGCATTGAGATAGTTTTGACCGTTCTAGTCAACGGACAGCCATCCACAACGGTCTCGGCGAACGACCGAGGCCTGCTTTATGGGCAGACTTTGTTCGAAACAATTGCGGTTGTTAATGCGCAGCCTCGATTACTAGAAGCACATCTTCAGCGTCTTGAAGCGAGCACCAAATCATTATTAATTCCTTTAAATATCAATAATATAGATTCTGATATTGAAGTGATTTCTGATTTTTTTAATGCTTCCCACAATGCCGTGCTACGCGTCACTATCTCGATGGGCAGTGGCGGGCGAGGGTACGCCAACCCCGAGTTGCCGAGCGTTACCCGAATTGTTTCATTGCATGATTATCCTAAGCACCCAGCTAAGCTCGCCACACACGGAATTACGCTGGGTTTATCGCCCGTTAAGTTAGCGCAGCAGCCGCTACTTGCTGGCTTAAAGCACGGCAATCGTTTGGAGCAGGTGATGGCTCGTTCGCAATGGCAAACCGACTGGAATGAAGCTCTGCTTTGTGACCAATCGGGTAATGTTATTGAAGGCACACAAAGTAATATTGTGGTGCTTAAAGGTGATCAAGCGTTAAGCCCGAAGCTGGATCAGTGCGGTGTTGAAGGCGTTATGAAAGGCTGGGTTTTAAGCCAACTAAAAGATGCTGGGTTTTCGTGTCGTGCTGTGAGATTATCGCTGCAAGATATTATAGAGGCCGATGAAGTGATGCTAACCAATTCTGTGATAGGAATCTGGCCGGTAAAAACGTTTCATTGCAAAGGCACCGCTCACAGCTTTGTTATAGACAAGCCGAGTGGGGCATTAAATACGGCCCAAAGACTGATAGAGCAATTGCACCAAAATGAAATTATTCCGCCTAATTAGGCTAACTTTCTACGCGGTATTTCTAAGCTGCGTGGCCATCGCCTATTTCGTCTACTCTGAATCGGTATCAGAGCCTCTTAAAAACCGCACTTTAAAGCTAGAGATACCTAAAGGCGTTGGCATCTCTTGGCTGGCTAATCATCTTGAAAAACAAGGTGTTATAGAAAATAAATTGATTTTCAGGGCCTACACATGGCTTAATAAGCGTGATGTACAAATAAAAGCTGGTGAATACACATTGGTGGATATTGTCGACATCCCCGATTTAGTAGAAAAAGTAGAGCGTGGCGACGTTATTCAGTATTCAATCACACTGATCGAAGGGCAAACATTCAAAGAATACATCAATCAACTGAAGTCTCAGAGCCAGCTTAAGGATGTATTAGAAGGGCTTTCAAACGACGAAATCATGCGTAAACTGGGTGCGATTGGACGACACCCTGAAGGGCAATTCGCGCCGGAAACCTACTTCTATCAGCGCGGTGACAGTGATTTTGATGTACTAAAGCAAGCTTTTCAGCGCATGCAAACGGTGGTCAAAGAAGAGTGGGAGAGACGAGACCCGCAAATCAGGCTCAATAGCCCCTATGAATTGCAAATTATGGCGTCTATTATTGAGAAAGAAACCGGCGCGGCTCATGAGCGCCCCGAGATCTCAGGCGTGTTTAACAATCGGCTTAAAATCGGCATGAAATTGCAAACTGACCCAACCGTAATTTACGGTATGGGCGACAGTTATGATGGCAATATCCGCCGCAAAGATCTAAGAACCGACACCGAGTATAATACTTATACGCGTTACGGCTTGCCGCCAACGCCGATTGCCATGCCAGGTCAAGCGGCGTTAAATGCCGCGGCCAACCCAGCAACCACCGAGGCTTTGTATTTTGTGGGCAAAGGTGATGGAACCCATTACTTTTCAAAGAACCTAAAAGAGCATAATAATGCCGTAATTAAGTATCAGCTCGGTGGCAAACCTCGGGCATTTTCATCCAACCCGGCTAAATAGGGCTCTTTTAATAAAAAAGAGACAAAAACCAAGCGATTTGAGGGTGCAGTAACTCTGATGACAAGAGGCAAGTTTATAACAATTGAAGGTCAGGATGGTGCGGGTAAGAGCACCAATTTGGCCGTGATCGAAGAAGAATTACGTGCCGCCGGCAAAGAGTTGGTGGTTACTCGTGAACCAGGCGGTACACCCTTCGGCGAACAAGTGCGAGAGTTAATTTTATCTTCAAACGACACCGAATTTGGCGATACGGCCGAACTGCTGCTTATATTTGCCTCAAGAGCTCAACATATAGAGCAAGTTATCGAGCCTGCATTGGCGGCGGGAAAATGGGTGCTGTGTGACCGTTTTACCGATGCCACTTTCGCCTATCAAGGCGGTGGCCGCGGCATTGAATCGTCAAAAATCGCTCAACTTGAGACGTTTGTGCAAGGGTCGTTGCAGCCAGATTTAACTGTCTTGCTCGATTTGCCAATTGAAATTGGAGAAAGCCGAGCAGGGCAGCGAAGTGCGCCAGACCGCTTTGAGCGACAAAAAAGTGAGTTTAAAGCCAAAGTACGTCAGTCTTATCTTGATCGAGCAGCGTTAGAGCCAGTTCGCTTTCGCAAGGTAGACGCCAGCACTGATATTGAGACGGTAAAAGCGGCAATTAGCGCCGTTATTAACGACTACCTAGCAAACTATTAACACCCTAATGAGAGCGAGTTTACGCCGTGTTTAAGCCTAATATTCACCCCTGGAATCAAGTGATTTGGCAAAACCTAACCTTAGAGCCTGAGCGCTCTAATCACGCATTACTGTTTCACGGTAACCAAGGTTTGGGTAAGCGTAGTCTAGCTGCGGCTCTTGGCCATTTTGTGATTACCAAAGATCATGATCAGTCGGCCAAGCTTTTTGATGCAGGTTCTCACCCTGACTTGCATGTTTTGATGCCTGAAGTTTTAATCGATGAGCTAAAACAACAGCAGGGCGGTGAACACCAAACACTCAGTGAATATGGCGCACGCTATATTGAGCCGCACAGTGGCAAACCGCGTAAAACCATTACCATAGATCAGGTGCGTAAATTATCTGCCGCATTAACCACACACCCGCATATTAGCCAGCACCGCGTGATCATCATTTTTGCCGCGCAAACCATGAACCGAAATGCGGCAAATGCCTTGCTTAAAAGTTTAGAAGAGCCACCCGCAAACACTTTGTTTTTGATCGTTTCAGACGAAGTGTCCTTGTTACCGAAAACGATTAGAAGCCGTTGCAGCTTAGTGAGTTTTACCGCGCCCGACAGAGCAACCGCTTTGACATGGCTAGAGCAGCAAGGCTCTATGCCTGCTGATGAGTGTAATACGTATTTAAGTGTTGCGAATAATCACCCATTACAAGCAATAGCCTTGTATCAAGGCGGATATCTTGGCGACTTAAAGGCCGTGCTGACCGATGTGAATCATTTGTGGATGCGCCGTGTTGAGATAACCGGTGTGGCAAAAAAATGGCAAACAATCGGCGCCAGTACCAGTGTCGATATCTTGCAAAAATTAGCCACTGATCTATTGCGTTTTCAGTTGTCAGAGCAACCTCACGCGGTGTTTTTCCCGGTTCAAAGACCATGGGTTCAAACCAGCAGCAAGAAAGTTTCCAGGCCTGCATTGCTCGAACTAATTGAAGAACTGAACAATGCAAAAAGGTTATTATCAACAACCGTAGACCCTTTGCTGGTGCTAGAAACGGTCGCAAAGCGAACATTCTCCTTACCAATTTAACCAATGAGGGCAATCATGCGTTGTACATTTTATAAAATGACGGTATAAACTTTCTATGAATGATCAAAAAGCAGGCGCAGCGGGTAAGCCACGTAATTCGGTTATATCGATAGCAATCAAGGATAAACAAGCCTTGTACATGTCATATATGCCGTTCATACAAGGTGGCGGTCTGTTTGTGCCGACTAAAAACGATCATAACCTTGGCGACGAATTGTTTCTGTTGGTGACCATCATGGATGAACCTGAGCCAACGCAAATTTCAGGAAAGGTTGTGTGGATAAGCCCTCCAGGCGCACTTGGCGGCCGGCCGCCGGGCGTAGGCCTGCAGTTTACCGGCGATGATGCACATCATACCGTTAGATTGATTGAATCTAAATTGGGCGCATCGGTATCGTTAACGCGCGCTACGCACACAATGTAATTGAGCCAAACTCGGCTTTTCTTAACTCAATTTGTAAGCCTAAAACCGTAGATTAGCGGCTTAAGTCGTTTACTTTTAGTCCCTTAGACACTCATTTGTGATTTATTATGCAATTGGTCGATTCTCACTGTCATATCAACTTCGAAGAGCTTCATAAGCGCTTACCTGAGCTTTTAGAAAACGCAAAAAGCAACGATGTATCGCACATGCTGTGCGTATCGGTCAATCTAGAAGACTTTCCTCAGGTTAAAGCATTAGCCGACCAGTACCCTCAGATTTCGGCCTCTGTCGGAGTTCACCCCTGTTATGAAGATGTAAAAGAGCCGACGGTTGATGAGCTAGTCGAAATAGGGCGCAGCGACGGTATTGTGGCCATAGGCGAAACTGGCTTAGATTATTTTCGTGTAGAGCAACAAGACATGAGCTGGCAGCAAGAGCGTTTTGTTCGACATATCAGTGCGGCTAAAACCGTTAATAAGCCATTGATAATTCATACCCGCAGCGCCGCTGACGACACAATGCGCATGCTAAAAGAGCAAGGCGCAGACCAGTGTCGTGGGGTTATGCACTGCTTTGCAGAAGACTGGGACGTTGCTAAAAAAGCACTCGATCTGGGTTTTTATATTTCTTTTTCCGGCATAGTCACCTTTAAAAGCGCCACCAACGTACAAGAAGTGGCACGTAAATGCCCGATTGACCGAGTCTTGGTTGAAACCGATTCGCCCTATCTAGCACCGGTGCCGTTACGCGGCAAAACTAATGAGCCAGCCTATGTTCGGCATACAGCTCAATTTGTTGCTGATCTAAAGGGCATTCCTTTGGCATCGTTAGCCGAGCAGACGACCCATAATTTTTTCGAGTTGTTTTCAGCGGCGTCGTAATTGCTGGGCTCGCGATCTTTATCCTTCGCGTTTGTCTAAACTAAAGGTCAACACTATGGGCAATGCTTTGTGTAACTACAAACTAATAAAAAAATAGCGCAAAAAGTGCTATAACCGACGTTTGTTTATTTAGACACTCGAGAATAGCTGCATGACAGAATCAAATAGTGCCAGCAACGCCAATCAAAAGGGCGTTTTAGCTTGGATTGAACGCACCGGTAACGCGCTACCAGACCCGGTATTTTTGTTCATTTATTTGATACTTGCAGTCATCATAGTCTCGGCCTTAGCCGCTGCTTTCGGCGTTTCTGAAACCTTGAGCGATCAAATACTCTCTGGCATGCCCGATTCGCAAAAAGCGCGGTTTGGCATCGGCTCTGATGGGGTTGTTATGGCACAAAGCATGCTTTCAGCCAGCAACCTGCAACGAATATTCGTTGAAATGCCCAAAACTTTCACCCATTTCCACCCCTTAGGAATGGTGTTAACAGTCATGCTTGGCGCTGGTGTGGCTGAGCGATCTGGGCTGTTTGGGACGGCCATGCGAGCGGCGGTTGGAAACGCCCCTAAATATCTGTTAACGCCGTTAGTCGCGTTTATTGCCATGATGGGCAATTTGGCGGCGGACGCCGCGTATGTAGTTCTAATTCCATTAGCCGCACTGGTGTTCGTATCGGCCGGTCGTAACCCCATTGCCGGTATCGCCGCGGCCTTTGCCGGTGTTTCTGGCGGGTTCTCAGCCAACTTGTTGATGGGCCAGCTCGATGCCTTGCTACTCGGTATTACGGCTGAAGCTGCCAATATATTGGTGGCAGACTATCCTATTAATATCGCGGGCAACTGGTACTTTATTGCCGTCATGCTGTTCATATATGTGCCCGTTATTTGGTACGTCACCGATAAAATCATAGAACCTCGGCTCGGAGTTTGGAGCAGCGATCAAGCACCAGAAGGCGCTGCCGCCACACAGGTGGAGCAAAACATCAGCGATCAAGAGAAGAGGGGGCTTAAAATGGCCGGTCTCGCTCTGTTAGTTGTGGTTGGGGCTTGGCTGGCCATGACCTTTGGGCCTGGCACACCGCTGATCAATGAAGCAGCCTGTCCAGATGCTCAACTAAGTGCTGGAGATTGCTCGTTTCAAGCTAGGCTTACGCCGTTTTATCAGTCTCTTATTGCCGGCTTTTTTATGCTTTTTATTGTTACCGCATGGGTGTACGGAAAAGTGGTTGGCACGGTTAACGACCATCGAGACGTGGTAAAAATGATGGCTGAAGCCATGAAAGACATGGGCTACTACTTAGTCTTGGTATTCGCAGCTGCGCATTTTGTGGCCATGTTTAATTGGTCAAATTTGGGTCTAATCTTTGCCATCAAAGGTGCTGCCGCGATCGAAGCGTCAAATCTGCCGTTATACGCAATTTTAGGCGTAATGGTGCTTTTCGCCGCGCTGCTCAACCTGTTTGTTGGTTCAGCCAGCGCAAAATGGGCATTTTTAGCGCCCGTGGTGGTACCCATGTTAATGCTGTCTGGTATTAGCCCAGAAATGGCGACCGCCGCGTATCGAGTCGGTGATGGTGCCACCAACATCATAACGCCACTGATGTTTTACTTCCCACTGGTGCTTACATTCGCTAACCGATGGAAAGCCGACTTTGGTATTGGCAGCCTCACAGCCACCATGGTGCCGTATTCTGTGTGGATGCTGATAACGGGTTTAATCCTAACCGTGGTTTGGGCCGCGTTTGGGTTACCACTCGGTGGTGGTGCGACAGTTGAATTTGTTATGCCGGGCAAATAGTGATCTTGGCAAGACAAGTTTTCCGAAGAGCTAACTAAGTAGAACCAGTTTTCTGCAACGGAAATCTGGTTGCGAAAAAGCAGCTGCATTTAAGAGTAGAGCATAGATACCCTTTTGTGGCTTTTTTATAGCCCGTACTTTTAGGTGAATCTACCTCAAACACCAAAATCGTATCTGGTCGCCCTATTTTAGATTTTGGCGAATCCCGTCAATTTCACACAAATTTTGCTCTAAGTACGCTCATTTCTGGTGATTTTGACGACCCTTGGCGCGTTATCCCTATTTGAAATTCACCACACAGCGTTGATATGCGTTGGTTAAAAATTATTAACAACCCAGTAACCGGTTTTAAAATTTACCGTGTTGGGCACCAGGATGTGCCAGGGAAGACTCATCTCTAATGCCTGATTGGTACAGATTTTTATTCGTGGTCGCCATTAGTTATTCCAATCACATAATCGTCTTATCCATCAATGGTGTCAGTTTAACCGTGCGTATTTTGAAAACCATGTTTAGAGATCTAATCCAACCTTATAAGAAATAACATTTGGAGTTAGCTGCTCGTAATGCTCTTATATAACGAAAATTTATCTAATATTTATTCTAGAAAAGAGTGATAAGTAACTGAAATATAATTAAATATAATTAAAGTAATCTCACATATATGGTGCAGCTTCTTGTCTTGATCTAAATATGCAGATATGCGCATAATCTATATTATGTTAAATAAGATATTTAATAAGTATGGATAGATTCTACTTTTGTGGACAAACACGCAAAGTATTGAATTTTCTCCAAGCAATTATTGAATTTCAAAGCAACCCCCTGAATTTTCCGTCCGAGGATATTTTGGCGATATTACCTTCTCGGATAAAACACCTAAACCAGCTTAGCCATTCCATGTACGGCGTTATTTTTTAGCGTATCTCGAGTGTCATAATATTTGACCATCTCTACTGTGGCGTGGCCTGTTGCATTGATTATCGAGATAAAATCTTCGTTGTTGTTCAGAGCCATCTCGATAAATGATTTTCGAAATGAATGAGGAGTCGCCCTTTTTCCATTTGTAATCTTAAAAACAGTTTTCGTTACAAGCTGGTAGATATAGCTCGTATTAAGTGGCTTATCGAGTTTTCCCGTTGTGTTGTTTCTCACCGGGCTGAAAACATAAATGGATTTTACGTCGAAGCGTTTTTTATATTCCTCTAGCAACTTCATGATATTCACAGGAATTGGCAATAGTTTATATGAGCCGCCTTTTTGGAAAATATTCGCGCTAGACGATTCAAAATCAATATCACTCCATTTCAGACCAACTAGCTCATTTCTCCTTAGTGCTAGTACTGACAATAAACAAATAGCCAAATAGTCTCTGAAGGCTGTTTGCGACTTATTGCGCTTCTTGGCCATTGCGCTAATCACCTCAATGACTTCTGCGCGACTGAGGCTTTTAGTTTTACTTTTTCTATCTACCTTATGGGCCTGGTATTGATCCAATGGATTTTTAGGGTATCCATATGAGTGAATTAGATATTTGAAAAAACTAGAAAATGCGTACGCTTTTCTGTTTATTGTTGTCGGATTAGTTGGCCTATTGGTTGACTCATCGTAGTCCGTGCACTCTTCTAGGTATTTTTGAATGCGAGCTACTAATTCATGAAACTGTATTTCTCCAAGTTGACGAGTGTTGTCGCAACCTAGGTATGTAAAAAGGTTGCTTATATCCCTCGCATATGCGCGCTTAGTGTTGTCAGATCGCTTGGTCGCTATAAATCCGTCTAGAACGTTATCTAAATCGATTGAGCTTGGATGCTCAGCTACTGCACCGCTTGAAATTGGTCGAATTTCAGTCTTTTTCATGACCAAACTGTAGCATATATTTACTGTTGATAATTCATATTATCAGTAGTAGTTTATATATTTTCGATTACAGAATAACTTTGTATCTGAAATATGATGGCAGATCTTCAAGTACTGAAGATACAAGATCTTTATTATCACTAAGTGCGCTGAATGAAAACCTGTTAGACGGTACTCCACTATCTACCAATTTATCTGATAACAACTTACAGACCTCCCTATCTACAACTCCGCGAGAGTAAAGCCACAGTTCAAATTTGCTCTTAAGACCAATCTTTAATTGAGATTGAAGGGTTCGCACTAGGTCTGATTGCTCAGATGCAACCCCCTTCCCTTCCAGAATATCGGCGATGGAACCTGTAATTAACATAAGATCGAACCCAAGTTCTTTATCGGCAAATTCAATGACATGCGAAATCGTAATTTGCTGGGTTGTTTTCGGCGTCTTAATATGCGCTTTTTCACTTTTCAGTAATTGATGAATATCGTTATAGCTTTCGCCATTAATCCACGCTTTAGCGAAATCTAAAAGTACACTCTCTGGCTTAATTTTATTTAGTAATTTTGAGTTGCTGAGCTCGGTAATTAATGGCCACAAAACGTCTATTAGTTGATCTGTTGAATTAATTTGCTCAATAACAGTACGATTTAAGTCAACCCACTCATCTAATATCGTTAAGTTCCTAATACCAAGAAGGGTTTTCCCAAAGTAGGAAACCTTCTCTTTATCCACAGAAAATGACCTTGTAGCGATTATTTTCATGACCAAAATTAACTCTTCTTTTTCTTGGTCTGTCGCCAGGTGGTAGGCTAGCGTCTCCCTTGTAAGATTTTCGAAGAAAGTACCCTTAGCATCATTATTCTCCTTAATATGTGAGAGGAAGTAACTCTCGATCCTCTGAATTAGGGAGTCCTTGTAGTCGAATTGTTTAACCAGCTTAACTAAGTCCTCCCCCTCGTTCTCAGCTAACTCCAGAGACTGTTGTCTATATTCGTACGGAGCATTAACGAAAGAAACAATGTCCAGTTGAATATTTTCGACGTCAAATGGAGTAATCACATCCTTAAGGCTGCTAAGGCAATCCTCTGCATTATCGAAGTCTAAAAGGTGTATTGCTCTTGCCCATCGCCACCTATTGGTGAAGCTTTGTCTTTCATCATAAATTCGATGATCCGCAAATATAATATTTCCTTCTGTGTGGTAACCCGCTCGACCAGCTCTACCAATTAGATTATGGAAG
>CAZEXS010000052.1:0-24998 GCA_964516915.1 uncultured Gammaproteobacteria bacterium
GAATAGAGCTTATATGTAATTTGACTACATCAATAAAAACAGCACACAAAGCTGATTGGAGGAAAACATGACAACACCAAAATCACCAAAACTAGCCTTATCGAAGGTTACCACGAGCCAAGCAAGCGACAGGGCCAAAGCAGCGACTAAAAGAGACAACCTCTTTCTTAGTAGCTTCAATAAACTATTTGGCCGCAAAAATGCGCCTATCACTATAGAGCCGACACAAGACTCAGAAGACGAACGAAACGATGATGTGGAAGATCAAGTAGAGATGGAAGATCAATCTGATATCGGTGAGCAAATAGAGACTGACGAATACATCGAAGTAGAAGACCATTTCGAAATAGACTTCGAGGATAAATTAGAGATCGAGGGTAAAGAGCGCAATAGGCAAACTAATGGAATGGTCTCGGAAACCAATAAAATCATGTCTGACGATGAATTTATGGATCTACTTCCGGCTAATGGCTATTTTCATTAAGCTATTAGCAGCGAAGATCAAGTGGCAAATCCTATGTACAAAACCAACTCAACATCATCGAATCACTTCTTACCAACTACCCTATCTGAACTACTTAGAGGGTTCTGACTAATCCAGTACCTTAGCATTGTCAGAATTTTCTTGCTCTTGAGCAATTTCCCATTCAAGAAACCGCTCGACTTCTTCTTTAACCGCGCCCCAAGTCCAAGCTAATAGGGCAACATCATCAGTCAAACCAAGAACCGCTATAAAATCGGGTAATGCGTCTAAAGGCATTACAAAATACGCCAGAGCGGCGATAATCATGACCAATTTATCTTTAGCGACAGCGCGATAGCGCCCTTTTGCATACGCTGAGGCTAAACGCACCAAAACTTTAACGCTATCCAGTGTTTTACCGAGCGGCCCCGAAGCACGGCCATCACTTTTTTTACTTACTTTTTCGAGCAAGGCTAATAATTTGCTGGGGCTGTTAAGCAGGGACGATACGCCACTACTAGCCTTTTTATAAGCCCAGGTATTCAGCCAACGGTTGGGTTTTTTATTCTCGCTCACAGATTATTTTTTAGGTGCGGCCATCATTCGGCTTACAAAGAGTATCAGCGTATCAGCGTACCGACGCCTTTATCGGTCAACACTTCCAGCAGCAAAGCATGATTAACGCGCCCATCAATGATATGCGATGTTTTAACCCCGCTCAGCACAGACTCAAGCGCACAATCAACCTTAGGCATCATGCCACCAACTATGGTGCCATCGGCCTTGAGATCTTGAACCTGACTTTCATCTAAGCCTGTCAAAAGTTCACCTTGTTTATTCAACACACCCGGCGTATTCGTCATTAACACTAATTTTTCGGCTTGCAGCGTACTGGCAAGCGCACCTGCAACCGAATCGGCATTGATATTATAAGTCTGCCCGTCGCTGCCTACGCCAATCGGCGCGATCACAGGAATGAAGTTCTTTTGTTCTAGGGTTCTCACCAAACTTGCGTCGATGCGCTCAACTTCACCAACGTGACCGTAATCAACGTCTGGTTTAGCGGAGCTAATTTTTCGAGCTCGAATCATGTCACCGTCTTTACCAGACAGCCCAACAGCATTACCTTGATGCGAGTTGATTAACTGCACAATCTCTTTATTGACAAGCCCTCCTAGTACCATTTCGACCACATCCATGGTTTCGGAGTCGGTCACACGCAATCCGTCAACAAACTCAGTTTGTTTCCCAACTCGCTCAAGCGTGCCGGAAATCTGTGGGCCACCACCATGCACCACCACTGGATTCATACCCACCACTTTGAGCAAAACCACGTCACGCGCAAAGCTCTCTTTAAGAGCATCATCGATCATCGCGTTGCCACCGTATTTAATGACAATGGTTTTACCATGAAAGCGCTGAATATATGGCAACGCTTCTATCAAAATCTTGGCAACTAGTTGGGTATCGGTCGTTGACGTCTCGAACTCATCTACATTCATAGGTAACTAAAAAATGGGGCTGTCGGTTTTATTTACGGCCGAGTATATCACTCGCCGACCAAAAAGCTTTCGTATCAATGCCTGCCATCGTTAATTCATAGCCCCTCTTTCCTGCTGCTTACAGAGACAAATCGATACCAAAATCCCTTTCAAGCTGATGTATTTTGAAAAAATCGACTTGATTATGAAAATTTCAATAATTTTTTGACAAAAACACACCGTGTTGCGGTGCCCTCTCCTATAATACAACTGTACAGATCGTAAGCTTTCATAGACACGCTAGACCTACCCACTGTCTAGTTGTGAATATGCGACCTAAAACCCTATAAATTAAGTAATGCTACTGAATCCAAATGGTTATGTTTTGCATCTAAATACTGATTGCTAACCAATAAATGATTTCAAGGATTACGTTACATGACAACCATGACGAAGCACACCACAAAATACACAGCATCGACTGAACCCAATGTAAGATCGAACACCAAACTCAAGCTGAGTGCCATTACTTTAGCTCTGGTAATGACTGGCTGTGCCACACGAATTGCGGACTTGCCAGAATCACCCCAAATCGACACACCGTCGACGTTTGAGCAAAGCAAAACCGTGACTAAACCAACCTCTGATGACAATACGGAACTTTCGTCTGAAGTGCCTGTGGTTGAAGGGTGGATTGATGCATTTGGTGATGCAGAGCTAAACCGGCATGTACAAAAGGCATTGTCTAACAATCCGGATTTGTGGAATTCCGCATCACAACTGCGTAATGCGATCGAACAAGTCACTATTACGGGTTCAAACTTATGGCCCAGTTTGCGTATCGATAGCACGGCAAGCGACGTAACATCGACCGATGAGCCTAATTCAATCTCTGGTGTGGGCATCACCTCTGAGCAACAAGAAGTTCGTAGCATCGGTAGCACCCTGAACATCAGCTGGGAAGTCGACGTTTGGCGTAAGCTCAGCGAACGCAAAAAAGCCGCCGCACTGAGTGCACAGGCTCAAGGCGAAATATACAAGGCTGCGGAACTAAGTTTAGTAGCGAATGTAAGTCGAGCCTGGTTTAATGTGATTGCTAATAAGCTTCAGCTAGACTTGGCTCAACGTCGTTTAGACAGCTTCGAAAGAACCGCTAAGTTGATTGAGGAAAACTACGAACGAGGCTTAGTTTCGGCACTCGACGTGTACTTGAGTAGAACCGACGTACAAGTTCAGCGCGCATCGCTAGCCGATTCTAAGTTTGGCTACCTCAGCTCGCTTCGATCATTCAAAACTCTATTGGGCGAATACCCTGATACATCGCTGGCATTTAATGCCAAATTACCCGAATTAACCGATACCGTCGGCACTGGGCTGCCAGCCGAATTATTGACTCGACGGCCGGACGTCAAGGCGAGCCAGTTTCTTTACGAATCGAGCATAGCCAGTGCCAAAGCCGCACGCAGAGATCGATTTCCAGCGCTGAGTTTTACTGGCAGCATCGGTGAAAGCAGACAGACGTTCAATAGTGTATTTGACAGCGACAATATGATCGAACGTTTTATCTTAAATATAGCCACGCCGGTGTTCGCCGCAGGTGCGCTCAGATCACTTGAAGATCAAGCTTACAACAATGCAGAAGCGGCTTACGCCTCCTTAGTAAAGTCATCGTTGACGGCGTTTGAGGAAGTCGAAAATACCCTCTCTCGCGAAACCTTGTTAAAACAACAATACGCCGCCACCAAAGAGGCCGTTAAACTCGCCGAAGGCGGTTTAAACCTTGCACTGGACCGTTACCAATCGGGGATCGAGAATTACAACACGGTATTGCAGTCGCAACGCAGCTTATTCAACTCTATGAGTAATGAAATCAACATTCGTAATGCCCTGCTGCAAAACAGAATAGGTATCCATTTAGCGCTGGGCGGCAGTTTTACCATGAGTCCGAACAGCGACTTGCCGAGTCATCAAAGTTCGACTGACAGTTCAACCAAAAGTAAGCCACCAACCGATAACTAGTTTTAGTGTGGAAGCATTAAAAAAACTTAGCAGATTCCAATGAGCAACGACTTCAACTTTCCACAGACTGACGATAACCCGAGACGCTCAATATTGAGTATTGTCGGGGGCATCATAAAAAGTATCTTCGCCTTCATAGGTGCCATGTTTTCGTGGCTGCCTCGAAAATTGCGCATAATATTAATAATGGTGGCGATAGCGGCGTTTTTGATTGCGGTGTTGATTATTAATCAGCCGCAAGCCAAAAAGCGCCCCATCCCCGAACCGGTGGTGACGGTAAATGTAGTTGAGACCGTGCGTTCAGACTATCCGGTGACGGTAGCGACTAATGGCACGATCCAAGCCGATATTCGAGGAAATTTGGTGTCGCAGATACGCGGAGAAATAGTTCGTGTTTCGGAGAATTTTAATAATGGCGGCGCATTTAAAGCCGGCGATGTTTTAATTGAAATCGATGAACGCGATTACATAGCCGAGGTCAGTCAGGCACTGTCGGCTGTCTCGCAGGCCAGCGCTGAGTTAACTCGCGAACAATCTTTAGCGGTGCAAGCCAAAACCGATTGGCAAAGTCTGGGTAATGATGGTAACCCTCCAGCATTGGTAGCGCGTGAGCCGCAAGTGGCCGCGGCACGAGCTCAAATGGATTCAGCTAATGCACGTTATGAAACTGCAAAACTTAACCTTGAGCGTACTAAAATAAAAGCCCCTTATACTGGCCGCGTAATTAATCGAAATGCCGTGCTTGGCCAGTACGTTGGTGTGGGCGGTAATTTGGCGGAAATTTTCGCAACGGATGGCGTTGAGGTACGTTTGCCATTGAGCCAAGACGAATACTCGCAACTAGGCCTAGACAACCTAGCTGGAGAAGAGCCCCAGCAGTTTAGAGTCGAGATCAGCAGTCAACTAGGATCACGCACCTATACATGGGATGCCTTTGTGACACGAAGCGACAGCGTGTATGACCTAACCACACGGCAAATTGATATCATCGCCGAAGTGGTTGACCCGTTTAGTAAAAGCTCTAATAAGCCGCCACTAAAAATTGGCCAGTTCGTGAATGCGCGCATATTCGGTCGATCGTTGAACAGTGTGCTTACCGTCCCTAACGAAGCAATGCGTGAGGGCAGCTATGTGTTTACTTCCAAAGACAATAGATTGGTTCGAACGCCGGTTACCCTTGCTTGGCAAGACGATAAAAATGCCGTCATAGAATCCGGTCTTGCTGAGGGCGACATTGTTGTAACAACCTCACTCAATAGCACCTTAGTAGGCGCTAGAGTAAAGTACCAAGATCCGGTCGAGTCGGTTTCTGACAAGCAAACTGAAAGTGACACAAGCACCACAGAAATGGAATCATCTACAGAGCCTCAAACAATTCAGCCAACTGCGGTTGAACCTGCCGCTATGGGCCAGGTTGAAATACAAAACATAGAATCCGCTGACACTGCTGCTGAATAATTAAAGCAAAGCGTTCGATGAGTTTTTATAACACGACATTGGCTGTACATTACCCGCGACATTGCGCACTACATTACTCGCAATCTGATCCGCGACATGGGTGGCATCATGATTGAGTGGTTTGCGCGAAATCCAGTTGCGGCCAACCTGCTGATGTTCACGGTGGTCATCGTTGGCGTTATGTCAGCGGCGCGTTCGATTCCGCTTGAAACGTTTCCGTCTTTCGAGCCCGATCGAGTCTCTATTCGAACAGTGTTTCGTGGCGCAACACCTAAATCTGTTGAAGACGGCATCACCACGCGCATTGAAGAGTCGATCAGCGACCTCGAAGGTATTGATAAAATTGACTCACGCAGCGAAGAAGGTATCTCTGTGGTGATTGCTGAAGTCATAGCCGGTTATGATCGCCGTGACCTTCTCAATGATATAAAGCTGCGTGTTGATGCTTTAAGTACCTTACCGCAGGCGGCTGAAAAGCCTGTAGTTTCACTTTCGGAATTGAATTTTGGGGTGATTTTTCTCGCGGTGTTGGGCGACCCCGACTTGGGGATTGATCAAAAATATTTACGTGCAACGGCTGACAAGGTTCGCCAAGACATACTGTTGTCACCCGAGGTAACATTAATTGAATTTGATGCGGTTACCAATTACGAGATAAGCATAGAAATTCCGCCAAAAACTCTCGACTCATACAATCTCAGTCTTGAAGAAGTCGGTCAAAGAATCGTCGAGGGTTCTGCTGACATTTCAGCCGGCAATATCAATTCTAGTTCGGGCGATATTCTAGTTCGCACCGACGGACAAGCCTACACAGAAGCCGACTTCGCGCGGATACCCATCATTAGTGACGGTATCGGGCCACCAGTCCGATTGGGGGAAATTGCTAACATTACAGACGGGTTCGAAGAACAACCACTGATCACACAATTTAATGGTCAGCCTGCGGTCATGATGGAAGTGATCAGGGTTGGTGACCAAAGTGCAATCAAAGTGGCCGACGCGGTGCACGACTATATAGCCAAGTCCAAAGACGAACTGCCTAAAGGCGTAACTTTAGAGTTCTGGGATGATGATTCATTAATAGTTCGTGCACGTCTGGCGACCTTGGTTAAAAGCGGCATTCAGGGCGGTATATTAGTCCTCATATTATTGTCATTATTTTTGCGGCCAGCCGTCGCGTTTTGGGTATTTTTAGGGGTGCCGGTAAGTTTCACAGGCGCTCTTCTTTTCATGCCGTTGGTCGGCGGCACATTTAATACGCTGAGCCTATTCGCTTTTATTACCGTGTTGGGGATCGTGGTGGACGATGCCATTGTAACCGGCGAGAATATCTATCGGCGAATGCGTGACGGAGAAGACTCGCTGGATGCCGCAATTAATGGCACAAAACAAATCGCCCTGCCTGTTACGTTTGGCATCCTAACCACGGTGGTCGCATTTTCACCACTTGCCGATTTAGGCAACACTCGCCAAGCGTTTCTGGCTGCGCAAATCCCCCTGGTAGTCATACCGGTACTACTGATGTCATTGGTGGAATCGAAACTAGTACTGCCAGCGCATCTTAGCCACATTAAACCACGCACAGAAGATCAGCGCCAAGGCAGGCTGGCTCGAATTCAGATGGGTATATCTCGAGGTTTAGAGCGTACAATCGTAACCACCTACCAGCCTTTTTTACTGCGTTGCATTAACAATAAAGCGATTACTCTAACCGCCGTCATCAGTATTTCAGCGGTTGTGATCGCTTATGCGGTGCTTGGACATATACGTTTTACGTTTTTCCCACGTGTGCAGTCTGAAGAAATACGCTTCACGCTTACAATGCCCGATACTACGGGTTTTGCGACCACTCACAATCATATTCAAACAATTGCAGACGAAGTGATGCGTGTGCAAGATAAATATCGGAACCCAGAAACCGGTGAATCGGTCATTCGGCATATTTACGCTACCAGCGGCAGCACAGGGCGAACCAATAAAGCATCGGTTGGGCGAGTCAACGTAGAGATCATTCCGCCACCCGAACGGCATATTGAGATCACCGCATCCGAATTAGCTCGTGAAGTAAGAGAGGCCGTTACGCCAAGAATTCCTGGTTACGAAAAACTCAGTGTTAGATCTGAAACCGGTGCTGGCCGGAGCCCAATCGACATAGAACTTTCCGGTGCCAGCTATGAACGCATGGGCGAAGTGATTAAACTCGCCCGAGAACGACTTAATACCTACCCTTTTGTCTACGATATTCAAGACAACTACTTCGGCGGTAAAGAAGAACTTAATATTGAGCTTACACCGGCGGCACACGCATTGGGGCTTGACTTAGCCGACGTTGCTAGCCAAGTGCGAAGCGCTGTGTTCGGCTTTGAAGCGCAGCGCATTCAACGTGGTCGGGACGAACTGCGTGTTATGGTGCGATACCCGCTCAGTGAACGGTCTTCAATCGAAGACTTAGTTAATCTACCGATTAAAGTGAGAGGCAGTGATAGTGAATTGCCGTTATCTGACATCGCGATCCTAAGACCATCCAGCAGCCCGACCACCCTCTATCGAATAGACCGAAAAGGCATTGTCAACGTAACGGCCAATCTAAATAAAGAACTTGCCGATATGTCATCAATCATGCGTGACCTGCGCAGTTATTTGGCCAGCGTTAAATCGCTTTATCCCGATGTGGTCGTGGCTTTTCGTGGCGAAGCGGAAGAACAACAAAAGTCCACTAATCAGTTACTTAACGGTTTAGTAATCGTCTTAATTATCATTTATGCGTTATTAGCAATCCCATTTAAATCCTATGGGCAACCGTTGATTGTCATGTCGGTGATTCCATTTGGTGTGGTTGGCGCGATTATTGGGCACATCATCGTCATGCGAGACATGTCCTTTTTAAGTATTGTCGGCATGCTGGCTTTAACAGGGGTCGTAGTGAATGACAGTTTAGTATTAGTTGATACGATCAACCATAAACGCAAGCAAGGCAGAGCCGTGATTGATGCAATTATCGAATCGGCATCAACTCGATTTAGACCCGTGCTACTTACCTCACTCACCACGTTTGCCGGGCTCACACCACTCTTTCTTGACTTCAGTACGCAGGCCGAATTTCTAAAACAAATGGCCATTTCGCTTGGTTTTGGCATCCTGTTTGCGACAGTGATTACGTTAGTGATCGTACCAATAAATTATTTGCTGGCCTACCAGGCCAAACATGCTTGGTTACGCTTTTGGAATAAACCCGATAGCAACCAACCCGAGTCAAAATACTCTTGGAGTAAATCATGATTGAATGGTTCGCAAAAAACCACGTTGCTGCCAACTTACTGATGTTTGCCATCATTCTTACCGGCATTTTGGCGATCAAAAGAGATATCCCTTTGGAATTCGTTCCAGATTTTGAGTTTGACACCATAACAATCACAACTCAGCTGCCCGGTGGCAACCCCTCATCAATTGAGCAAACCATCACAACGCGTATCGAGGAATCGATCGCCGACATTGAAGGCATCGAGGAAATTAGCTCGCGAAGCAGTGAAAGCTTTTCATCGGTATCAGCCGACGTCGGCCCTGACTACGACCTACAAGAAGTTCTAAGTGATATTAAGGTAAGGGTTGACGCCATAACAACGCTGCCAGTCGACGCTGAACGGCCAGTTATACAAATAGTTTCACCGCCCATCCCTGTTATCGGCATAGCGGTTTATGGTGACGCCCCAAACTATGACGAACTGTATGACTTTACCGCACAGATGCGTGAAGACCTATTAAGGGTTGACGGTGTTACAAGATTAGGCGAAATGCAGGCTCCGCCCCGTGAAATTCATATAGAAATATCTCCCAGCACGCTAAAACAATATGACCTTACTCTGGCTGACGTCGGCCTAGCGATTCAGCGAAACTCGGTAGACGTATCCGCGGGCAATTTGAAAACCCGTAATGGCGATATATTAGTACGCACCAACGGGCAAGCATATTTCGCAAAAGACTTCAGAGGCATACCGGTCGCAAATTCTGGCGACCAAATAGTGTACCTTGGTGACATTGCCAATGTCGTAGACGGTTACCAACTGGTGCCGGTAGAAATAGAATATAACGGCGAACAAGCGATAACGTTTGAAGTGTTCCGAGTTGGCAACCAAAGTACGATAGACATTGCTAATAAGGTTCGGAATTTCGTCAAAGAATACCAAAGCCAGCTGCCACCTGGCACCACCCTGGGTACCTATCAAGACACGTCAGTGGTTGTTGAAGGCAGACTTTCGAGCTTAGTAAAAAGCGCATGGCAAGGTGGCTTACTGGTCATGATTTTGCTTTCATTATTTTTGCGACCTGCCGTAGCGCTTTGGGTAGGCATAGGCATACCAATTAGTTTTCTTGGGGCTTTTGCGGTCATGCCTCATCTAGGGCTAAGCTTGAACATGTTGACGATGTTCGCTTTCCTTATCGTGCTGGGCATCGTGGTCGACGATGCTATTGTTACCGGGGAAAATATTTACCGACATATACGTAACGGCATGTCGCCCGAAAAGGCCGCTGTTTTCGGCACCCAAGAAGTGGCGACGCCAGTGACGTTTGGTGTGGTAACAACAATGATTGCGTTCGCGCCCTTACTTGCCATTGATGGGCCATTAAGCGGTCTAGCGGAACAAATCCCATTAATCGTGATTCCTGTATTAGCCTTTTCATTGATTGAATCAAAACTCATTCTGCCTTCGCATATGAGCACGATAAAAGTCCGAAAGGAAAGCGAAATTAATGCGTTTGGACGAGCACAACAGAAGTTCTCGCGCGGTTTCGAAACGGCCATCATTCATATTTATCGACCGTTTCTCGAACGCTGTATTAACAACAAAAGCATCACGATTATTACTGCGATTTGTGTATTCGCAGTAATAATCACGATCACGGCCACTGGGTGGTTGCGTGCCTCTTTTACGCCAGAATTTGAAGACAATGTGGTACTTGTTAAATTAACCATGCCGGCGACGACAGGCTTCGAAACCACTAAAAGTCACATCGATAAAATAACCGAAGCCTCCGCCCGTATAGAAAATGAGTTTATCAGCCCGGTTACAGGCGAGACAATCATTAGCTACAGTGTTGCTGCTGCTGGGGTGACCGTGGAAGGCATTGGAGCCCCGACCTTTGCTACGAATGTCGGCATTGTGGTTGTGGAAATTGAGGCCGATAAAAAGATCACCGGCAATATTTCAATTAAAGATATTCAAGATCGCTGGCGTGAAGAAATAGGAGAGATTCCTGGTGCCCAACAACTGAGCGTATCATCGAACTTTAATGATACCGGTCGCCCAATAGATGTGGCGATTTACGGCAATAATGCCGAGAGTTTACAAACAGCCATCACTGATATTCGGCAATACCTTCGTACGTATCCTGGAGTCTTCGATGTAAGAGATAACTTGACCTCTGGAAAGGAAGAAATTCAACTGGAGCTTACCCCATTGGCTGACTCGCTAGGCTTATCTTTAGCAAACATCTCCGGCCAAGTAAGACAAGCTCTGTTTGGTTTTGAAGCGCAACGAATTCAACGCGGTCACGATGAAATCAAGGTTATGGTGCGCTACCCCTTGAAAAACCGTTCATCGGTTAACGACGTAGAAAATCTGCCGATCAGTGTTCGTAACAGTGCAAACACCATTCCTCTATCGCAATTAGCAACCTTAAAATCAACCGTCAGTGCGTCGAGTATTTATCGAGAGAATCAACGTAGAACGGTGTCAGTCAGCGCTGATCTTGACAAAAACCAATTAAATTTAGCGGTATTACAGGCCGATTTAGAAATTTATCTGGAAGACTACTTCTCAGCTAAGCCTGATTTAACATACAGCCTAGAAGGCCAAGCTGAGAGTGAGCGAGAAGCCAACGCCAGCTTCTTAACTGGCTTTATTCTGGTGGTTCTCGGAATATACGCATTGTTGGCGATTCCGTTTAAATCGTTTAGCCAGCCGTTCATTGTGATGTCGATAATTCCGTTAGCCGTTGTCGGCGCAATCATTGGTCATTTAGTTATGGATCTCGCATTTTCCATGCTTAGTATCATGGGTGTTTTAGCATTAACCGGTATCGTGGTGAACGACAGCTTAGTCTTAGTGGACTATATAAATAAGCAAAGAGCGAAAGGCGAAGAGATAATGAGGGCCGTGTTAACGGCAGGGGAAGTGCGTTTCAGACCTGTGATGCTCACCTCATTGACAACCTTTGTAGGTCTGCTGCCTTTAATGACGACGTCTGACGTGCAGTCTCAGGCTCTGGTGCCTATGGCCGTGTCACTGGGTTATGGCATTCTATTTGCGACACTAATCACTTTGGTCATCATTCCTGTGAATTACCTAGCCTTTTACCAAATTGGCGTATGGTGGAACAAAGAAGATGCGCCAAGAGGGCAAAACATGATGACTCGAGCGACGGAAAGTTAATCTGTTTACTTTCGTAGATATTGAAAAAGTATGCGGCTGAACCATGGCTTCAAGCTTGAGCCGAATCACTTGGTCTAAGCCATGGGAGAGCTTTCTTAAACGACTAACTTTTTGCTACTAACTTTTTGCTACTAACTTTTTGCTACTAACTTTTTGCTACTAACTTTGATGTTCGGCGCCTACGGTTCTTGCTAACAAGCCGCTGAATGCTTTCTGTGGGCTCGATCGGCCTTCGATCACCTCAAACACATCGGTTGCTATCGGCATTTCCACACCATAGCGTTCGGCTAAACGCATCACCGTCGGAGCACTTTTCACACCTTCAGCCACCATCACCATTTCAGCAATAATCTCATCAATACTGCGTCCTTTGCCAAGCTGCACACCCACTTGATGGTTACGGCTCTGTGGACTAATGCATGTGGCAAGCAAGTCTCCCATCCCGGCCAGACCAGCAAAAGTTTCAGCGCGGCCGCCCAAAGCAACACCTAAGCGGGTAATTTCAGCCAGGCCTCGGGTAATCAACGCCGACCGTGTATTATCGCCTGCACCTAAGCCTATGCCCATGCCCACCGCTATCGCGATAATGTTCTTTAAAACCCCGCCAAGCTCACAGCCAATGACGTCATCATTGGTATAAACTCTAAATACTCCACAATTGAATACCTTCTGTAGTTCCGACGCAATATTGTCATCATCGGTTGCCAATACACTGGCGGCGGCTTGCCCTGCCATAATCTCTCGGGCTAGATTTGGGCCGGTCAAGATACCCACAGGGTGCCTAGGTAACTCTTCTTCTATCACCTCAGTCATCCGCAAGTCAGTGCCCTTTTCCAGACCCTTGGTGAGACTAACGATGGGAACCCAAGGGCGCAGATGAGGCCTTACTTCCGCCAAAACCTGACGAAATGAATTAGATGGCACGCCCATTACAATAACGTCGGCGGACTTCACGACATGAGCGATATCGGCATGAGCTACCAAACTCGCTGGTAGCTTAGCACCCGGCAGATATCGCTCGTTAGTGTTCTTGCTATTGATCTCGTCCACCGTATCAGCACTGCGTGCCCAAATAGACACGTCGGTATTTTCAGTGACTAAAGAAGCCACTGTGGTGCCCCACGAGCCACCGCCAATCACACTCACTTTTAACTTATTCATAGGGTTTCCTTATTCACGATAAAGGGGTCTGTCTGACACTGATTAATTAATCAATGTCAATCGGCATTGCTAAGGCTTGAATGCGATCAATTCTGTGCGACATAGTACGAAATCTTTGGCTCACACGTTTGCGTTTCGCCACCAAGTCGGCGTCACCGGGCTCGACTATGTGATAGCCGAGCATGACTTTATAGGCATTTTTAAACAGTATTTGGCCAATTGACGCTTTACTTGAAACACGACGTTGTAAATAAGCCTGTCGGCCATACTTAAAGGCCGTAGAGACCGCCGCCTTCTCATCAAGCGTCTCGTTATTCGGCAAGCGCGCAAACACATCGGCCATAATTCGATAAGCCTCAACATAGGGCCGCAAACAGGAATGTGCGATCAACGGCTTCATGCTGCGCAGCAAACTTAGCACATGCTCTCGGCTGTCGATTCGGTCTTCCCATTTTTTATCGAAAAAAGACAACTCTTTACGAATTTCCACATGAAACTCATCCGTCGGCACGTAGAAGAACTCGTATTTAAACATATCCTTCAATCGATCCGCTTCGGCCCAGAATACCGCTTTGGGGTCGTCATCAGCGCCGGCCGCCTCTAATAATGCAAGCTCAGCAATCGCTTTTGGCACAAAGTGATGCACAATCGAATTTCGATAATAGCTGGCCATAAGGTGTTGATCAGCCGCCACCGCATAGACGATTTCAGGGCCTTCGTCATAACGGTTAATTAACTCAGACTCAACCATGTTGTCGATCAAACTGAGCATATGCTCTTCTTCATCATCATCAAAATCGCTGGTGAACTTAACATCACGATGCTCTGCCCAAACTCTCAAAGCGCTCATGTTTTCTTGCAACTCATCAATCGTCTGCGCACGAGGAGCGGCACCTAGCAGCGATAAGGACATCAGCGACGTTAGCGTGATCGGAGTAACTCGGTTAGCTTCTACGCCAACCCTGAAAGCGGTCTTTTGCAAAGCCAGCTCATCTTCTTTAAAAGCCGACTTACTCACCACCACCGGCTCACCAAAATCAACGTAGATTCTGCCCAGCGGTTGACGCATACGACGCAAATACGAAATAAACCAACTTAAAGACTCGGGTCGTTTGATCGCACCGCTTTGTTCAGCGGCGTAATCCTTCACATCATTGTTCATGTCGTAATTAATCGCCACAGGAATAATGTGTAAGTTGTCGGCCGAAGACTGCTGCATAGCGTCCATCACGTATTTAAGCATTCCATACCGCGGTGGCATTAATTTACCGACGCGCGATCGGGTACCCTCGAAAGACCACGTCAGCGGGAATCGCTTTTCCAATAAGTAAGCCAAATACTCTCGCAACACCAACTTATATAAGGGGTTATCCTGAAACGAGCGTCGGATAAAAATAGCGCCTGAGCGACGTGCCAAAAATCCAACGCCGGCAAAGGCCATATTAATACCACCCATTGTATGGGGCGGCGGAAAGTCGTGCTCAAACAAAATAGACTGCATTGTGATGCCGTCCATATGTGTTTTATGCGTCCATAACAAGGCCGTAGGGTGTTCACGAACAATTGCGCGATACGTTTCCAATTGCTCTAAATTCACCACCAATTTGTTTTCATAACCCAAAGAAATGACCCAGCGGTTAAAAGCGCCAGCAACGTCTTGCCAAAAGTTATGCGGTAATGCGATCAATTCTTTAAAATAAGGCAAGGCTTTGGCGCGCAATTCATCTTCGCTTTTACCCGTTTCCTGCATTATTTCTTGCAGACCCTTTTTATAACGATCGGAACCTCTAACTTGTTTAGAAACCTGCCTCGGTACCTTATATCGACTGCCACGCAAACGTCGTTCAGCCACCTCTAATGCCAGCGACGCTTGCTCGGCCACATAATCGGCTAAATTCACATCGACGGGCGCAATCTCTTGGCGCTGCTGATACCTGTCACGTAAATCGCTAAGAGTTGCCGGCTTTCCTAAAATACAACGAGCTCGGCTTGGGTCTGTGTTTAATAGCGCCTGCGCCTTTTTCTGACTGGGCCTTCTTGGGTTTCCTCGCAGCAGGTCTCGCCATCTTGGCTTACGATTTAAATCGTCCAATGAAGTCTTCCAAACTACCCGCACTGGCGCCACCAGGGTGGTGTCGGAAATATCTAAAGACGAAACTAATTTATCCGTAGGTATGTTTTCGGGGTCATGCGCAATGGGCACTACACAAAAATTTAATTGCCCCTCATACCCCGCGCCTGATTGCGTAGTCCTCAACCAATCTAGGAGTAACTTTTCCTCCACCGTGTGTTCCGCATCGATAATAAAGAGTACGTCGTTGGTGTTAATTGTTTGCCAGGGGTCTTGAGACATATTTTATTCGCTTTTTACTTTTTCTTAGCTAGGTAATTGTTCAAGTGATTTGAGTGCTTGTTCAGATTTACGATAGGCTGCGTGCTGATACTTTGGGCGCTTGCTTTTTAGCGCGCCGCCGAGCTACTTTTGTTTTGGGTCCTGCTTCAGTCACTTTGGCTTTAGGAATACGACTACTGGGATTACTGCCGCCAGCTTTTTTACTTGAGACTTTTTTGCGTACCACTTTACTGGCCTTTGCGCTAACTTTTTTCTTTGCGCTAACTTTCTCTACCGCTTCGCTCTTTACCTTTTTTGCGCTGGCGCTTTTAACTACGTCTTTCTTTTTAATGCCAGCTTTGTCGCTCGAATCTAAGTTGATGACTTTAGATCTTAGGGTTGAGGCGGTTCGCGTAACCGTTTTCAGAATAGGCTCGGATTCTTTTTTTGTCTTGGTCTTTGCCTTTATCTTGTCCTTAGACTGAGTGTTCTGTTTTTTCGCCGCTTTAGCTTTGGCTCGCCGTTGCGCTTCAAGTTGCATGGCCAAACGTTCTGCCTTCATTCGCTCTTGTCGGTTTGGCTGAAAACGCATTTGATCAAGTTCCGTTAAGAACATATCACGCACGTCATGCACGTGTTCATCCATCGTCAAGGGCGACCAACCCTTGGTTTCCACCGGGGGCAGCACGGTTACTTTAACCGTCGCCGGCTTAAATGCGTATTGCCCGCGTGGTGCTACATCAATGGCGTTATGAATCACAATGGGCACGATCGGCACTTGCGCTTGCATCGCCAAATGAAACGCACCTTTTTTAAAGCGCCCTAAATTAGTCGATGTCGATCTCGTGCCTTCAGGAGCAATACAAACCGAGCGACCTTCTTTAAGCATCACGTCGACCAGCGGTTTCATCGCCTCTTTCGCGGAGGTGGTATTTTCACGATCGATAAGTACCGTACCACCAAATTGCATCAACTTACCGAGTATCGGCACGTCTCCAATTTCTTTTTTGCCCACTCCGGCTAAATCGCGGCGCAGCAAACTCGGAAGAATTAAAACGTCAGCTTGGCTTTGATGGTTAAACACAAACACACAAGGCCTGGCCGCCCATGCGTTTTCTTCTCCTTCAACATCTAGTTCAACCCCGGTTAATGCACAGGCGGTATCCGCAAACAATGACATCGAAAAATTTCGGGTTTTATTTAGAGAGCCAGTCAAAGCGTAAATCGGAAGACCCGCTGCAAACGAAGTCACCATACTGACTTGGGTAGCAAAGGTGCGAACATAATCACCCAACTTAGTATTGCCTCGGCTGTTAAAATCCTGAACCGGCCAGCCCCGACCTGTGGCGATATGTCGTAGACGTTTATTTGGGTTAAGCGGCCTAGGGTTGCCAACAAACTCCAATAACTGCAGGTCTTCGTCACTGTCGCTGTAAAAATAGCTTTGAGAAATATCTATTCCGACTTCATCGGCTAATTGTTCAGCCGCATAGACCTTGCCCATACCATAACAAGTCGGGCGTTTAACCCCACCGGTAAACTTACCATCGACAACCTCTAGCTGTGAACACTTTACATGAGGAATGCCAAGTTCACGAGCCGCCGGGGCTATCTGGTATGGAGTCGCAGCGGACACTAACGCAACCGTATGGCCTTTTTTTAGATGAGCTTCGATTAGCGCTCGCGATTCAGGGTAAATCAATTTCGCTATGTGCTTTTTATACAGGGCTTCAGCAAAATCTAGGTATTCCGACTCATTAATGCCTTTCATGAACTGTGAGGCCATGGTCAACATTCCTGAAAAGTTCATGTTGCCCATACCGAACTGAGTCATGACCTTGCCTAACTCAACTAATTGCTTGGGTTTAATGTCACCGCGTTTAACTTGTTCGCGTAAATAGGTCAGAGCGGAATAGCCATAAATGACCGTACCATCAAAGTCAAAAAACGCCCCGATTTGCGGGCCATCGGGCAAGGCATCTACTTCTTTTGTTACTTTGCTGTATAAATCCATAAATACGTTTCGTATATTCGTAGGCCTGCCTGACTAAAACTCTAAAAGCTGACAAACGCCTAGCAACATTCTCATAACATTGATAGTAGCGCGGGTTAACTCTAGCCGACGACTTAAAATAATAATTTTAACGGTTGGTTATACAAACAATACTACCGAATCGGTGAAGTTTTACAAGAAAGACTATGGCTCATATTTCTCTTAACGAATAGTTTTAGAGTAAGATAAGCAGACAAAACATCAGCAAACTCAATATAAACGGTATCGCAATGAAACAACTTTCGGCACAAGACGCGCAATTTCTGTACATGGAAACGAATAAGAGCCTGTCTCATGTAACTTCTGTTGCGATTCTAGACCCGTCTACAGCCGAAGGCGGTGTGGTGCGCTTTAAACAAATCATAGAGCACGTTCGCGGTCGACTCCATACGTCACCAATATACAAACGCCGTATCTATCATGTACCACTAGAGCTCGATTATCCTTATTGGATTGAAGATGAGCATTTTGACATTGAATACCACATAAGGCACAGCCGTTTACCGCACCCCTCTGATTGGCGACAGCTTTGTATTCACCTTGCTCGCTTTCACACTCGGCCACTGGATATGCAGCGCGCACCATGGGAGATGTACGTTATCGAAGGCCTTGATAACGTCGATGGTATCCCTAAAGGTTGTTATGCCGTGGTCACTAAAATTCACCATGCCGCCGCCGATGGTATGGCCATCGTCAATTTTTTTGGTGGTTTGATGGATTTAGATACCAAAGGTACTCCCGTAATGCCAACCGGTAAGCGCGTTACTTCCGAGCGCTTTGAAAAACCAAGCCCGGTACAAATGTATTCGCGCGGCCTTATCAATGGCATGCGCTCGCCTGTCAATATGACCAAAGCACTGATGCGATACGCACCCACTATAGTGCAGAATACGCAAAAGAAAGTATTTGAAAAAAACCAGGAGAGCGAGCAAGTTAAACGAAGCGTCCCTATGACGCGCTTCAACTTAGAAACATCACCGCATCGAGTTTTTGACTCCTCCACTTTTGACTTAGCCGATTTTAAACCAATGCGAGGGCTGGTTAAGGGCGCTACGATTAACGATATGGTACTGGCAATTTGCTCGGGCGCGCTGCGCAAATATCTAGGGCATCACAAAGAACTGCCCGGTGAATCATTACGCGCATTCGTACCGGTAAATGTGCGCGCGCCAAAAGGCAGCCTTAAAGAAACCGATCAACCTGGCAATAACATAAGCACCATGGCGCCGTTGTTGTATACCAACATTGCTGATCCGCTGGAGCGTTTACAAGCCCTTTACGAGGAGACTCGTGAACAGAAAGCCGCACGAAAAGGGATTTCAGCCAGGCTGATGACCGACGTTACCAGACACATTCCCGCCAGCACCCAATTACTCGCTGCGCGCCTTGCCATGCGTTCTGAAATGGCTGGCCGCATGACCAATGTATGCATCTCGAATGTGCCTGGCCCGCAGGTACCGGTGTATATGAACGGTGCCAAAGTGGTCAACCAAATGGGCTTAGGCCCATTAGCCGATCGAATGGGCTTGTTTATCGCCGTAACCAGTTATAACGGCCAAATAACCTTCAGCGCCACTTCGTGTCGACGCACTATGCCGGATATTGAATTATTTATTGAATATATGCGCCAGAGTTTCGCCGAATTATTAGCGCTCGCTCTTAAAGCTCCAAAGAATACAAAGGCTACAAAGGTTGGCAAAACCCCTTCGAAGCCAAAAGCGACTGCAAAAAAAACAGCCAAAACTAAAGCGAGCAGCTCTACCAGGGCTAAGCCCAAAAAAACATCAGCGAGTAAAGCGCCGAAAAAACCTATCAGAAAAGCAAGCAGTGCCAAAAAAACGTCGTGAATAGGCTGCTTTAAAGCTAAATTAAAGCTGCATGGCTTAGCCGTTGAAAAACAGAAACAGCTAAATCACCCAATTATGAAACTGGATTTAAGCTATGAAACTAACCAATTACTCGCACATCGCGCTACTAAATCTGCTGCTTATATTGAGCCTTACGGGGTGTGAGCCGCAACCTAAACCAGCCAACCTTGTTGAAGAGACCGCTACGAAAAAGAGCATTGCAACGTCAACAAAGATGCCCGCGAGCACTCAGGCAATCGACTCAACCGCTATCGATACAGCTGCGGGGCAAATCGACGAGCAAGAGTTTATGCAGCACGTTAGGATATTAGCCTCTGATGAATTTGAAGGCCGAGCACCGTCTACCGCTGGTGGGGCAAAGACCGTCGCATATCTTGAGAAAAATTTTGCTGATATTGGTTTGGAGCCCGCATTCACCGATGATGAAGGAAGCAAATCGTATCGCCAAGCCGTAAAATTAATGGAGCTCACCGTAACCAACTCGCCTGCCTTAATTATCAAGCACGCTGACGACACACAATTGAGCTTACCGTATAAAGAAAGTTCCATAGTGTTTACCTCTCGCACTGCAAAACAATCTTCGATTGAAGATTCTTCATTGGTATTTGTTGGCTACGGAATAGTAGCGCCAGAGTTCGGCTGGAACGATTACAAAAACATTGATATGACAGGAAAAACCGCTGTTATTCTGGTCAACGACCCGGGCTATCGAAAACCTGATGGAGAATTATTCAAGGGCCGCGCAATGACCTACTACGGCCGCTGGACATACAAGTTTGAAGAGGCTGCACGACAAGGCGCCGCCGGTGCCATTATTGTGCACGAAGACGGTGCGGCTGGTTACCCTTGGGAAGTGGTTAGTGGTGGTTGGTCGGGCCCTCAATACAAACTGTTTACCGAAAATAGCGCCTCCGACGCTTCCGCCGTAGAAGCCTGGATTACTAAGTCTGCGGCACAAGCACTTTTTAGCGCAAACGACTTGAATTACGAAGAGATGGTTGCGCAGGCCACAGAGCCCGGTTTTGCGCCTTTTGCCATGGCATCAACGGCAACAAGCGAACTGCAACTCAGTAGCAAAGAGTCTTTATCGCATAACGTTGCGGGCCTTTTGCCCGGCCGGGTCAGGCCCGACGAGGCTTTTATTTATACCGCTCATTGGGACCATCTTGGAGTTAAACCCGATAACGCCGGCGACGATAAAATCTTCAATGGCGCGCAAGACAATGCGACCGGCATCGCAGCTCTATTTGAAATGGCTCAAGCCTTCAAAGCATTGCCGGTACAGCCCGAACGCTCGGTTATATTTTTAGCGGTCACGGCGGAAGAATCAGGATTACTTGGCTCTAAAAAGTATTCCGAAAACCCGCCCGTGACAATGGCAAACACCGTTGCCGGCATTAATATCGACTCCATGTCCACTACCGGAGAAACCGATGACATCGTCGTTATCGGCTATGGAAACTCCGAACTAGATGATTACTTGCGCACCGTATCCAAACCCATGGGCCGCGAGCTGGTGGCTGAGCCAACTCCTGAGAAAGGCTTTTTCTATCGGTCTGATCATTTTAATTTGGCTAAAAAGGGCGTGCCTATGCTGTATGCCAAAAGCGGCACCCAAGTGCGTAACAAACCCGTAGGCTATGGCGAACAAGAAACCAAACGGTATATTAAAGAGCGCTATCATAAAGCCGCTGACGAAGTTCATCCACAATGGGACAATGGCGGCATCATGCAAGACATGAATACTCATTTTCAAATCGGTGTGCAAATAAGCGACAGCAATGTGTGGCCAAAATGGCGAGACGGCAATGAATTCAAGGCGATAAGAGAAGCCAGTCAAGCTAACTAAATCATTCATTTAACAAGCGGCCCGCATCCACACGCCGAGAAAAAATTTAGTCGCTTAAAACCCCGAACCTAGCTTTAACATAAGTTTCTCTTAGGTTTAATCTAGATGAACAAGGATGATATCGCCCTTTGCCCACCCTTTTCTGCTGAATAACTAAGTACAACAATCCATAATCAACGTTATTTAACATTAGACAGTACGTTCCTGTCCGCATAGATGTTATAATATCACATAACAACAAATTCAATTCGTCTCGAACCACTCTTGATAATGTTTCGCTCTGCACAACTTGATCGGTTCGCGATCGTACTCTCTGGCATTTGTCTCGTGCACTGCCTACTCGCACCCATTTTATTAACTCTACTACCGATCTTTTCGCTGAGCGTGATGATTGAAGAGGTCGTGTTTCACAAATTAATGCTGTGGATAGTCGTGCCCACCAGCGTGGTGGCATTAATGATTGGCTGCCGTAAGCACCGACGTTGGCCAATAGCCATCAGCGGCGGCTTGGGAATTGCAATATTGTTTTTAGTGGCATTTTTAGGGCACGATCACCTCAGTGTAAGCGTCGAAAAGATTGCCACCAGTATAGGTGGACTTATATTGGCCTTATCTCACTATCTAAATTACCGAGCTTGCCAAAGCATTACTTGCAATAGCAGTAATTGCGCTAGCGAACATCATCATTAGGGTTGCAAGCCTACAGTTAATCATTAGCTTTTATCATTGTTTTCCGAAAATTGACTATTTTAAATTTCATTAAATAGAATAAAACGGCAATTGCTCTCTGCTCCCCCACACAGTATATTGCGGATTCAATGTTCTTCTGTACTGAGGCTGTTTGCAATGACTATCAAGGCATTAACTCTGGCAATTTTTATTCTAGCCCTATCCGGCTGCGGCAATAACGATAACAGCGCTCAAACCACTACTAGCACTGGTATTGCAGATCAGGCAGTGAAATCCGACCCTCGGATTACAACCAAGCCTAGCTCGCCCGTCACCATATTTGTTAATGCAAATATTTACACTGTCAACAAAGAGCAACCAACGGCAACGGCCGTTGCGATTCAAGAAGGAAAGATTATTGCGGTTGGCTCAACTGATGAAATACGTTCTGCATATCAAATCGCTAAAGTAACTGATCTAAAAGGCTTAACACTGATTCCGGGTTTTATAGATGCTCACGGGCATTTACTTGGACTAGGTCAAAGCATCTTAGACACAGACTTAGTTGGCACCACCAACAAGTCAGAGATCATTCAACGTCTTAAAAAAAATGAAAAAAACCTCCAACAAGGTGACTGGCTTGTGGGGCGCGGCTGGGATCAAAACGACTGGCCAGAGAAAGCGCTACCAACCAAAACAGACCTGGATTCTGCATTTCCTAGCCGCCCGGTACTACTCGAGCGCATAGATGGCCATGCGATCTGGGCCAATACGGCGGCCATGGCTCTAATCGATAAGGACTTGAATGGTGACTGGCAAATAGACGGTGGTGAAATTGTCAGAAACACTGAGCAACAAGCTACCGGAGTATTTATTGATAATGCTGCGACCTTGGTAACATCCAAAATGCCGGTAGTCACGGATCAAAAAATGACTCAAGCCCTACAAACCGCCATGCTCAAAACGGCGTCTGTTGGCCTTACTTCAATGCACGATGCAGGTACTTCATTGCGAACCTGGAAATTATTGAAAACATTGGATGCTGAAGAAAAATTAGCCGTTCGTGTATACGCGATGGCCGACGGTGCTAACGAAATGCTCGAATATCTGTGCGAAAACGGTCAACAAATAGACGAAAGCGCCATGCTAACCGCACGTTCAATAAAACTATACAGTGATGGTGCGCTGGGCTCGCGCGGCGCCGCCTTACTCGAAGACTACAGCGACGCACCAGGCAATAAAGGCTTACTAATAGAAAGCGCTGAAACCCTTACGCAATACGCGAATAAAGCGGCTAATTGCGGCCTTCAAGTTAATATTCATGCGATTGGAGACCGAGGCAATAGAGTGACTCTAGATGCATTAACTCAAGTAGACAAGATCAGCAGTAACCCAGGCCGGCACCGCATAGAACACTCCCAGGTAATCGCTGAGCAAGATTTTCAACGTTTTAAGAGCTTGAATCTAATTGCATCGGTACAGCCAACCCACGCCACCAGCGACATGTATTGGGCAGAAGACCGTGTGGGTTCTGAGCGCATCAAAGGTGCGTACGCATGGCAAACGTTTCGAGAACTCGGTATTCCGCTTGCCTTAGGCTCAGACTTTCCGGTAGAAAGACCAGACCCTTTACACGGGTTTTACGCGGCTATTACGCGGCAAGATCATGAAGGCTGGCCAGATAAAGGCTGGCATCCTGATCAAAGTTTAACCCGTCAAGAAGCACTACATGGCTTTACCTTAGGAGCAGCGTTCGCCGCCTTTCAAGAGCAACAGCTTGGTTCAATTGAAGTCGGTAAATTCGCTGACTTTACTTTGTTGTCACACGACATAATGAAAATTCCTGCCGAGAAAATTCTCGAAACAAAAGTACGCGCCACTTATATAAATGGAAAACAAGTGTTTAGTCCAGCAGGCTGAATACAAGCCCTAAATTAGATTTCATCCTAGTGAGGTAGAACACTAGACCACACAATGCTGGACAGCGCCACTTGAATATGTGTACACTATTCAAGTGAGTAAAAAGTCAGTCAATAGTGTGTCTAACCACGGTGGTGCGCGAGCCGGTGCTGGCCGCCCCATAGGCAGTGGTAAGTTCAAAGAGCCAACCAAGGCGATTCGTGTGCCTGAAAGCAGCATCAGCCACATCAAAGACTTTTTGACGACTTACCCAGATGTCATTCAGTTTGCTACAGCATCGGAGATTAACAGCGCCAAAAACATTAAATCGGGCGATATCAAAAAATTAGAAATACCGATGCTCAGTTCATTGGTAGCGGCAGGCTACCCAACCCCGGCCGATGAGCACATTGATGAAAGCATTGATTTAAACGACTACATGGTTCGTAAACCAGACAGCACCTATATGGTGCGTGTGGAAGGCGAATCAATGAAAAATGCGGGCATTCTCGCTGGCGATATTTTGGTTGTTGATAGGGAAATTAAAGCGGCCCACAATAAAATCATTATCGCGGCATTGAACGGCGAGTTAACAGTAAAACGTTTATACAAACGCGGGGGCCTGATTAAGCTGTTACCGGAAAACCCAAACTACCCTGAAATCGAAATAGAAACGGAATCAGAGCTGGTAGTCTGGGGAGTTGTGATCGGCAGCTTTAGGCGATTTCAGACTTTCTAGAGCTTAAGACTTTCTAGAGCTTAAGGCTATCTAGAGCTTAAGGCTATCTAGAGCTTAAGTGTAAAAACTCAAACTTGATCTGACAAAACCTACTTCAGAATTCAAACATTGTCTGGCAACTATTGATGGATAAATTGGCAGAAAGTTGCCTTAAGCGGTCATTTTTCGCGAAATTAAAACCTTCACAACTAATTTTAGTCTTGCGGCTACTAATTTGAGTTGATGTTCTAAATTAGATTTCCCCTCGCCGGGCGGGCCTTCATTTCTTTGCTTGTCCAAAGAAACCGAAGCAAAGAAAGACCCCGCAAATGTTGGCCCCTCCGGGGTACCCGAATGTAGTTTTCTATAATTGGCGCTGCGCAAACTCGCTTTGCTCAGACACGTGCTCGCGACTACCCCAATGATAGAAAACTAAATTCGGCCAGCCATTTGTAATGCGGATTCTTGAAACGCCTCGCCTTCGGCATGCGTCTGTAAGTTGCCCTATGCGGCCTTTTTTTCGCGAAATTAAAACCTTCACGACTAATTTTAGTCTTGTGGCTACTAATTTGAGTTGATGTTCTAAATTAGATTTCC
>CAZEXS010000053.1:0-18275 GCA_964516915.1 uncultured Gammaproteobacteria bacterium
ATATTTTAATATTGCCGCTGGGAACTAATTTGCTTTTTGCAAACAAGATCAGCGCCACTAAGACCAATACAATTGCTGTGAAAAAACCAACACCTAAACCAATTTCTAACATATCTATCTCGACCTAAAGTTGGATGCCAGAGAACGCTAAAAAGCCTAATGCCATTAGCCCAACGGTGATAAATGTAATGCCCAAACCTTGTAAACCGTCTGGCACGTCACTGTATTTCAATTTTTCGCGAATACCCGCTAACGCAACAATGGCCAATGCCCAACCAACCCCACTGCTTGCGCCATAAACAACGCTTTCAGTAAAGCTATAATCACGTTCTACCATAAACAGAGATGCACCTAAAATCGCGCAATTCACGGTAATGAGAGGCAGAAATATACCCAACGCGTTATACAAAGCAGGCACAAAGCGATCTAAGAACATTTCTAAAATTTGCACTAACGCAGCGATCACACCAATATAGCTGATCAGGCCTAAAAAGCTCAGATCAACCGTCGGCATGCCCGCCCAAGCTAAGGCACCTTCTTGTAGAAAATTTTTGTAGATAAGATTGTTGACCGGCACCGTAATCGCCAGTACCACAAACACCGCAAAGCCAAGACCCAAGGCGGTCTGAATCTTTTTCGAAACGGCTAGGAATGTACACATTCCTAAGAAAAACGAGAGGGCTAAGTTCTCAATAAATATCGACTTAACCGCAAGGCTTACTAAATCCATTAGTGGCCCCCTGTTGCGCCATGTGCCGGCGCGTTATGTGCGTTTTGCATTTCGTAATCAGGCTTTTCAACCTGCTCTGGGTAGAAGGCACGAATCGCCCAAATTGTTAAACCGATGATGATAAAAGCACTCGGAGCTAACAGCATTAAACCATTAGGCGTATACCAACCACCTTCAGACACTGGCGCCAATATTTGATAGCCGAGTAATGAACCTGAGCCAAATAACTCACGTACCGTGCCAACGATGATCAAAATCAAGCTGTAGCCCAATCCGTTACCAATCCCATCAAGGAAAGAATTCCATGGGCCATTTTTCATGGCGTACGCTTCAGCACGCCCCATCACTATGCAGTTAGTGATGATCAAACCCACGAATACCGCCAGCTTTTTACTAACGTCAAACGCGAAGGCCTTGAGAACTTGATCAACCACAATCACTAACGACGCGATAATGGTCATTTGCACGATGATTCGAATGCTTGATGGAACGTGGTTACGAATCAAACTTATTGAAAGGTTTGAAAAAGCCGTAACACTGGTCAATGCCAAACACATGATGAGCGCGACAGAAAGCTGCGACGTCACCGCCAATGCCGAACAAACACCCAGTATTTGAAGTGCAATCGGGTTATTGACCACTAAGGGGTCAACTAATGCCTTTTTAGCTTCACTAGCCATGATTAACCTCGCTCCTGACGCGTTGCATCGCCATAAGTTGATGCTTGAGAATTATTTGCACGAACCTTACGTAAATACGGGCCGAACCCGTCTTCACCCATCCAAAATTGAACTAAGTTGGTAACACCATTGCTGGTTAAAGTAGCCCCAGCTAAACCGTCTATTTGGTATTCAGAACCTTCGGCGTCATAGTTTACTGCGCCTTTCATTACCTTTAGACTGGGCACGCCAGTAGCATCACCAAGCTTTTTGCCTTTCCAGCTGGCTTGCCACTTTTTGTTTTCAATTTCTCCGCCAAGGCCAGGCGTTTCTTTATGATCATAAAAAGTAATACCGCTGACCGTGTTGCCATCACTTTCAAGAGCAATAAAGCCGTAAAGCGTTGACCAAAGACCATAGCCTTTGATTGGCAAAATAATTTTCTGTACAGCGGCGCCTTCTTTAACAAGGTAAATGCTGGCGTATTTGGATCGACCGCCTATTTGAGCGATGTCTTGAGAAGCGCTCAATTCAACTCGATATTCAGGGTCTTTAGAAGCTTTGCGCTGATCAAAAGTAGCTGGGTCAACCGCGTCGGTAAACTCACCGTTCGCCATATCCACCACTTTAGTTTCAATCTTAGAAAAAGCCTCATCGACAGATCTACCGCTTAAGTCGATACCAGAGACCGCCAGAATGTTTTTCTTTTTATCCAGCAAAGCATTAGCTACTTGTGTGGGTTTAAGTATCGTGGCCGCGCCCGACACAATCACCGAACAGACAAGGCATAACAACGTTGCTACACCGATGGTTTTCACCATATTGTCATTCGGCAAATGAAAGAAGCCACCTTGCTTAGCGATGTTTTGCCTAGCTATGTTTTGTCTAGAAAAGTTTTGTCTAGAAAGGTTTTGCTTACCGTTACCCAAACTATTCTTCATTTTCATAATCATAGCCCTCTTATACCGAAGCCGCGTAGCGTTTGGCACGGCGCTTCATATTAGCTTGCACGACAAACCAATCGATCAATGGCGCAAATAGGTTAGCGAATAAAATGGCCAGCATAATACCCTCAGGGAAAGCTGGGTTGACCACGCGAATTAAGATCGTCATTAAACCAATCAGAAAGCCATACCAAAAACGCCCTGCGTCAGTCATGGACGCACTGACTGGGTCAGTGGCCATAAAAACCATACCAAAGGCCAAACCGCCAATCACGAAATGCCATTGTGGCGTAATCGAGAACATGGGGTTTGTGTCGCTGCCTATCACATTAAACAATAAACTCGTTGCAACCACACCAGCCACAACCCCGAGCATGATTCGCCAGGAGGCAATTTTCGTGGCAAGTAAAAACAAAGCGCCAATACCAATGGCTATCAATGATGTCTCGCCTATTGAACCAGCCATGTTTCCGAAAAAGGACTGCTGTAAATTGAAACCCGCTTGAGCTAGGCCGTCTACACCACCAACAGCCGCTACGCCAAGTGCGGTCGCACCTGAATAACCATCCACCGCGACCCATACAGCATCGCCAGAAATTTGAATCGGGTAAGCAAAATACAGAAACGCTCGGCCGGTTAACGCAGGGTTCAAGAAATTTTTGCCAGTACCGCCAAACACCTCTTTACCAATCACGATACCGAAGGAAATACCCAGGGCTGCTTGCCATAAAGGCAAGGTTGCCGGAACGATCAGGCTAAACAGTATGGAAGTAACGAAAAAACCTTCGTTGATCTCGTGACCGCGTACCGAAGCAAACAGTACCTCCCAAAAGCCACCGACAATGAATACCGTGGCGTAAATCGGGAACCATTGCCAAAAACCAAACCAAAAGTTATCCATGACGCTGGCAGGGTCATTCCCCATACCAAACAACGCCAAAATATCGGCACGCCAGCCGATCGAAGCTAATAAATCGGGGTTATTGGCTAAGGCCATATTGGCTTGCACGCCAACATTGTAACAACCGATGAAAATGGCTGGAAACGTGGCTAGCCAAACGAAAATCATCACTCGTTTTAGGTCGATGCCGTCGCGAACGTGATTTCGGCCACGATTTACATCGGCGGGAGAATAAAAGATGGTGTCTACGGCCTCATAAAGCGCGTAGAACTTTTGATATTTACCGCCATTAGTAACGTGCGGATGAATATTGTCTAAAGTGCGTCGTAGAAAAGACATATTAACCTTCCCTCTCGATTTGCGTTAAAGTGCTGCGAAGCACGGGGCCAAAATCGTGTTTACCGGGGTCGACAAAGGAAAGCAGTGCCAAGTCTTCTTCAACCAGCTCTAAACACCCCAACTCTTGCGCTGAATCGGTGTCTTTCACCAATATCGCGCGTATTAATGGCGTGGCTAGTATGTCCAAAGGCATAACACGTTCAAACACGCCAATGGGCACAATGGCACGCGGCGAACCGTTCTGTGAACTGGTAATGTTGTAAGTTTTCGGTTTGATGAGGTTGGAGAAAAACACGCTGCTGGCCGAGAATTTATTCAAACCCGGTGCTATCCAGCCCATGAATTCACGATCATCATTTTCTTCGATCACCGAAACTTGATTGTCATATCGACCAAGAAAATCCAAAGCACCTTCGGCGGTGTGGCCATTGAGGACTGAGCCACTGATAACACGCTTCTTACCTTCTGATAGGCGCCCATCAACCACTTCGCTAATTTTAGCGCCCGCTTGTGTTTTGAAAACCCGCGGCGAGTTGACTAAGGGGCCAGCAAGCGCCACATAGCGATCACCGCTGATAGAACCCGTGGTAAACAGCGCGCCAATCTCAATCACATCTTGGTAACCAATGGTCCACACAGTTTTATCGCCAAATACTGGGTCAATATTGTGAATATGCGTGCTGCTCAAGCCTGCTGGGTGCTTACCCGCAAACGTTGCGCTCTTTATATTGGCACCTTCGATGTTTGGCAATTTAGCTTTGTCGCTCTGACAAACGTAAACCGGCACGCCTAATTTACTCAAAATGCCGACACCCATCGAATAATCAGCCGCACATTCATTAATAATCAAGCTTGGCTCAACCGCTAAGGGGTTGGTGTCCATGGCATTAATGAATATCGACTTAGGTGTTGAATCAATGGCAGGAACTTTACCGTAAGGGCGCGTTCTGAAAGAAGACCACAAGCCGCCCTTTTGCAAGGAGGCTCTAATTTGCTCTTCGTCAATGGTATTTAAATCAGCACCTTTGGCATCTTCAATCACCTCAGTGTCATCACCTTGCAAGGCTATCACGACAGACACCAAAGCTCGCTTTGCTCCACGATTAATCGCCGACACCGTACCAGAAGCCGGAGAGACCACTATCACACCGGGGTTCTTTTTATCTTCGAACAAGGGAGTGCCACGCTTAACTGTATCGCCTTCTCGTACCAACATGGTTGGTTTAAGCCCGACATAGTCTTCACCAAGCACAGCGACGCTGGACACTTGAGCTGCAGAATCTATACGCTCGTCTGGGCGACCGCGTAAAGGGATATCTAACCCTTTCTTTATTTTAAAAAACAATGACTACCTCACCGTGATTATCAAATACTTGGCATTACACCAAACGATTGAATTGAAGCCGATGGCCAGATCAACCAACTTGAGCAATCTACATCTGAACCGATCGATAAATACATCAAGCTGCCGAATCTAATATTGAATTAAGGTCTACCTCAAACATGGAAAGGCATGAATCAACCTTCTCCTGTCTGCGGCGCGATATTATACAACTTTGCTTGTCTCAGCAACAGTCACAGCCACCTATTGACCGCCTTAGATTTTGTTTTTTCGATAAATTGCAGAACACAAGCAATAAACACCAATAAAAAGATCTATTTACGATGCTTAGCATGTGTTTGATGAGACAACTCATATCGCGTTTTCTATGCTAATCTTGCACCACAGCAGGCTATTTATACTGCACGGACTGTCTACGTTATGCATTGCGCAACAATGCTAAGCCGGTTGCCCTATTTTACCGCATTGATATAACGATACTCTTCGCTAATAATGTCTGATAACCAGCTCCGCTGCGAACGCAGCATTCTTGACATCAGCGGCTGATTACCATCGGTAATAGCCACAACACAAATAACGTATTCATGAATCTAGAAAAAGTAATCTTCGCGTTTTTCATCATTCTTGCATTAGCGGTTAATACCAGCTTTTTTATCTCAGGATTAATAGCACCTGAAAGCTTGCAAGCAATAGAATTGTGGCTTGTCTTGAGTGTGAATTTAGTTTGTACCTTTTTAAAGTTCGGCGACCGTACTCAATTTGGGTCTACCGTATTAGCCTCGAGTCTCGTTGTCGATATGCTATTGATTGCCGCAGCCATTGTCTGGGGCATGGCCTCTTTTGCTGGCTCTGACGCGCTATCCGTCACGCAAACGGCCACCATACTATCGTTAGCCGGCGGCGCGCTAGTGGCTAATCTATTGTCAGTAATCCTATTAATCATTGAAACCAGTCAGCTACGACGATAGATAAAAGTATTGTCACTCAATTCTTCATTAGCCCCACATGACTGATATCTTTTTTCTAGTTCTGCGGCGCATGCGCCTGCCACTGATCGTTCTGGTGGCGATTTACTCGCTTGCCACACTTGGCATGACGCTGATATCCGGTGTGACACCCGACGGCCAACCCTGGCAAATGAGTTTTTTTCACGCCTTTTATTTCGTGAGCTTTATGGGCACCACGATTGGTTTCGGCGAAATACCCTATGAATTCACCGACATGCAGCGCGGCTGGGTGTTAATTTGCATCTATACGTCAGTCATAGCGTGGCTTTATGGCATCGGCAGCCTTTTACGCTTGGTTCAAGATGAGGCTTTTTTACAAGCCGTTTCTTGGCGCAAGTTTCAACGTAGCATTAATCGTATTGATTCGCAGTTTTACATCATTTGCGGCTACGGCGAGACCGGTGAAATGATCAACAAAGGCTTATGCAACTTGGGTCTTCAAACAGTGGTAATCGATCGCGAGAAATCGCGTATTTCGCAACTAGAATTGGACAATTTTCAGCAACCCCCTATCGCATTGGCAGCCGACATCACCGACCCAAACAACCTTATACAAGCCGGCATAAACCACCCTGGGTGTCAGGGCGTGATTGCCGTTACGGATGACGATCACACGAATCTGCAAGTGGCCGTTGCCTGCAAACTGGTCAATGAATCTGTGAGAGTCATCTCTCGCTCAGAATTCGAAGACGAAGCGAAAAACATGGCCTCGTTCGGCACCGATGTCATCATAAATCCGTACTTAACCTTTGCCCAACGTCTAAAGTTGTTAAGTACCAAACCTCAACTTTACAAACTTCAAAGTTGGTTTATCAACCAATACAGCTCCGAAGAAATAGCCCCGGAGTTGGAAGCCACAGGCTTACCAACCTCACACTGGGTTATCTGCGGCTACGGGCGACTCGGCCGAGCGATTCATCTTGCACTGTCTGATTGCGTTGAGAAAATCACCATAATAGCCCCTGACCCCATAGCGAGCCGCGCCCCCGATGGTTGTATTGTTGGCCGAGGCACTGAAGCCGACACATTGGAAGAAGCCGACATTAAAAGCGCGGATGTGATTGTCGCCGCCACCGAGGACGACGCTAATAATCTTTCAATCATCATGACCGCACGGCAGCTGAAGTCTGATATTTTCACGGTTGCAAGAGCCAGCAATGAAGCGAATAAAACCTTGTTTCGACACGCAAATTGCCACTACATTATGCGGCGAAGCATGGTGGTTGCCAACGAAGCTCTGACAACCATCACTCGACCATTGGTCACCAAATTCATTAAGTTTTCAAGCTCTTTAACCGAACCCGAAACAAGGGCTCTTGCCGATAAAATACAAAACCTAACCGTCAACACCGAACCGGTTACTTGGCGCTTAATAGTCGATCAAACCCATTCCCCAGAGTTAGTTAAGTTTATCGAAAAATCTCAATCGCTGACCATTGGAAAGCTTTGTGAAAATAAACGAATTCCTCGTAGCAACTGCATTCCATTGCTGATCACACGCAACGGAGTGAGCCACGTCATGCCTGATCACGACGAGCTAATACAAGTTGGCGATCAACTTTTGGTATGCGGGCCTCGTAACAGCACATTACTACCACAACGGTTACAACATAATGCAGAATTATTAGACACCTTAATTAATCACAACACACGATATATACCGCTATTGAGGTGGTTAGGGCGTCGTCAAAAAGCCGCACAAAGCTAGTGATGCTTTAAATGAACAGAAAAAGGCGAAGAACAGACTGAATGATTTTTAAAAATGCGCAAGCAAAGCCCCTTAAATTGCTTGTTAGCGTTCAAACTGACAACTTTACAGAAGACCATAATGAATAAACTTGACCAACTTTTCGAGCAACTTAACAACATCATATTGGGCAACCCTGAAGCGACTCGGCTGGCCGTTGTTTGTTTGCTGGCACGCGGACACTTATTGATTGAAGATATCCCCGGCGTTGGTAAAACCACCCTATCGCACGCGCTTGCTGATTTATTTGGCCTGCCGTACAAGCGCGTTCAATTTACCAGTGATTTACTGCCATCAGATATTCTGGGCATGACCATATTTGATATGGATACCAAAAAGTTTCATTTCAAACGCGGCCCTGTGTTCACCTCGCTACTGCTAGCTGATGAAATTAATCGTGCCACGCCTAAGACCCAAAGTGCACTCTTGCAAGCAATGGAAGAGAAACAAGTTTCGGTCGAAGGCCAACAGATAAACCTAAAAGCACCTTTCTTTGTGATCGCCACGCAAAACCCATTGGAGCAAAGCGGCACATTCCCGTTGCCAGAATCACAACTGGATCGTTTTTTAATGCGTTTATCTCTCGGCTACCCCGGTGCCGAATTCGAACGACAGTTACTGCTGCGACAAAACAGCAAAAACAAACACAATGAACAAGTATTCAGCTTAGACGACGTTAACCAACTTTGCGAAGATGTCGATCAAATTCATGTGAGTGAAACGCTTGTCGATTACCTTCAACAGATACTTGCGCAGACCCGGAGCTCAGGAAAATTCGTGCATGGCTTGTCGCCACGTGCGGGTTTACAATGGTTGCAAGCCGCAAAAGCCAACGCCTATATTGAGGGTCGAGATTCGGTGTTACCGGATGACATCAAGGCCTTGGCCGTACACACAGCGGCGCACCGTTTGCATTGCAACGATGGCGCCAGCTCTGAAGACGAACTGATCAACATCATTTCGTCGATTGCCGTCGTTTAAGGTCAAGTTTAAGGCTCTTATCCCATGCCCGACTTCGTTATAGGCCGTCGACAGCTTTACATTCTGCCAACCCGCATGGGTTGGTACTTTACCGTCATCATGGTCGCCCTATTCGGCATTGCCGTAAAATTTGACAACCAAGCCGCGTTTATGATGTTGTTTGTTCTAATATCAATGGCGTTGTTGGGCATGATCTATACGCATAACAACATCTTAGGCTTACAGCTCAGTGGACAAGCCAGCAATTCGGTTTTCCTGGGTGAACACGCCGAGTTCCCGCTCATTGTAAAAAACCCCAAGAACAAACCCCGCCATGCAATTTGGGTGGTCAGCGGCGGGTTCCAACAGGTGTTGCAATTAGATGCCGACGACGAACAGTTAGTGAAACTTAAATTGCCAACGGTGCAACGAGGTTATTTAAACTGCGACCCCGTGAATCTAACCTCGCTGTATCCGCTTGGTATTTTCTTTTGTTGGTCAAAGCGCTTTTCTGCCCAAAAACGTTGTTTAGTTTATCCGCAGCCTTTAGACCTAATAAGTCTGCCAACCGATAGTAATCAGGCTGGCAAACAAGAAAATAACAGCGCAGCCAAACAAGGCAATGAAGATTTTCACGGCATGAAACAATACCAACCGGGAGACCGCATTCGCGACATTCATTGGCCATCAGTGTCAAAAACCAACAAACTGGTGACAATTGAATACGAAAACCTCAGCCCGAGCTCGATAAACCTAAGCTGGCTGAGTCTTCCCGCCTCAATGAGTGTCGAAGATAAATTGAGCCAATTAACCTATTGGGTTATTGAAGCCGAAAAATCCGGCGCACGCTATCAACTCGAAATGCCAAACAACACCATAAACTACGATAATGGTGCGAACCACTACCATTCTTGCCTTAGAACCTTGGCATTATGGGGAGTCACTGACAATGAAGGCAGCTCGAATAAAACAAATACCAGACGAGTTCAGAAACGTAAAATTACTAGAAAATCCAGAGTATCTGCATCTGAGAAACGCAGCACTCGCCAGCGAGCTGGTGGGAACCAAGGATGAGAAAACTGCTGGCTAAATTCAATATTAATCTGCCGCCAATGCCAACGGCGCCACCCTCGCACACGCCCAGCCATCAGACGCTTGTGCAGCTGGCCGCAATTATTACGGTAGCGCTAGTCATGCACTTCAGTATCGCCAGTGTCATGATTGCCTCATTTTCGGTGGCTGTATTTGGTCTGAAATGCGTAATTCTATGGAAACGCCTAAAATCACCGTCTCAATGGTTAATGATTCTGCTAACCATTTTAAGCATAGGCTTAATTTTAATGTCGTATGGTGGCTGGAGTGGTCAAACGGCCGGGATAAGCTTCTTAGTTCTATTGGTTTCTCTGAAGTTTTTAGAATCTCAAACGGTACGAGATTATTTCGTCGTGTGCCTGATTTTGTATTTCTTAGCAGCATCCAGTTTTCTGTTTAACTCATCACTGCCAAGCATACTATTAGTGGTGGCTTATACCATCACTATCACGGCTCTACTCTTCAAAATAACCAACCCTGCGCCAATCAATGCAATCAGCGCGTTGAAAGCTTCATCTGGCTTGGTTCTTAAAGCAATTCCTCTAGCTTTGTTTCTATTCTTCTTCTTTCCTCGACTGCAAGGCGATTTTGGCTTTCTACCATCCTTAGACAAGGGCGAAACCTCACTGGAAAACTCATTGGTGGCTGGTGAAATGGCGTCCAGTGCATTCAGTACAGAGCTCGCTTTTCAGGCCAAGTTTGAGGGACCCATACCGCCCACATCTAGATTGTATTGGCGAGCAAAGGTTATGAACGAGGAAGTCAATTTTGCCTGGCAAGTTTCGCTTTCAAATTTGATAACGCCAAACAATACGAGAATTGCCCAACAAATGCGCGAGCAAGCGGCTCCAGAGCCCAGCGATACCAAATACGAAATTTTGCACCAATCAAGTTCTGACCTATTTTTACCTTACCTTGATTTCGTTCGTTCATACAGCAAGGGGCGGGTTAATTATGATTACAGTGTTAGTGTCAAACGCAGTGACCAGGGAACGTTCAGTTATTCGGGAACCTCATCTTTAGCACCGTCATTCACTACTGACGAACCTGCTTTGGCGCCGCTAATAGCAACCGAAAGTAGACCAACCGCGCGTATTCAGGCATTGCTCAGTGAAATCACTGATAATTACACTTCTGATGCAGCGCGCGCGAATGCAGTATACGAGTATTTTCGTAATAACGAATTTAGCTATTCACTGCTGCCACCAGGCTTAGATGAATTCACGCCTTTAGATGACTTTTTGTTTAATACAAGAACCGGCTATTGCGAGCACTATGCTAGCGCTTTCACGACCTTATTACGATGGTTAAAAATCCCCTCTCGTGTGGTGGTTGGTTATCAAGGGGGCACGGTTAACCGAACCGGCAATTTCGTTGCGGTGAGCTATTCCGACGCACATGCCTGGAGCGAGGCCTATATAAATAATACTTGGGTTAGGTATGACCCAACAGCCGTGATAAGCCCAGAACGTATAGAGTTCGGCATGGATGCCCTAAGAGAGCTTTGGGATAACGACCTGATTGGCAGCAATGCCACCGGACAAGCGCTGAGTGATTTCTTAAACCCCAGCGGTACCACACGCGCTTGGCGTAAAATGCTTGAAAGCTGGTCTAATGTCCAATACCAATGGAAAAAATGGGTTGTTGATTATGATTTCGAAACTCAACAAGAGCTATTGTCAAAATTTGGTCTCAGTGCCAAAAACAGCCTAACAAGTTTAGTTCTGATTTTGAGCAGCGGTGTATTCATTCTACTTTCGCTGTACTTTTGGCAACTGTTACCAAAGCCTAAAAAGCGCTCTGAATTACAAAAAGTGTATGCAAACTACCTAAAAAAGATAAAGAAAAGCGGTTTATTAGTCGAGCAATCGGACACACCCAATGAGGTAGCTAGACGATTGCTGTTGACTCACCCCGCCCTTAAAACTCAAATTGCCAGCATCACCTCAGGCTATAATGAATTAAGTTATGGGCCCAAAAAAACAGACAGTAGAGACCGTTTGAGCGAGCTAAATCAGGCGATTCGGCAACTAACAATTAAACGAATTAAAAAACCTAAAAAATGAAAAAACTACATAATAATCTTCTGGTTGCCGGGCAAATTACGGCATCGAGTTTTAACGAACTAGAACGAGCCGGCATCACTACTATTATCAATAACCGACCAGATAACGAAGAACCAGGGCAGTTCAATTCGGAGCAAGCTCGTATTGCCGCAGCTCAACATAATATGGAGTACCATTATTTGCCGATGGCCAATGGTCAACCCTTGCCTGCTGACCTAGTCGATAATTTTAAAACTGCTTTAGAAGCCAGCACTGGGAACGTGCTGGCTCACTGTCGCAGCGGCATGCGATCATCTTTCATCTGGGCTCTGGGGGCCATCGCTGATGGCGAGGTGACTGTAGATGAAGCGATTAATGCCGCACAATCCACCGGCATCCCATTGCAAAACGCCAAGGCCGTTCTCGAGAGCGTGAAGCCCGATTCATAAACAGGTGCCTTAAATTAGCTCCTTGAAGCAATGCTGTAAACCAAAGAGCATTAAACCAAATCCTTGAACTTATGTAAGCGGCAGCTATCCAAGTAACCCCTTATTAATATGCATGCCCAACTCTCTCACAAGCCCAGTATTCTTAGAGCCGATACGTGACTAAAACAGCAAGCAGCGATTCAGCCAGCCGTCGAGAAGCGATTATCAGCGCTCCTATTGGCTCAACGCTATTTAAATTGACTGTGCCCATGCTTTACGCTCTTCTCGCAATCATGGGCTTAGGTATAGTCGACAGCTACTTCATATCTTTTCTAGGCACACAAGAGTTAGCCGCAATGGGGTTTGTGGTGCCGATCGCATTCACAATGACCAGTGTGTCATTAGGCTTGGGAATGGCAATTTCCACATTAACGTCTAAACTCATTGGCGCAAATAAATACAGTTTAGCGGCGCGCTTGATCACCGACGGGTTCTACCTAACATTTTTCGTTTCTGTGCTATTGAGCGCCTTATTGGCATGGCAGCTTGAACCGATATTCAGTTTGATTGGGGCAGATAAAGACACCATGCCCGCAATCATGGCCTATATGAATACCTGGTTAGTAGGCTGTGTGTTTTTAATGCTCACCCAAGCCTGCAGCAGCACCTTTCGCGCGATTGGTGACACCAAAACCTCTGCGCTTATCTCGATAGTGTTAACCGTAGTAAACATCGTTTTAGACCCAATATTAATCTTCGGTATTGGCCCTATCCCCAGTATGGGCATGCAAGGCGCAGCACTGGCTACCGTTTTTGCCGTAGTGATCTCAACGCTAATGGCATTTTACTTTCTCGGGGTCAAAGAAAAGCTCATTCTTACAGCATTACCACAATGGCAGCTGTTTAAAGAAAACCTATCAAACTTATTGAGTATCGCTATACCGGCCGTTCTCGCCAACGCGATTGTGCCGATCACCGGTGCAGTTCTCACTTCATTTGTGGCCGTTTATGGAGCAGATGCGGTGGCAGGTTTTGGGGTCGGTGGTCGCATAGAAGCGGTCAGTCTCATAATCACTTACGCACTCTCAGCAACAATTCCAGCCTTTATTGGCCAAAACTTAGGAGCCGACAATAAAGCGCGCGTCGCTGAGGCAATTCGCATCTCCTTTAGCTTTGTTTTCTTTGCACAATTAATTATCTATGTGTTGTTGGCAGCTTTTTCAGTACAAATTTCATATCTTTTTTCAAATGAAACAGCGGTGCAAAACGTTATTCAACTATTTTTATGGGTCATTCCGGCAAGCTATGGACTGAGCTCAATGGTGATCCTAACCAACGTAGCTATGAACGTACTTGGAAAACCCAAAATAGCTCTATATATCAACCTTGCTCGCTTAGTCATAATTTACCTTCCTTTGACGGTTATCGGCGGTTATCTATTTGAATTAAAAGGAATATTTATAGGAATTTCAATCGGCAATGTAATGGCATTCGGGCTGTCATTTTACTTATTAGTGGCTACCTTGAAGGGGCTAAAAATAACCTTGATACGGGCAAAGTAACGGCCTTGAAACTTTACAACCGGCACCTTCATCACCCGCCACTGATTCGATTTCAATCAAAATCGTCGCAAAAATATTTGAATTATTTTTGAATCCAAATTGAAAATGATGACATCTAAGTTTACAGAGCCACCGATTTAGGTGACCTAAAAAACCAACAGGAGCCATTATGAAGACGAATAAATTTACCCAACTCGCCACCTCATTAATCGTTGCATCAGTCATCTCAATGTCTGGTTTTGCAAATGCCAATATCGACAGATCTTATTACTTGAAAGGCGACAAAATAGCCGGCAGCAATATTCGAAGCATCGATGCCGTTTCAAAAATTCCGTTTAACAAGTCCTATAACGACTTAAGCGCTGATCAAAAACAGACACTGCATTCTCAATTCGAAGGATTATCTGCTTCGGATACCCCGCCGTTCCCGCGCCAGGGTCTTCGAAAGCTCTTTCAACCTATCGTGAAAGCAAGTAAAGCGATAGCTGCAACCGGTTCACTTCGTCTGCATGCCACTGTCAACGCAAATGGTTTCGTGGAATCCGTCAAGGTTATTGATAGCCCTGACGTGAAACTTAGCGTTATTGCCGAACGGGTCCTACTGAATACTCGGTTTGACCCCGCCCGTTGCAACGGTGTTGCCTGTGAGATGACATTCCCATTTGAAGCGCATTTCAAATAGGGTTTGAGGTGAAGGCCGCGGCTGGTGATTAAACCATCAGCCGCGGTTATTTTGTATCGTTTAGAATTATCCGTGCAACAAAAAAGAACCTAAGATTTTGATTTAATGTGCGCTACGGCCTTTTCAACAAACTTATTGGTTTGTTCAAAGCCCGCGGTAATCATCTTTTCTCCCGAACGATCCATAATGCCTTCCATATTCGCACGAACGTTTTCAGGGGTTTGTTGTTCTGGGCTTAAATAAATACCATCGGTTTCAAAAATTTGCGTGGCCGCATAGCCACCAGCGCCGGCACACAGAATCAGCCTATTTGGCGAGTCTTGGTCACACAGGGTTATCAAGCCCGCCGTTACTGACTCCACAGACATGATTTCCATAACCTGCTTATCTTCAATAATATCTTCGAGCATTCGAGTACCAGCGGTAGGCGATAGAGTATTTACCTTAATTCCGTATTTATTACCTTCGATTACCAGCGTATTCATCAGCCCAACCACCGCAGCCTTTGCAGCGCCGTAATTAGTTTGCCCGAAGTTGCCGTACATTCCGCTGGACGATGTGGTCATGATTATTCGTCCATAATTTTGCTCGCGCATCAGCGGCCAAACTGCGCGACAGCAATTAGCGGTGCCCATCAAGTGCACGTCCACAACCAACTGAAAGTCTGACATTTCCATATTGGCAAAGCTCTTATCACGCAAAATTCCGGCGTTATTGACAAGGATATCCACCCTGCCCCACTTGGCTTTTGCTTGCGCTACCATCTCATTGACTTGGTCGAAGTCGGCCACATTAGCGCCGTTTGCGATTGCCTGCCCACCGAAACTTTCAATTTCGCTGACCACATCTAACGAAGCTTGACTTGACCCGCCAGTGCCATCTCGAGCACCTCCTAAGTCGTTGACCACCACTTTTGCGCCACGCCGCGCTAGCTCTAAAGCGTGACTCTTACCTAAGCCATTACCAGCACCGGTGACGATGGCCACTTGGTTACTAAAATCAATTGTCATTTCAAATACCTAGTTAAGGTTAAATAAACTAAAACGCGATGTTTTTATTACAGCTATAAAATTTAGATGCCGCGTATAAAAAACATCCGCTTATAAAAAACTATCAAATCACTGTTAAATTTAAATGCTGTTAAATGCAAATGAGCTCAAATAAAGACCCAAACATTTAAAACTGCTGCTAACTTGGACTTTATACGATGACCATGGTCAACCATTCAGCAATAAGTGCCGGCGTGTCAGATCCTTCTATTTCGACTTTCATATTGCTTTTAAACAAAAACTCACCTGGTTTCTTTTCGACTACCGAGGCTAACGTGGCATTGCCTCGTATTCTAGAGCCGATGCGAACTGGACTGAGAAAGCGCAGCTTGTCACAGCCATAATTTAAGCCCATTTTAGAGCCCTCAACATCAAGCCCACAGCCGGTCATTGAAAAATGTGACAACATCGACATGGTAAAAAAGCCATGCGCAATGGTGCCCCCAAACGGGGTTTGAGCGGCCTGCTCTGGATCAATATGAATAAATTGATGGTCCCTAGTAATATCAGCAAATTGATCGATGTCTTTTTGCGTGACTTCAAACCATTCAGACACACCAATATGGCCGCCGACGGCGCTTTCGATTTCTTCCCTTTTTAAAAGCATTATTTAGTTCTCACTGTTTCTAGTTAGCATTTAATAGCAAGCATTAATTAAGTTTCTCACTTATGGTTTTCATTACCATCACCTGGTTTTAACATACTGTTAGACCAGTATTTTTTTTAAACCCATTCGAATTTGCGATGGCATCTCGACAGACTGGCCTTGTTGTCGGTCAACAAACACATGCGTAAATGTGCCATCGGCCGAGGCCTTATCAGCGCCCTTTTCAAACACGGCAATACCATACTCAACGGACTTATTACCAAGTCTGTTTACTCGTATTCCAACCTCTAGATCAACGGGATAAGCCAATGGTGAATGATAAGTACAGGCAGATGCTACAACAAAACCAACCACCGCACTCGACGCAATATCTAAGCCACATTCTTGAGTTAAATAACGATTAACCGCTGAATCAAAATAACTGTAATAAACAACATTATTAATATGCCCATAAACGTCGTTATCTCGCCAACGAGTGGTTTGCTTATAAAAAGTTACGTACTCATGACGATAGACTGCATTCATATTAGATTTGAGTTTGGTTATCTAATGCCAGTTGGTTCTAAAGAAATCCAGTCAAGCAAGCTTTCTCAGTCACTTAATGGAATATACGACTCTAGTTTAGCATTGCATAACCAGCGCTCGATTTAGATTTATTACATGGCGAATATGAAAGGTATTCATGTTAGTAAACCCTATGCTCGACCCATCGAGGAAAAATAACTCTAATTAAATATGTTTATCAAAAAATGAAACGCGCATAAAAAAACCGATGCAATAAATGCATCGGCTTTTTGAGATTGGCTAATCAATTCTACTAGAACTAATCTTGCCAGAACTCGTAATACTAAGTAGCCAACCCCGTTTTAGAACTTTCTATGTAAAACAACGATTAGAAATCTTTACCGACCGTAATACCATAAGTTCTTGGTTGAGTACGGTAACCACTAAAACTACCGTCTTGCGCTACCGAATTAAAAGCACTGATCAATGAATCATGGTCCGTTGCATTGCGCACCCATGCAGAAAAGTTCCAACCACTTTCAGTGGCTAGGCCAGCGGCAATGTTTAGGTTTTCTGAACTACGAATGAACTGTTCGATCTGAAGATCACCAATCGGTGTATCATCTTCATAGAAGAAGTCAGCTCTCAAATAAGCGTCGTTATTGCCCACTCGAAAGTTATAGTTCGCCGAGATCGACAAGTTAGTTTCGGTAATGCCACCAGGAGTCTCACCACTCAAATCAACCACAGCACCAGTCTGAGGGTCACGACCTGCTCCAACAAACTCGTCATAAACTGGGTCAAGCAATACACCCGCCAATTTCAATTGTAACGAATCAGTTGGGTAAAAGGTCACATCAAACTCAATACCCGTCGTCGACTGTTCACCGGCATTAGCCAAGTTAAAACCTGTGCCTTGGAACGCATTTGATTGGAAGCCTTCAATAGACTGATCAAAGATCGCTATATTAAAGCCCACTCGCTCATATTTAGCTTTGATACCAATTTCGTAAACCGTCGCCTCTTCAGGTGACGCAAATCGTGTTCCAGGTATCAAATTAGGCACACCCAACCCAGCCGCAACCAAAGCATTTATATCAGATGAAAATGGTCGTGAATCACGACTCAAGTTCCATGAAGTCGCTTTGAAACCGGTAGAAATACCCGCATAGACGTTCAAACTGTCTGATAAGTCATAAGCAAGGCGTAATGAATACGTTAGCTCATCATCGTCTGTTTTTCCATCTTCAATGCTATTTGGGAAATCCAGAAATGGTGTTTGAAACTGAGCGGCTCTAAGCGGAGTCAATGGATTTTGATCATCAGGAGTCGCCGCCGCAATCGCAGCTGCTGTAGCAGGCGGAACGCCGGCACCAATAAGAGTTTGGGCAACAAGAGCTCGCCCAATGGGAAGCAAATCAACCGAACCAAATAGATCAGTTCGCGTTTGATCAATTGTTACGTCTTTCTCGTCTTTGGTGTAGTTCAAGCCAACAGTTGCTGTCAATTGGTCGCTGATATGAAAATCTAAGGTTCCAAAAATAGATATGGCTTGGTTTTCTAGAGTTGATACCTCGGTTGTACCCGTTCCCGGCTGGTAAAATGCCCCACGAGGAGCGCCGGTAACGGCTTCAATAAGGCTAACACCATTACCTGATAATAGATCTGCAAAGCCTC
>CAZEXS010000053.1:18375-24648 GCA_964516915.1 uncultured Gammaproteobacteria bacterium
GTAACGGCTTCAATAAGGCTAACACCATTACCTGATAATAGATCTGCAAAGCCTCTAAAACCGGTACCCCATGTTAGATTATCTTCACTGCTTACATCTTCATCAAAGTAATAACCACCTATCATCCAATCTAAACGATCACCATTGGTGGACGTTAACCGAAACTCTTGAGTTAATGTTTCAATTTGAGTATCGGTGCTGTTTGACGCTAAATCAGCACTGGTGAAGTCTGTATCGATAACAAAAAAGGTATCTAGATCGCGAATTGACGTAATAGAAGTAAGTTGGAAATTGTCAAAGTCCTTATCGATCTGCATCGAAATACCAGCATTGTCTTGCTCGTTAGTCGAATCAACATTACTGAAAAAACTGGTTGAAAATGGCTGGTTATCAACAATGTTGCCACCAAGAGCTCGAATCGCATTTGAAGCAGGGCCCGACACTAAGTTATTAGCAAAACAACAACGTTCATCGATGGTATCGAAATCGGCAATAAAGCGAATTTCAGTTGTGTCGTTGGGGTTTAATAGAAGTTGACCACGCACCGATTGACGGTCACGATTATTCATATCTTCGCCTGAAACCAGATTGGTACCATAACCATCACGTTGATTGATACCACCAGCAATACTGTATGCAGCGGTGTCTGAAATCGCGCCTTCATAATAGCCTTTCAATGCAACTTGGCTGAAATTACCAAATGTTGCCGAAACCTTACCATAGGAGTCACCGGATGGTTTCTTAGTTACGATGTTAATGACACCGGCCGATGCATTTTTACCAAATAACGTGCTTTGCGGGCCACTCAACACCTCAACACGCTCTAGATTTGGAAGGTCGGAAATAGCACCTGCCGAACGTGAACGATATACGCCGTCAATAAACACACCCACAGATGGCTCAATACCGGCATTATTGGCGCCATTACCAAAACCACGAATCGAGAAGTTAGTATTAGTTGAACTTTGCAGTTGGCTTACACGAAGCGTTGGTACAACACTTTGTAGATCACTAATGTCTAGAATTTGCGCTTTTTCAATTGTTTCAGACGATGTTACGGACACCGCAATTGGAATATCTTGGAGTGTGGCAGCACGCTTAGTGGCGGTTACGACTATCTCTTCAAAAACAGTGTCGCCGTCTTGAGCGAAACTTGAAGCTGGGGCTATCACTGCAGACACTGCAGCAGCGACCGCTAATTTACGGAACGAAATTTTCATTTACTACTCCTCCTCAATCGGATTCGATAAGTTTTTATTATGACTCTCAGGGTGTACTGATGCTTTGCACCATGTCACCAAGTCTCTCTTTTTAACACTTTTATACAAATTATGAAAAACATATCGTCCATTTATTTACTGAATATGACAATTTTTAACGATATAAGATAAAAAATCGTATTTATATAACAAATGTCTAAATTCAATGAACGAGATCGGCTCATATGCACTATATTAGAGCATTCAATTTATGGCATGTTCACATTAATTTCATGGCCTTAGGTATCTTTGCAGGCTTGCAGTTCTTCACTCCGAGCGTCGATATATTTCACGACAAAGCGCCCATTTTTTTCTCACAAATACTTTCTCATAGATACTCATAGCTTTCCATGCTCGAAGAGTTTTGCTTACTCCTCATCTTGAACCCATAATCACTCGTGCGCATTCTTTATGGCTGAATTTCCTTCCCAACACAATTCCTTCTTAACGCCATTCTCCGAAAATTTCGAGTAAGTAGACAAAATAACTTGCCAAACCGGCTATTAAAGTGAATAGCAATATACTGCCTAGATACCCAGATACAATCGAGGTACTCACTTCATGTGATCTTCAAAATTACAGCTTAGCCCTCGTACGCCGACCTCCGCTCTGAAGACATTGCTGCGCCCGTGCAAAACACTTAAGTGTTTTTTTTACCCATGGTTTTACCCATCAAAGCCAGTTGTCTCCGTACCTCTTTGGGGTCCGCGGTTAGTGGCCGATATAATTCAACACGATCGCCCTCTTCCAATAAATGGTCGTGTTCGACTTTTTCAGCATAAACACCAAAAACAAGCTGCTCTTTATTCAAATGCATAAGCTCTTCACATTGAGATCGCAACTGAGAAAGCTCAAATAATTCATAGGCGCTGGTTCCGCGTGGCACGGATAACTCTAATATCCACTGCTGCTCAGGCTTTGCATAGACGATCGATACCTTGATGTTGTGCATTTAAATCCCGTAAATTTGGTTGGCTCGTTGTTCGAAAGCGCTCACCTGCGCAGTAATGGCCTTCTCAAACACCTTAGCAAAAAGCCGGTGAGTCATTGGGTTATCAAAGGTAAAACTCATATTCAATGACACCTTGCAAGCGCCCTCACCTAAGGCTTGGATTTCCCATTGACCGGATAAATTCTTAAACGGCCCGGCCGCCAATTTCATTTCGATCAATTCATGTGGGGTCAGAGTATTAACAGTGGTAAAAGACAGCTTCAACGTGCCGTAAGTGATATTCAGTTCGGCAATTTGCTGCTGCGCTGATTGTTCTTCAACCCGAACATCTGTGCACCAATTAAGGAATTCAGGATAGCAATTCACATCGCTGATTACCGCATACATCTGAGGTGCACTGTAAGGCAGCAATGCTGAACGTTGAACATTCATAGGCTAATTAAAAGTAAGTTAACAAATACTCGGTCGGGTAATGTGCACGAACTAGGCTGGTAAAGCCAGTACCAATAGTAATACAAGACTGATTATAAGCGGTGCAATAAAACGACTGCAAAACCGCCAAATTCTATACGTAAAAGCCGGTCGTAAATTACTCTTGTCAAAGGATATTTCCGATGGCAATACCCAAGCCGCGAACACGGTGATGGTTAAGGCGGTTAGCGGCAATAAAATGTCAGTGCTCAACAGATTAAACAAATCGAAGTATCCGTTTTCATACTCACGGCCAAAATAGTAGAAGCTAAAGGTTTGCCCTTGAAATGAAAATACCGACAATAAACCCAAGGCCCATGCGATTGTGCCTATCAGCCATGCAACCGTTCGACGCGACCATTGAGTGCGATCAACCAACATAGCAATAGCCGGTTCAAGCAATGCAAATCCAGACGTTAACGCGGCAATTAGCAATAACATGAAGAAAGATCCGGCGGCCCAAGAATTGGCCTCGGACATTTGCGAAAACGCCACCGGTAGCGTCTCAAATATCAAGCTTGGGCCGACGTCAGCTTGCAGGTCAAAGCTAAACACGATAGAAAAAATAAAGGTGGCCATGACCAAGGCAAACAGCGTATCAAAAACAGCAATCGCGCCTGCCCCCAATAGTAACGGCCTATCTTCACTCAAATAAGAACCGTAAAGCATCAAGATGCCAACTCCGATACTCATGGAAAAAAGCGCCTGGCTTAACGCACTGACAACCAGCTCTGGTGTAACTTCGTTCCAAGAAAAACGAAACATAAAATCCAGTGCCGCGTCGACGTCGCCGACGTTTGCCACATTGTAGTACAACCAAACAACGAATATCACGAATACTGGCATCAGTAAGCGCAAGGCTCTCTCTAAGCCGAGACGTACCGGCTGTGACAGTACCGACACAACCATTAAAACAAACACCGTATGCCATATCAGCATTTGATCTGTATTGCGCAGCAGCGCACCAAAAGAATGAACCACTATCTCCGCCGGCGCATCGACAAATGCACCGGTGACCGATTGCATCGTATAAAACAATACCCAACTGGCGACCACGCTGTAAAACGAAAAAATCAAGAAGCTGGTTAACACGCCCAACCAGCAGATTGATTGCCATAAGACCGAAATTCGGTATTCTTCAACTATTTTCCCAACGCTGCGTAAGGGGTTGGCCTGTCCTAAGCGGCCAATCATCAATTCCGAAATAATCAGCGGAAACGCAACCAAAATAACGCACACGATATAAACACTGAGGAAGGTCCCGCCATGCTCACCCAGCTCGTAAGGAAATTTCCAAAGGTTACCTAAACCAATTGACGAGCCAATCGCGGCGAACAAAAAGGCCGTATAGGAACCCCAACTGCGGTTTTGGCGTGCGTTTAAAGGTGTATTTGCGTTTTCGGTCAATTTCGTCTGTTTAGTTTTAGCTGCGATGGCGGTATTATCGCTCCCGATCATAAGAAATACCCTAACAGATACTTCCAACCCTGATAGTTTGACTCAGCTATTGTTAAATCTAAATCGATCTATTTATGTTTGACAGAGTATACCTGAGCAGAGTGATTTACCAACACCATGGCAAAACAGAAGAAAACACCCGCTAACACCATCGCAAGCAATAAAAAAGCCCGCTTCGATTTTTTCATTGAAGAAGACTTTGAAGCCGGAATGGCGCTTGAAGGCTGGGAAGTAAAAAGCATGCGTGCTGGGCGTGTACAGCTAAAAGAAAGCTATGTACAAATTCATAAAGGCGAGCTGTATCTCTATGGCGCTCACCTCACGCCTCTCGCCACCACCTCGACCCATAAACCCGCCGACCCGGTTCGGCCACGAAAGTTGCTGATGAAACGCTATGAAATTAGCCGCTTAATTGGCCAAGTGGAACGCGCAGGCTACACGCTCGCGCCGCTAAGTTTATACTGGGTTCGAGGCCGCGCAAAACTGAAAATTGGTTTAGCGAAAGGCAAAAAACAGCACGACAAACGCGCAAGTATCAAAGATCGCGATTGGAAGCGTGATCAACAGCGTATTCTAAAAGGCGGCTAGCAAAACGACATCCTAGCCACCCATCAATAAAGGATAAGACTGCTTTTACAAGAAGTCCGTCAGACTGAATCCGAAGAATTTAATGAACACCGTGTTCAAAAATACCATCAACAACACGACAGGAATGACCGTACCCAGCGCACCGTTTATGTATTTTTGAGTAAATGAACCCTCAAAGTTCTCATCGCCTATCGACATCTCAGCATTCAAGTTGGCTTTGCGCCAATGATAGACCGCGAAAATACAAATAATAAAACCATTAAGTGGCAAAATCGTATCGTAAAATACATCAATCACCACATCAAAAAACGATTTATCTGCACCCCCATAACTCACAAATGATGTGAAATAGTCGACCATACCGAAGGACACAGTGCAGGCTAACACCAATAAAATAGCGCACGCGCCCAAGCTCAACACACTGACAAACCGCGATAACTTAAGTTCGTCTTGAAACGCCGACAACGGCACTTGCAGAATGGAAACCTGTGATGTTAATGCCGCAAAAAACACCAAAAGAAAAAACATCGACGCGAAAATACTGGCGCCTAAATACCCAACAACCGCTTGTAAGGATAAGAATATTTTTGGGAGAAAAGTGAACACCAATGACACTGAAGAAGACGACAACTCATTGGTATCGGTCGCAGGGTTAAATACAAAGATAGCCGGTAATATCAACAAGCCGGCAAAAAATGCCACACAGGTATCCACTATGGCAACCATCTTTGCACCACCTGCAATACTGTCAGTTTTTCTCACATAAGAACCGTAGGTTATCAATATACCCATACCCAGCGACAATGAGAAAAAAGCTTGGCCAAGAGCATTACTAACCACTTCTGGGCTAATCTTAGTGAGGTCAGGTACCAAATAATATTTGATACCTACTAAGGCGTTGGGCAAAGTCAAAACAAAAGCCGTCAACAATAACAACATCACGAACAACGTTGGCATCAATGCCTTTGCAAGGCGTTCAATGCCATTTTGAACTCCGGAATTGAGTACAAAGCCAATTACCACGGTTAATACAGCCAAGTACCCGAACACTGATTGGCTATTGATGAAATTGCCAAAAAAAGCCGGGTCCGCCATTTGCTCAAGATTCCCTGAGACCGCGCCAACAAAATAGGCCAATAACCAAACCGTTAGCACTTGATAAAAAACCGCGATCATAAATGGTGTTATCAGTGCCAGCCAACCGCCTAGTTTCCAGATAAAACGCCCATTTGATACCGAGCTGTAAGCCCCCAAAGGGTTACGTTGTGTATGCCGACCTAACGACATCTCAGCCATCATCACCGGCAAACAAATGACGACCACAAAGAAGGCATAAACGAGAAGAAAAGCGGCACCGCCACTTTTTGCGGCATTGACTGGAAACCCCACTAAGTTACCAATGCCAACAGCGGAACCCGCGGCGGCTAGGATAAAACCAAGTCTTGAACCAAACTTTTCGCGTTGATTACTCATGCTAACGATCACTCATTATTGTTTTTATTAATGTTGACTAAAGTCTAACTTTTGCCCTGACTTATAACAAGT
>CAZEXS010000054.1:0-24362 GCA_964516915.1 uncultured Gammaproteobacteria bacterium
TATTCGAACACAGTTCGCGGGTGGTGGTTTTGGGCGGCGCGCGACCGGAAACTCCGATTGCCTAGCCGACGCAGCTCGATGTATGAATGCTTGGTTAGCGGCCGGTCATAAGGAGCCGTTGAAGTTGATGTGGAGTCGTGAAGATGATGTTAGAGGAGGGTATTATCGCCCGTTTACCATGCATCGCGCCGAGATTGGTATTAATGATGATGGTGATGTGATTGCCTGGAGACACAGGGTTGTGCAACCGGCGTTGACGGCGGGTACGCGGCTGGAATCTGTCATGATAAGGAATGGTATCGACCGCAGCGCAAGCGAAGGACTCCAAGGTTCGCCCTACAAATTGCCAATCAATATCGATGTGCACCACCCCAAGTCGAATGTGCCTGTGCTGTGGTGGAGGTCGGTAGGGCACACTCATACGGCATTTGTGTTGGAAACATTGATTGATCAAATTGCAATCGAGACAGAGCAGAGCCCCTTAGATTTGCGCAAGAAACTATTATCGGACAAACCACGTGAACTGTTGACCTTGGATCTGGCGGTAAAAAAATCAGGCTACGGTTCTCGATTGCCAAAAGGGCACGCTTGGGGTCTTGCGATTCACAAATCCTTCGGCACAGTTGTCGCCCACGTTGTTGACGTATCAATTGAGAATAACAAGCCGGTGGTTCACAAAGTCACCAGTGCCGTGCATTGTAATTTGGCGGTTAATCCAACATCGGTTGAAGCGCAGATACAAGGTGGCTTACTCATGGGGCTTGGCACAATATTGCCGGGCGCTGAAATCACGGTAAAAGACGGTAAGGTTCAACAAAGTAACTTTCACGATTACATTGTCGCGCGGATGCCAGACATGCCCGAAGTTGATGTGCACATAGTTCCTTCAAATGATCCACCCACTGGCGTGGGTGAACCTGGGTTGCCGCCAATAGCACCGGCGATTGCTAATGCTTTGTACGCATTAAACGGTAAGCCAGTTCGCGCACTGCCGATTAGGTTATAGATAAATACATGAAAAGAAGTATGTTTTATTGCTTACACAATGATTACTCTGTTGTCACTGTCATTCAATAGCTCAGCGCCATCATCGGTAATCAATACTAAATCCTCGAGGTGCGCTGAACCGCCAAGGCCTGCGTCTATCACCGGTAAATCTACGCTAAGAACCATACCCTCGAGCAATTCCAAGTCATCTTTGGCAAAATAATTTGATCCGTTTGCGGAGGGTTCGTCGGTATGATGCAAACCCACACTGTGCGGGCTACAGATAAAAGAAGCATCAGATGGGCCGTCATTAAAAATGTCTGTGGCTATCGCCGATATCTCGCTGTAGTACATGCCAGGTTTGAGCTGAGGTAGTAGCTCGTCCCACACTTTCGAGATGGATTTGGTGGCCTTCTGAATCTCCTTTGTTGGCTCTCCGACACAAACTGTACGGCCATAATCACCGTGGTAGTGATGCGCAGCACTAACGCAATCAATTAAAAATGAGCGACCTTCTTCTATTTCAGCATTGGGGTCCATAACGTCAATGTTGTCAATTAGCATGAAGTTTGGTGTGAGCGAGTGACGCGCACATTGCGTAAAGTATTCTTTGCGAATTTCATATAGGGTTGCTCCGCTTCGCGCTGATTGCGCGGCAATAACTGCAGCTTGAGCATTCGCATTGGCTGCGAACCTCATTAATTCGACCTCGGGAGCCGTTTTCTCTAAACGAACACGCCGCAGTAGCTGCTCGCCATTAGTGAAATCAATTCCCAATTCGAGTTTTTGTATTATTGGTTCCAGTGCCGCGTTATCAATGGCCAGCCGTTTAAAGTTTAAACGAATATCTTTTAGAGATTTTAGAAGTGTTAGTTCACAATTGACACCAAGATGTGCCGATTTTTGGAGGGTGTTTTCTCGCCTGAACGATTCAGATTGGTTTAACGGTTTTAGCTCATGAGCTTTGGGGAGTGTGCTTGCTAACGCCTTTGCGTTCCATTGTTCTTTGATTGAATTGGCTTGGAAAAATTTTTCTGGATCCTCTGGGAACGTAAACAAACGGACGTCGATGTCCATATTTGAAATAGCTTCCGCGGCGGCCAAAAAATACTCGTATTGCCCAATAACTAAAATAGGCGGCTCAGCTGGGTTTAGTGGCAAAATCGCGTAGTCTAGATTTTGTAGCCCCATTTTACTGAGCGCTGGATAATAATTGGTCAGATAGTAGATGTTTTCAGGCTGAGAGCAGACAATGGCATCGACTTTATTTTGTTGCATCAATGAATGACAACGGTTTCGGTTGACGAGCAATGAGCTAATTTCTGGCAAGTTGGGTGTTGTCATTTTATTCCACACTGTTTTTGTTCCACACTACGTAGAGCTAATAGCATGCTTTGATTCTACGGCGAGCAAACCAATTCTAACTATTAGTCAGAGCCTCCTTAAGCTATGAGTAGTAGTCAATAACTATCCTAAATTTACTAACGTGCTTCTTGTTCTCGTTCAATATAGCTTGGCGTTTATTGAATCTAAGTGCCGAAGCTGTTCTCATGACATCTTTATAGATTACTGTAGTTTTTTATTGTGCTCTAGCGGCCATGAACGATAAAGCTGTGTCTAGATTTACCGAATCTTTGCCTAATTGAGTAGCTATCGCCAAACTCTTAGAGTTGGTATTTTTCGGTAATAAATATTCTAAAAATGTTGAGAGAGTACTCGAAGGGCAGAGATCTATGAAAACATAGTCTCCATCTTCCAGCATGGTGCCTACGGTCTTTTCAAAATAGACTGGTTGGCGAATTAGCTCCCAAAAATAGGAATTGTCGACGTGACTGACCTTTTGTACTTTCGAGGACGAGACAATGGGTATTGAAAACTCTTTGCGTGACAACGGTTTCAAGCCATCGATAAATCGGTGTTTTGCATTTTCGATCAGTGGAGTATGTAGACCATAATTTACGGGTAATACATGGCTAGCGATAGCCTGTTGATCCAATTTATTTTTAAGCAAGTTTACCTCTTCTAGATCACCTGTTAAGACGAAATGCTCATCAAAGTTAAATGCGGTGATCCAACAATCGCTTATATCAGCGCTCAGCCCTTCGAAGTTTGAGATTGGCGTCATAACGGCGATCATTGCAGCATTAGGAGGTGTTGCTTCAAGTGCTTTTGCAAAGCAAACAACTAATTCGATCCCTTCTTCAAAAGTAATAGCCTCCGAGGCAATAGCAGCGCTCACTTCCCCCAATCCGTACCCGAGGACTAAGTCTGGACGTATATCAAGGTCTATCAAGGTGCGAGTCAAACTGTATTCAAAGCAGAGCAATGCCACACTCGAGAGCAATACGTCATCAAAAGGAGTTGATATCGAGTTTTCACTATAAAGAGTATCTACAATGGAGCAGCCGAGTTTGCTTTTAACAACGGCATCACAAGAATCCATCCAAGATCGAAAACTTGAGTTTCCTTCGTATAGTGGCTTTCCCATTTGGTAGTATTGCGAGCCTTGGCCCGAATACATGAAAACGACAGGGAGTTTTTTCATGTTCGTGCTCATGCTGTCTCCGTATGAAGCTTCTTAAGCGAATGCTTGCTGTTTAGTTTGGCTGACCCATACGTCCAGCTCAATATGCACTTTGTCTTTGATAAACACGAAACACTGGATACAGAACCTAAGGTTGTGTTCTGTATGCAAATGAGTTGATTGGCTACCATCATTTAAACCTCTTTCGTCGCTAATTGTTTTTGTATTTCAGTCAGTATTGTTGGGTCGTCGATTGTCGCGGGAATTTTATAGGCGTTGCCATTGGCAATGTCTTTTAATGTCCCGCGAAGGACTTTACCTGATCGGGTTTTAGGTAACTGTTGAACAACAAGGGCCCGCTTAAATGCGACCACTGCGCCGATGGTCTTTCTCACGAGGCTTATACATTCAGCGACAATGATTGTTGGATCACGTTCAACGTTGCTCTTTAAACAGAGAAATCCGAGAGGAACCTGGCCTTTTAGATTGTCGTTAATTCCGGTTACTGCGCATTCGGCGATATCAGGGTGTGACGCAAGCACTTCTTCAATTGCACCGGTTGATAAACGGTGGCCCGCAACATTAATAATGTCATCAGTGCGAGTCATGACATAGATATAACCTTCTTCATCAATGTATCCCGCGTCTCCAGTTTTGTAATATCCGCGAAAGTCATTCAAATAGACTTGTTTGAATCGATCTTCTGCATGCCATAGAGTCACCAGTGAGCCTGGAGGCAATGGCAGTTTACAGGCAATTTCGCCGCTAGTGCCAGTTGGTACAGGTTTGCCGTCACTATCCAGAACCTCCACTTGCCACCCTGGCATTGCTTTACCTGCGGAGCCGGGCTTGACTTCAAACAGGCCTTTCCCTAAAGGGTTAGCCGCAATAGACCAGCCGGTTTCAGTTTGCCACCAATGATCGATTACCGGAAGTTTTAAGGTTTCTTCGGACCACTTCAGAGTGTTGGGATCACAACGCTCACCAGCTAAAAAAAGCGCTTTCAGCTTGGATAGATCGTACTGTTTAAGTAGTTCGGCATTGGGGTCGTCGCGTTTAATGGCTCTGATGGCTGTTGGTGCGGTGAACATACAACTGACTTTATGTTCTGCGGCGACTCGCCAGAAAGCACTGGCGTCTGGGGTGCCTACAGGTTTACCTTCGTATAATAAAGTCGTGGCTCCTTTGAGTAAGGGGCCATATACAATATATGAGTGGCCCACAACCCAGCCAATATCGGACGCGGCCCAAAACACATCACCGATCGCGACGTCATAGATGTAATCCATGCTCCAATGCATGGCGACAGCGTGGCCACCGTTATCGCGAACGATGCCTTTGGGTTGACCGGTTGTTCCTGAAGTATAAAGAATATACAGCGGGTCAGTTGCCTCAACAGGCACACAGGGATGTGGTTTTGCCGTGGCAATAAACTCATTCCAGGACTGATCCCTGCCAACCTCGAGTTTTGGCTTTGATTCAGGCCTTTCAAAAATAACGCAGTGCTTGGGCTTGTGGGTGGCTATATCTATAGCGGAATCGAGCAATGGTTTATATTCAATGATTCGTCCAGGTTCTAGTCCACAGCTGGCAGAGATTATCATTTTAGGTTGAGCGTCATTAATGCGAGTCGCCAGTTCCGCCGCTGCGAAGCCTCCAAATACTACCGAGTGAATGGCACCAATGCGAGCACAAGCAAGCATCGCAATGACCGCCTCGGGAATCATTGGCATATAGATAAGTACCCGATCGCCCTTGGTAATACCGCTATCAACCATGGCGCCAGCAAATACCGCTGTTTGGTCTCTCAGTTCTTGATAGGTAAAGCGTTTTGTGTGGCCGGTCATTGCACTGTCGAAAATCAATGCATCTTGGTCACCACGACCGGCGTCGACATGCCTGTCTAATGCGTTAAAACAGGTATTGATTCTCCCACCTGAAAACCACCGAGGCACCGGTTCACTTGAGCAATCTACTACTTTTTGCCACGGTGTGTGCCAATCAAGATGCTTGGCCTGCTCGGCCCAGAAAAGGGCTAACTGTTCGTCAATGTGCACGGTCTGCTGTTTCTCATTAATTTCAACATACAAAATTTTGGTATCACGGTCATTAGAAATGATCCCAACGTCCCGCACAATTGAGAAAATGTTTTCGAGGTATTACTTTCGTTAATATCTCAAGCGGCCAATTCTATTGTTTACTTTTTGGATTTCATGCGAATCTGTTAAGTGTAATAACAATGTGCGTGAACCTAATTTCTTTAAACGTATAACTTAAGTAGGTGGATATGATCGACGATAGTGTCACTAGGCCTTGGTGGGCGGTTGTAGGGCCCGATGAAGGCGAGTCTCTTTGGCAACCAGAGCCGTCAAATGGCTATGTAACTTTGAAATTGTCTCCAGAGACCATGCCTTACGACACGTTTACCAGCGGCGTGCAAGTGTTGCCGGCTGGGTGCCATGTTCGCGAGCACGGCCATAAGCGTAACCATGAATTGATCTTTATTTACGAGGGTACCGGACGCTGCACCATCGAAGATAAAGAGTACATGCTCGAACCAGGTGTCACGGTTATGTTCGGTCGTTATGCGCGCCACATTATTGAAAACACTGGCAATACTGATATGAAAATGTTTTGGGTTTTTTTTCCGCCAGCATTAGAGCATTGGTTCAGAGCAATCGGTCAAGCGCGTAAACCCGGTGACCCCGCGCCGACGCCGTTTCCTCGTTCGGATAATGTTGGTGATGTGATGGAACAGCTCCATTTTGTGCCGCCTCGTCCTGACGCTAAATAACGCTATAACTCTCTAACTAGAATGCTAATCATGAATAAAGCCGCGGTCGCGGCCAGCTTAACTCACGCTGAATGCGTGGGCGTTTTGAGTGATACCATGCAGAGCGTGTCGCAACGCGATGTCATTATGCCTTTGAGGCAGTTTATCCAAATCCCAGATACGCCTGGTAAGTTTACGATGATGCCGGGGTATCTTGGCAAGCCAAAATGTTTTGGCGTTAAGCTTGTAAGCAAATACCCCCCTGATGACAGCAGTCCGCACGGTAGCCATATTGGTGCCGTAATGATATTTGATGCTGACTCTGGCGTGCCGCATGCAATGCTTGATGGCGGAGAATTAACCGCCATTCGTACGTCTTCAGCAAGCGCTTTAGCCACTCGAGAACTTTCGCGAGCAGATTCAAAAGTACTGACTGTTATGGGTTGCGGTGATGAAGCTCGCCACCATATTCAAGCAATACTCAGTGTTCGCCCATTGGAAAAAATACTAGTTTGGGGGCGTGATCCAAACCGGGCGCAAGCGTTTATTAATGAATGTTGTGATCGTGAATTGATCCCCGAACACGTCAGTATTGCTGTACAGGTAGATGCCCAAACGGCGGTGAGACAAGCCGATATTGTGTGTACGGTAACCGCATCTACTCAACCGATATTGAAAGGTGACTGGTTACGTAGGGGCACACACGTTAATTTGGTTGGTGCGGCCATTCGTAGCTCGAGCGAAGCGGACACGGATGTGGTTCGTCGTGCCAAGTTTTATATAGATTACCGAGAGTCTGCCATGGCTCAAGCAGGTGAGCTGCTAAATGCACTGGAGTCTGGCGTAGTTGATGAAAGCCATATCGTCGGTGAGATCGGCGAGGTTGTATCCGAAGTGTGCGAGGGGCGTGCCAATGAAAAAGAAATTACGGTCTATAAATCGCTGGGAGTTTCGGCTCAAGACCTAGCTGCTGGAAAGCGAGCTTTCGAAAATGCGCAACGTGACCAACACGGTGTTGAGGTTGAATGGTAAATACGAAGGGGGATATGTGTCTCGAAACGCAATTAGCTTGAAACAAAAGCTTAGGGAAAACAAACCTCTTGCTTGTCTCGGGGTCTTTGATTCTCTTACCGCACTTGTCGCCGAGCAAGCAGGTTTTGAAGTGGCTTTTGTGTCTGGTTCAGCGGTGGCTTACTCACAGCTGGCGCGACCTGATATCGGTTTGATAACGCTTACTGAAATGGCGTTCGCATTGGATCGCATTCGCGACCGCGTTGACATTGATTTGTTCGTGGATGCCGACAGTGGGTTTGGTAGCGCATTTAATGTACAGCGTACTGTTCGAACTTTAGAACGAGCGGGTGCGAGCGGCATTCAACTTGAAGATCAGGAAAACACCAAGCGAGCGGATCTGGTGACAGCTCGGCCGGTTATTGCCAAAGGTGCGATGGTAGGCAAAATTAAGGCTGCATTGGACGCACGACAAAATTCTGAGACCCTTATTAGCGCTCGCACAGATTCCATGTACACATTGGGCCTTGATGAATCATTGGAACGCGCCGATGCGTTTTTAGATGCCGGAGCTGATATGGTATTTGTTGAGGGGCTGACCGATCAATCGGATATCCGGCTTGTTGGAGATCTATGCAAGGGTCGTGCTCCGGTTTTGTATAACATGCTTGATCCAACCAGGTTCAGCATGCATGAATTAAACACCTTAGGCATCTCAATGGTGCTTTACCCGAGTGTCCTGATTGAAAGTGTGGCTCAGAGTGCGGTACAAGCAGCAGCTGAACTAGCCAATAGTCTCAGTATAAATGGCGGCGCGACCATAAAGAGCCAAACCATCAAAACGTTAATTGGAGCGGATGAGTATCTGGAACGAGGTTACGAATATCGTCGTTAAGTGAGCCTGATTAAAGCTAGATTTTTCTTAAGTTTGCTTCTATGAAAGCTCATATATCTTGTTATGGCGCCCAAACTCCATTGCATGCCTCGTAACAAATTCCGGCCGATTAGAAATAGGATTGAAATGGATAATTGTAGATAGAAACTTCTATTAAAACTAATTTTCTAACTGGTATGCGCGGCACGTATTGATTGAATCAAAACATTCATTTGTGCCAGACCACACAACTAACCTAAATTGTAGGGGTCTTAAATACAATGATCCAACTAAATTGGGAGGCCTGTTTTGGCTCGTAATACTAAATTATTAAACGCTGTAACTGAAGCCGACATAGAAGCTTATCAGCGCGATGGCGTAGTCTGTTTGAGAGGAGTTCTAAATCAAAGCTGGGTGAAGCAGATTGAACCAATGGCCCGTCGTTTGATTATTGATAAAGAGGATTTTGGCTTGTTGCCAGACATCCCTGGTCGGTACATGGCGCGCTGTATTCAAGAGTTTCGTGACTTGATTTTTTCTTCACCTATTGCTGAAGCATGTGGCGAAGTAATGGGCTCGGATGAGATACGCTTTTTCTTTGACGAAATATTCGCTAAACCACCACAATCAGACGCTGCTACCATTTGGCATTGTGATCGAATGGGTTGGCCAGTAAAAGGAGGGATGGTTCCTTCTATATGGATTCCATTCACGCCTGTTACTAAAGAAAACAGCCTTGAATGCATCGCTGGCTCCCATACTCAAGATGTGCCGTATTGGTTGTTTTCTCCGAATGCACGGCAAATGATCAAACCCGATGATCGCGCAGCCCACCCTGATTGTGAATCGTTGCGAGGAGACGGAAAAACGAAATTTTTGAGCTGGGATATGGAGCCAGGAGATATGCTTATTGTGCATCCTTGGACGCTACACTATTCTGCCGGCAATACGGCGGACGATTGGCGAATCGCCGCGTCTATTCGCGTGTTCGGAGATGACATCCGTTGGGCTCCAAGGCCAGATTGCGTCAATATTGCTGGCGTTAGCTTTGACGAAATGATTGCGGATGAAAAACCTGCGGGGTCACACTTTCCATTGCTTTGGTCGAGAGATGGCCGCAGTGATACAGACGCGAATTACCCTCGTGGCTTTGCAACAAGCTGGCCTGCTAAAGATATGGCGGGTGTCAATGAATACGATACGTTTAAGAAGTTGAAGGCAAAAGAGGTGCGTGGCGAGTTAAGCAAAAATGTGGGATAAGCCGCCGAGGAAAGCGTATTTTTCAATCTCAAGTTGCGCAGTTTAGCTATTCGAACTGCATACAATAAGTTGTCGAAGGTTGTTTAGGCATGGTATACATGAATACATATATAGGTTAACTTTGTAAGCATTAGCATCAATGGAAATTAGACAACTTCGCCACCTTGTTGCAGCGATTGATTTGGGTACCTTGAGCGATGCAGCCGATGCTGTATTTATCACACAGCCAGCATTGACTCGCAGCCTCCAAAACCTCGAGCATGAACTTGGCACCAAACTGCTTGAGAGATTGCCAAGAGGTGTTGTGGCGACTGAGGCTGGTGATCTTTTGTATCGTCACGCACAGCTTATTCTGAATGAAGTTCAGAAAGTGAAGAATGATGTACCCTTGGTTGAGAAAGGCGTTGTTGGTAACCTTAAAATAGGATTAGCCGCATTATTCTCTCATCATATTGTTGACGAAATAGTGTGGAAGTTAGCGGTAAACCATGACGAACTCAACATGGGTATTACCGTAGGCTTTTTTGAAGATTTAATTGGTCAACTAGTTGAAGGCAGCTTAGACGTTGTATTTTCTAACCTGCCGTCGGTGAAAGTTCCGGATGATTTGATTGTTGAGCCGCTAAGTGATCTGACGGTCGTGTTTGTAGCCAATAAGGACCACCCTCTAGTAAAGGAAAGTCCGTGTGAGCTTTCTCGCTTAGAATCCTCTCGCTGGGTGATTGTTGATCAACCTCATGCGGCCGAAATGTTTTCTCAGTTTTTTGCGGCACAAGGCATGAGCACGCCAGCAAACTTAGTGCGTACCGACTCACTCGGGTTAATTATGTCGCTACTTAAAAAAGGAGAGTTTATCAGTCTATTACCGCGGCATTTGGTTAATGAAGAAGGCTCGGAAGATTTAGTGGAGCTAAATGTTAAGGGCCCAGTAATTACTCGTAAATTCGGTTTGATCTACAGAGAGGACATCGCTGGCAGACCAGCACTGAGGCCGTTTCTTGATGGTATACGTCAAGCGTGCGCCTCTATTGAGGAAGGCTATTTGTAAATAGCTAAGGATGCTATTGAGGGTGAGGTTTATCTCAAGCCAAATTCTCAAAAAAACTAACAATGATTGTTGTTTGTTGTTACTGCGCTTTATTAAGCCACAACCATTATTTATCTAAATAGCCAAGTTGTTAAACAGTTGGTAGAACTAATTAATCATAGGCTCCTAATCTTAGTCTAGACAATAGCGCTATACAAATAGCCTGATTCTAAGGTTTTCATTTGGTAACTCGCGACTTTTTTATGTAGCCAATTTGTGGTTTGGATAACTGTTTGTCACTCATATTTTTGTCGGTGTCGAGAGGCAATATTTACGCCTTCGAGGTTCTCGATGTTGGTCGATTATGTTTATAAAGAACGGTTGCTACTGGCGACTGCTTTGTAGATCTTGATCATGGTATCGAAGACTTTAATTTTTTGTCCTGAAGCGTGACCAATACGATTGGCGATTGCACTATTGTGAGAGTGTTTTCGCCTTGTACAGGCACCGCTACGTTACCGCAGATTGAGCCGAATCGTGTGCGTTATAAAACCGCCACGATAAAATTGCTAGTAGCGAACCCATTTCGCTGGATTGTTGAATCAGCTTCGATTATTTTGGTCACCGATCTACTTTATGCTGACCTTCCTATGCTCAAATACTCCTTAGCGATTTTGCTCCTGATATTAATTTTTGCAGGAGTGACAGTGGTCGCATCAGGCCATCATCATATTGAAAATTCATTTTAAATCAGAGGCTTGCACTTTTGTAGGGTTGATCCATGCATGTAATCTATCGTTATCCATTTCTTATTCATTGGTCTTGTGTGGCACGTATCGGCTATAAATTAAGTGAACTTAGGTCAGTATAAATAAAATAAACGAGCGAGGAAAAATGAAAACGACATTAGTTAAAAATGCAGTATCTAAAGCTGTTTCAATTGCAATAATGAGCGGCAGCTTGATCGGCTACGCATCAGCGCAAGACTCACAGCAAGAAGAATCTGTGCTTGTGCTCGACGAGATCATCGTCACAGCTCGCAATAGGGAAGAGTCATTGTATGACATCCCTCTTGCAATTACCGCATTTGATAAAGACGCATTGGAGAAAAGGAGTATCGCTGAGCTTTCAGACGTTGCACGTTTTACTCCAGGATTTAGTTTCGAAGATTTTTCTGGAGGATTCGCAACTCCAATTATTCGAGGTCAAGCACAGACCGTAATCACTTCCCTCGAACAAAATGTCGCCACGTTTTTTGACGGCTTGTATGTGCCGCGCTCATGGGCTATTGATATTGGCACCTCGAACGTGGAGCGGATTGAAATTGTTAAGGGTCCACAAAGTGCTCGCTATGGTCGCAACGCATTCGCTGGAGCTATCAATTATATTCCAACTAAAGCTACGCTGGATTCAAATGAATTCCTAGGAGAGGTAAATGTTGCCGTAGGCTCAGACGAGCTTCAAGAGGTCGGCGCCATTATTAGGGTTCCTTTTGGTGAGCGTTTTGTAGCGGCCGCAACCATTAATAGTTCTGAGTTTGATGGCAGCTGGGAAAACTCTCATCCATTCGCAGACATTGATGTCGGTACTGATCGAAGTACTACTGGTAATGTTGGCGGATGGGACAATCAGTCTTATTCTGTTTCTTTTGCCGCTCAACTCACAGACAATTGGGTTGCGGATTTAGCATTTTACAATTACGAGCAAAAAAATGAGTCTCGTGCAGGTCGGCAATTTGATCACAATGTAAGCCAAAGCGTGTTTAATGTTGGTGGGTTTCAGGGTACTAATCGATTGTTAATTGGTGGTGAGTTGCCAGAGCCTGGCGATTTGGCCAATACGGATCCTCGCTCTTACAGTGTTCATTCTGATACTGACACCATACGCTTTAGTACTACTGTCGATTTCTCCGAAAGCTGGAGCGCAACTTACCTTTATGGCAGTGTCAAAGGTGATACGGATATTGGAACAAATACGGAACCTGAGCCATCGGCTTGTGGCACGCTTTTGCCCGCTGGGATTTTTGGGGAGAACGGGCTTTGTAACTTCCAGACGGCCCCAATTGGCGGTATAGATTACAGTACTCATGACCTTCGTCTGAACTTTGAAGGTGATTCTTTGCGAGCTGCTTTTGGGCTGTATTCTTCCGAGGGCGAGGATGACTTTACTTTTATAAGTTTTAATATTCCGCCGCTGCTTGATCCGAATAATTTCGTATCTTTAGTCGAACAAACAGCGCCTAATTTTTCCGGCGGTGTGCTCAACGTAGCGCTGAGGAACGAACTAACAAGCACAGATGTATCATCAGTATTTGGAGAATTAGGTTGGACTTCACCTAGTGGCGCCACACGTTTGGGTCTTGAAGTTCGTTATTCAGATACTGAAATAACGTTGGAAGATCGTAGGCGTAGTACAGTGTTCCGTAATGAGTACAAAGTCGTTACTCCTCGTTTGAGTTATGAGTATGATTTGAGTGACAACCGTTTGCTGTATGCAACTCTTGCTCGGGGTGCTAAAGCGGGTGGGTTCAATGCCGGAGCTGCCTCAGAAGATAACCAGGTTTATGATGAAGAGTTTAATTGGACTTTAGAGAGTGGCATTAAGAGCTCGTTAATGGATGGTCGGCTTCAGCTAAATGGTAGTGTTTTTTACACTGACTGGACTGATCAACAAATCAATTCGGCTGACCCCGATTCAGATGACCCTCTGGCCACTAATATCATCCTCAACTTAGGAGATGCAGAAGTTGTTGGTATTGAGTTGGACGCTTTGTTTCAAGCGACTGAAAATTTGACTATTGATGGAACTTTTTCCTTTGCTGATGCTACCTACAAAGACGGCACGATCGATCAACGATTTGCGCGCCCAGTTCGCAGGGGTGGTCCAGTGTGCGACGACATAGTTTGTAGTTCTAGCGGAGCTGTTGGCGGAAACGAAGTTGAACGATCTCCACGCACACAAATTTCAGCGGGGGCTCAATGGGACGGCACGATTGGTCAAGCTGAATACTATTTGCGTGGTGATGCAAGTTGGCAAAGTGATTTCTTCGCCGAAAGTGTTAACGTCGCTGTTATTCCAAGTCGCACGCTATTCAACTTGAAGGCTGGCATCAGCTTTGATAGTGGCCTAAGTTTAAGCGCTTGGGTAAAAAATCTGACAGACGAAGAATATGTGACCAATTCATTCACTGTAGTGACTCCAGGTAATGTTCAATATGGTACTTTCTTTGGTCAAAAACGCACCCTGGGCGTGAGCGCTCGATACGTTTTCTAGAGATGATTCACATGAGCTAATTCTTGTTCATAGCAAGCGTTCGAAAAAGTCTTCATCTATTGTGTTAATAGTGAAGGCTTTTTTGACGTTAAGATGGTCGACCTCAATTGCTTAAATACGTGGCAGTATGGTGCATAACAATGAATGTTGCTCTTATACCATTCGACCCAATTGGAGCTTAGTTTGTCATTTGTATATGTTGTGGAGGCGCTAGCTCTATATATTGGCGTGCTTTTATTCATATGCGCCACGATTATGGTTAGGTCAGCTTTATTCAATAGTTAGTTTTATCGCTAATCGTTAAGCTGGCTATCACGCTAAGCAGTATTGTCTGTAGGTGTTTTCAAGCGTTAGAGAGTCAGTGTTGGTAAGTTAGATATATGCATCGGTATTGCTCGTAGAACACCCGAAAAAATCACAGTCTTGGCGAAACCATATGCACAGTTATCCAAAGGAGAATTTAGAATGTCATTTGTATCGGTAGGTGATGCAGAAATATATACCAAAACGGTTGGCAGTGGGCCGGACTTATTGTTGGTCGCCGGGCTTGGTGGTAGGCATGAGTTTTTTGCAAATCAAATGGATGAGTTAGCAAAGCACTTTCGTGTCACCGTGCATGATCATCGAGGTGTCGGTAAAAGCACTCCCGACAAGCTGGTAGTTGGTGCCGAGCACATGGCCGACGACCTCATTATGTTGATGGATGCTTTAAAAATAGAAAATGCTCATTTATTGGGTCATTCTACCGGGGGGGCTATTGGTCAACACATCGCTTTAAAGGCCCCGGAACGAGTTAATAAATTGGTTCTCAGTAGCAGTTGGGCTGGGCCGAATGCCTACTTTCAACAATTGTTTGCAACAAGACGCGAGGTGTTGATTAACTGTGGCCCCACGGCATACATCACAATGGGGTCTTACTTAGCAACGCCTGCATGGCATTTGCAAGAACAAATAAAATCACCGCGATCGTTTTTAGCCGACCGCGTTGCCGCCTTTCCCGGTTTGGAGGTGGAGCTGAGTCGTTTGGCGGCGGTGGTATCGCATGACCTAAGGTCTCAAGTGCATCGCATTGATCATGAAACACTTGCTATTGGCGCAAAAGACGACCAAATAACACCCTTTGGTTTCACTCAAGAGCTTGGTGATAAATTACCCAATGCGTCTGTGGTGATGCTGCCTTATGGAGGGCATTTTGCCCCCATGGTGCAGTCTGACGAATACAATCAACATATCGTAAACTTTTTACAAGGCGAGGCATAAACACTCAAATGACGGATATTAACACCCATGCTCAACCCGTAGGCGAAGTCTCACGCTCGCTCAAAATGTTCTGGGGCTCAGGAGCATTGGGGGTCTCCGTATTGTCCAATGGCTACAGTATGTTGATTCTGTTCTATTTGGTAAGTATTCTTAAAATTGAACCGGTGCTTGCGGGCTTACTAGTCTTTCTAACTAAAATCGCAGATGTGGTTAGCGATCCCTTAGTCGGTTTATGGAGTGATCGAATTAGCACAAAGATAGGTCGTCGCAGACCATTCTTGCTGCCCGGAGCAGTAATATCTGGACTATCGTTCGCCCTCATTTTCACAACCCCAGTATTTGATAATCAATGGCTGACGATTGCTTATGTTTTTGCGGTCATGTTGATTTACACCGTTGGTTACACCGTTTTCAATGTGCCGTATATGTCGATGCCGGCTGAGATGACTGACAGCTATCATGAGCGTTCGTCAATTCAAGCTTATCGTGTGATTTTTGTAACATCAGGAGGGTTTTTAGTCGGGTCAGTCGCACCTTGGTCTCTAGAGATGCTAGGTAAGGGATTATGGTCGTCGTATGCGGTAATCGGCATTGTCGGTGGTTTGATTGTGTTTTTATCTATGGCGGTTACTTATTTAGGAACCCGCTCCGCGAGGTTTACCCAATCGGATTCGATTGTGCCTAAGGTTCTAGATGAACTTTCTGCTATCAGGTGCAACCCTCACTTCCTACGCTTAATTGCTATCAAGTGCTGTCAGTTATTCGCTGTCGCGGCTTCTGGTTCGGCAATGATGTTTTTTATCGTTAATTCATTGCAGCTGGATTTCAAAGTGCTCGCGATATTTTTTGCGGTGATAACGGCGCTTTCAATTATTGGTACACCCTTATTGCTTAAGGTATCTAAACGTTTGGGTAAGCCAGAAGCGTACACCGTTGCTGCCGTTGCTTATGTTCTTTATGGAGCAAGTTGGTATTTTGCCGTGCCGAATGAGCCTCTTTGGGCTATTTTATTGCGTGGCGCGATTGTTGGTGTAGCCATGAGCGGAAATATTTTACTCGGAATGTCGATGCTGACTGATGCGATCGAATACGATGCTCGAATTTCTGGAGTAAGACGAGAAGGCGCTTATACTTCAATCTACAGTTTTGTTGAAAAGTTCACCTCAGCTTTTGGACCATTGGTTATTGGTGTGGCTATGTCCATGGCCGGTTTTGATAAAACGTTACCTCCTGAGGAGCTTCAGTCTCCAGCCGTTCATCAAGCTTTGCTTATGGGTATGTGTTACATACCTGTTTTCATGGGCGTTTTAGCTATTGTTTTAATTCGAGGCTATAGTTTGGATGAAAAGGCACTTGATGAGGCGGGCGCTTCATCGGCGGTCAAACCCTAACGATATCGGAGTTCAATAATGAAATTCACTGATACTCAACTTAAACAACGCGGCCGAGCAGAGATAGATTTTTTAGCTGCGATGGGCGTTGCAGGGGCCGCTATTGCCAAACAAGTTAATGAAGAAGTCGATCAAGTGGTAGCAAACTTTAGCGAGCTACCCGTTGATTTAGATCAGCGCAATCGCGACCTTGAAGCCGCTTTGAGTGCGAATCAAGCATTTCGAATCCAGAACATGTTGGGGGAGTGGGGGGCTCGGCAGCATGGAGAAATTGCGATTAGCGCATTCGAAGAAATACAGCCAGAATTGCAAAATGAGCTTGATCGCCTAAGTCACGGAGCAACGAAAATTTTCAGTGACGATGATTTCACTGCACCAGCGTACTGGCAAGGTGTCGAATTTCATCGTACTACGGGAGGCTGGGATGGTCACCCGCACATGGGCTATATTCATGGCGAGATCATTCATCGAAAAATGGTCGGTAAATTCGCTTCGGGAAATATCTTTCAACAACGTAAAGCCGTTGCCAAGTTAGCGAGTAAAACGCATTACGATACTATCTTGGATATGGGATGTTCGTCAGGTCATTTCACTCTCGCCTTGGCAGAGGTTTACCCTCAAGCAAAGATTGCCGGCGTGGATTTATCGCTTAGAATGTTGGAACACTCACAACGAATCGCCAATGACAACGGTTGGGAATGGAAGCTCTTTCAGCGTGCCGCCGAAGACACAGGTTTTGCCGATAATCAATTTGATTTAGTAAGCTCTTATATTCTTCTTCATGAGATGCCTGAAGATGCTATCAAATCGATGTTCAAAGAAGCACTTCGTGTTATGAAGCCTGGTGGTGAGTTGTTAATGAGTGATGTAACGCGCTACGCCGACTTAAGCCCACTGGAGCAGTGGCGCGCTGACCGAGGCGCTATGTATGGGGGAGAACCACATTGGCGGGAGTCGGCTAGCTTAGACTTTCATGAATTACTTTCTCAGCTTGGTTTCGATGACGTTTCAGTAGGCGGAATGGACGGCCAAAAATATCCTTATGTAATACAAGCGAGAAAACCAAATGAGCAACGTGACTGACCCTAAAAATTTCAATAACCCTGACCGAACGACGTTGGTTGGCGATGACGTTGCCAGTCTTGGTCTAGCCTTAATCAGTTTGACAAAAGAGCTATGGGTTGTACGAGACCGTTTAGCTGTGCTTGAAGCGGTATTGGAAGAAAAAGGCATCGATGTTAGCGATAGCATAGATCAATATCAGCCTGATGATGAGATGCAAGAAAAGTTGGAGAAACTAAGTAACACCCTAGTTGAGAATATTTTAGGGGCCTTGAATGGTCGAGATACTTAGCCGCACTATTGAGACGAAGTCGCATAGCGGTTTTCAGACTATGGACAACTGCCTGGAAGCAAAAAACGTATCAAACTCAAACTGTGCGATTTTGTTAATCTATCGCTGTGGAGATCAAGCATGAAAAAACGTTTGTTAGTCATTGTCGGATTGCTCATTGTTGGTTTACCAATGGTGGCGGGTACTGTTTACATTAGTGATCCTCAGTTTTGGAATCGTTACAATGGCGTATTGAAAAGCCAAGTATTTAATCAACCTCGGGGTCAATGGTATAGCCCTCTAGCTCCGGTTAGTTCTATACCAGGTGACGCTCTGGCAATGGGGCAACCCGTTGATGAATTGACTGAAGCTATCGAAAAGGCGGATTCGTATGCCAAGCAGCATAACTCTCTGAGTTTTTCGGTATGGCACGACGGCAAAGTAGTGCGAAATAGCCACTATGGAGAAACTAGCAGCGACACATTGATCGTCTCAAAAAGTTTAGCAAAGCCACTGGCATCCATGGTTATGGCGCGAGCGTTTGAGCAAGGCTATTTTCAATCGCTTGATCAATCTGCATCGGACTTTATCAGTGAATGGAAAGGCAGCGACAAAGCCGCGATCACAATTCGGCATATTTTGAATATGTCTACGGGCATGGAGCGCTTTTATAAACAGACGATAAACCCATTCTCTAACTACCACAAAGCTTTTTTAAGCGGTAAGCACGAAGACGTTATTGTTAATGATATTCCGTTAGTGGAGGAGCCTGGCTCCTACTATGACTATTCTCAGCCGGCATCCGATTTGGTGGCCGTGCTAATCCAGCGAGCCACGCAACGTAAGTATGAAGAGTACTTAGCCTCCGAACTACTTACTCCAATCCAAGCAATGGGCGGTGAGATTTGGCTTAATCGTGAAGGGGGCGTTGCGCATTCGGGCTGTTGTATTATGTTACCCAGCGACACCTGGTTGCGCCTTGGTGTGTTGATGGTTCAAAACGGAGTTTGGCAAGGTAAACGTATATTACCAAATTGGTGGAACCAAGAAATTCTGAAAGGCTCACAAGCGAACCCCAACTACAGCCTGTACTTTTGGTTAGGAACACCGCATGTGCCACGCCGGCATTTTGTGGATCCAGACCACATACCAAACCCGGGCACACTGCAGTCTGAGCCCTATTTGGCTGATGATCTATTTATGTTCGATGGTAATGGAAATCAAGTGATTTACATTGTTCCATCACGCAAGCTTGTGGTCGTGCGTACAGGTGGTTGGCCAGGCAAGGGCATTGATGGTAAGGAGTGGGACAATACTTATATCGCCAATACCATTATTCGCGCCGTAGATCAGCTGAACACCAAATCGTCTGAAGGTTCACCTCCGTTGTCCTCAGCGATGCAATGGTAGCCATTTAACTTTATTTAGGATAACACTAGGACAATCATGACTACATCTTCTCGAGCTCAAACTATTGACTCAACTAATTTTCATAAACTTTATATCGGAGGCGGGTGGATTCAGCCATCAACTGACAAGCTCTTAGACGTGATATCACCTTTCACCGAAGAACGTGTTTTTCAGGTAGCTGAAGCCAGCATTGATGACGTGAATCGTGCAGTCGAAGCGGCTCATCATGCGTTCGAAAGAGGCCTTTGGCCTCTAATGTCGCCACTCGAACGAGCGGATGTACTAAAGGCGTTTGCCAAGGCATTACGAAATCGTTCTGAAGACTTTGCTACTGCGTGGACAGAGTCTACAGGTGTATCAATCTCAATGTCGAACGGGTCTTTAGAATATGCTGTCTCGGCTATTGATCGATCTATTGAACAGGCTTCATCTTTTCCATTTGTTGAGCAGCATCCTCCAGAGAACGGTGGTAATTCATTGGTTCACGAACCTGTCGGCGTAGTCGCGGCCATCGCCCCATGGAATGCGCCATTAGCATCCATGTTAACTAAGGTAGGGCCAGCGCTAATTGCGGGTTGCTCGCTGATCATGAAGCCCGCGCCACAGACCCCAATAGAAGCGTATATTGTGGCCGAGTGCGCCGCCGAAGCCGGTTTCCCTGATGGTGTGATTAACTTGGTTACCGCCGATCGGGCGGCATCTGATCACTTGGTTCGGCACCCGCATGTCGACAAGGTGAGTTTCACTGGAAGCGTCGCGACTGGCCAGCGGATAGCCTCGGTCTGCGCCGACAGAATTGCTAGAGTAACGCTAGAGCTGGGTGGAAAATCTGCGGCAATCATTTTGGATGACTATGATTTGGAGGTGGCTGCGAACAATTTGGCCAATGCGATCTGCGTTATCAATGGTCAAAACTGTGCGGCCCTGACGCGCGTTATTGTATCGGCGAATCGACATGATGATTTTGTACAGCACTTAGTCGCCGCGATGCAGGCGATCACAATTGGTGACCCTTACGATAAAAACATCGACCTAGGTCCGATTACCATGAAGTCGCAACTTGAAAAGATTGAATCATACATTGTTAAAGGGGTTAACGAAGGGGCAACCTTGGCAACCGGTGGTAAGCGGCCATCTCACCTTGAAAATGGCTTCTATTTTGAACCAACTGTGTTTGCAAATGTGGATAACAATATGGCGATTGCTCGAGAGGAAATATTTGGTCCGGTGTTATGCGTCATTCCATGTGACGGCGAAGACGACGCGGTGCGAATTGCAAATGATTCTCCTTTTGGCTTGGCTGGCGCGGTCTATACTAATGATAATAAAGCTGCCTATCGAGTCGCACGAAAAATGCGGACCGGCACTGTAGGCCAGAACGGAATGAGGGCTAGCTTTGGTATAGCCTTTGGAGGCTTTAAGCAATCCGGGCTTGGTCGCGAAGGTGGTAGCAAAGGCTTGCTGCCGTATCTCGAACCCAAAACATTGATGCTAGATTCTTAAACGGAAACCTCTGTAGTAATTTTTGAGTTGTGAATAGATGCTGTTTCCAGCTAATCAGCAGCACTTTTGGAAGACAACAACCGATAAACAACAACGCATTTGAGCGTTTAAAGTCAGCCTTACTTTTTATTGTTTGGAGTAAGGCTGTACTCTAGATCTAGTTGTACAGCATCGTGCTTTAACTTAGTCGCCAACCTAAGGTACTTTGGCTTGTTGGCTGCTACAAACAGTACGGTCTTCCAATTAGATGCTCGACGCTTCATTCATTATGAAAACTCGGATCGTAATGCGTCATTGTGCTCGCCAGATTTGGGCACATAGGGAGTTTCTTCGTCACCGACTATCGTAGATTGTACCGGAGGAGCGATCAAGTCTATCGTCTCGCCGTTATGCAGTTTCACCTCCTGGGTTCGTAGTTGAGGGTGATTCAACAATCCATCCACGCCGTTGACTTTGCCAAAGGCGATGCGAGCACTTAGCAGTTTTTCGCATAATTCATCCGTTGAGTGTTTCTCGAAATAAGATTGCAGTAGGCGATCCAATAAATCTCGGTTTTTAACACGGTTATTATTGGTGTTAAAGCGTATATCACTCGCCAAAGACGCATCATTCAGCACATTCTTACATAAATTTAGCCATTCTCTCTCGTTTTGAATTGAGATGGCAATGGTTTCTCCTTCGGCGCTATTGAATCCGCCATACGGAGCGATTGAAGGGTGGCACATGCCGGCCGGCTGAGGAGCCCCGCTGCCGTACTGCTCGTGAATAGCGGGTACCATCATCCAGTCCGCTAAAGTATCAAATAGAGAAACCTTTACGCCAGACCCTTGGCCATTTCGCTCGCGCGCGAACAGCGCTTGTTGAATGCCAATTAATGCGTTCATGCCAGCGCCTATATCGCAAACCGACACACCGACACGACCAGGCGCTTCGGGTGCGCCACTAATGCTCACTAAGCCGGTTTCGCACTGCACCAAAAAGTCATAGGCTTTCATTTTTGCGTAGCTACCAGCTTCACCATAGCCAGATATATCACACGTGATGAGGCTTGGAAACTTTTGCCGCATGTCATCCGACCCAAAGCCCAAACGCTCGGTGGCGCCGGGTGCTAGGTTTTGAATAAGCACATCTGACTTGGCGATTATACGCATCAATAAGGCCTGGTCGTCGGCATCCTTCAAATCCAGCTCAAGCGATTCCTTACCTTGATTGATCCAAACAAAATAGGATGACTCGCCTTTAGCGGCGGCGTCGTAATTGCGCGCGAAGTCGCCCCCACTTCGTTCAATTTTGATTACTCGTGCTCCGCCCGCGGCCAGGCGACTTGTGCATAGCGGAGCCGCGACAGCCTGTTCTAGAGCAATGATGGTAATGCCGCTGAACGGTAAGTTATTCTGTTGAGTTTTTGCCGTCATGATCTAAGTCACTCGCATGGAAAGTTGAGCAAGCGTGCGTTGCATTTCGTTGTTAACGATTTGCATGCCTTCATCAAATCCCATGCCTGGTTTAATTAACAATCGATCGGGTTGCGCCGCCAAGGCAAGTTGTACACAACACCGTGATGAAATATCAGTCTCGTTACAGGTGCCGCCTTGATAAGCTTCTACGGCATTTTTTTTGCAGTATAAGATTGCGTCTACCACATTGTGTAAGCCGCCAAGATCTGGCGTTTTAATTTGAGCCATATGACAACAATTTGAATCGACAAAATCAATAATATCTTCAAGCGTGTTACACCATTCGTCAGCCACAATTTTAAGGTTGGGACTGGTGCGTTCAACCCCCTGTTTAATTGTCGACATGAGTTCAATTTGCGAACTTTTTTCTCCCGTATCTACCGGCCCTTCAATGTAAAGCTCGTACTCACCGGCAGCTTCGCTCAGTTTCACTAAATAGTCTGTGATGGCGCCGACATTGTTGTCGAAAAGTTGACCGATGGTGCCATACACATCAATATGGAGTTTAGGTTTGTTGTCATGGCGATTCAGTGTAGCTCTAACTTTGTTAATACGTGCAACTAGCCACTTTACGTAGTCAAGTAGCTTTTCGCCATCACGACCGAGTTTGTCGTCGATATTATTAATGAGCGCGTGGGGCAACGCATCAACTCCGCGCATGACCATTTTGTCGACCGATAAATAGCGCTCATCACCGCTTTGTGCGAGAACCGGAACGCGGTGCTTTGGAATATCCAGTCGGTAGCTTTGGCAAATTACTTCTGTCTTAGTGGTGTGTTGTGATAAAGCGGCGGCATCAAGAAGTGCTTGGCTTATCCCGTATCTGATTGCTGTATGGACGAGGCTGCCATCGATTTCAATGCGATCAATCATTTTGCTGTTTTCCAAAAAATTGACCGCTTTCAAACCAACTAATTTTGGGGCGACATGCTGCTCGAGAAGATCTTTGTATCGCGCGGCGATAAACAGGGGGTCTCTCCCGCCAGCGCCAGAATATTGAACCGCACAACAGTCTCCCAAAGCCCATAGACCATTTGATAAGCGCAACATAACGCTGATGCTTTCCCCACTCTGGCGCACGGACGTAAAGCCGCTAGTAAGGGGCTGCCCTAGGTACACAAAGCCGTCTTGTTGAGCTCCATGTTTGATCGCTTTTTGGTCGTCGAAGTAATATGAAGACATGCCCTCTACAAAATGGGCAGAGACGATTTGAACCTCTTGGTTTTGAGCAGTCATTTGCTTTTCTATGTCTCGGTCATTTTAATCTTGTGGATTCAAATAGTGACTTGAAAAGAGGCTCAATTAAAGTCAAAGATAATTATCAAAGTATGAGCTAAAGTTATCCCATGCCGGCCTGATGGAATTTGAGTAGATCAATGGTTTACAGTAGGGTTTGGTAATGGCTGTCCTTAGATTTTTTACAAATTTTAGTCTAAGAGCATAGGACACCGACTTATGTAAAAACATAGTAAAAACACAGTACACGCGCTCATCCGTGAGATAAGAAAAAGTGGAAGCGAGTTCCCAGCGGTGACCAATTTTCGTTCGGCAAGTTGAAATAAACTGCCATGACTCTTTATATACTCAGGTGACATTTTCTTTCTAGACAATTGACTTATAAGCTCTGTTCGGCTATAAAAGATATAGTCATTTAGACTATAACAAATATAAATAGGAGGAATAGTACGAAATTGAAGCTGTATTCCAGAGCGGCCGAATCACTTTAGCGAAACCTCTGATAGAACTAGTTGCGAACGAAGTTGAGGCGTGACCAGTCCTCAATCGAATCCTAAAGAGTGCGGTATTTATATGCCGATACGTGCCCAGTGACTGAATAAGAATGACAATAACAGCGCAAATAACAATAAAAATAAAATAATTGCTCACACTGAGTAAATTACAACCACACAAAGGAAAAATTAGATGACAATAAAAAAAACAATTTTAGCCGCACTCACCCTATCTCTTGGTGCGCTCTTCACAAACACTGTTTATGCGCAGTCGCAAACACATTGCGATTCTAAGCAGGGCGACCGGAACGGTTTTTTATATACCTGGTTTGAAGCAAGTTCGGGCAGTACTAGCGGTTGTAAGACAAGGCTGGAGGTGGGTGGCAGCAAGCGTCATTTTGCGACCTTTTGGGATATGGAGCAAAACTGGAACGAAGACGCCGTTGGTGGTATGGGCTGGGCTGGCGGTGGAGATAAACGTAAGTTCGGCTATCGCGTAAAAAGTCTTAGCTCAAACTCAAACCTTCAAAAAGCATTGGTTGCGATTTA
>CAZEXS010000055.1:0-22778 GCA_964516915.1 uncultured Gammaproteobacteria bacterium
TATCTAATGACAGTGATGTGCTGCGCTCAGTTCCGGGTAACAACATCACCCATGACGTTTTGTAGTTCGGCGTTTCAAATAGTGTGTAGAAAACGGCTGCGACAATGGTAAGTGAAAGAAGCGCTATGAGCCGCCACTTGGTTTGCCAAGCTGCCACGCCAAAATAGCGCATGAATAGTGGCCAGTTCATAGTACGCCTCTAAGAATTACCGGCCCGAAAATATCACCAATGCCGCGTGCGACGTCTCGTAAGTTCGTGAAGCGTGAGTCGTAACAGGCAATCCCGTCATTAGGCATTAGAAACGGATTGACATGATGCCGAGAGCTGTTTGCAAGCAATTCGTTGATTGAGCGCTTGATTACAAGCTGTTGCTTGGAGCCATGGTGGCGAGTTATTAAAATAACGGTGCGAGATGCGTTTGCGTGATGCGTGCCACCAACGCAATTGGCAGAAACCGCGCCATCCAAAAGGCTAGAGCCATAAGGCAAACGTGTTGCATCAGCACCAATTGCCGATTGCGCATTGCTAAGAGCCGGTGCGGTTAGGTTAGACATTAATACGCGCATGCCGGGTGGTGTTATTTGGCTGGGGCGGATCAGGTCGGGGTTTTCAATCCCGTTGGATGCGATATGGATTTGGTCGCCGTGAATTAAGTTGGGTGCTGTGTTGAAACTGGCCCCCGAAATTAGACGACTCAAGTCTATTAAATAGTGGTTGCCACCTCTCACTAAAACAATAGTTGTTAGATCCGCATCGGGGCGAATGCCACCGGCTGCGCGTATCGCGGCGGTTAGGTTTCGCTCATTGGCATAGCTGCCATTGATCTGTTGTATTGCGTCTTCCTGCTTGCCCGCCGGTTGAGCGTTAATGGTGACTCGCCCAGGGTTAAACGCCGCACCATAAACTGAAACATCTATCGACGCAGCGCGGACTAGGCTGACATCAATCAGCGTATCACCATCGAGAAACCAACCTTTCATATGGAATAAAGACTGTAGCTTGCTAACTAACTCTGAGCGAGTTAGTCCGACGGCGAAAACCGACTCATTAATTGGCAGCTCAATCTGCCCGTTTGAATTAATTTGATAGAGACCGTCGTAGGTGTCCATGCCATGAATGCGCAGCCTGAGTAGGTCTCCTCGGGACAACCGTTGCATCTCTAAGTTGTCGTTGTGCGCATATGTATTGGCTTTGGCTATGCGCGTGAGGGGCGTTTTGTAGTCGGCAGGGCGAATGCCATCGAAATCGAGCGATGTTTCGATATCCGTGATTACTTTTCGTTCGAATATCCCTCGCTCATCACTGTTTTTGCCATCCAGGGTCTTAGGTGCTACTGCGCAACCAGACAAGCCGATCGCGATTATAAAAGTGGTAGCAAGCTGTGTGTTTAGTAGTTTCATTTTTAGTGATCAAAATGATTGTCGATGAATTCATATTATCATTTTTATCATTAAAGTCAATTTTTGATCAATAAAATATGTTGATTTTTCAGTTATTTTCACTTTATCAATCTGAGTTCGATTATTTTGAAAATTATAATAACAATATAAAACAATATCTTAGTGAGATTTAGACTACATATTAATGATAAAAATGAAATTCAGTCTTGCTAAATATGAAATTAATGATAATAATGAAATTCTGATTAAATTCCAGTCGAGGTTTTGAAATGAGAATCATCATTGCTTTTTCAATATTATTTGTGGCGGTTATTAAGTTGTGCCTAGGTCTCTTGGTAGCCTTGTATAGACAACAACCGGTGACAATCTATACTCAGTCGCTATTGGGCCAAGGTGGTCGACCGATTGACGTCAAAATTTTCAAGGCCAGCAACAAGCCGTTGGCGAACGTTGATCTTTGGTTTCACTATGTGAAGGGAGACTTTAATTTGATCGGTCCCAAGGCTTTGACAATGCAGGAAGCGCAAGCTCTTACAAAAGATCAACGTATTCGATTTGAGGTGGCGCCTGGTTTGATAACGCCGCATGATGTAAAACGCAATTCGGGTATTGCGCACGAAAATGAAAGAGTATGCGCAATCGATTTTGTTGAGAATGCTGGTTTTGCCCGCCGCACCCAGATTCTTATGGCGGCGATTTTTCAGCGCATGATTGGTAATAGTGCAAAAGGCTTGCCAGAGAGTGACGTTATTAAGCTATTTGATGTTCAGCTTGATAACATGACAATGAAATCAGCCGTGAACGCCATTATGCACCGGGTGGCGCATCGTCATTCCAGTGACTGTGCAGGGCAGTTTTCGTTTGTGAATGCCGATTGCGTCAACAAGTACGTTAAGGACCCAATGTACCGCAAAGTACTAAATTCGTCTGAACGAGTTTTTGCTGACGGGATTGGTGTGCGGATGGCAGCGCGTTGGAATCAGACCAAACTAAAAGACAATGTAAACGGCACTGATTTGTTTCCATTGTTGTGCCAGAAGTTGGCTGATAAGCAAACAAAAGTGTTTCTATACGGTGGGCGCACGGAAGTTGTTCAAAAGGTCGCCATTAAAATGAAACGCCAATTCCCTGGCTTAAAAGTTGTGGGTGCGCTTGATGGTTACAGTCATTCAGAATGCCCAAAGTTGGTCACTCAGGCTATCAATGAAAGTCAGGCGGAATTGGTGTTTGTCGCATTAGGCGCCCCTCTGCAGGAGCACTGGATTGACCAAAATAAAGCACTATTGAATGCCAATGCTGCCATCGGAGTTGGAGGGCTATTCGATTTTTATTCGGGAAGTGTTTCTAGAGCACCTGAATGGGTGCGAGAGTTTTCAATGGAATGGGTGTGGAGGTTATGTGCTCAGCCCAAAGATAAAGCTAAGCGTTACTTAATTGGTAACCCTCTGTTCCTGGCTCGAGTCGTATTATCTAGCAACAGTGATCAACATCACGTCGGCTCAATGGAGGTATCGTAATGCGTAAGTATCAACAAAATATTCCTTCAGGTTTAAGGTTGAAATTTCGTCTTATGAAGCTACGCTTTGCCGCTAATCGAGGCGTAAAGCGTGGATGTGATTTGCTAATCGCTGCTTTGGCCATGATGATATTAAGCCCAATCTTAATTCTGGTTTCAGTATTAATTAAACTGGATTCAAATGGACCTGTGTTTTTTAAGCAAGATCGAGTGGGTTTGGACGGTGCACTATTTTCGATGTGGAAGTTTCGTTCGATGACCAGCGATGCGGAAGTCGCGCGCACTCACTTAGAGGCCCAAAATGAAATGCAAAATGGGGTCTTATTCAAAATGAAAAAAGACCCGCGGATTACCAGAGTAGGGCGTTTTATTCGCAAAGCATCGATTGATGAATTGCCTCAGTTGCTGAATGTGCTGAAAGGGGATATGTCTCTGGTTGGCCCGCGGCCACCGTTGCCCAGCGAGGTTGATGAATACGGTCGGTTTGATCATGCGCGTCTTAGTGTGTTACCCGGCATCACGTGTCTCTGGCAGGTGCAAGGTCGATCCGACATTCCGTTCGAACAACAAGTTAAGTTGGATGTTGAATACATTGAAACTCAGTCAATCAAATTAGATCTGATATTGCTGTTGAAAACTATACCTGCAGTATTAACTGCGCGAGGAGCCTATTAAAATGAAAATTAAACCAGACACTATGAAGTTAGATTTACCGTCTCAATCAGCGCTATCGGGATCGGCCCCAACTGCCATTGTTTTGGCTGACCAATTGGTCGAAGGTGAGCTTAAGGATATTTTTGGTAGATTGGAAGCGGCCTCTTTAGTTGTTGCCGGCAAAACGGTGATTGAGCATACGCTTTTGGAACTGCAAGAGCTTCACGTTCAAGAATGCATTGTCTTGGCGGGCGAAAACGCTGAAGAAATACAGAAATTGATAGAAACTGAGGGACGCTGGGGCATGACGGTTACTGTTATGAACTACAGTCGGAGTGTGGAGGAAGTGCTGCGCGAGTTCAAAAGCTTGAGCGACCCAAATGGATTGTTGGTGATCGAGGCCAATTGCTTACGAGGTTTCTGCCTTGGGGCATTTCTAAGCCAAGCAGCGCAAAGCGAGTTTTCATTGTTGGAGGCAAAATATGACCAATCACCCGCTGGAATTACGCTATTAAAGCCAACTTCCGCTGATTTTATAATTAATGCCATGCCGATCACGCTCGATGGTATCGAGACGAACACTCTTAAAACTGCGCGGGATTTTCACAGAGCCAATTTTGAAGTTATGTCTGGCTTGTATAAAGGACTGGAACCCAGCGTTATGTTTAACGGGCAGCTGGGGCGACGTCAACACTGGGCATCGCATGTATCAAAGCCAAGCCTGGCTGCTAGCATCGGCTTGCAGTCAAAAGATAATGGAGTCGATTGGGTTGACGTAATGATTGATAAACACTGTCAAGTGGGGCGCAGCGTTAGTATGGACTCAGTTATTCTTAACCACGACGTATACGTCGAAGCTAATACAAATTTAGACAATACCGTGGTGATGCCAAATTCGATTGTTTCTTCTGGCGCGATATCTAATTCGATCGTACATCGCGATGCGATTTTTGATCTTTCGTGAAATCGCCTCAAGAATCGAATGCTCTTTCAGAATCTAACGCGTTCCTTCTGTTGGGTTTGTATGAGCGAGTCTTGAAAATACCTGACTGTCAATTTGTTCTATTAAAAGACTATGAAAAGCGTTATGATTTATGTGGTAGCTGTCTGTAATTGGTGTTAACTAAATTTTTAGCAAGGCAGTTTGGGTAACCGTACTCTGTTGAGCATAAAGGGTCATATTGAACTGCTTTTTTCGATATTTTAGGCTTGGCTTATGATGATATTGAGGAAGCTTTTCGATTTTTTATAATATTTAAAGAGTAACAATTTCGATAAAAATGGCTGTCCCTGGTTTTAGTCGCTCGTATTTACGGTCAAATTGGCTTCGTTTTTATAAATATCTTGGTTATTGACTAATCGGTTTGTTATAGGCTAAGGATATCTAACTCGACAGGATTAGCTAATGTAATACCTTTAATTAGATGGGCTAAGTTTTCAGTAATTTGGTAGGGCAAGTCTGTTTTTATTGTTATTTGAAGGGTGAAAAGGGCGGCAAGATGGGGAGCAATGCTATTTTTAATAGGTCACAATTTTTGATTTCTCAAAATAGGAACTTCTATATATTGGAGTACTTTTTGTGAAATATTATAGACAAGATATATCAGCAGTTTTGCGATTCAAGTCTCGATATTGGAAATGGCGTTTTAATTTATCTAAAACATTAAAGCGAAGCTTTGATGTTTTGCTTGCATCAATTCTTTTGGTTGCGTTTAGCCCTATATTCATACTGGTTTCAATACTTATTAAGATGGACTCTGAAGGCCCACTGTTCTTCAAACAAGAGCGTGTTGGTTTAAACGGCAAACTGTTTTCAATGTGGAAGTTTCGTTCTATGGTTGATAATGCCGAAGCCATTCGGGAAAACCTTAATGACAGCAATGAAATGAAAAATGGTGTGCTATTTAAAATTAAGCATGACCCGCGTGTAACCAAGGTCGGACGTTTTATACGTAAGTCATCCATTGATGAGTTGCCACAGTTAGTAAATGTAATACTTGGTGATATGTCACTGGTGGGGCCGCGCCCTCATTTGGAACGTGAAGTAAATGAATATCGCCGTTTTGATTACGCTCGTTTACGCGTAATGCCTGGGGTTACAGGTTTGTGGCAAGTTGAAGGGCGTTCAGATAGTCCATTTGAAACGCAAGTCAAGTTAGACCTTCAATATATCGAAACGCAGTCTCTATTGTTAGACATTATTTTGCTTTTTAGAACTATACCGGCCGTTTTAATGGGAAGAGGTGCGTACTAAAGTGAATATGGAGCAAAAGCTAGTTACCACAATCGATCATTATGCGGTCCCTACTGCTGTAGTGCTGGCCGACCGGCTTGTCGGTGGTGAGCTTAAGGATATTTTTGGCGATTTAGAGGTTGCATCATTAGTGATCGCAGGAAAAACAGTTATTGAACATACTCTGTTGGAACTACAAGAGCTAAGAGTCAAGCAGTGCACTATATTTGCTGGTAAGAACGCTTCAAGAATTCAGAAGCTGCTAGAAAAAGAGAGCCTTTGGGGTATGAGTGTAACTGTTTTGAACTCATCTCGTAGCGTTGATCAGGTTCTTAGTGAATTTAATGATTTTGACTCTAATGGGGGAGTGCTGATTATTGAGGCGGATCGTTTGAGAAGCTCTTGTCTGAAAAGCCTTCTTCGTCAAACATCAGGTAGTGAGCATTTGGTGTTCGGCGTAAATGGCGCAGGTAACCGGTTGGGAATAACGCTGAAAAAGTCTGCTTTATTAGATGTCAGTATGAAGCCTGTTGCAATCTCTCAAATATTAGTTAATCGACTAGAAACCGCAAAGGATTTTCAACGAGCGAATTTTGATGTCGTATCTGGCGACTATGAAGGGCTTGAACCAGGTGTAATGTTTAACACTCAGTTAGGGCGTCGCCAGCACTGGACATCGCATTTATCGACCTCAACAATTGCTGCCTCACTTGGGTTAGCTCCCAACAATAAGGCTTATTGGTCAAACGTAATGATCGATAGGCATTGCAAAGTCGGCGACGCCGTTAAAATGGAGTCAGTGATCCTAAATCATGGTGTTTATGTTGAAAGTGGATCAAACCTAGAGCATACGATTGTTATGCCCAATTCTGTAGTATCGTCTGCAAGAGCGCTTTCAGATTGTATCGTACATCACGATGCCATTTTTGACCTCTCGTGAAATGGGCAGATTATAGTCATTGCTACTCGACAGCTTTCTCTTGACTCAAAAACCAAACGCCAAAAATGGTGATTGCGATACCGGCTAAATGATAGACGGTAAAAGCCTCGCTTAGAATGCTTACCGCAAAGATTGATGTAAAGCCTGGGCCAATTGTGGCAACAATTCCGGTTTTTCCAGAGCCGATTCGGCCGACTGCGGCCGCTGTAAAGAACGAGGGTATGACAGTGCAAAAAATCGCGATAATGAAAACCCAAAACAGACCGGTGGAATTTATGTTCGGTGTTGTAATGGGGTTTGTAAGTGCGTAATGCACTAGAATAGCCACACTGGCGCTTATTAGCGCGATTGCGGTAAACAAACGACTGCCGATTTCTTCGATTAGTGGTTTGCCCAAAAGTAAGTAAAATGAAAAACACACGGCGCACAGCAATATGATGAGTGAACCTTTTATTACGTCTGGCCCAAATGATCGTAAATCATGACCAAAAATAAGCAGCACACCCGCATAAGTTATGAAAAGGGAGACGATTATTCGGGTGGTGATCTTTTGCCTAAAGATTAGGGCGCCGAAAAGAACCACAAAGGTTGGATACATATAAAGTACTAGGCGGCCAAGTTGGGCGGTAACGTACTGTAAACCTATTAAGTCTAGATAGCTTGCGGCGTAATAGCCTATGCAGCCAATCAGCGCTGTTTGGGTGACGTTCTTGATTGTCAGGCGACGTCTCAATTTGGGGTCTCTCAGCAGCCAAAACAGAATTGCCGCGTAGATTGGCAATGAAAATAGCATTCTAAACCCAATCAGCGTTAAGGGGTCTGTCCCTTCGGCGTAGATCAGCTTTACAAAAACGGGTCGTATGGCAAACAACACGGCGGACCCAAGTGCAAAAAAGTAGCCTATGGCATTGGTGGAAAATTCTTTACGGCTGTTCATTTATCGTGCAATGCCAAGAAATATCGGTTGAAAGTCAGAGCTAAGCCACTAATTTTGGAGTGTTATCTAAGCTGGGGCGCCACTATACCTCTAAAACGTTTTAGATACTTGGTTTGAAGGGCTTATCGAGCTATTCAAATAGGGTAAAAAGCGCTATTATCTCGCGACCTGTAAATGAGGGTTTAATAACACCAAAGTTTCAGGTGATGCTTACTCCACGAAAAGCCATAAATATCAAGCTCCAACTAAATATAGGTTAGATTAAATGAATGTACATGAGTATCAGGGTAAAGAAATCCTGAGGAAATACGGGGTGGTTACTCCACGCGGTATTCCCGCTTTCTCGGTAGAAGAAGCTGTAGCGGCCGCTGAGGAACTTGGCGGTAACGTATGGGTTGTAAAAGCCCAAATTCACGCTGGCGGCCGAGGTAAAGGCGGTGGCGTAAAAGTTGCAACGAGTATGGAGCAGGTGCGTGAATACGCCGATGCAATACTGGGTATGCAATTGGTTACCCATCAAACTGGCCCAGAGGGTAAATTGGTTAACCGGCTGTATATTGAAGAAGGCGCTGATATTGCCGACGAATTATACGTTGGCGCCCTAGTTGACCGTGAGACACAAAAGGTCGTATTGATGTGCAGCTCTGAAGGCGGCATGGATATCGAAGAAGTGGCCGAAGAAACACCTGAGAAAATTCTTAAGATTTTCGTTGACCCGACCGACGGTTTAGACCGTGCGGAAGCGGAAGATGTGTGTGAAAAAATGGGTATGCCACGTGAGGCAATTAAAGAAGGTGCGGATTTCCTAGAAGGCCTGTATGAGGCTTTTGTTAAGTCTGATGCGTCTTTGGCGGAAATCAACCCGCTTGTGGTGACTGGTGATAAGAGCGTTATCGCGCTGGATGCGAAATTCAATATCGATTCGAACGCCTTGTATCGTCAAGCGGAAATTGTTGAATACCGTGATTTAACCGAAGAAGACACCAATGAAATTGAAGCGTCTAAATGGGGGCTTTCATACATTTCTTTAGATGGAAACATTGGTTGTTTGGTGAATGGTGCTGGTTTGGCCATGGCGACCATGGACATTATTCAGTTGTACGGCGCCGAGCCGGCTAACTTCTTGGATGTTGGCGGTGGTGCTAATAAAGAACAAGTGACGGAAGCATTTAAAATCATGCTCGCTAACCCAAAGGTTGAAGGTATTTTGGTGAATATTTTTGGCGGAATCATGCAGTGTGATGTGATTGCAGCGGGTATTGTTGCTGCGGCGCAAGAAGTTGGGTTAACCGTACCCTTAGTAGTGCGTCTTGAAGGCACTAATGTCGAACAAGGCCGTAAGATTCTTGATGAGTCTGATGTAAAATTACAAACCGCCACTACCATGGCTGACGCCGCGGAAAAAATTGCCGCTGCAGTCAAAGCTTAAGAGGGTAACAAAAATGTCTATTTTAATTAATAAAGATACTCGCATCGTTACCCAGGGTATTACTGGTAACACAGGTGAGTTCCACACCACACAATGTTTGGATTATGCGTTTGGTAAAGATTGCTTTGTTGCCGGTGTAACACCGGGCAAAGAAGGGCAAACTGTGCAAGGCGTGCCGGTCTATAACACAGTGAGCGATGCCAAAGCGCAACACGGTGTTAATGCATCGGTGATTTACGTGCCACCGCGTTTTGCGGCTGCTGCAATTGATGAAGCGATTGATGCTGAGCTTGATCTGGTTATTTGTATCACTGAGGGTATCCCCGTCGCTGATATGATCAAAACCCGTGACCGTATGCGCAAAATGAACAGCAAAACTGTTTTAGTTGGCCCGAACTGCCCAGGTGTTATCACGCCTGAGGAAGTTAAGATCGGAATCATGCCTGGCTATATCCATAAGAAAGGCAGCATTGGCGTTGTGTCACGTTCTGGAACTCTTACTTATGAAGCAGTGCACCAATTGACCCAGTTGGGTATGGGGCAATCGTCATGTGTTGGAATCGGCGGTGACCCAGTTAATGGCATGAAGCACATCGATGTTATGAAGATGTTCAACGATGATCCAGAAACTGAAGCGGTTGTTATGTGCGGCGAAATTGGCGGCACTGATGAAGAAGAATGTGCTCAGTGGATTAAGGAAAACATGACTAAGCCAGTAGTTGGCTTTATTGCTGGCGTAACGGCTCCTCCTGGGAAACGCATGGGTCATGCCGGTGCGATCATTTCAGGCGGTCAAGGTACGGCGCAATCAAAAATCGATGCATTGAGAGATGCTGGCGTTCATGTGACGGTTAATCCGTCTGAAATGGGCTCTACTCTCAAGACGGCCTTAGCTTAAATTAGCGGCGATTGCTCTAATTTGGTCGAAAGATCAAAAGCCCAATCATGCAAATGATTGGGCTTTTTTTTGCTTCACTTCTATTCCTTAGACTTTGAAACAAGAGGTGAGGCTTTTTCGCTTAACGGTATTGCGATAACTCTTTTCTAGCAACTTGCATACGATGTACCGCATCTGGACCATCAGCAAATCTCAATGTGCGCATTTGAGCATACATATCGGCCAGAGGGGTGTCTTGCGAAATGCCGGTTCCGCCAAACATTTGAATGGCTTCATCGATCACTTTGATGGCCATATTGGGCGCCACAACTTTGATTTGTGATATCCATGGCGCGGCGGCTGCAGGGTCGCCTTGATCCATCATCCATGCGGCCTTTAAACACAATAGTCGGGCTTGTTCGATACCAATTCGGCAATCAGCAATGATGTCGTAATTGCCGCCCAGTTTTGCTAGGGGTTTGCCAAAGGCAGTGCGAGACATCGAACGCTTACACATCAACTCGAGTGCGCGCTCCGCTTGGCCAATTGCGCGCATGCAATGATGGATACGGCCTGGGCCTAGACGACCTTGGCTAACTTCAAAACCTCGACCCTCGCCGAGCAGCAGGCCTGACTTAGGTATACGTACATTGTCGAACTTAATGTGCATATGCCCATGCGGCGCATCGTCATGCCCAAAAACGGTCATGGCGCGCAGTATTTCAACACCAGGAGTGTCTGCCGACATTGCAAACATAGAGTGACGAGCGTGCCTTGGCGCTTCTTCGCCGGCGGTTTTCGCCATCAGAATATAGACTTCGCAGCGTTTGTCGCCAGCGCCTGATGACCAATACTTTTCGCCATTTAGAACGTACTCATCACCGTCTAGTACAGCGCTGAACTCCAAGTTAGTCGCATCGGAAGAGGCTACATTAGGTTCGGTCATGAGGTACGCTGAGCGAATTTGACTTTCAAGCAAAGGCTTCAGCCATTGTTCTTTATGATCTTCAGTGCCGTAACGCTCTAGCACCTCCATATTGCCGGTGTCAGGTGCTGAGCAATTAAATACTTGCGGGCCCAATGTGCACCAACCCATTTGCTCGGCTAGATGCGCGTATTCTACCGTCGAAAGGCCATAGCCATTCTCAGAATCGGTGAGCCAGAAATTCCATAAACCTTGGTCACGCGCTTTTGATTGCAGACTGTTTAAAATCTCCGACTGCTTTGGTGATAAATCCCAACGATCAGCACCATCTTTGCCAATCAAGCTGTGAAATTCTGCGTCAGCATCGATTACTTCATCGCGCATTAATTTGGTTACTTTGTCTAAAATCGGTTGTAAGCGCTCGCTTACGCCAAGATTCATTTCCATTGGGGGTGCCTCGTCGTTAATGTTCTGTCTGTAATCAAGTGTAAGCCAGAGAAGGTGTTAGGCGCATCAAAGACTTTTCACAGTGTTCGCTTAGTTCTATTCATGATTTATCTAATTTAGAAAGCTGCTTTGCCAGTACACGCAATTATGAAAGGTCTAAATTAAGATATTATTTGTCCACTGCATGATGAATATGCATCCCAAACAGGGCCGATCGCGCTAAAATACGGCCATGAAGAGTATTAAGAAGGGCGGCCTGAGTCGACGTATTAGCATTGGTTTGGCGGGCGCTAGCGGTGGCATTGGTTTGCTGAAAGCCAAGGCAGGAAGCATGATTCTGCCAAAAGAGCAGCAGCAAGCGCACAATGAAAAAGCCTTAGATCGAGAAGCTCAAAAGTTCGTGCAACGGCTTGGTGAGCTAAAAGGTGCCTATGTGAAAATCGGGCAGATGCTGGCTCTGTATGGCGAGCACATATTGCCCACTCAAGTAACCAACGCCTTACACGGTTTAGAATCGTCTACGACCCCATTAGACTGGCAGGCTATCGAACCCGTATTTAGTGAAGAGCTGAATCAAAAGTTGAAGGACGGCTTGCAAGACGACGCTCGTCTAAAACTTCAGATTGATCAGGCGCCTATCGCGGCGGCATCCTTGTCTCAGGTGCATAAGGGCTTGCTGGATGGTGGCGAGCAGGTGTGTGTAAAAATTCAATACCCAGGTATTGATGAAGCAATAGAAGACGACTTTAAAAACGTCATACAAATGCTTAGCATTGCACGTTGGGTAAAGTCCGGTCGGCAACTAGAAACCCTTGCCACCGAGCTTAAGCGGTATTTAATGCGAGAAGTTGATTACGGGTACGAGCTTGAAATTGCTGAAAAATTGAGTGGTTTTCTAGATGGAGATAGCCGCTATAAGGTGCCTAAGTACTTCCCGCAACTTTGTTCTCAAAAGCTGTTGGTGATGGAATACATTGATGGATACGATGTGACGCATGAACGTGTTCAAAATTTGAGCCAAACGCGCCGTAATGCGCTTGCAGAAAGCATGCTGTCGCTATTCTTTAAAGAAGCATTCGAATGGCGATATATGCAAACCGACCCGAATTTTGGAAACTATCGAATTTTGATCGATGAAAGCGGTCAAAACCAAGATCAGCTGGTGCTGCTTGACTTTGGTGCTGTGCATGAACTTGAGAAGCCCTTTTCACGATCACTGCGCAAAACAATACTAGCGGCTCAAGCGGCAGAATTAGAGGCTGTAGTTGAAGGTTTAATCGAAATCGGTTGTTTAGAAGAGGCTGATTCGGATGAAGTTAAACAATCTTTTGCCGAGTTTTGTCATTATATATTAGAGCCGTTTCGGGAGTCTTTTGAAGAAGTTCCGGACTATGCTCTCGACGGTGAAGATTATAATTGGCGAGACTCAAGGCTATTAAAGAGAGCGGGGAAGTTAGGCAGCCAAGGCGCTTTGGTCAAAGGATTCAAAATACCGCCGCCCGAATTTATGTTGATGATTAGAAAGCTGACTGGGGTGTTTACCTTTGCTTCGACTTTAGGTGCTAAGACGAGCTCTGCCAATGTTTTATTAGCCTATCGCAGAAAATGAGCGTGTTTCGGTTTTTCGGATACTACCGAAAAAGTTGCCATTAAAAAGTTTAAGAATATTTAAAGCCCCTTTTCCCTCAGGTTTTTTATATTGTTTCTGTAAAAATCACTTGAATAGCTATATACTCCGAGCCATCCACGGTTTTGGGTCGGTTGATTGGGGTTGTAGCGTCTGGAATAACTATTTCTGGATTGGCTAGATATCAAAGGACTGCCGCCAATTTGTTAAAGAGAATTGAATTAACATATGTTTTTAGAATCTGAGAAAACAATTTCGACGCCGGACTCATTAGCCGTTGGCCGAAGTAGTAGCATTTTTGCTGAAGATGTTATGGAAAACAGTGCTCAGCTTAGTGAGATGATACGTGGTAGCAAAATTTTAGTAATAGGGGGGGCAGGGTCAATTGGCTCCAATACGATTGAGGTGTTATCTAGATTTAAACCCTCGTGCCTGCATGTGATAGACCAAAATGAAAATGGATTGGCTGAACTGGTTCGTCGACTTCGGTCACGAGTTGGTGGGTTAGATGTTGATGATTTTAGGCCATTGCCGCTTAACTACGGTGGTATTGCATTTCAACTGTTCTTAGCTGAGTCCGATCCCTATGACTATGTGTTGAATTTTGCAGCCCTAAAACATGTTCGTAGTGAGAAAGATCATTTCTCTATCTTAGAGATGATGAATACAAATCTAATGTTGATGTCGAACTTGTTAGCTAATTTGAAAAAAACAGGTTCTCCTAAGCGTTTTTTTTCGGTTTCGACAGATAAGGCCGCTAACCCTTCATCGGTTATGGGCGCAACCAAGCGACTTATGGAGCATTTCATGTTCGATCAAGAGCTTGACCGCCCTAGTGACATGGTTACTACTTCCGCTCGGTTTGCTAATGTTGCTTATTCCAATGGTTCGCTGCTGCAAAGTTTTGAAAATAGATTTAACCTTAATCAGCCTTTAGTGGCGCCAAGAGGGTGTAAGCGATATTTTGTGTCGCTAAATGAGTCGGGGCATATTTGTACTTTGGCCGCTTTTCTTGCCCCTGAAAATACAATTGCTATACCTAATTTAAACCCAGAGGAGCATCTTGTCTTGTTAGAGGATGTGCTTTTTGGTTTTTTAGAATATAAGGGTTATACGCCAGAAATCTTTGAAAGTGAAGATGAAGCTAGGGCATCGATGGCTTCTTCAATTAGTTCTGGGAGATGGCCGGTTCTGTTGACACCTTTAGATACCGCTGGTGAAAAACCATATGAAGAGTTCGTTGCTGAGGGTGAGTTAGTACATGATATCGGGCTCAAACAAATTATGGGTGTTGGTTATCAACCTGCGGAAGCTGGTAGTGTTTTGTTTGTTCAACAAAAGCTCGCCAAAATTGTAAACGGAGATGGTGTACTAAATAGAGCAGTAAATAAGGGTGATTTAGTTGATTTGATTGCTACAGTTGAACCAGGTTTTTTGGCAACGCATAAAGAGTCAGAGTCAAGCTTAGATCAAAGAATGTAGTCTGGGCTTTTTGATTAAAGCTGAAATAAATAGGGGATATATGAAAGCAGTTATTCAAGCAGGTGGTTTAGGAACGAGATTACGTCCGTATACCTTAGTATTGCCAAAACCATTAATGCCTGTCAGTGGTACACCAGTTATAGAGATGTTGCTTAAATGGTTGCGGCGAAATGGAGTGGATGAGTCCTACATTACGACCGGCTATCTTGGGCATTTAATTAAAGCTCTTTGCGGAGATGGATCTCAGTGGGATTTGGCGATTTCATATAGCGAAGAACCGGAACCTTTGGGCACTGTTGGCGCGTTGACATTACTCGAGGGTAAATTAGATGATACTTTTTTAGTGTTGAATGGAGATTTAATAACCGACCTCAATATTAATGAGTTTCGAAACTTTCATAAGAGCCACGATGGGATGTTAACGGTGGGTGTAACAAATAAAACCGTTAATGTCGATTTGGGGGTTTTGGATATAGATGGATCTATCGTAACCGGGTTCCATGAAAAACCGACCTTAAATTACACTGTGAGCATGGGTATCTATTTTATGGAGCCTGAAATTCTTGAATTTATACCTAAAGGGGTACCATTTGGTATGGATAATCTTATTCACGCCATGCTCGATAAAGGTGAGAAAGTTCATGTGTTCAAGCATGATGGTATGTGGATGGATATTGGGCGGCCAGAAGATTTTGAAAGTGCTCAAGATGTTTTCGAAGAAAACAGAAGTACCCTTTTAGGGCACTAACGCCAATTTAACCCTTTATGAAGTAACTTTTATGATTTCTTTGTCGATACCTATTCTTGGCGATGCTGAGAAAAAAGCTGTACTAGATGTATTAGATTCTGGTTGGATTACAATGGGTGAACAGGTCAAAAAATTTGAGTCTGATTTTGCCGATCTTCATGGCTTTGAAGATGCTGTAGCCGTTAACTCTTGCACATCGGGTTTGCATATTGCTTTAGCCGCGCTTGGAATTGGTGAGGGTGACGAAGTGCTTGTGCCTTCCCTTACTTTTGTTGCGACGATTAATGCTATTAGATATGTTGGTGCAACCCCCATCTTTGTAGATGTAGAGTCGATTTCTGAGCCACATATTTCCCTGTCTAAGGCCGAAGAAGCGATTACAGAAAAGACGGCGGCAGTAATGACCATGCATTACGGTGGTTACTTGTGCGATGTTAAAGCGTGGAGAAAGTTTGCAGATAAATATGATCTTGCGTTGATCGAAGACGCTGCGCATTCGCCTGCTTGTGATGGCGTAGCGCATGAAGCTGATATCACGTCGTTTAGCTTTTTCTCGAATAAAAACATGACGACCTCTGAAGGAGGTATGTTGACTGCGGCTGACCCTAAACTTATCGATAAGTTGCGAAATCTGCGCTCTCATGGAATGACATCTGTGACATTAGATCGCCACAAGGGGCACGCCTATTCATATGACGTTACTAATTTAGGGTTTAATTACCGCCTGGATGAAATTCGAGCCGCGATAGGCATTACTCAGCTTAAGAATTTGCCCGCATGGAACCTTAAGCGGAAGCAAAATTCAGATTACTATAGACAGCTGTTAAGCTGCAAAGTAGCTCAAGAGGCGGGGCTTGTTGTTCCCTTTAATGCCGAGCACGTCACCGTAGGGCATCTTATGCCAGTTTTATTACCAAATACTATTAAGCGTGAACGGGTTATGGATTTGCTAAGAGAAAAAGGAATTCAATCGAGTATTCATTATCCTCCAGCACATAAGTTCAGTCATTATCGTAAATCGTATCCAGGGGTTAGTTTGCCGATAACTGAAGAGTATTGCGCGCGGGAGCTGTCTTTGCCTTTACATCCGCTTTTAACTAATGATGACATGCAGCATGTCGTCGATAGTCTTATTAGTATCTGTACGGCTTAAGTTTTTAACTATGTCTTTTTCTAAGCGGATTTTTGATTTGCTGTTGTCGAGCATCGGGCTTATTATTTTTATACCCGTTGGGGGAGTCATCGCCATATTATTGAGAATCGATTCGCCCGGTAAAGTGATCTTTTCTCAGCAGCGTTTGGGTCGCAATGGGAAATATTTCAATATACACAAGTTTCGAAAATTTCCGGAAGATTGGGGTACTAAAGGTTCTGGTGTGACTACTCAAGGCGATGTCAGAATGACTACATTCGGGGCATTTCTAGAGCGTACTAAGTTGGATGAATTACCTCAATTATGGAATATCTTTGTTGGTGAGATGTCGTTCGTTGGACCAAGGCCGGAAAGTGTGCGTTATAACGATTTGTTCGAAGGTGAGTTTGAAGAGCTCTTGAATTTCACCCCAGGCATATTTGGCCCTAATCAAGTTGCATTTAGGAATGAGTCTGAAATGTACCCACTGGATGAAGATCCAGATCAATTTTATCGGCGTGAACTTTTTCCCAAGAAAGCGCGGATAGATATTGAGTACTTTTCTAAGTCGACATTTATTTCAGATATAAAATGGCTTATCGCCAGTGTTTTTGGGACATTAGTTGGGATTGTAAATTGGCGGCGTCTGAAGCGAAGATATTCGCTTATTCTGCTTTTAGATCTTGCCATTTTTGAGTTTGCTTGGCTGGCTGCACATGTATTTAGGTTTATTGGGTTTGAGTTTTCGCAAGCAAATTATTCTGTTTACATAACCGGCGCTTGGTTAATACCCGTTGTGATTTTTCCAATAATGTTAATTGGTGGGTGTTATCGACATCCGATTCGTTATTTTGGTTTGTCTGATGCTCTACGTTTGACCTTGGTGGTCGGTATTGCCTGGTTAATCGCCGTTTTTATTCAATTCGGTTTCTTTCAGAGAAATATCTCTATTGGTATTGCCATTCTGAGTTGTATGATATTTATGGTGTCTCTCTCTTTGCCTAGGATATGGCGTCGAGAGATTTGGTTTCGTTCAAACCCTCAATCTATCGACAAAACTCGTAGAGCTTTAATTTACGGTGCTAGCCAAAGAGGTAGTGCCTTAGCAACCTTTCTTGATAAAGGGTTTTCTGGAATAGAAATTATAGGGTTTCTTGATGAAGACACTGATTTAAGAGGAAGACATATTAATGGGTTTAAAGTGCTGGGTTCATGGCGCGATCGCAATTCTCTATTGGATAGGTATCAAGTAACGGAATTATGGATTACTAAGTCGTTCGACGAAGTATTGAATCCGGAAGTTGATGCATGGTGTCTATCTAAAGGTATTGATTTGAAGTCTGTTGATAAAATTTAGTATATATGGAAAACGAAGATATGATGCCTTCTTTTGAAGATATAAAGATTGCCATAATTGGCTTAGGTTATGTTGGGCTTCCTTTAGCGGTCGAATTCGGAAAGAAATTTCCGACGATAGGCTTTGATATAGAAACGTCTAGAGTGTTGGAGCTTCAGTCCGGTAAAGATCATACCTTGGAAGTCGATGAAGTTGATTTACAAGCCGTTAAAAACAACCTGCAATATACAAGTGAATTAGATGATTTAAGTGAAGCAAATGTTTACATCGTGACGGTGCCGACACCCATCGATGAGCACAAGCAGCCTAATCTTGCGCCTCTCATTAACGCAAGTAAGATGTTGGGCAATGTGGTGTCTGTTGGCGATGTTGTCATTTATGAATCTACTGTTTTCCCGGGTGCGACTGAAGAGGTTTGTGTGCCAGAAATTGAACGTGTTTCTGGGTTAACCTTTAATCACGATTTTTATGCCGGTTATTCGCCTGAGCGTATTAATCCGGGTGACAAAGAGCACAGAGTAACCAGCATTATCAAAGTAACTTCTGGGTCGACTGAGAGTGTTGCGGAGTTCGTTGACTCACTTTACAAAGAAATAGTTACGGTAGGTACTCATAAGGCTCCCTCTATCAAGGTGGCCGAGGCCGCTAAAGTGATCGAGAACACTCAACGGGATCTTAATATTGCCTTAGTTAACGAGCTCGCAATTATTTTTAATAAAATGTCAATCGATACTGAAGCGGTTCTAGAAGCGGCTGGGACCAAATGGAATTTTTTACCATTTAGACCGGGCTTAGTCGGAGGACATTGTATTGGAGTTGACCCTTATTATTTAACCCATAAAGCCCAGTCTATCGGCTACAACCCTGATGTGATTATGGCTGGTCGCCGTATAAATGATCAAATGGGTATCTATATGGTTTCTCAGCTAATTAAGGGTATGTTGAATAAGAGGATTCATGTAGACGGCGCTAAAATATTAATTATGGGGCTGACCTTCAAAGAAAATTGTCCAGATCTTAGAAATACCAGAGTAGTAGATATTGTTAATGAGTTGAGAGATTACAATATAAAAGCAGATGTACATGACCCCTGGGTATCAAAAAAGGATGCTAAAGATGAATATCAAATAGATCTTGTGGATAAACCCAAATTGGGTTACTACGATGCTATTGTTCTTGCGGTGGCGCATGATGAGTTTCGCGAACTTGGCGCAGATGCAATTCGGCAGTACGGCAACTCATCTCATATTCTTTATGATTTGAAATATTTGTTTAATGAATCTGAATCAGATCTACGACTTTGAGCACTATTAAACTAATTTCGTTTCCATTATTTAGGGGTGGTAACTATGGCAGACTATGAAATTTTACAAGAGCGCTTACGAGGCGCCCCCAAGACTTGGTTAATCACTGGCGTCGCTGGTTTTATTGGCAGTAACTTGCTGGAAAAACTATTGGGCTTGGGGCAGAAAGTTATCGGTATTGATAACTTCGCGACCGGTCATCAAAAAAACCTGGATGAAGTTAAGTCCAGCCTTAGCGAAGAATTATGGAGTAACTTTCATTTTATTCATGGTGATATTTGCGAATTAGAAGATTGCGAACGGGCGTGCTCGGGAGTCGATTATGTGCTCCATCAAGCGGCGCTCGGCAGCGTGCCTAGGTCTATAGCAAACCCAATAAATACCAATAGATCCAATGTCGATGGTTTTTTAAATATGCTGGTGGCCGCTAGAGATGCGAATGTCGAGCGTTTTGTTTATGCCGCATCCAGTTCGACCTACGGGGATCATCCAGCTTTACCAAAAGTGGAAGAAAATATTGGTAACCCTTTGTCTCCGTATGCCGTTACTAAATACGTCAATGAGTTGTATGCAAAGGTATTTAATCGCACCTATGGGTTGGAAATAGTTGGGCTTAGATATTTCAATGTATTTGGAAGGCGTCAAGACCCTAACGGTGCGTACGCTGCGGTTATTCCTAAGTGGGCAGCCAAAATGGTAAACGGAGATACGATTAAGATAAATGGCGACGGTGAAACGAGTCGAGACTTTTGTTATATCGAGAATGTGGTTCAAGCTAATCTACTTGCAGCTACCTCTCAAACTTTAGGAGATGTCAAAGAGTTAGTAATTAACGTGGCCGTCGGTCAACGAACCACTTTAAATACGCTTTCTGAGCTTATTCATTCGGAATTAAATAAGTTGATTCCTGATTTATCTGAGCTAAAAATTGAGTATCGTGATTTTAGAGACGGCGACGTTAGGCATTCATTGGCTGACATCTCTAAGGCAAAGCAATTTATTGATTATTCTCCTACGCACAATCTACAACAGGGTTTAGCTCAGGCGATGAAATGGTATTCAGCATCCAACACTAGCTCTTAGAAAACCTAGCCCTTGTGAAAAAAATTGTTTACATTGGTGGCTTCGAGCTGCCGGATAAAAATGCTGCAGCTCAACGAGTTTCATCCAATGCAAAACTACTACGAGCAGCCGGTTATCCAGTGGAGATCATTGGTGTAGACACAGACATCTCTTTTGAAGATGGGCTGATGTCTAGCGATAGTGAAAATATTAGTGTATTAGCCTATCCAGGATCTAAAAGCGAATGGGTTCGTTATTTATTCGGCCGTAAAACGTTAATTTCTCATTTGATAAGCCAAGCCGGTGACATCGGTGTAATCGTCTTTTATAACTATCCGTCTTTGGCAACTTGGAGAATAATTAGGCAGCTGAGAAACCACAAGATTAAAGTCTTATTAGATATTACGGAGTGGTACAGCTCTAGAGGTAATGGCCTAGTTTTCTCTGCCATCAAATGGCTGGATACAAATTTACGTATCAATTTATTATCGAAAGGGGTTGATGGGATAATCACCACAAGTTCGTATATGTCGGACTACTATCGGTCTCGATCTAAACTGGTTTTAGAATTACCAACTCTTTACGATACACATCAATTCATTTGTCCAAATATTGATAGCTCTGACCTAGTGAAACTTGTTTACGCTGGGAACCCGTTTGATATTTCAAGAGCGTCAAAAGATAGAAACTCCGTAAAAGAACGCTTGGACATTTTGGTTACTTCTCTTTGCGAGTTGTCCAATGAAAAAGAGTTTGAATTGAGTATATATGGGGTGTCGAAAAAAGATTACTTAACGGTATATCCGGAGCACGCTGCATTGCTTCAAAAAAACGGAGACAGAGTATGTTTCAAAGGTAAGAGACCTTTCACTGAGGTTATCGAAAATATTCGATGTTGCCATTTTTCAGTTTTCTTTCGAGACGAAAACCAGATCACACTAGCCGGCTTTCCTTCAAAATTGGCAGAGTCTATGTCTTTGGGTACTCCGGTTATTACAAGTAGCCTCTCAAATAATAAAAAATTCGAAAGCCTTGTTGGCCTATTTTTGGCTGATCATGGGCAAGAAAAAAGTATCTTAGGGAAGTGTATAGATATGCCACAAGAAGAAATTATTAGTCTTAAAAAAGCGGTATTTGAGGAAAAGGCTTTTGATTTTAGAGAGTACTTAGCCCCAACAAAAGAGTTTTTTGACCAACTACACGGAGATTAGCGCATTGAATAGACTTCAACGAATGTTCGTTTTTCCTTTTAGGTATATTTATGCAAAGTTACGTCCGGCGGCTTATGCGAAAGCCATTGGCGTCAAACTTAAAGGCAAGGTAACTATTTACGGGTCAAGTTACGATATGTTTAGTGCTGAACCGTATTTAGTAACTCTTGGGGACAATGTTTTTATTAGTGTAGGCGCTAGTTTCATATGCCATGACGGCTCAACTCTTCCGTTTCGCAAGGATACTCCGGACCTGGAAATCGCAGGGCCAATAGAAATTGGTGATAACGTTTTTATTGGAAAAGGGGCGACAGTTTTAGCCAATGTGAAGGTTGGCAGTAATTGTATAGTCGGTTCTAATGCTTTAGTAACAAAAGACGTTCCTGATAACTCCGTTGTTGGCGGTAACCCAGCAAGAATTATAAAATCTACGGATGACTATTTAGAATCTGCAAAAGCAAGATCTTTAAAAATTGGACATTTGACTGGCCAAGAAAAAGTTAATGCTTATAAGAAAATTTTTAACGTGGAGGATTGATGTTGTCAGTTTTTGTTCATCGCTATTTGCCACTAAAAATTTATCTGTACTTCGCTCTGTTTACGGTTCTTTGCCTATTTATAAGCCCGATTAAATTTAGTGGGATTAGATATTTTGTTGTACTACCTTACTTAGCTCTAATACTGGCATTTTTTTCAGCTGGCTACCATCTCGGCGTAAAAGGCTCAGCAGTCGATGTGTATAAAGGTCCAAGTGGCGCGGACTCTCGGTATTTTCGTTGGATTGTTTCAGCCGCGACAGTATTAGCATTGGTATCATGGGTTGGGCTAGTATCTTCTGGCAATACAATTTCTATTTCTGCTATTGGTTCTAATTACGTTGAGGCTTATGCAGATTACGTTCGAGGTGAAGCTTCCATTGACGCTTTATATATTCTTAGAATTTTTGGATCCTCTATTACAACAATAGCTTTATTGTATATATTCACCTATTTTGGGAGCTTGTCTGGAAGAACAAAGTATCTATCTTACTTTGTTGTATTTTCATACTTGTTCGTAAACGTTATAGGGGCTGGAAAGCAAAAGTATTTAGGGGATATTCTGATTTTTTCACTTTATTCCGGGATTGTTTGGGTGTCTGCTAAAAACATCACTGCGTCTGTTAAAAATAAACTCTATTTTGTGCTTTTTGCTTTTACCGGGTTGTTAGTTTTCTCATATATCTTGTCTTTGAGATATTCCGCGATTGATATTAATATCGACAATATCAATGCTTCTATACATCCGTTAACCTATTGGGATAATTCAAGTTTATTGACTGTCATACTTGGCGATAAATGGAGTTTTGGGCCCAGTTTATTTCTTAACTATATTACAAATGGTATTTATGGCTTAGATATATGCATGAGTCTTCCATTTGAGTGGACATATTTTGTTGGGAATTCCTATTCAGTGGGAAGACTTTTAGAGATTCTCTTAGGTATAGATAATGACATACT
>CAZEXS010000056.1:0-1470 GCA_964516915.1 uncultured Gammaproteobacteria bacterium
TTACTAATTCGTCTTCTGACAAGTTGAAAGGCAATTTATTCTCCGTAGCTATAACAGCTTATTACTGTGCATGCTCGTTTACACTCTTTTCGCTTTTTTGAAAATTCATCGTAAGTAATTGATATTAAATACTTTTCCATGATCTTTTCCATCCTAGTCGCTCCCCAAAAATGAGCATGCTCATTAACATTCCTGATTGTGCATATTAACATTCCATGCCCTATTAATAAACACTTGATTTATATAGGGTTTATGTTTAATTTTTGGATGAAAATGAGCAGCAAAAATGAGCAAAGTTGCATCATTTAGGTTGTTTCTTCAAGTTATACTGTTTTTATATACAGCAATATTGCTGATTATTTATGAAATATAAAAGAAGCTCTTTTATTGATTCGATGCGCAAGTTTAACTTTGTAGCCAACCAGATAAAGCCGGATACCAATAAAAAATATAGACAATACAGATATTTTACGACCTAATCAGAAACTCAGAGCAGCAAAGCATTACTCTGCCAAGGAAATCACCGATTTCTCTCAACGCCCCTACTCTTCCAACACCGATACCATTAAGTCGTCTGATACGTCTTCGAGTATTTCTTCTAAGTCTGCATCGCTCATGTCTTCTGGCATGGCTAAAGATAAGTGTGCTTTGAAGAGCATATAACCGGCCATTGATGCGCTGCTTACTTCGGTATCAATGTTGTCTACGTTTACGTTGTTGTCGGCCAAGGTTTGCGTGATTTCTTGCACGATACCGGGGCGATCATTGGCTTCTACCATGATGTACAGGCCATTCACTTCTTCGCTGTCGTTTTTAATGGTGGCGCCGGAGCGAACCGTCACGTGAATGTCTTGCTCGCTTAGCGCTACTAGAGACGCCTCTAATACTGAACGTTTGTCTTTGGTGACTTCGAAATGCACGATGCCGGTGAACTGGCCGCACAGACGTGACAGGCTACTCTCTTGCCAACTGGCGTTATGCGACAGAGCGACGTCAGACAATGTACGCACAATGCCAGGGCGATCTTCGGCGAATACGGTAACAACCAGTTTCTCTAAATTTGATGCGTTCATAATGATTTTATTAAGGTAACGGTTTACGACGAACAGGATAACATTGAACAGCCTACTTTTGTGCGTGCCCAGTCTGGCCTCTTTTTTGCATACTGTTCAGACTGCGGTTGCTCGTCATATGGGTTTCTGAGAACGTCTAGCAGTTCGTCAACCATCGAATGGTCGCCTGCTTCTGACTTATCAATCGCTTGCTGAGCTAGGTAATTACGAAATACGTATTTTGGGTTCACGCTGTTCATCAACTCTACGCGCTGCGTTGCGTCAAAACTATTCTGAGCTAACCGTTCGGAATAGTCCTTCAACCAGTCGTCAAGTAGCTGACGATAGTCAGACGTATGATCTTGCTGATAATAAACATCTTGTGCGAGCAGGTATTCGTAACTAAGGTCTTGATGCG
>CAZEXS010000056.1:1570-22731 GCA_964516915.1 uncultured Gammaproteobacteria bacterium
TGCTGATAATAAACATCTTGTGCGAGCAGGTATTCGTAACTAAGGTCTTGATGCGTCAAGGCGCGGTAAAAACGCGACATGTCAGTTTCGGTTGCGGTCAATAATGCCTCTAAACTTTGAAAAAGTTGACCGTCCGTTTCCATTACTTCGCTCAGGCCAAGTTTACTCGCCATCATGGCTTGCCATTGCTCTGCATACTGGCTTTGAAATTCTTGTAAAGCCGCTTCTAGGGGCTCGGTTTGCTCTATCAGCGGGTACAAGGCGTTTGCCAATTGATAACAATTCCAGAGTGCAATATTGGCCTGCTGACTGAATCGATAGCGCGCTTGGGCAGCGTCTGTGGTGTTGGGTGTGAAATCAGGGTCGTAGTTGTCCAGCCAGCCGTAGGGGCCGTAATCAATGGTGAGGCCATGGATCGACATATTGTCAGTATTCATTACGCCGTGCACAAAGCCCACGCGCATCCAATCAACGATCATGGTCACCGTTAAGTCACAAACCTCTTTAAAGAATGCCACTATGCAGTCTGGCGAACCCACCTCATGTTGATCTAATAGATGCGGGTAATAATGTCGTATGGTGAATTCTGCCAATTGGCGCAGTTCGTCGTATTCATTACGTGAGGAAAAAATTTGAAAGCTACCAAAACGAATAAAACTGGGCGCCAAGCGACACACCACCGCCCCAGGCTCATAGGCGGCGTTACCGTCGTAAAGCTTGTCGCGCACAACGTCATCACCGGTGGTGGCCAGACTCAACGCCCGAGTGGTGGGCACACCTAAATGATGCATAGCCTCGCTGCAAAGGTATTCTCGTATCGATGAACGAAGCACGGCTAAACCATCGGCCGTGCGCGAATAAGGCGTTGGGCCCGCGCCTTTCAGTTGCAAGGTCCAATGGTCACCCGCCCTGTTGTTTACTTCACCGAGCACAATGGCCCTGCCGTCACCGAGCTGCCCGGCCCAGTTTCCAAACTGGTGGCCGCCATAGCACATGGCGTGCGGTTGCATGCCGTCTAATAAAGCATTACCGGAGAAAGCATTTAAAAACACCTCGCTTTGCCAATCGGCCTGCGTAATGTCGAGTAACGCGGCCGCTTCAGCCGAAACGCTTACTAATTTCGGGCCGCCGGTTTTAGTTGGTTCGACAAAAGAATAGCAGGCATTATGAACTTGTCGGCGCGTATTGGATTCATCAATATCGGCCGGCAATTCATTTACAAAGCGATTATCAAAACGTAATTTCATAAGATAAGATTTTGCGCCTGTTTGCGCCTATTTTTTGCTTATTTGGGGGAGCTTTGGCGTTTAATTAGCATTGCTCGGTTGGTTTAACTCTAAGCGCTTTTGTAAAAAGTGAATCAAGGCTATCACCGGCAGACCAATGGCGCTGGCAAACAAAAAGAAGTTTGTGTAGCCAAAGGCGTCCACATAGGTGCCGGAGAAACCGCCAATCACTTTTGGCAACATGGTCATTATAGAACTGAAGATGGCGTACTGGGTCGCCGTAAAAGAGACATTGGTTAGGCTAGACAGCCAGGCAATAAACGCCGCCAACGATAAACCTTGCACCAGGTTGTCGATGGTGATCACTAGAGCTAGCTCAGCTGGGAACGCCATGTCACCAATCAGCGGCACACTGAAACTAAGGTCGGTGTGATTTAACCCAACTTGGGTAAGCCAGCAAAACAGAAGATTGGTTATCACAACCAAAATGGCCGCCGATTGTAATGCCTTCATCACACCGATGCGCAATGCAATTATGCCGCCAATAAAACTACCGGTTATTGTCATTATCACGCCAAACACTTTAGATAAGCTGGCTATTTCGGTTTTGGTATAGCCCATATCGTAATAGAACACATTGGTAATTACGCCCAATACAATGTCTGAAATTCGATAAAAGCCGACCAAAAAGAGCACCCACACCGCCAACTTTCCATAGCGCTTGAAGAAATCTTGAATCGGTTGTTTATAACCTTGATCAATCATCGCAGGGTTGATCAAACCCAGCGATTTGCTGCCGACCGCACACAGATACGCAACACTCAGAGCGGCAAGCATGCTGACTGAGCCGAACACGAATTTAAACAACGACTGGGTACCACCTTCAAATAACTTAGGCGCTGCCGGTATAGCCCATAACACGGCTATAAATGACGCCACTGACGCTGCGAAAACCAATAGAAAGCGCAGGTGATCTTTGGTGTCAAATTCACTCGCAACATCGAGATGTTGCGGCTCTTTAACCAGCAGCGTTGTGACGACGCCGATCAACATCACCGCCGCCATCAAGGTGTAGGTCTTTTGCCAAGCCGCATAGCTATAGGCTTGGCTGGTGCTGCCAAACGATTCCGCTAAATACAGCGCCATGGCCCCGGCTACGATCATGCCAATTCGATAACCTGCGATATAAGTTGACGACAGCATCGCCTGCAATCTTGGCACCGCGGATTCTATTCTAAATGCATCAATGACCACGTCTTGAGTTGCTGAGGCAAAGCCCAAACACACGGCGGCGATGGCCATTGCCGTTAAACTCTCACGCGGGTCAGTACTGGCCATCAGCACAATGGAAGCGATGACCGCGAATTGCGAAACCAATATCCAACTTCGTCGACGACCAAGCAGCTTAGTGAGTATTGGGATCGGCAAGCGATCGACCAAGGGTGCCCATACAAATTTAAAAGAGTAGCCAAGAATTGCCCACGAAAAGAAAGTCGCGGTTGACCGGTCGACCCCGGCTTCGCGCAGCCACAAGGACAGAGTACCGAAAATTAGTAGCATCGGGATGCCCGCCGAAAAGCCCATAAAGAGCATCACCCAAACCGACTTTTCTTTCCACCAGGTGGCGGAATGGTCTGCGACAGCGATGTTATCAGCCATGATCTATACGTCGTTGATGGCGGGTCGCCACGTTAATTTATCCCTGAAGGGTCTCATGAGCAGTTCACGCCCAATGAAAAATAACCATAAGTTAAATTTCAATTTAAATATCGTACTCAATGACAAGTGGCGCGTGATCTGAAAAACGCTCTTCACGATAAATCAGATCTGAACCGGCAATCACTTTGTCTCGCAGGTTTTCAGTGATTACCTGATAGTCAATCCGCCACCCCGTGTTATTCGCCCAAGCTTGGCCACGATTCGACCACCATGTGTATTGATCGTCTTTGTCGTTGATCACACGAAACGCATCAACCAGGCCGGCATTACCACCTCGACCACCTTCAATTTCGGGTTCGGTATCGCCAAATAGCCAATCCATCCACTGGCGCTCTTCGGGTAAAAAGCCCGAATTCTTCTGATTTCCACGCCAGTTTTTAATGTCTCGTTTCTTATGACAAATATTCCAATCGCCACAGATAATGCCATGTCGCCCAGACTTTGCCAGATCCGTTAAAGTGGTTTCAAAGCGACTCATCATGTCGATCTTAAAGGCCTGTCTTTCTTCCTTACTAGAGCCCGATGGCATGTACAGCGAGGCGACGGTTAAATTACCAAAATCGGCTTGCAGATATCGGCCTTCGAAATCAACGTCTTCAAACCCTTCGCCCAGACCAACCTGGACACGGTCTGGTTTTTCTTTGCAATAAATAGCCACGCCACTGTAGCCCTTCTTTTCAGCCGAATGAAAAAACGTGTGATAACCCTCAGGGTGAAACGGCTCGCCCTCGATTTGATCGGGCTGCGCTTTAAGCTCTTGCAAACAGATTACGTCGGCATCAAGCTTCTTTAACCAGTCAAACATGCCCTTACGAGCGGCTGCGCGAATACCATTAACGTTGATTGAGGCTACTTTCATAATTGCTCTTTAAGTGAAAATTAGATGTGGCTGTTCTTTGAGCCAAATTAAACCGCATTAGAACCGTTGACCAAATGAATTGGAAGCACTAAACAGGCCAATATGCGCCAGCTAGGTCTTAGTAAACTAGGCCAAAAAGCGCTGATAATTATGCACATCTTAGCTTGTTAAGGCGGGCGTTGTGAGTATCATACGATAGATAATAGATCACACCATCTCAAGTGCAAAATTTATGCTGCCTTATCAAGAACAATTCATTAAATTCGCCATTGAAACTGATGTGCTACGATTTGGCGAGTTTACGCTGAAGTCTGGCCGAATAAGCCCGTATTTTTTTAATACTGGTTTGTTTAACAGTGGCGAAACAATGATGCAATTCAGCCGCTTTTTTGCGCAAAGCGTGGCCAATTCAGACATCGAGTTTGATGTGCTATTTGGCCCGGCCTATAAAGGTATCACACTGGCTTGCGGCACCGCCATGTGCTTATCCGAAGCCACTGGCAAGCCTGTGCCGTTTGCATTTAATCGTAAAGAGAAAAAAGATCACGGCGAAGGCGGCAATATGGTTGGTGCTGAGCTAAACGGTGACATTGCGATTATCGATGACGTGATCACCGCCGGCACTGCGATTCGCGAATCGTTTGAAATGATTACCCAAGCGGGTGCCAGCGCTAAAGCCGTATTCTTGGCCTTAGACCGCCAAGAACTAGGGCAAAAAGACGGCGAACCGACCAAGACCTCGGCGATTCAACAAGTTGAAGAAGAGTTCAATATACCGGTGGTTGCGATTGCCACACTTGCCGATCTTATAGAGTATCTCAAAGAGCAACCCGACCAAGAACAAAACCTGACCAATATGATTGCGTACCGCAAACAGTACGGCATCAAATAGCGGCGACAGTGTAGCGGCCGTATTCACGTGAGTTCAAAAGCTAAAACATATTTGGTGGGCGGTGCCGTGCGCGACGCTCTATTGGGTGAGCCGGTGTATGATCGCGACTGGGTGGTGGTTGGCAGTACGCCCGAGGAGATGGTCGAGCTTGGCTACGAGCCCGTTGGCAAAGACTTTCCGGTGTTTATCAATAAATCCACTGGCGAAGAGTATGCCCTAGCGCGAACCGAGCGTAAAACCGCAAAAGGCTACCAAGGTTTTCAATTTTCCACCTCGCCTGATATTAGCTTGGAAGACGATTTAGCGCGCCGAGACCTCACTATTAACGCCATTGCGCAAGACAATAATGGCAAACTGATTGACCCGTTTAACGGTCAACAAGACTTGCAAGATGGCGTATTACGCCACGTTTCTGTCGCCTTTGTGGAAGACCCAGTACGAATATTACGTGCCGCGCGTTTTGCAGCCCGTTTCGGCTTTGCTATTGCGCCTGAAACACAAGGCTTGATGGCCGAAATGGTACAAAACGGTGAAGTCGATGCGCTAGTCCCTGAACGAGTTTGGGCTGAAACCCACAAAGCCCTGCAAACCAATGCACCACAACTGTTTTTCAAAGTGTTGCGTGATTGTGGAGCACTTAAACGCGTCATGCCCGAAGTAGACGCTTTGTTTGGCGTGCCGCAGACCGCCAAATATCACCCCGAAATCGACACCGGCATTCATACCTTAATGGTGATGGAACAAGCCGCCCGATTGACGCAAGACACCATGGTTCGATTCGCGGCACTGGTACATGACCTTGGTAAAGGTGTGACGCCAGAGGATATTTTGCCTTCGCACCGTGGCCATGAGATGGCTGGCCTACCGTTGATAAGAGGGTTTTGTGAACGGCTACGTGTACCGAAAAAGTATCAAACTCTGGCGCTTGCGGTGGGCGAGTATCATTTGCATATGCACAAAATGTTCGAATTAAAGGCGCAAACCGTTTTGAAAATGCTGGAGCAAACGCGCAGCCTGATGGACGACCAACGTACTCAGCAAGTTGCGCAGGCCTGTATTGCTGATGCACGAGGCCGCACTGGCTTTGAAGACCGAGATTACCCACAAGCGGATTTGTTCATTAAGTTTCAACAAGCCGCAAAACAGGTTGATGCCGCGGCCATCGCCAGCCAATTTAGCGATGGTGCTAAAATTCAACAAGCCATTAGGCAAGCTCGCGTTAAAGAAATTAAGCAAGTTCAAAAGACGCTGCCCAAATCTTAAAAATAAACGAAGCGCCCTTACAACGTAGCGTGTATCACAAAGGTAACCACGCCAAAGATCTCAAATTCGTCGCTGTCGGTGATTTCCATACTTGAATACTCACTGTTACGTGGCTCAAGCTGCAAACCGTTTTTAGTACTCATAACCCTCACCGTAAAGTCGCCATTTAGAACCGCGACAACGATGTTTCCGCACTCAGCGCGAACCGATCTATCCAACACCAACATATCCCCATCATAAATTCCGGCGTCTTTCATTGAATCACCGGAAGCTCTTACGTAGTAAGTGGCGCTTGGGTGCTTTACGCAAAGTTCATTTAGATCCATAAGTTGCTTATTATCGTCATCACTCGACGGCGAAAACCCTGGCGCTAAATATTGCCCATAAAGGTTAGAGCCAGCGACACATTCAGCTGGTGGCCTGATTGGCAAGACGTGCTCGAAGGCGCCAAAATTCATTTGGCTTTGCCGGGTCAAGATCATTGGTTGAATAAATTGACTTGAATTTTGTACAAATATAACAGTTATAAATAGTATCGCAATTAATACTGGCTAAATAAACAGCATTAGATAGTAATAAACAATTATTTTGCTCACAAGCCACTAATTTGGCGACTATTTAAGCTCTTTTAATGCCTTCTTTAATTCCTTTTTTAAAGCTTTGTCTTTGGTTGAGTTCATTGTTTCAGTGAAGGTCTTTTTCGCCAACGTTTCGTTGCCTGACTTTTGATGAGTTTGGCCGAGTAAAAATCGTGCCCAGTTATACGACATCAAATCATAGGCGGCTGGCGCTTCATTGATATACCTTTGAAAAGCGGCAGCACCCTGGGCTAAATACGTTTCCTCTCTTAGCCCCAAAAACCCGATTTGCAGCATAACCTTATATGGCAAAAATAGATCGTCGCCTTCGCTTAATGACGCAGGATCAATGTCGGCCAACTCATTCATAATCACCAGTGCGTCGTCACCCTTGTCGATTCCTGCCAGATACAGGGCTTGTTGTAGCCTGACGACGGGTGAGCTGGCTATTGTCTCGTCCAGTGTACTCAACTCTGGATCAAACAGTTGTTTCTGCGCATCAAGGTTTTCAGTCATGCGAAAACGCAACGCGTCTGCCACCGCTCCATACACCGGGTCTATGGCCTTTATTCTCTCTGCTTGTTGGTTGCCCAGCTTTTTGTCACCCCCAACAATACCCGGGGCACCGAAGTAATAAGTCATTAAGGCCAATCGGTAGCGCGTATTATCGGGTGCCAATTCAACGGCTTTTTTATAAAATTTCAGACCCTTTTTAGCCAAACCTGGCGCTGAAAATAAGCTCGCCAGCCGAGCACGCGTGATAAAAATATCACCCGCAATCTTGTAAACTCTTGCGTCATCTGGGGAAGATTTGATGGCTTGCTCGATCTTGTCACCGGCAAGATCAAGATCTTCGGCTAACACCGCCCGCTTAGCTTGAACGGCATACTCATTGACAGGAGCCTCAGCTTTAACAAGAGCTTCAGCTTGGGAAAGAGCTTCGGCCTGAGAAAGAGCCTCAGCCTGAGAAAGAGCCTCGGCACTAGCAAACCAAAAAACACCGAAAAATAATAAGAGACGCGCTGAGTACATAATCTGTTCAGGTAATGAAACGTGCCCAAATACTAACGACACTAAGCTAGTTAGGCAGCTAGCATAACCACTTAGTAATCAAAATCGCGTAACGATGTGCCCCGTCGTGCTTCAAATACTGACCATCAAGATACAAGTATTAAGCGCTGGGCAACTGTTGCTTGAGAAGTTTTAACATATTGCCACCCATGATCTTTCTAATCTGATTTTCCGTGAAGCCTTGATTCAGCATCTCTTGGGTTAATGCCGCTAGCTCGCTGGTATCAAAACCCGTGGTAACGGTTCCATCGTAATCCGAACCCAATGAAATATGATCTTCGCCAACCAAAGACATGCCGTATTTCATTGCCCCGACCACGGCTTTTGGGTCTTCACCGCACACCGCACCGGCCCAATAACCAACGGCAATTAAGCCGCCGTTTTGAGCAATTTGTTGCATCAAATCATCGGAAATATTTCGCGCTGTATCACAATGGCCCTTAAAACCCGTATGACTTACCACAATGGCCCTATCGGTCATCGCAAGTACATCTGACACGGTTTGCTCAGAAGAGTGAGACACGTCTAAAACAATATTGAGCGCCAATATTTTATTCACCACGTCTCGTCCAAAATCGCTTAGCCCTTCCCCCGTCACTCCATGTAAGGAACCACCCAACTTATTGTCGAAAAAGTGTTGCAAACTCATCATGCGAAAACCCGCATCAAATAAGGTTTGTACGTTTTCTAACTTGCCATCGAGTGCGTGCGAGCCTTCCGTGCCCAGCAAGCCACCCACTAAACGTGGCGATTCGTTTCGCCTATTTTCCCATTCTATTAAGTCTTCTTTGGTGCGAATAATGAACAACTTATCAGAGTTTTCACGCTCAAAGCGGTGCAGCTTATCCGCTTGGTGCAATGCGCGAGCGGTGAGACTAGACCACGTGCTAACTGGCCATCGCTGCACCAAGGCTAATTTGGTTATATCGTCGGCCGCATCCGCGTGATTTTTGTCGTAATTCAACCCGCTAGGTGACTTGGTAACGGTGGTAAACATTTGCAAGCCAACATTGCCTTTTTGCAAACGAGGTAAGTCAATATGGCTGTAATTATGCTCGTTACCTATGTCACGACTCCAAAGCAAAGTATCAGCATGCCAATCGCCAACAATTAAACTATCATGCAAGGCCTGTGCCGCAGCAGATATAGTATACGGGGCATGATCCAGAACGGGGTTTAACCGAGCATCAGTTCGCTTAGGGCCAAAATAAAATAAAGCAAAGGTGGCCAATAAAATAACCACCAATAAGCTTAAAAGGCTTTTTTTAATCATATTTTTATACCCTTGTTAATACCCATGCTAATACCCTAGTTAATACCCTTGGCACTGGGCTGTTAGTCTTGTGCCTTAAACCTTAAACCTTAACCCTCAATCTGAGCCCTCAATCTGAATCGTCAGCGGATGTCGGCTCGGGCAAAGATTGTGCAGTTAGCTTAGACGTTTCAAACTCCAGATTTTTATCTTCTAATTGCGGCATGGTTTTACTCACCTTATTAGACAGCTCACCAAAGCGTGATACTTTGCCCTGCAAACCTTGCACGCCCGAAATAGATTTCACCGCATCATTGTAATGCGTACTTGCGGTGTTAAGTGTTTTGCCAAGTTTGAGAACTCGCTCTGACACGGTGGCGACCGAGTTATAGATATCGCTGGCTTTTTCGCCAATTAAGCGCGCCTCTTTATTGCTGCGATCCAACATCCAAAGGTTAGCCACGGTGCGCAATATCGGTACCAATGTGGTGTGAGACACCAGTATCACGTTCTTACTGTAACCGTAAGAGAACAATTCGGTGTCGTGCTTCATGGCTTCGATGTAAGCGGGTTCAATCGGCATGAACATCAAAATAAAGTCAGGGCTGTGCAAGGCACTTAAATTGTTATATTCCTTGCTGGCTAACTCATCAATGTGCTTACGTACAGCGCTAACGTGCAGCTTCATGGCGGCGACCTGATGATCTATCTCACCTGCACAAGCACGTTCATAGGCCACTAGCGACACTTTGCTATCAATAATAATGCACTTATCGTCGGGCAACTTAATAATGTAATCGGTTTGCTTACGACGACCTTGGTCATCTTCGTAAGAGTTTTGCTTTTCGTAATGATCGTGCTGAACCAAGCCACTTAACTCTAGAGTTCGCTCTAACTGTGCCTCACCCCAGGCGCCTCGTTGCTGAGCATCGCCTTTTAAAGCACTGGCCAGATTACTGGCTTCTGCTTGCATTGAAATACCCATTTTTTGAACATTTTCAATTTCTGCGCGCAAGGTCGCTGTGCCCTTAACTGACTCGTCATGCACTTGGTTGACGCGCTTTTCAAAGCCTTGGATTTGTTCTTGCAAAGGCTTTAGCAATGCCCCAACGCCCTCTTTATTTTGCTCGGCTAATACCTTTTGACGCTCACTGATAATTTCTTGCGAAACCACTTTAAACTCGTTTTTAAGTTCATTTTTTTGGTGCTCAAACTGTTGCTTGAGTTCGAGCAATTTTTCTTGCTCGGCTGCAAGGCGGGTGATTTGCTCTCGAATATCACTTTCTAAACGCCCGATTTTTCGTTGCGAGTTTTCTTGCATTTCGCGCAAACCAGAACGTTCGTGTTCTAGGTTTTGTATTTGATTTAGCTTTTCATCGCGGCTGGTTTTTAATTCAGATGTTTGCGCTATTAAAGTCTGAATTTGCGCAGCATTGGCTTTAACCTGCTCATCAGCCAAATCATGGTCTCGTTCCAATTGCTCAATGCGTTGCTGGTTGCTGGCTCTTTCAAGTGCGAGTTGCTCGCGTTGTTCGTTTAACGCGCTAAAGCGCTTTGCCGACCTAACGCCAAATATAAGCAAGGCCAGTAATAAGATACTCGTAACGGCCAGCAGCCAATACACTGGCAGCAATTGCTGTAACCATAGGCTGGTTTGGCTGATGGCTTGGTTCAAAAATTCTTGCACAGAGTTACCATTTCAAATCGTCGGGTATTTGATAGTCTGCGTACGGGTCATCTTCCGCAGGGCTGTCGGCTGATTGTTCATTGACCACCACGCGCTTTGCATCACGCTCGGCTATTTTACTGGCCACCACTTTCGGCACCACTTCGAATACATCGTCACCCAAAGATATGATCACCAGCTGATCTTTTGAGAGCTGCTTATGTTGTTCTTCGGTGACGTAAATGGTTTTCACCTTTTTACTAAACGTAAAGTTGTAAGCGGTTTCGCCCTCTTTGCGGTCAACTTTACTGCTAAAAACCAACTGCTTGATTTGGGCAAAGAGCGCTTTACGCTCAGCTTCCGCACGTTTACGGTCGTTTAACTTTTTATCCTTTTTGGCTTTATCCAGCATCGCTCGTTGCGTACGCAGGGTATTCTCGCTAGGCTTTTTACGATTCTTCTTGGCAACTTGTGGGGCCTTTTTCTTAGGCTGCTTTTTAACGTCTTTCTTTTTAACTAAGCCGGCCTTTAGCAGCTGATCTTTAAGTGAATTACTCATGATGGAGGTGTCTAAATAATATCTCTATCTATTAGAATCTAGTTGTATAAATGTGGGTTCAGCAAATACTTTTACGCTATATAACGGTTCGAATAAAGCTTCGTTTTAGCCTTACTAACCCACTAAACCACGAATATGATCAAAATCAAACTCATATCGTTGAAAACAAAAATGGCAGTCGACTGTCAGTTTTTCATTGCCTTGAGAGATCTGCTCATCAATCAAATTTTTAACGTCTTCGAAACCCAGTGCGCGTACCGCATCTACTGATTTTTCACGCGAACAAACGCAACCAAACTCCACCGCATAAGCGTCAAATAAGCGACACGACTCTTCATGAAACAAGCGTGTTAACACTGCATCGGCGCTCAGACTTAAGGCTTCTTGGTCGGTAAGCGTGCCAAGCAAGGCTTGAAGACGTTCAAAGTGACTTTCAGTCAGCGACGCATCTAGCACCTTTTCTTTTGGTAAGGCGTGTAAAGCCAGCCCAAACGCCGTTTTACCATCGCTGTGAAACGAGAACAGACTGGGCAATTGCTCAGAACGTTGAAAGTAATCTTGCAAACACGCTGCTAAGGTAGCGTGCTCAATCGGCACTATACTTTGGTATCGCTCACCGTCTTCAGGAGAAATTGTAATCGCCAACACAGCACCTTGACCCAGTTCATTCAAGGTAAGCGAGCTGCTGGCACTGAGTTCTTCATGATCGTATTCGGCAATGGCTCGGACACGACGGTCCGCCATGCAATCGGCCATGACCAAACTAATCGCGCCCTTGGTGCGTAGCTGTATGGTCAAGCTACCCTCAATTTTAATCGAATCACGCAATAGCGTAGCCGCTAATGCAAACTGATTTAGCAAGATCGCTAAATTTTTAGGGTAATGATGGGTCGACTGAATGTCTGTGCAAGTGTCATCAAGGCTAACCACACAGCCCCTGACATCGAGCTGATCGAACACAAAGCGTTGACGGAAATCGGTATTCATCTTCGCAATCAATTTAATTTAGTATAAAGACAATCGCAATGCTGAGCACTACGCGATACACCACAAACGGCAACATACCAACTCGCTCAACAAAACGCATAAACAGATTCATGCACAAAAATGCCACAACCGCTGAGACCACCACGCCGGTCGCAAGAATTGACCATTGAACCAGGGCTGCGCTTTCAACTAAATCTTTGGCTTTTAACAAACCCGGCAAGGCGATGGCGGGCACCGCCATTAGAAACGAAAATCGTGCCGACGCGACACGTGAGTAACCCATGGCGAGTAAAGCCGTCATGGTAATACCCGATCTTGACGTGCCGGGTATCAAGGCTAACGCTTGTGCACAACCGACCAATAGAGTCTGCTTCCAATCCAAATCAGTGATGGTTTTGGTGTTTTTTTCAGCCTTATGATCAGCCCACCCTAATATCAGACCAAAAATAAGGGTTGTCGCGGCAATCACCATGCTGGTGCGCAAATTCAGTTCGATAAAATCTTTAAATGCCAAGCCCACCAAGCCAACGGGGATAGTGGCAACAATCACCAACCAACCAAGCTGGCCATTAGAATCCCACTTTCGAGTTCGCCAACCACCCAACCAGGCCGGTACAATTTGGCTAATTTCACGTCGCAAAAATGCCACAACAGCAATCAATGTGCCAACATGAACGGCCACATCAAAGGCCAGACCTTGATCCGCCCAGCCAAATAATTCTGGCACGAGGATTAAATGTGCAGAGCTTGATATAGGCAAAAATTCAACGATGCCCTGCACTACCGCGAGCACCACTGCTTGGAAAAAATCCATAATTCACACTTGCTAATAATTTAATGCGATATAGTAAGTTTTTAGATGATTGTTTGCATCAATAAATGAACACTTCTGCCAAAACTATACTGATTACGGGTGGTGCAAAGCGCATCGGTCGGCAAATAGCATTAACAATGCACGACGCGGGCCACAATGTGGTCATTCATTACCGCTCATCCAGCAGCGCGGCGGCCTCACTGGTGAACCAGCTCAACGAAACACGCACAGATTCAGCCATCGCGATACAGGGCGATTTGCTCGACATAGCCTGCATCCCCGGCATGATTCGTGAATGCATACAACAATATGGCCGCCTTGACGCGCTGATCAATAACGCATCGAGCTTTTACCCAACGCCAATAGAATTGCTGGAAGATGATTTTTGGAACGATCTGGTTGGCAGCAACCTGAAAGCCCCGGCGTTTTTGGCCAAGCACTCGGCAAAACATTTACGAGAGTTTGGCGGTTCGATTATTAATATCGTAGATATACACGCCAAAAACCCAATGGCTAATCACCCGATTTATTGTTCAGCGAAGGCCGGCTTGGAAATGCTCACTAAAGCCCTGGCGCGCGACCTAGCGCCGGACATTCGAGTAAACGCCGTATCACCCGGAGCCATATTGTGGCCAGAACAGCCCTCCGGAGAGGACACTCAGGCCGAGGTTATTAAGAAAATTCCGTTGCAACGCATGGGTGAGCCGGAAGATATCGCTAATATGGTGCGGTTTTTAGTAGATGAAGCACACTACGTGACCGGTCAGATCATCGCCGTAGACGGCGGTCGATCGGTGATGATTTAACGCACTGTTTTTACTGATCCCTGCTTATTTATGGCGCTCTATCACTATGCCGACGGACTTGACTCCTTTAACCGCCGCGCCTTTATCTAATCGCACTTTTATCCACTGAGTGTCGAATTCGCTAAGAATCAGTTGTGCTACTTTTTCAGCCAGTGTTTCGATAAGCTCAAACCGGCTTTGCTCTACAAAGGATATAAGCCTCTCGGCTATGGCTTGGTAATCCAACGCCTTTTCGAGCTCGTCATTGTCAGATGCCGGCCGAATATCACAGGCCAAATCCAGGTCGAAAGTAACCACTTGCTTAATGGCTTTTTCCCATTCCCACACGCCTATGGTGCATTCACAGCGCAAGCCGTGTAAGTAAACTATGTCTGAATCGAGTGGCTGAGTCATTTTTAGGCCTGCTTTTTACACTAATTTTTATACGATAAGTTCGAACTTTGCTAACCCAGCCATAGTAAACTATCGGCCTTTGCGTGATAACCGTTTTCGGATGCGTCATTATTATGACTGAACTTCTTGCACAAATTCCTGTGTTTTTGTGGCCGGTGCTGGGCTACTTATTTGGGTCAATTTCCAGTGCTGTTCTGGTTTCTAAACTTTTTAGCTTAGACGACCCTCGTAATGTGGGCAGTGGCAACCCCGGGGCGACCAATGTACTGCGTTCGGGTAATAAATTTGCTGCGGCCTTGACCTTGTTGGCCGACATATTGAAGGGCGTGTTACCGATATTATTAGCCAAATACGTTGGTGTTTCTAATGGGGTGCTCGCGTGCGTGGCCATCGGCGCATTTATGGGGCATCTTTACCCGATATTCTTTGGCTTTAAAGGCGGTAAAGGCGTTGCCACGGCAATTGGCGTCTATATAGCGCTTAGCTGGCAATTGTTTTTGACCTTTGGTGTGGCGTGGTTACTGACCGCCGCCATCTCGCGATATTCGTCGCTCGCATCATTGCTTGCCAGCGCCGTAACCGGTTTGGCCGCCTTTGCGATATTCAACGACCGTGCAGAGCTGCAACTTATCGGCGGTGTATTCTGGATTGTGGCGTTCACGTTTCAACGTCACCGCGCCAATATCGAACGCTTAAAACAAGGTAAAGAACCGAAAATTGGCGCCAAAAAAGACGAGAAGTGAATTGGCTAGAAGCTCTAATCATAATGGCGAAATAGCCACCTTTTACAAAAACTGCGCATGCAAAAATTCGATCTCATAATCTTTGATTGCGATGGTGTGCTGGTCGATAGCGAACGCCTTGCAAATCAAGTATTTGCCGATGTTCTCAATCGAGAGCTGGGGTTCTCTCTAAGTTTAGACCAGATGTTCGATGTGTTTGTTGGGCACTCTTCGGCTCAGTGCATTGCCATCATTGAAGAAATGCTGGGTTCTAAACCACCGGAAGATCTTGAAGCCAAGTACCAGGCCGAAATTAATACGGCTCTCAAAAACTCGGTGGAAGCCGTATCTGGAATCGAAACGACGCTTGCGCAAATTGACGCACCTTATTGCGTGGCCTCGAGCGGCTCCTACGAAAAAATGGCGACGACGCTTGGAAAAACCCAATTACTGAGGTTTTTCGAAGGCAAGCTTTTCAGCACGTCAGACGTGGAGCGCGGCAAACCTTTCCCTGATATTTATCTGCACGCTGCCAACACAATGGGCGTTACCGACCCATCGAAGTGTTTGGTCATTGAAGACAGCGCCATTGGCGTAAAGGGTGCGGTTGCCGCAGGCATGATTGTTTTTGGCTACGCCGAATTAACTAAGGCCGATACCTTATCCGCCGCCGGCGCGCATCACACCTTTAACAACATGGCTGAGCTAGCCGCCGAAATCCAACAATTTTTGCAGTGCGATAGCTGAGCTAAAAATAAGCCTTCACTAAAGACATTCGACGGATTACAGATTGGATGAAAAATGCAAAAGGCTCTTGTATACTGATTTTCATATTCTCGATTGATCATCAATGGAATATGTAAATACTTCGACAAGGTGTCGAACAATACGCAACTAGACCTATTAAGGAGAAAAAATGGAAGATTTAGAATACGCAGGATTTTGGGTTAGAACCGCCGCCGCAATCATAGATACCATCTTAATGCTAATCATTATTGCACCAGCACTGACCTTAATTTATGGGCCCGGTTATTGGACAAGCGAGACGTCTGTTAACGGAGTTTGGGACATTTTGTTTAATTACCTATTACCCGCCATCGCAATTATTTTGTTCTGGATATACAAATCCGCAACGCCAGGCAAGATGGCACTTAAATTGAAGATTGTGAACTCAAAAACAGGACATCAAGCCTCGACAGGCCAACTCATTGGCCGATATTTGGGTTATTACCTTTCAGCGATCCCATTACTACTTGGGATTATCTGGGTAGGTATCGACAAACGAAAGCAAGGTTGGCATGACAAATTAGCTGGAACCGCTGTGATAAAAAACAATGTTAAGGCACCGTGAGCCTTGCGGAATAAGGCTAGTACGCTGCTCAACCATTTCGATCTAGCTGAAAAATTCACGGTCTAAGGTAGACCACCGCATAGCGAGCCTTGCTAATCGCGAGGCTCGTGTTCCGACATATTCGCTAAGGATTAAGCGTATATCGCTCGGTATAAAAGTGAATATAGGGGCCTTGGTCGCCAAACTTAAAACCCGTGCCACGTTTGGCAACACCAGAACCGTCGTAAAACGAGTGCCAGTCTTTACGCACCAAGGTGCCGTCTTCTTTTTTATGGATTTCCACGTGCTGTAAAATATACGAATCCCCGAAAGTTTTGCACTCTTCATGAGGATTCACACCAACAAACCGCTGGTATTCTGGCCGCCAATGATAAATCGGATTACAGCCAGCACGAGTTGAAATATCGTTGGTGCGTAGCGTTTCAAACGCCTTCGCATCACTGCCTTTTCCCCAATAAGTAAGCCCTTGCTTTACGTCATTGAAAAGGTGGATGTCTATTTGCAAATAGCCTAAATCATTGCGATACAGGCGCCATATTTCGTTACGATCAGGGCGAACATCAGGCTGGCTCGTTTCGTAATAAATCCAATAGCCGTCATCGCGATCGTGCCAAATTCGATTAAATCGCAGTTCGCTAAGCGCCCAACGCGGTTTGGCTTTAGCCGCAAGATCAGCATCGTGCTGCACTCTATTCGTCGTGAAACCTAAATGCCAGTCGGCGAATTTAGTTAGCAGCGCGTCATCTTCTAAAGATTGTGCAGGCACGCCGAAGGAAAGCAATGCCATGAACATAAATGCGAATTTAAACGTTTTAATCGCTTGCATCTCTTTTACCATTTTCCGTATTACCTTGATCTTTTCACTTAAGTTTACCTTAACGTAGAAAGTACAAAACTGCGGTTTCTGTTAGGCGTATGAGAAGCGAAGAAAAGTTAAATTAGCCCTTATGACAATAGCTATATCGGCGGCAAATCTTCTAATGACCAACGGGGCTTTACTTGAAACGATAAATCGTCACTCGCTTGATGTAAGCGTTGGGCTCCAGCGTAGGCAATCATCGCGCCATTATCCGTGCAAAATTCTATACGCGGATAGAACACTTCGCCCTGAATCTTTTTGACCATGACAGTAAGTTGCTCTCTAAGCCTAAGATTCGCACCCACGCCACCGGCAACCACCAAGCGTTTACAGCCGGTCTGCTCTAACGCACGCTTGCACTTAATACTTAAGGTATCTACTGCGGCATCTTGAAATGCGTAAGCAATATCAGCAATGGTCTGTTGATCTAGTAATTCATTTTCTACGGTATTCAGCGCAAAGGTTTTTAGACCCGAAAAACTAAAGTCCATACCTGGTCGATCGATCATTGGTCTGGGAAATTTAAACCGCGCAGGGTCTCCTTGTTCAGCGATTCGCGAAATAGCCGGGCCGCCGGGATAACCTAAGCCCAGAATTTTTGCGGTCTTATCAAACGCTTCACCAACAGCATCGTCCAACGTTTGCCCAAGAATGCTATATTCGCCCACGCCTTTTACTTCGGCCAACAAGGTGTGCCCACCAGAAACCAACAGCGCCACAAAGGGAAAACTGGGCGGATTATCTTCAAGCATGGGCGCCAACATATGCCCTTCCATGTGATGCACGCCAATCGCCGGTTTACCCCACGCGTATGCCAAGCCTTTTGCCACAGCGCTGCCGGCCAATAGAGCACCTGCTAAACCAGGCCCTGAGGTGTACGCCACGGCGGTAATACTGTCCGCTTTGCACGCGGCTTTATTAAGCACAGCATCTACTAATGGTATGACCTTACGAATGTGATCTCGTGCGGCCAGCTCCGGCACAACTCCGCCGTACTCTTGATGGGTTTCAATTTGCGAATACAAGGCATGACTCAGCAAGCCCTGATCAGTATCGTACAGCGCCACGCCCGTGTCGTCACACGATGTTTCAATGCCTAACACACGTTCTGCCATAGTAGTTTTTAAATGTTCGTTTTAAATGATGTGTCGGCGCTGAGGTATATCCATACCGACAAACGATGCTGGTGGAATAAACGTAATCAATACAAATAGCCGTAGATACAGAAGCTTTGCCACCGCTAAGCCCTCGATCAAGCCACTAAATATGGCTTACACATTGGCAAAAGCCGGGAAATTATCGCGCCCAAGTATATACAAACCACCTTTAAACCGCTAGAATCGCGCACCCTGAGTAAGGAATTGCCTGCTCATTGAACAAATTTTGTAACAAAATTATATAGTTATGCCACAAGTTAAAGTTAAAAACGACGAACCATTTGACGTCATCTTACGCCGCTTTCGTCGCTCTTGCGAAAAAGCCGGTATTTTTACTGAAATGCGCCGTCGCGAGTTTTATGAAAAGCCGACTTCAGTACGCAAGCGTAAAACTGCTGCAGCGAAAAAGCGTGAAATGAAACGCGCTTCACGCGGCCGTATTCGCACTAATCGTTTGTACTAAAAAATTGCCGGCGCAGCTCGATTGGCGTCACCATTTTTTAGTAAAGCTTAGATAGCAGAATAGAAGTAAATAATGTCTCTGAAAGATCAAATCTTGGCAGACATGAAAACTGCGATGCGTGAGAAAAAAGCATCGCAGCTTGAGTCGATTCGTATGCTTCGAGCCGCCATTCAGCGTGTCGAAGTTGACGAGCAGACCGAAATCGACGATGTGCAGGTCCTTGCTATTGTCGAAAAGCAAATCAAACAATCCAAAGACGCTATCTCACAGTTCACCCAAGGTGAACGACCTGATCTTGCCGAAAAAGAGCAAGTTCACGTGGATAATTTGATGGCATATCTACCCGAGCAATTAAGCGACGACGAAGTCGCTGATGCGGTTAGTGCGGCCATCGCTAGCACCGGCGCTGAGTCTATGAAGGATATGGGCAAGGTGATGGGAATGCTGAAAGGCCAACTTCAAGGTAAGGCTGATATGGGCAAAGTCAGTGGCTTAATAAAAGCTAAGCTAAGTTAAGCTCACTCAACCCAAGCTGGATTAATAAGACTATCAATTTGGACAGTCTTAATTGAAACAAAAGCCCGCCACATGCGGGCTTTGTCATTTATATAAGCATTTTAAGGTACAAAAAAACGACACCTCTGGATGCAAAAAAGTGTCAGTCATCAAAATTTTGTCAAACATGCTTTCAATATATTTGCATGCTAGGCTAAAGCACATAGACAAAAACCAAGGAGGTCAAAATGCGATTAACAATACCCTGTCAGGCTCTGAATTTTCGTACTCGTGACATCTATGGTAAGCGCTTTCAATTAAGTGATTACGTAGGCAAACGGGTGATGCTCTCGTTCTTTCGTGACGCTGCCTGCCCATTTTGCAATTACCGAATATATGAACTAACTCAAAAGCATAAGGAATGGCAAGAAGCGGGCATGGAGGTGGTTGTGGTGTTCAGCGACACTGAAGATAAAGTACTGGAATACGTCGCCAATAGACCACGGCCTTTCACCATGATTTGCGACCCTGATCTCGAACTCTATACTAAATACGGTGTCGAAAAGTCCAGCGCCGCCTTATTTAAAGCGCTATTTTTAGACTTAGGTGAAATTATTCGCGGCTTTATGAAAGGCGCTAAACCGACCAATAACCCGCATATGACCATAGTGCCTGCGGATTTTCTTATTGATGTTGATGGCCGGGTTCGCGACCTGTGGTACGGAAAGACCACCGCCGACCATATTCCATTTGATCGTTTAATGGAGTTCGCCTCCAAAGAAGAAATCGATTCAGGGCGTGATCTTTTAAGGGAATTAAAAAAGCTGCGCCGCGAAAACGCCAAACTAAAGAAAAAGGCCGATGTGCCAGCAAATAACTAGCCCTATCTAGCTGTTTATCTTATCTGTAAAAGCTTGAACTCGACCTGGCGCTTCAAAACTCGAGGTTAGATGAAGCCTGACAACTGGGCTATACTTTTCATAACGGCAGAATCATACTCAAAGGGGGCATTTTAGGTCTTTTGAGTGTACTTCAATTAGCTTGGGATAACAGTAAAATGGAGGACATTAAGCATGTATGAATATCGAGAGAATCTTCGAAGCGACTTAAAAAATAGTATTCTTTGGTCACTTAGCCTTACAGTAGCTCCGGGATTCCTAATTTGGGAGTTCTTCAACAGAGGATACTTCGATGTAGTCTATATGATCTGGATGCCCATATTCGTAATACTTTTTTTTGTAGGAGTATTTTGTTTAATATCAACAGGAGCCCGAATTATATTCGGCGGTGAAGTAGTAGCTAGGGTAGATGGTGAGAGAATCATTTTATCGGTACCACGATATATTGGCAGTAGCTTTGACCTTCCAATTGATAATGTATCATATATTCGCAAGAGGATAAAAGTAAAAGCGGGAAAGCGCGACAAAGTGATGCAATATATTGTAAAAGATAACTCTGGTCATGATCATAATCTTAACGGACTTAAGTATTATGAAATCGAAAAGTTTGCACTAGAATGTGAAAAGTTTGGAGTAGAAGTAAGGGATGAAAAAATTATTAAGCTTTAGGGAATCGAGCTTTATAATGAATAATTGCTGATTAGATACGTTAAGAATAGCCGATTTTTAGAAACGCCTACTTAGGGCAACTTACAGACCTATGCCAAAGGCGAGGCGCTTCAAGAGTCCGCATTAAAAATGGCTGGCCGAATTTAGTTTTCTATCATTGGGGTAGTCGCGAGCACGTGTCTGAGCAAAGCGAGTTTGCGCAGCGCCAATTATAGAAAACTAAATTCGGGTACCCCAGAGGGGCCAACGTTTGCGGGGTCTTTCTTTGCTTCGGTTTCTTTGGACAAGCAAAGAAATGAAGGCCCGCCCCGGCGAGGGGCAACCTAAATTAGAACATCAACTCAAATTAGTAGCCTCAAGACTAAAGTTAATTGTAAATGTTTTAATTTCGCGAAAAATGACCACTTAGGGCAGAGGCTGTGTAAAAACGAGATAAATACTATACTGGTTTCTTTCCGATA
>CAZEXS010000057.1:0-22659 GCA_964516915.1 uncultured Gammaproteobacteria bacterium
CCTTCAAAGAGATGAATCAACAAGGCTTGATTGACGATACGGAATATCGAGTGCTTATCAGAGCCAGAAACATACTTTGGAAGATGCGTGTCGGACTGCACTTAATTACCAATCGCCATGAAGACCGACTACTTTTTGATACGCAACGCCAATTAGCCAGTGAGTTTGGGTATCAGGATACCAAAGCACACTTAGCGGTTGAGCAGTTAATGAAGCGATTTTACCGAACAGTAAAAGACGTGATCTATCTAAATGAACTGCTGTTGGCGAATTATCGAGTATCACACGGCAAGCGATTCAGCCTTGCCGTTGGGCGCAATATCGACCAGCACTTTATTCTGCGAAACAAGTTAATCGAACAGCGTGAACCCGACTTATTCCGCAAACATCCTGAGCAAATGATTAAGTTGTTCACCCTGATGCAAGACCATAAGATTACTGGCATACATCCAGATACAATTCGATCGATTCGCGCCAACTTAGACCTCGTTAACAACCAATTTCGCAATCAAACAGAAGCGAAGTCGTTATTTTTAAAACTGTTTAAACACGATGGGATCGGGCTTACAAATGCGCTTGCACGTATGAATGCCTATGGCTTGCTCGGCGCATATTTACCGAGCTTCGGCGCAATCGTTGGGCAAATGCAACATGATTTATTTCATGTTTATACCGTTGATGGGCACACGCTGAAGGTAATGGAAAACCTAACCCGGCTGCGCAAATACCCTGACGAGTTTCCGGTGGCCAGTGAGATTTTAGCGGGTCTTTACAAGCCGGAACGCCTTTTTCTAGGTGCGCTATTCCATGATATTGCCAAAGGCCGTGGCGGTGATCATTCTGAACTAGGCGAACCTGATGCCATTGAGTTTTGCATCAAACACGGGCTTAGCAAATACGACGCAAAACTGGTTGGTTGGTTAGTACTGAACCATCTGCGGATGTCGCACTTCTCTCAGCGCAGAGACACCTCAGACCCTGAGGTGATAAAAGAATTCGCCGATATTATGGGCGACCAAGAACACCTAGACAATCTGTATCTACTCACTTTAGCTGATATTCGTGGCACCAGCCCAAAGGTATGGAACGCGTGGAAGGGTCAACTTTTACTCGACCTTTACACGGCCACGCGTGCAGCGCTTAGGCGCGGAGTGGCTGAGCCACACAATGCCGACGAGCATGTCGCCGACGACCAAGCAGCTGCGGTGGAACTATTACGCGAGCAAATTGGTGAAAAAGCCATCAGGGAAACACAACTCCAACAATTTTGGGGTACCTTGCCAACCGATTACTTTATCCGCAACGAGCCCTACTATATCGCTTGGCATGCCGGCAGCTTGCTAAAAAACCCTGCCATCAACATACCCCTGGTTTCGGTTCGCTTTAGCGAGCGACTGCAAGCTAATATGTTTTTCATCTTTGCGCCGGAAACAAATCGCTTACTAACCCAGGTCACTGGCTCGTTTGACTCGCTGGATCTGAACATCATTGAAGCCAGACTGCAGCTCACTAATAACGGCTTTGCTCTTTACACCTTCAATGCCGTCGCACCAGAAGCAGAACTGGCTACCAAGTCTGACTATATGCGCCACCTGGAAGGCAAACTTCGAGAGTTGATATTAGAGCAAGATCAAGGCAAAGCTATTTCACGCAAAAACTCGTCACGTGCGCTCAAACATTTCCCAATTCAGCCCGATGTTAAATTTTTATTTAACCAATCGAGTTATACCGCAATGGAAGTCATTGCCCAAGACCAACCCGGTTTACTTCACAATGTCGCGTTGATCCTTCGTGAACACAATTTGGTTCTATTGAGCGCGCGAATCGCCACCTTCGGAGAACGTGCTGAAGATGTATTTTATATTCGCAATTCAGACCACACGCCAGTAACCGATTCTAAAATTCTTAATGAACTTGAAAAACAAATCATTAAGGCGCTTGATCGGCGCACTGAAGCCCAGAAGATTGCGTAAAAACAAGCTTTAATCGGTTCTTTTTACGCAGAACCAATAGCGAAATAACTCTCGTTATTAGATAATCGCCCCTCGAAAAAACACCACTCGTTTGCGCTACCGCAAACGCGACCTTTATATTTGTTTATCGGAGCCTTTCCATGACCGCAGAATTACAAGCCACTATTGAAGACGCATTTGAAAATCGTTCTTCGATTTCACCTTCATCAGTAGACCCATCGATAAAATCAGCCGTTGAAAAAGCCATCGACATGCTTGATCGCGGACAAGCTCGTGTGGCAGAAAAAATCGACGGTGAGTGGGTCGTCAATCAGTGGCTTAAGAAAGCGGTACTTTTGTCGTTCGCAATGCGTGACAACCAACTGATACCTGGCGGTGAAACGAATTATTTCGACAAAGTTGAATCAAAATTTGCTGATTATGATGAAGCGCGTTTTAAAGAAGAAGGCTTTCGCGTTGTACCTCCTGCGGCTGTGCGTAAAGGCTCTTACATCGCATCTGGCGTGGTCGTGATGCCTGGCTATGTAAACATCGGCGCCTACGTCGACTCAGGGTCAATGGTCGATACTTGGGCAACGGTTGGCTCATGTGCCCAGATTGGTAAAAATGTACATCTATCAGGCGGCGTTGGAATCGGTGGGGTTTTAGAACCGATCCAAGCCGGCCCTGTGATCATCGAAGACAATTGTTTTATTGGTGCACGCTCAGAAATTGTCGAAGGCGTGGTTGTTGAAGAAGGCTCGGTTATTTCCATGGGCGTCTACATAGGTCAAAGCACTAAGATTCTAGACCGCGAAACGGGTGAAGTCAGCTACGGGCGTATTCCAGCAGGCTCTGTGGTGGTTTCCGGTTCCATGCCAAGTAAATGCGGCACGCACAGTTTGTATTGTGCTGTGATCGTCAAAAAAGTAGACGCGAAAACACGCAGTAAAACTGGTTTAAATGAACTGCTTAGAGTCGACTAACGTCGGCTAACGCTGAAGCAAACCTACCAGGCTGAAAAACCATGAGCAACCCAACCCTTGAACTCGCTAAGCAATTAATTTCGGCACCTTCAGTCACACCACTGGATGCCGGGTGCCAACAATTAATGGCTACTCGCCTTGAGGCTTGCGGATTCACTATTGAACATATGAATTTTTCAGACGATCAAGGTTCGGTTCAGAATTTTTGGGCACGCCGTGGCACTGAATCTCCTTGTTTGGCATTCGCCGGACATACAGATGTAGTGCCAAGTGGCGATATTAATGATTGGAATACCGACCCATTCGAGCCAGTCATTAAGAATGGGGTTCTTTATGGTCGTGGCGCAGCAGACATGAAAACGTCGCTCGCAGCGTTCATTACCAGTATCGAAGCATTTATCGCCGATCACCCGTCGCATAAAGGGTCCATCGCACTGTTGATTACTTCGGATGAAGAAGGCCCTGCCACCTGCGGTACGGTGAGGGTGATCAACACCTTAGAAGCCAGAAATGAAAAAATCGATTACTGCTTAGTCGGCGAGCCAAGTTCTACCACACAGCTTGGAGATGTTATTAAAAACGGTCGGCGTGGCTCTGTTGGCTGCGTCCTCAAAGTGGCGGGAGTGCAAGGTCATGTCGCCTACCCTCACCTTGCTGACAACCCAATTCACCATAGCGGTGATGTTATTAATGCTCTTAAGACCATAGTATGGGATCAAGGCAATGAATATTTTCCGCCGACCACTTTTCAAATATCAAATATACAAGGTGGCACAGGCGCAACCAATGTAATACCAGGCGATGTCACTATCACCTTTAATTTACGCCACTCGACTGAGATCGATGCCGAGCAGATTAAACAACGTGTCAGTGAAACGCTAGATGCTCTTGGTATAAGCTATACGACCAAATGGACACTGAACGGCCTGCCGTTTTTAACCGAGAAAGGAAAATTGGTTGAGGCCTGTCAGAAAGCCGTTGAGTCTGCGACAGGGATAACCCCGGAACTATCAACCAGTGGCGGCACGTCCGACGGTCGCTTTATCGCTCCTACTGGTGCGCAAGTTGTCGAGCTTGGGCCGGTAAATGCAACCATCCACAAAGTTAACGAGTGCGTGGACGCTGACACTCCTGAGAAGCTCTCGAAAATTTATCAAAACATATTGAAAAATATGTTGTTGTGAAATGAATGCACCGGGCTATACCGAGCTTTAGACTGGTGCGCATGAGTTCCTAAGGGTGAATTTCGGTTAAAAATTCAATAAGCCTATTATTGATTAAGCCAGTTATACCTTTCAATGCATGCGCTTCAGTTATACTTTAAGACGTCATAACGCGTCTTGTAGAAGTCATGAACCCAGTTCCAACAATTTCCGTCATTGTCCCGGTCTTTAATTGCCAAGACTATTTGGAACAATGCTTGAGCTCATTAAATATGCAGAGCTTCGTTGATTTTGAAGTCATTATTTCCGACGATGCTAGCACCGATAACTCTCTGAAAATAGCCAAAAAATGGCAAGACCAAGATAAGAGATTCAAGCTTTTTTCGCATTCTGAGAACGTCGGAATGACGCAAAATTGGAACCAAGCCTTAAATTACGCAACCGGCAAATTCATTATGAAGCTCGATGCCGACGACGCTTATAATCCAGCGACCCTTGAGCACTTAGTTAATGCTATCAGTGCCCCTGATACCGGTATTGCCTTTTGCCGAACCCTTGAGTGCAATGACGATTTAACTATCAAGAATACCTATCGTGGCGAACAGGCGCTGATCAGTGCCGCAATCAACCCCGCACACGATGTGATTAAGAGCGCGCAAGAGTGGTACCAGTTGACATTGGCCGACGCACAACTTTGGCATTCAAATGCGTTTATCGTGCCCCGCGAACTGCTGATTTCAATGGACGGCTGGAATGACGACTTTGGCTGTGCCTCAGATACCGACTTAATATTTCGGCTGTTAGAACAGAATCATAAGGTGGCTCACCTGAGCTATCTTGGAGTTCTTTATCGAATGCGTGAAGGCTCCATCAGTGATGGGTTTCGTCAAAACGATAAACTGGTTGATGAAAACTACATTACGAGCCTTAAAAGCGTAAAAAGGTTTCACAACGCAGGGAAAAAACTTACTTATCGGGCTAAGCTAAACTGGTTTCGCATTTATTTAAATGCTAGAAACCGAGTCACCAAAGTCGAAAACTCAGCACTGTCTAGCGTTGTATCTGATTGCAAGCCACCGCTAAGTGTAATGCTTCTAGGCACTGTGCAACGCTATCTGTATCAACTAAAAATGGCTCTCGCTAAGTAGCATGGCCGCCTGCAACGGTTAACCGCAGATTAGAGGGTGCATGGCTTCGGCTATATGGCTTAAGCCGTATGCATGCTAAAGTGACAGCATAATTAGCGACAGTATCAATTACCCAGACAAAGCCCTATATGAAATTCATAATAGGCTGGTTACTTTTTGCGGTAGCCAGCAACCCAGCCGGCCTTAGAGCAGAATTTGCGAGCCTTGACGAAAGCTTAGTAAAAAGCGAATCTCAATACCATGATATCGTTGCCGGAACAGAGAAAACGATTCGTTGGTACAACAACAGTAAAGTCAAGACCGCCTATTCTATTGTTTACATTCATGGTTTTTCTGCCAGCCGGCAAGAATTAAGTCCAACAACTGAGCTATTGGCCGACAAAATTGGAGCAAATGTGTTTTATGCGCGGCTGAGTGGTCATGGTCGATCAGACGATGCGATGGCTGAAGCAACTGTTTCTACTTGGAAACAAGACGCAATGGAGGCGCTCAATCTGGGCGCACGTATTGGTGAAAAAGTGATTTTGGTCAGCGCCTCCACCGGCAGCACCCTAGCGACTTGGCTTCAAACCTCGCGCTTAGCTGGCAATCCAATAAACCAGATCGCCGCAAATATTATGGTGTCGCCTAATTTCGGTGTGAAGAATTCTAGCGCTAAAATATTAACCTGGCCCGGCGGTTTAACCATTGCAAAATGGATCAATAGCGACTACAAAACGTTTAAGCCTGAAAATGAACTACACTCTCTTTATTGGACCGAACGCTACCCTTTAGAAGCCGTGGTCCCGATGTTGGAATTGGTCGAGGAAGTGTTTGAATTAGATAAGTCTAGCCTGACCATACCTCAGCTCTTAGTCTATTCACCACGCGATCGTGTTGTGGATGTTGATAAAATCAAGCAAGTGGCCACCCAGTTTTCGTCCGCCAGTGTTTCGGTGTATCCGTTCACTGAATCCTTAGACCCATCTCAGCATGTCCTCTCAGGCGATGCATGTTCACCGAATTCGACCGCTACCATGGTTAATCTCATGGCTGACTATATCAGCAATGACTTTACACTCTGAACAGACTGTAAGTTTGGTGTGATGTCAGAGCGAATAAGCGAGATCAAACTGGAAAGCGATCATTGGTTTATTCACAAAAACTGTGGATAACTTTGTGGGTAATTTTTGCTAAGTGACTTGCAGTCAATTGAAATCGAAAGTGCTTAAAAATTAAGCACTCTAATAATAGCTTTGGCTTTGATGCCCTTTTACAGGCTTAACTTTAAAAACAATGACTTGGTTTTTTGCTCAACAAAACTGGGGCTAAAACTAAGAATTGAAACGCAAAATTAATCTAGCAATCCTATTTAGCAACCCTTTCTCGCAACCCAAGGCAAAACTCAAGCTAAGAGACAATCCCTGATACCTTGCGTAGCTTTTCAATCAATTTGATCATCGCTTGATCTTGTGGCGATTCTTTATCAAACAACCAATCCATGATTTGCGGGTCCTGTACCTCGAGAAGATTCTGAAAGGTGGTTTTTTCAGAGTCTTCTAAACCAGAATAATGGTCGACTAGGAATTGGTTAAAGAGAACATCCAGTTCTCTCACACCTCGACGGCACCGCCAACGTAATTGACTATCGGATAACATTGGCGGCAAGCTCGCTCATCAAAACATCACCCATCAGAATAATCTTCCGACTTCGACGACGTAAATTATTGACTAAAGCGAGCGTTCGGCGATCATCTTTTTAATTTCACCAATGGCTTTACCTGGGTTTAAGCCTTTAGGACAAGTATTGGTGCAATTCATAATGGTATGGCAACGGTACAACTTAAATGGATCTTCAAGTTCGTCAAGCCGCTCACCCTTAGCTTCATCACGACTGTCCGCTAACCATCGGTACGACTGCAATAGTATTGCAGGACCAAGGTATTTATCGCTGTTCCACCAGTAACTCGGACACGACGTAGAGCAACAAGCGCATAAAATGCACTCATACAAACCATCAAGCTTTTCGCGGTCTTCTTTTGACTGTAAGCGCTCAGCGGACTGAGATACCGGCGTTTTAGTTTTCAACCAAGGCTCTACTGACGCGTACTGAGCGTAAAAATGCGTCATATCAGGCACCAGGTCTTTGACAACCGACATATGGGGCAATGGGTAGACCTTAACGTCTTTTTCACCACCCGCGCACTCTTCAATAGACTTAGTACACGCAAGCGTATTAGTGCCATCGATATTCATCGCACAAGAGCCGCAAATGCCTTCCCGGCACGAACGACGAAAGGTCAGTGTTGGGTCTACTTCATTTTTGATTTTGATCAAAGCATCCAAAACCATTGGCCCGCAATTATCCATATCAATGTCATAAGTATCCACGTGTGGATTCTTTTCGTCATCGGGGGACCATCTATAAATGCTGAAGGTACGAACATTTTTAGCACCATCGGGCGCCGAAAAATGTTTTCCAGCTTTAACTTTGGAGTTCTTTGGTAAGGTAAATTCTGCCATTTCTATTCTCCCAAACCTTAGTAAACGCGAGGTTTTGGTTTTATATACTCTACGTCATCAGTCATGGTGTAATCATGAACTGGGCGATAATCGATCTTAGTCTTATTGTTTTCGTCACACCAAGTCAGCGTGTGCTTCATCCAAGTTTCATCGTCGCGATCTTCGATATCATCACGCGCGTGTGCACCTCGACTTTCATCTCGATTGGCGGCCGATTCAATAGTTACCACCGCCTGACTTAATAAGTTCTCTAATTCTAGAGTTTCAATCAAATCAGTATTCCAGATCAAACCGCGATCAGTGGTCTTAACATCGCTAAAAGACGCGGCCGTGTCAGCCATCTTTTTAACGCCCTCATTCATTGACTCACCGGTTCGGAAAACCGCGCAATGAGCCTGCATTGAACGTTGCATTTCAAGGCGTATTTCTGCGGTAGAGCGTGAGCCATCCGCGTAACGAAGCTTATCAAGACGCTCAAGCGTGGCTTCGCCAGCACTTTCGGAAATACTTGGAATCGGTTCACTTGGGTCCACGGTGTCTTTAGCACGCAGAGCCGCTGCACGGCCAAATACGATTAAGTCTAATAGAGAATTAGAACCCAAACGATTAGCGCCATGCACAGAAACACAAGCGGCTTCGCCGATTGCCATAAGACCAGGGACTACGCTATCAGGGTTGCCGTCTTTCAGTGTCACCACTTCACCATGATAATTGGTCGGTATACCACCCATATTATAGTGAACGGTCGGCAATACCGGGATTGGCTCTTTAGTAACGTCTACCCCGGCAAAAATCTGTGCCGATTCTGAAATACCTGGCAAACGCTCATCTAGCAGCTCAGCGCCTAAATGTTCTAAGTGCAGATATATATGGTCAGCGTCAGGGCCAACGCCTCGACCTTCGTTAATTTCAATCGTCATTGAACGAGAAACAACGTCACGCGACGCTAAGTCTTTGGCATTAGGCGCATATCGCTCCATAAAGCGCTCGCCTTCAGAGTTAGTCAAATAACCGCCCTCGCCTCGTGCACCTTCGGTAATCAAACAACCGGCACCATAGATGCCCGTTGGGTGAAATTGCACAAACTCCATATCTTGTAAGGGTAAACCGGCTCGTAATACCATCGCATTACCATCACCAGTACAAGTATGTGCCGAGGTGGCCGAGAAATAAGCTCGTCCGTAACCGCCCGTCGCCAATACAACTTGCTTAGCACGATACCGGTGAATTATGCCTGTCGCCATATCAATCGCGATGACACCGCGGCACTCGCCATCTTCCATAATCAAGTCTAATGCAAAAAACTCAATGAAAAACTGCGCGTCATGCTTCAATGCCTGCTGGTACAAAGTATGCAGAATCGCATGCCCTGTTCTATCTGCTGCAGCGCAAGTACGCATTGCCTGGCCCTCGCCATAATGCGTGGTCATGCCACCGAAAGCGCGTTGATATATTTTGCCCTCTTCAGTACGTGAAAACGGCACACCATAGTGCTCAAGTTCGTAAACCGCGGCCGGCGCATTACGGCACATATATTCGATTGCATCTTGGTCGCCCAACCAGTCTGACCCCTTTACGGTGTCATACATGTGAAAGCGCCAATCATCTTCGCCCATATTACCTAATGCCGCTGACATGCCGCCTTGGGCCGCCACGGTGTGTGAACGAGTCGGGAAAACCTTAGTCAAGCAAGCCGTAGAAAGCCCAGCCGAGGCCATACCAAAGGTTGCACGCAAGCCAGCGCCACCAGCGCCAACCACAACCACATCAAATGCGTGGTCTATAATTTTATATTCGCCTTTCACTGCATTAGCCTCCTAAAGCAACTTGTAAGACTGAAATTGACGCTAGAACAGCCATTGCAACGGCCGCAAATTTAACTAACAACAATAGAGTAAGGTTCATCCACTTGGTGTGCACGTAATCTTCAATGACCACCTGCAGGCCGGTTTGCGCGTGAAACAACATGGCAAACACAAAGATCAACATTAAAGAAGCATTTAATGGAGAACTTAACCAAGCTGCAGCCTCAGCATAATCGCTGTTTACCAAGCAAAGTGTTGAGTAAACAAACCAAAGGGATAGAGGAACGAGTGCAATGGCCGTGACACGCTGCCACCACCAATGAGAGAAACCGTGTTTTGCCGATCCAAGACCAACAGCTTGAGATCGTGGGCTACGAAGATTCATTACGCACCTCCTGTTAAAGCCATGGTGGCCGTGATCACGGTCAAAACAAGTGCCGAAATCAACACTAGGTAACCGGATTTTGTGAGGTCTTCTAATTCATAGCCTTTGCCGATATCCCAAAATAAATGACGAATGCCATTACACAGGTGATAGAACAAAGCATAAGTCCAACCAAGAAGCGCTAACTGAACAAACCAATGCGAAAAACATTCTTGCAATTGCGCGTAGGAATCTGGGCCGCCGGCTAGTTTATATAGCCAATACACCAAGACCGGTGAACCAAAAGCCAGAAAAACACCAGCGCCGCGATGCATGATCGACAACATTGATGTCATTTGAGGTCGATAGACCTGCAAGTGGGGTGATAAGGGTCTCTCTTTTTGCATATCCGAATTACTCGTCGTGAAATCGTAGATGAAAAGTTCTTAGATCTAAATAACCGAATTTAAATCAAGGCGCATTTTACCCTAAGATCGAGTGATCTGTTGCTCAATCTGGCGCCTAAATAACGGTTATTCAGATGATTTTTGGCAAATCCAGCCTCCACTTGAGAACCATTCTCAAGTGTGGTAAAAATTCGCCGAATTAAAAGTCGTAACAACGACCTTTCGACTCCCAGTCTCCATAGCGAGTGGGTTCTAGCCCTTTAGGGCCACCTAATTCTTTGTTGGGCTTTTTGCCCTTTGACGGTTGATCAACCGCAACTTGATGATTGTCACTGGACTCATTTTTATCAAGCGCCTGCTCAACGCCACCTTCGATCTTGCTATTCATTTTAGTATTCATTGAAACCACCCTGATTAGACCCAACTGTCATGTTTTTTTACTGACCTAATGATAGCATGCCGTTGTAACCTTTCATCACACAAGAAACCAGCATGAAGCTTGAAAAAATTACACACCTACGACTGGTCCGCGTAAGCGGCGAAGACACTAAAACCTTTCTTCAAGGCCAACTGAGTAACGATATTAATGCGCTCGAAGGTGCTTGGCAGTTTTCGGCCTATTGCAACCCTAAAGGCAGAGCTTTGGCAACCTTCATCGTTTGGGAAAGCCTTGATGCTATATATATATTGTGCGAAGAAACTCTGATTGAAACGGTTATAAAGCGCCTGAGAATGTACGTTATGCGCAGCAAGGTTGTATTCGAAGAAATCGAAGCAAATATTCTGGGGGTTTTTGACCAAGAGTCTATCAAAGCATTGGTTGAACAATACGAACTGGGCCGTCAACAGGCGGAACGAAAAGCGCGCTTTCATACAACTTTAAGTGACAATGTAGACATTCTAAGTTTTGGAGAAAGATCGATGGTGATCGATAAAGCATTATCCCTTTTAGAGCAAGATGCAGAGCAAATTGTAGAGCAAAATGGTCATCAATGGATTGATGCCGATGTCAGCGATGCTCTACCAAGGGTGACTAATGAGAGCACTGAAATGTTCATACCTCAAATGCTCAATATGGACTTAGTGAACGGAATCAGTTTCAAAAAAGGCTGCTATACCGGTCAGGAAATAATTGCACGAATGCACTATTTGGGGAAATTAAAGCAACGCGGCTTCGTTTGTAAAATCCTAGGAGACACGAACGTTAGTATTGGTGATAAAATTTTAGACGCAAATGGCAAATCAGCCGGCAATGTCGCAAATTTAGCAAATAGCATTGGCGATACACGTTTAGCATTCGCGGTATTACGGCAGGACTTAATAGGGAATGACAGCAAAGACAGTGACGGCGAATCGCTTAATTCGAACAAAGAGCACGACCAATCAAGCCAGGAAACACTGTTTTTAGACAGTGGCGCTAAGATTGAAGTCTTAACAAAGCAACCTTATGAATTTCCACAATAAGAACTACAGAAAGCTTAGAACGTTTGACAAGAATTGATTGATCCAGTCTTCATACCCTGTTGAAACCAATGCATGCGTTCCTTTGAACTGCCGTGCGTGAAGTTTTCTCGCCTTGGTGCCATGCCGGCACGTGACATAATAGTATCATCGCCAACAGCCGCCGCCGCGGCAAACCCCTCTTGTATATCTCCTTGCTCAAGAATCGAAGCCCTGCGCTCAGTATGATTAATCCAGATACCCGCCAAACAATCAGCCTGCAACTCCATTTTTACAGATAAGACATTCGCCCCCGATTTACTCGTTCGCGCTTGTTTTTGACGAACATCTTTGGCTACACCGATCAGGTTTTGTATGTGGTGCCCCACTTCGTGAGCAATCACATATGCGAAAGCAAAGTCTCCAGGAGCACCCATTCTTTTGAGCTCGCTCATGAAACTCAAATCAATGTAGATTTTATAGTCTCCCGGGCAATAAAACGGGCCCGACGCCGCTTGCCCCAAACCACAAGCGGTTTGCGTTTGACCTTCATACAGAATTAATTTCGGCGCTTGATAGCGAGATCCAGATTCGTTAAAAATCTGGTTCCAGGTATCCTCAGTTTCGGCGAGTATGGTTTTTACAAACGCAACATTATCATCATTACTTACCGAACTCTGGCGCGCTCCTTGAGATTGCAAGGGCTGCCCGGTGTCGCCAACAAATAAGGACAATATCTTTTGAACGTCTTCACCAAAAATCAGGCCGGCCACAATCAGTAATATCATGGCTCCGCCGCTTGCGCCTCGCTTACTTCGTACAAGGCCTTGACCCCGCCGGTCTTCTACATTTGAACTCTGCCTTCGGCCTCTCCAACGCATAATAAATCTCGTACTAAATAGTATTTGTAAATATTAATGAATACAAAGACTCAAATGAGAGGATGGCTAACTTAGTCTGAAAGCAATTGGATTACTTGGTCGAGCGAAATCATTAACATATCCACCGAATCATTGTCGATGTGAGTCATCGCTTCTCGACAATTACTTGCAATTTCCTGATAACCATACATGCCAGAAGACCCAGCCAACTTATGCAGTTCATCTCTCGCTAAGGTCGTATCATTGTCGACTTCAAGGCTCATTCTAATATTTTGAATAACGGTAAGCTTCTCTGGAAAGCTCGCTCTATACCTTTTCTTAAGTTCTTGTACTTGTGGTGAATCTGAACCCATTACTTAACCCTAAAATTAATCTATATCTCAATTTTTTAATAATCAAACAGCGCCTTACGACGCCTACTTTATGCCGAGGACTACTTAACCAATGTTTGAGCCATCGCGATAATTTCATTTGCATCGACCGGCTTCATCAAATATGAAGCACAACCAAGCTCGGTGGCTTTTTGCTGATCTGCTTCTATAGCTGACGCACTCATCACCACAATAGGTGTCTTACTACCTAACCTGTTCAATTCTTCAATTGCTTCATAGCCGGTCATAATTGGCATATGTATGTCCATCAACACCATATCAAAATCATTATTTTGAACTGCTTCTACTGCGAGCGCACCATTCGCAACGTGTGTGACTTCGACACCGGATTCGTCGAGCATTAAAATCACCAAATCGGCAATATCTGGGTCATCTTCCGCCAGCAATATACTTAAATGTGAAGCCTCGGTGAATGGCGCTACTGATTGATGCTCGCTAGTTTGATTAAACAATGGCGCTGCGAGATCGAATCTAACTGTAGTGCCTTTACCAAGCTCAGAATGAATGTCCATATCTCCACCCATCATCTCTATGATTCGCTCGGTGATCGTCAAACCTAAGCCAGTTCCAACTTTGCCAGTATCCGCCGCTTGATAAAACGGCAAACGTATTTTTTCAAGGTCTTCTTCACTGATACCCATTCCAGTATCTGAAATCACCACGTCTAAGTTCTCGCCTTGAAGTTTAGCTTGCACAGTAACGCCACCAAAATCAGTAAACTTAATGGCATTACCGACCAAGTTAATTAAACACTGTCTAAGCCGACTATCGTCTACGACAATATGAGTTTGCGAATCAACGTCTTGCAAATCAACCTTAAGCTCAATACTCTTGGTTTGACTTAATGGCTTAAGAAGCAGTTCAACATCATTGAATATTTCTACTATCGGTGTTGGTTTGGGTCGAATGACTATTTCATCTGAATCGAGCTTTCCATGATCGAGCAAATTCTCCACCAGCGACATTAAATGCTTGCTTGAACGTTGCACGGCACTTAAATATTCAATGCTGTTACGTTCGTGATGCTGATCACGAACAGGCTTATAAGAATCAATTTCAGCACTCATTTTGGCAAGACCACTTTTCACCAAATTGGTATAGCCGACAATTGAGGTAAGCGGCGTGCGAAATTCATGCGACACGCCCGATAAAAAGCTGGTTTGTAGTCGTGAAGCTTCCTCTAACTCAAGGTTCTTTTGTTCGAGAAGAGTCGATGTGGCCTCAAGATCGGCCATTAACTTAATTTGTTTTTCAACTAATAGCTCATTCTCATTTGCAGCCTGTTGTAATAATTTGCGCTGCAAGGTGGTGTCTGATGCATCAGATATCAGCACCATGAGTTGCTGATCGGTGGGTACTAGACTTACACAAACCGAGGCGCCGCTGGGGCTATTAACAAAAGGTAGGTCTAATGATATGTCGGCATTCATGCCAATCATGAAATCAATTTTATCTTCAACTGGTTCACCGGTATTTAATGCCGGAAACCCATAATCAACTAAATTAGATGAAAAATCTCTAACCAGCAGGTCACTGTCCACCACAAAGTAAGCTAGACGCAGCTTCTCAACAAATTTCTGAGCTACTATATCTTTGACTTGCCTTTGAGATATCTGCGATGTCATCTAATAAAAATCCATGCACTTAATTTCTGCAAATGCTGTCGGGTTAATTCTAAATCTTATCCACCAATGCATGAAAAAGACTCTCTACTTGTGTGCCGTCTTTGGCGCTGGTTTTAAATACATCCCAGCCACGGTCAGTTAGCTTAGTAATTGTTGAATCGTCAACACTCCAATCTTCTAGGTCTGCTTTATTCAATGCAACAACACATGGCACCGTGCCGATTCTTTGCTCCACAGTTGCCCAAATTTCTTCTAGTGCAGCAACCGTTGAATCGCGTGTTCCATCAGCCACTAAAACAACACCGGCTGCGCCCACTAAATAACTTGCATTTATCGGCGATAATGAATCCCGGCCTGCAACATCCCAAACGATCAATTTCATTTGATCAATTTCAACTGTATCGATCTTAACGCCAATAGTCGTTAGATACTTTTCAGAAAACACATTGTTTACAAATTTTTGCGTAAGACTGGTTTTTCCAACAGAAAAGTCCCCCACCATACAAACTTTCTTTTTAATCATAAGGTTGACTGTCGTTTAATTTGGAAAAAACACGTAAAGACCTGCTTATGACTTAGGCTTCGCAATAATTGAAACCCAATCATTACTTAAGAATAAGTCTTCAAGTTCACTAAGCACTTCTGGAGCCACCGAACCGCCCACTTCAACTTTTATTCGAGGGTCTGAAATACGTCCTACCAAACCACTTGTGAGCTGTATAGAGTCAAAGTCGGCCATGGGAAAAAGAGCATATAATCTGGCTTTTACTGATTTTTCAGATGCAGACAAATCAGTAATAACTAAGCGACCATCCAAATACAACTGCAACAGTCTATGGCCGTTATCTTCCAGCCACTGCAAAGGGGCCCGCCCCTCAAGGGCTATTTTTTTATCGGCAACCTTAAATACCACCCCTGTAGGTAATTCAAACTCCGACTCGAAACGTTGTAGCTCCATCGAAGACTCTAAAGAGCGAAATGGTATGGTGTCGAACCGCAAGCGCTCTCGCTCAATACCGTGCGACTCAAGAGTTTCAAACGGAATCACGGCATCAGGATCCATCATTCCACTGACCACCAATTCATCACCATCAAAGTACAAGCGACTTACCGAAACCCCAGGGGTTTGGTCAAGAAAATGGTCGACTGTCGAAAGTTCAGAGCGGCCTAAAGCCCATATGACTATGAAGTAAACAAGTGCTGCTATAATCGCGGTGGCTATTAGAATATTGGCCAGAGGCGTTGACTTCTTACCGTCTTGCTTGGCCTCGTTGTCAGACTCCTTCAATTCACTTTGCAATAAGGGGCTCAAAATCGAATCCGCATTGTCGAATACCGTCTGATCTCCGTTAAAGTCAAAGATGGCATTCGCGTAATGTGTGCGAATCAAATCCATCGTGTCGTAAAGCTCTAACTTAAAGGACTCTGGAGCATCGCCACGTATCACGCAAGCCAACATCGCTTGTGGACCATGTGCAACCCAAACATTTTGTTCGCCTACTTTTAGGTCGGTAAGTCTACTTGTTTCATCACGTGAAAATGAATCTTGCACAAAACTCTGAATAGCCGAAAACATGGCACTTACCGCATCACTATCGAGCGTATTTGTGTCTTCTGCGTGAACGCTCATCATCGCCATTCCGGTTTCACGATGAATTAAATAAAGATGTTCAACTCGATACAATAAAGTTCGTTGAAGGGCCAGCTCAGCGTAGGGAATACCCGTTCGAATGGATTCATAGCGTAAGCTCACACCTTGAACAGTGGTCGCTGACTCAATCGTACGGTTTATCGTAACCATCATTGAACTGATAGCTTGCGCTATGGCGCGCCGAATCGACGGAGCCATTACTGGGTACAATATTTCAGCGTATTCTTCTGGTTCAGAGCGGATAGCCCTTTTTAAACCCAGTGAGACCGGATGCTGTAGCGAGTCAGCCAGCGTGCTGGGGTCGCTGGCTACTTCTTTTTTGATGGCCGGGGAAAGCACTTCGGCGACATCATTCGCTCGTTGTTCTACGTCCTGTATTCGATCCTTTAGCTCAGCCAGTTGCTGTGAATTATCACCAACTATTATATGCCGCAGTTCGTCTAATTGTGTCATGGCAAAACAACGCTTGTTGTGACAATAAACGTATTAACTATGCGAGCAACCAAGCTAAACATTAACGGAACTAGCTAGCTCGTAATTTAACGGCGACTTCATCAAGCATTAAAGCTAAGGCTTGTCGACCGACCTTGTCGCCTTCAAGCTCTTGCTTTTGGTTTTCCAATTCACCAACCAGCTGCGCCTGCACTGATAAAGTTTGGTCTAGCAGCTCTTGATGGCTCTCTTCAAGCGATGCTCTAACAGCCGCCAAATCTTGATTCGCTTGATCTTCCATCGCCGAGATAGAATGCTTAAGCGCCGTTTCAGCTTCGGTCAATACGTTTTGTAAGGAACGCAGCTCACTGTCTCGATTTTTTTGTTCCTTAGCAATCTGGCCATCTAAACGAGCTAACGACTCGTTAACCGCATCATCCATCGAATCTAACTTTTCGCTCAAGCGATCTTTCAAGGTTTCAACGTCGGCTTCTAATCGCTGCTCTAGTTGAGCAAAGCGGTCTTCAAAGCTGGCAACATACTTCCCAAATAGTATGTCTCTAACTTTCTCTATATCACCCAAACCAGGATTGATGATCTCAGCCGATTTTTTATTTTTCATTTCAGACATAAGAATACTCCAGTGTTACGTTTGTGACGTACTAAATTTGCTCAAGACGATAACCATGACGGTATACCGAGGTTAATTGCCAATTCTCTTGCGCTTCGATTTCTAGTTTAGAGCGCAGACGGCTAATATGTGTATCTACTGTGCGGGTGTTTAGCTTTGAGCTGGTACCCCAAACCATTTCCAACAAGTGGCCGCGCGAAATAACTCGTCCCAAATTCTTAAACAAGAACAGCGTCAGCTCGTATTCTTTTTGAGTCATTTCAATAACTTTATCATTAAGCTTAACTTGGCGCAGCCTCGCGTCCAACGAATACGGTTTAAAGTCGTAGGAATCAGACGTATGTTCGTCACCAAAGCCCATTCGACGCGCTATTGCATTAACCCGTGCCATGGTTTCCAAATGGCGAACAGGCTTGGTCATATAATCGTCGGCACCCGCTTCAAGCGCTCGAACAACATCTTCTTCAGCATCTCGCTGAGTGATAAATACCACTGGTACGACATTATCAAGATGGCTGCGCATGTGCTTTAGCACCTCAATACCTGACAAATTAGGCACCATCCAATCGAGCAACACAATATCGTAAGAATCTTTATTGTACGCACGAATGAAGGCATTTCCATCACTATACACAGTGCATTGATGGCCAGCCTCTTCTAGCCAAGCAACCAACAAATCGGCTTGATCCCGATCATCCTCAAGAATTACTATTCTCATTATATCTTGGGCACCTTAGGCCTATATTAATATTCGACTATTTCAACAAAACTCAAAATCCATATTCAACTTCTGTAAAGACGCTCTCGGAGTTCAAAATGTGTAGGACAAGAAATCACAACCATGACACCTATCCACCATAACCCCATAGCGATCACAAAACTCACCATTCTTCACATCTTCAATATTCGTTCTAAACTTACTCTACCTAAGGCTATTCTGATTGAGTCATGAGTGAACAAGCCATGATAAAGCATCAATTTCAGTAAAGTTTAGTATGCTAATAATAAAGCTACCACCAGAAATTGCAATCGGATTGTTAAATACCATCATGAAAACATGATTGCAATTGCTAACAAGTCCACGCACACTTAAACTTAAGTACTTATATTGCGTCTAGTCTAGTATCTAGAACAGCTATCAACACTTGAATAAATCAACAAGATTATGGCAGAAAAACACCAGCTTTTAATTGGCGGCAACGGGTCGCAAACTGTTTTTATGGACGCTAGCATGGCCAATCGTCACGGCATGGTCGCTGGTGCCACAGGCACGGGTAAAACGGTTACTCTACAAATTCTAGCTGAGAACTTTTCAAAAGCGGGCGTGCCGGTATTCTTAGCCGATGTAAAAGGCGATGTCTCAGGCGTTGGTAAAGAAGCCAAACCTCATCCGAAAATCGATGAGCGAATCGAAACAATTGGCATTTCGGACTACCAAATGGTCGGTAGCCCCGTCGTATTTTGGGATGTGTTTGGTGCCAAAGGCCACCCTATACGCACTACGGTAAGCGAGATTGGTCCTCTGCTCCTTTCAAATCTCTTAGATCTAAACGACACGCAAACTGGCATATTGTACTCCTGCTTTAAAATTGCCGACGATCAAGGCATGTTGATTTTGGATCTTAAAGATCTTCGATCTATGTTGATTTGGATGGGGGATAATCGAGCTCAACTTAAATCTGAATACGGCAATATTTCATCAGCCAGCATCGGTGCTATTCAGCGTGGTTTGATTGTTCTTGAAGAGCAAGGAGCGGAATTTTTTCTTGGTGAGCCAGCAATTGAGCTTTCAGACTTGATGGGGCGAGACTTTTCAGGGCGCGGCGTTATTAATATATTAGATTCAAATACACTGCTGCAAAAATCCCCTAAGCTCTATTCCACCTTTTTACTTTGGTTGTTGTCAGAACTGTTCGAATCACTGCCTGAAGTAGGCGATGCGGAGAAACCAAAGTTTGTGATGTTTTTTGATGAGGCGCACTTACTTTTCGATGGCGCCCCAAAAGTGCTAGTAGAAAAAATTGAACAAGTTGTGCGCCTTATTCGCTCGAAAGGCGTCGGCATTTACTTTATTACGCAAAGCCCCTTAGATGTACCCGAAGAGATTTTAGGACAACTGGGTCTGAAAATTCAGCACGCCCTACGTGCCTTTACTCCAAAGGACCAAAAAGCCGTAAAAACTGTAGCCGAAACATTTCGTTCAAACCCAAACCTGGACACGGGCGATGTGATTACACAGCTTGGCGTTGGCGAGGCTTTGGTCAGCACGCTTGATTCTGAGGGCGTGCCCACTCAGGTCGAGCGCGTACTTATTAGACCGCCAGAGTCACGCATTGGCCCAATGAGCGATACGGAACGACAAGAACAAATAAGTCGCTCGCCCTATCGCGGCCGCTATGACAAGCCTCTGGACAGAGAATCGGCTTACGAAATGCTGATTCAACGCGCCGAGGCTAATGCGGCTCAAGAAGAGCAAATTGCTAAAGAAGAAGCCTTGCGAGAAGCCGAAGAAGATCGAGCCAGGGCTTCATCGCCAAGGAAGCGTCGATCAAGTCGACAAACCCCAACTGAAGCCTTCGTAAAAAGCGCCGCTCGAGCAATTGGCTCGCAATTGGGCCGGCGAGTGATTCGTGGTCTGCTGGGTTCATTATTCAGGGGTTAAATAACAAACATTGACCACGCTTTTATGCAACAAAAAAGCCGCTTAAAAGAGTTTTTAGCGGCGGCCATTTAGGCTATAATCGCCCCGCTTTAAAAGCCACATGCTTTTTACTAGGCTAGTAAGTGGCTAACTAACTATTTTCTTTTATAGAAATTATCTATAGAAACTATCAATCGAAACTATAAACGATTCAGGAATTACAATGAGTGAAGAGCAAATGAGTGACTCGACGTTTAACCGTCTATTTATCATCATGATCTTGGCAATGACAGTACTGACCATTGTGATTATGTTCTTAGCCTCTTTTGCATCGGACGAGGTAAATAGCAGGCTAGACGAGCAATCAGATCAAGAAAACACTCAGACTATTGCCAACAGGTTGGCGCCAGTGGGTAGTTTTTCAGCAGAAACAGTCGCCGCGCAACCGGTGGTCGTCGCTGACCTTACCGGTGCGGCTGCCTATGAGACCTGCGCGGCATGCCATGCCAGCGGTGTTCTCGACGCTCCAATAGTCGGAGACACGGCAGTTTGGGCTGAACGCTTAAGCAAAGGCACTGACGTGCTTTACGACAATGCGATCAACGGTTTAAATGCCATGCCGGCTAAAGGCGGGTTTACGCAGTTAACTGACAACACCATTAAAGCGGCTGTTGATTACATGCTAGAGCAATCAAAGTAAGACCTTGATATTTTAGCTGTGTTCCTAGCGGAGCTAGGAACAGCTCAAAAAGCCTTGCAATTGAATTTGCGAGGCTTTTTTATGTCATTGGTTAAACCAGCTTATTTCATACCAGTTTGTTTCCTAACTACAAGGTCTTTTCTCATCTGAGCTGCTTCTTTGTATCGGCATTCATTCTTCTCACCTTCCAAAAAACAACAGCAATAATTCGGCGACCACTGCATTCTATGCCTGCATATATTGGATTGCATCAGTTGATTGACTGAACAAGCTCGAAGCAAAAAAAGGGAAATCAAACCACGCAATTGAATACGACACCTGCTTGATCAAAGGTACTTAATTACGTCTGCTGCTTGGTTGAATCTAGTTCGTTAAAACTTCCTGTTAAAACAATATAATCATAACTACTTAGTTAAAACCGCAGCTTGAAAAACACCTTTGAAGAACACCCACGCTTGCACCCAACACTCGGCTCGCTCCGCCTTTTTTCAATGATAAAGCCAGTGTTCGAATACTCGGTGGCCTACAAAAGAATAAATTGGATAACCACAATACCGCGTTATATCGCTTAGGCCGGTTTCGCCACGTGCTTTATGTAAGCGCCTTCCATCAACTCAAGCACCCATTGCCCAAATTCGCGATCTGCACGTTGGCGTCGCAACACGTTTTCAGCTCGTACACGTTTAATCTGATCAGTGACGTTCTTCTGTCGACGATCATCAACTCGCAATATATGTACACCATATTGCGACTGAAACGGCACACTCACCTCACCAATCGGCATTTCCGTGTACATTTTTTCAAATTCTGGCACCATTTGACCTGGCGACACCCAGCCAAGTTCGCCGCCCAGTGCAGCTGAACCAGAGTCATCAGAGTAAATTCTCGCTAGAGCATCAAAGTCTTCTCCATTAACAATACGATTACGAAGGTCAGAAGCCTTTTTAATTGCCTGAGATTTCCCAACCCTAGAGGTCGCGGAAATTAAAATATGCCGGACATTGGCCTGTAATATTTCAGATCTATCGCCCTTTATATTCAATAACTTAAGGATATGATGGCCATTAGGGCTTCGCACAACCTCACTTACACCACCGACCTGCAGATCCTTAACCGCGTCAACAAACAAGGACGGTAATTGCTCCGGTTTACGCCAGCCAATCACGCCACCACTTTCGGCATCCAATGCCTCAGAATACGTCAATACGGCGTCTTGGAAGCTAAGCCCGCGGGCAATCTCATCTCTCGCCAGCTCTGCTTTGTCAGTTTTCTCATCTCCGCCCTTTATCAAAATTTGCGCTAGCTCATACTCTATGTCGTCTTTATCCAGATTGTTGGCTGTTAGCCATCCATCAATCTCGTAATCAGGTACGGTTACACGAGCGCGTGCGTAGAAATCTGACAATCGCGAGATTGTGATTGAGTCACGGACACTGGCTGTAAAGACCGAAAACGGTTGACCAGACTGCTCAACAGAGACTTTAAGTTGCGCTAAAGTCATATTTTGTTGTTGTGCAAATCGCTCCAAGGCTACGACCAGTTCTTGATCAGCCACTTCAATACCACGCCGCAGCGCTTCTTGCACTTGCATACGCTCAGATACCATTGTTTCTAAGAGCTGCTCGTCCAATTGCTCTGGAATCTCACGACCACTGGCTTTTATATCCCCAACGACGCTCGCGCGGCGATAACTAAATTCAGACTGAGTAATGACGTCGTCATTAACAATCACTAGCACACGGTCTGTGGTATTAATTTGGGCTGTGATCGACCCACTGATGGCTAACAATGCTGCCGCTAAAGTTATGACTAAAGCAGTTCGTCTATTGCCAACTTTAGACGCATAATTAATCCGAATCGAGTTTATTATCGCGGTGATTTGGTTCAAGTTAGTCATACAAAAAGATCTATTTAGAGAGTGTTCTGAGAAGGTCGACAA
>CAZEXS010000058.1:0-22623 GCA_964516915.1 uncultured Gammaproteobacteria bacterium
AACTCATCAAATAACCATCATCCTCAGATGAGGCGTCTTTTGCTGCAACAAAAGTGGGCTCAGCGCCGATTCGGCCATTTTTCAACATATGTGATGTCTTAGAACCGGTTTGCAAATCATATTTATGAAAACCCAAAATCGTTGGACTGCCTTTAGCATTAAATTCCGCTGCAAAACCATAACGGTGCGGTAAGCCAACGTGAGTCTCGGCAACCGTTGGGAAGTCCACACCTAAGTCATCTAACTGGCGTTCAGATTTCGCCCCTGTTTTAAGATTCAATTTCCATTCATGCAACATAGGTATCGGCGGTGCATCCATACCAACTGATGTATAGCCAACTAAACGAGGCGCATGAATAACAATTTCATCACCCTGTTCGAAGGCGTTCATTGTGTGATAGACATAACATGGATCAATCTCGAACCATTTGACGTCTTTGCTCGAACCATTACGAGGCATGACGCCCATACGCGCGCCATAGTTTTCGTCAAACTTTACTGGAACACCGGGTTTGTTTAGATTGGGAACATCCCATAACATCGGCAGGTCCATAAAAATAACGTAATTACGGGTAATGAGAAAATCATGCACCATCGTTGCCGCTTTCACATCAATTACTTCTGATTGAACTAATTCGCCAGACGCCGCCACTCGGTGATACGTTAAAAATGGTGGCATGATGCCGTAACCAAAAAACAACATCTCGCCGGTTTCTGGGCACAGCTTAGGGTGCGCCGTCATATTTCGTTCAAGCTTACCATCGAAGGTGTACATGCCTACGGTATCAAGCTCTTTAGTCATCTCGAATGGCGGGTGCAATTCTTGCAATGCTAAAATTTTACCTGCGTGCCCAACAATATGAGTATTGGCAAAGGAGTTTTCTGGAGCCGCCGTCGTCTCACGGGTAATGATTTTTTCATCTAACAATGGCGTTTCAACATAGCGATTACGATACCAAGTCGCTTTGCCGTTTTGAATTTCAACACCATGTATCATTCCTTCGCCAAGAAACCAATCTGGGCTGGCATGTGCTTTTGGATTTGCGCCATTGCGAAAGTAACGGCCGTTAAGCTCTGGCGGAATGCTGCCGGTTACTTGCAAATTCATTTCCGTAGTTTCTTCAACAACCGGCGCAAACGAGTCAGCCATCCAAAACGGCGTTTGTTCTTGATTATTCATAATAATTTACTACTTGAGTTATTTTTTTCAAAAATAAGGGCAACACAACTTACTTGTATTGCCCAGACTTCAATTCTAAAAAATCTATAAACAAACGTGTGACTGACTAGAAGAATCAGCCAGTCACACTAAACGGCTTTCTAGAATTCGACTTCGGCTTGAACACCATAGACGGTTGTAACCTGACCGATTCCAAACGTGAATAAACCCGGCACAAACACAGTCGTAGCAAAACGACCCGCAGCGTCATCAAACGCATCATTAACGTATGCCGTTACTTTGAAGTTTGTTCCATCACCTAAGGTTTGATAAGTCAGTGAGAAATCAGCGCCTTCTGTGCCTTCACTCACTTCTCGCCCTAGACCTTGTGGGTCGGCGATACCACTTGTGAAGAAGTCTTCTTGGTAGTTATAGCTAGCATCAAAAACAAGCTGCGAATTGCCGCCAAACAGAGGCTTGGTATACGTGGCACCGATCGAAAATGTTGAATCAGGAGCTGAACGCAGATTTCGCGAATCGCTCACATCGATAACACGTTGGCCAGTTGGGTCTGAAAGATCTGGGATTAGGAATTCAGAAAATTCAGCATCAAGAAGACCAAGAGAAGCTCGCACCGTTAACTCGGGCGAAACCAAACCTAGCACTTCTAGCTCAAATCCTGATATCTCAACTTCCGATGCATTCTGAACCGTGGTTTGAGTCTGAACACCAACCGCAATAGAGTTTTCTTCCTGCTTATCGGTGTAATCGTAACTAAATATAGTAGGATTCACACGCAATCTGTTACCGAAAAATTCAGCACGAATACCGGCTTCAAGACCATCAACAATTTCAGAATCAAATGGGCCGAGCACGTTCACAGACTGAGCACGACCATTGAATCCGCCACTTCGGAATCCTCGCGAGTACCCACCAAATAACGACACATCGTCAGAAAAATCATATTGGAAAATAAGACGACCTGAGGTGTTATCAAAGCTCGCTGAATCAGACCCAGAAGTACCTGCCACGCCAGGAACACTAGAGACAAAAAAGCTCCTAGTCGCGTCTTTTGTTTCATCTGAATATCGCAGACCAGCCGATACTGAGAAACGATCATTTATTTGATAGGTTCCATCAACAAACAAAGCGAGTGCTTCTGTTGTTTGATTATAGGCATCATCACCGCTGACACTGCCAAAGGCCTGTGATACGCCAAAACTGCCATCCGGAAATTCCCCACCGGTCAGTGTGTATTCGGCATCTAAGTAATATAGGCCTGCAACAAACGTTAGATCATCGCCAATCTCACCTGCCAAACGTAATTCCTGCGTAAACTGATCTGAGTCTTGCACACGGTTTGTATACAACAGCGGAAACTCAATTGAAATACCAGGGCCTACTGGAATTGCGACATTCGGAGCACCCAAGCCTTCGTTCAGTAATTGCTCGTCAGATTCACGATAACCAGTGATAGACGTCAGCCTCAAATTATCAGAAATTTCGTAGTTAATCTCTGCGGTGACTGATGAACCTTCTGAAGTTGTTATAAAAGGCACAGCTCGTGTAAATAGCTCTAAATCTGAGTCGATTGCGATATCGCCAGACTGAGAACCACAACCCACATTTATGTTCTGAGGATTAAAGCCGAATATAAAATTCGGTAAAAAGCAAAATAAGTCGCCCGGCGTATTAAAGTTATAGATCGGTGAACCTTGTGAATCGTCTTCAAATGCGTCAATCGAAATCAAAGCTTCAAACTTATCATTAGGCTCGTATAAAAATGCCGCACCAAAAGATGTTATATCCGTTTGCTCATCAGGGGAGCCTGTTAGCCGGTTAGTGGCGAAGGTCTCATCCTTTTTATCAAAAGCATAAAATTTAGTAGAAAAGGAATCGCCTACTTTACCGGTATTGGCAACGACTAGAAATTCTTCCCCGCCCACACTGTTAAAACGCGTGCCTAACTTTAAGCCTGCATCCTCAGTCGGTCTAGATCGCTTAATGTTTATCACACCACCTACGGTGTTTCGTCCGAACAGAGTACCTTGTGGCCCACGCAGTACCTCAACAGAATCTATGTCAAAAGAATCAATGGCAGAGCCGGTACTGAATGCTTGGAAAACGCCATCGATTGAAACACCAACAGCCGGTTCAAAAGACTTTTCAAAATCAGAAAAACCAATGCCACGAATGGTTGCTGCTAAGGCTTGGCCAGCAAATGAGATGGCACCAAAATCTGTATTAGGAATAAATTTTTCTAAGTCCGCCACGGTATCTAAATGCTGGCGTTCAATAGCTGCAGCATCAAATGCGGATATCGCAATCGGCACATCTTGCAGTGATTCTTCTCTTTTTCGAGCCGTTACAATGATCTCATCAAGAATGATGACTTCGTCTTCCTGCGAATACGTCACTGGGCTGTACAAAGCACCACCGAGTAACGATGCGGCAACCATCTTAGAAATCAAACGCTTAGGGCTCTTGAGCCCCTCTCTAGCTATACTCATTTTGTTTCCTCCTCACGAACCTTTAAAAAGTTCTTTTTTATTTATTGTGTTGAGCGAACATTCAACAATCAGAAGGCTCGCCAATAACATTAAACCAAAAAATCGGTTTTAAGTTGTTATTACAATCACAATTCGGGAAGAAAAAATATTGAATGAATCGATTATCGCTACCTATCAATTTTATTAGCCAAGCAAATACGCTTGTTTGGCTAGGCGAAGCATGGGCAGCTCAGCATCATTGGCGAGGGGCAGTGTAACTCTTGCAAAGTTACCTAAATACTACCTTAACTCTAGCTAAGGGTCGTCGTCGTGCTCTGAGGCGTAATACCAAACATCTTGCGCGTGGTGCGGCTAAAATGCGCTTGATCTGAAAAGCCCCCCGCTTGAGCGGCCTCGGAAAGGTTTGAACCGGTAGCAAGCACTTCAAGTGCCTTGACCAGCTTTCGCCACAAAAGCAAATTAGACAACGACACCCCTATTTGTTCCTTAGCAAGAACTCGAAGACGTGAAGGGGATAGCTCATAATCAGCGGAAATTTCAGCCAGCGTTGATTTAATCGGCGCCTTATCTAAATCAACCAGCATCGCCGACAGGCGAGGATCTAATTTAGGATCGATTCCACCAACCAAATCATCCAAAATGCCACAAAGCTCTGGACCGGTCATTTGACTATGAAACGGTAACATATCGGCAGGCAACTCGACTATGTCACTTTTGCCAAACTGTTTGCCTAAGTTAACAGCCAAGGTTGAATACGGCGCCAAAAATATATGGCACGCGGTACTTGGACTCTCGACAACGGAATGCTCAACCATAGGCTTAATCAATATTGCAGGAGCCGTGTGCCGCGCGCCCAATTTATCAACTACGATCACATCTTCAGTGGTACCCAGGATAATTAGGTAAGCGACGTTCTGATGGAGGTCATTGGGACAAACCTCACCAATATTAGTTGCATATTGCCTGCCAAATACGAACATCTATGAATTACACACCAAAATGTGGAGAGCCCTCTATTTTTAACACTAATTCCATAACCAAATGGTCCAACTTAATAGCTATATTTATCATACACCAAACCAATCAATTCATAGGCATCCAAACCGATGAAAATTCAGGTTGTTCAGCTGACAAATTAGACGAATATCACTCGAAAATAGCCAATGGCGATATTTTGGTCGATTGCGCTAAATCACACTAGCAGGATAGCTAGTACACATGACCTTGTTGATCTGCGAGTATAATTTCCAAAATTCAAATTTTTGCGGTCTGCTTTTAATGAGTAAGAGCCCACCAAACGCAGGCTATCGATTGAATATTTTCCGCTCGCATGGTGAGATAAACACCTATAAAAGCCAACTAACACAACACACCTACCTCTGTGAGAAAACATATGAATCAAGTATCTGAAAGAGTCCAATCTGTATTCGAATTACAGAGCCAACATAAATGGGTTAATAAGCAATCGAGTGCGGAAGAGCGGCTAGCAAAGCTCAGCAAACTGAAAGCCTCAATAGAATCTCGCGAAGAGGAAGTCGTAAAAGCCCTACACCTTGATCTACGTCGAGATGAGGAAGGCGCCCGCGGCGAACTGACATCTATTTACAACGAAATCGAGCATGCGGTAAACGATCTGGCCGATTGGATGAAACCGGTTGAAGCCGATCCCGCTCCATTTGTTGAAAGCAAAGCACGCATCACGATGGAAGCAAGGGGTATAGTTCTGCTATTCAGCCCGTGGAATTATCCATTTGCCCTGCTCTTCCAGCCTTTGGTGTCGATCATCGCTGCTGGTAATTGCTCGATGGTGAAACCCAATGAATTGGCGCCGAATATTAGTAAAGTGGCCGCTGAAATAATTGAAGAAGCGTTCGATGAGAAAGACGTGGCTGTATTCGAAGGCGGTGTAGACCTTGCCAACGAACTTCTAGAACTACCAATGGATCATATCTTTTTTACCGGCAGCCCAGCTGTTGGAAAAATCATTATGGGCGCGGCGGCAAAACATTTAACTTCAGTCACGCTAGAACTGGGTGGCAAAAACCCAGTAATCATTGATCGATCTGCTGACCTACAAGACGCGGCTGGAAAAATTGCTGCCTTCCGCAATATGAATAATGGGCAAGTATGCCTATGCCCTGAGAACATCTGGGTTCCCGAAGAAATGGCCCAGGATTTTATGGCGGCAACTCAAGGCACCTTTCAAGCGCTGTTTTATAAAGACGGCAAACTAAATCCAGATGCCAACGGCAAAATGATTGATGAGCGCAATTTTCAACGCGTAAAGGGCTATATTGATGACGCCCGCGCCAAAGGCGCAAACATTGTTTGTGGTGGCGATACAGATGCAGATATGTTGTCCATACACCCAACCATCATGACTGAGGTGCCGGCTGATGCAACAATTATGGGTGAAGAAACATTTGGCCCTATCCTTAATGTCTTTACCTATAAAGATGTGGACGAAGCCTTTACCAGCATTCAACAGCAGCCCAAACCACTGGCACTGTATGTGTTTACTACTAATGATGAATTCGTAGAAGAAGCCATTAGTAAAACTTCGTCAGGTGGTGTAACGGTCAATAATTGTCTTTTGCACGTAGCCGTAAAAGCATTACCGTTTGGTGGTGTAAATGGCAGCGGAATGGGCGCGTATCACGGCGAATTTGGCTTTAAAGAGCTGTCTCACCAGCGCTCAGTATTGGTGATCTAAGTTACGATTTAGAGCTAGAAAACGAGAGCCCGAGAATTAGGGCTTGAACGTTAAAGCACAGAAGTTCAAGGTTTGGTCTAAATGGATTTGCGACCAAACCTTACAATTTGAAGTACCTCATTCAGTATACGGCTACCATTTCACTTCTCCTTGGAGCATGTTTTAGCCGTCATTTAGCTATCTATTGCGATGATAACCCGAGCATTTCATCCAGTTTGAAGCCTCTATTTGGCCAGCATTTAAAATTCACTATATTGAATAATTATTTTGAATAGTGAATTTTATTGATTTGTGGTACCTTAATCGAATCAATTCAATATACTGATTATTGGCCGGAAAGTGGCCGGCTCGTGAAATAGTTACTTTATAAATAACGATGCGAAAACGGTTGCTTAAGACCTCAGAGCAACTAAAAGCTATTTACGCGTCACAATAGAACGATCAATAGAGAAACATCAATGCTTAACCCCGAAAATATCGGTCGCCAATCGGAACACCGAAATATTGTGGTCGAACATGGCCAGTTAAAGCTGTTTGCCAAAGCGATTCTTGAAACCAACCCCATTTACTTCGACCAAGCAGCCGCCCAAGCCGCAGGCCATCGCGACATTTTGGCGCCACCCACCTTCAGCAGTTGTTTAAAAGCATTGGCGCCCTCTACGGAACTAAGTTACGACTCCTTGGGCATTGACTACAAGCGGCTATTACACGCCGAAGAAAAAATTGAATCAATTCACCCAATTTACGCAGGCGATCAGCTTACCCTTATCGGCGAAGTGACTAATATTTATGAAAAAAAAGGGGGGGCACTGCAGTTCATCGTAATTCAGACCAAAATTCTTCGCAGTGAAACCCTAGTTCAACAACTGACCAGCACGCTCGTAATGCGTCAGGAGGCAGCGTAATGGTTGCACAAAACCTAGATTTTTCTCGTTTGAATGTGGGCGACCAACTACCTCCACTCGAATTCGGCGCTATCTCGCGTCACATATTGGCACTCTATTGTGGTGGGTCAGGCGACCATAACCCGATTCACGTCGACAGTGACTTCGCAAAAGCCGCGGGGTACGACGATGTGTTCGCTCATGGCATGTTATCAATGGCTATTTTAGGTCGACTGCTGACAAATTGGACTGCCCAAGAAAATATCAAATCGGTATCGGTGCGATTCGTCGCGATAACCCAAGTTTTAGACGAAGTAACGGCATCGGCCACCATTTTAGAAAAAACCGTCGAAGACGGTGAACAACAGCTCACGCTGGAGATTGCAACCACAACGCAAACCGGCGCAAAAACATTGAGCGGAACGGCTATCATCACAGTTCCACAAGCCATGTAAACAGTTCCGCAAGTCACATAAATTTAACAACTTAATTAAAGAAATCGGAGAAACAAAGAAATGGGTAAGCTTAATCAAAAAGTCGCAATCATTTCAGGTTCAGGCCAAGGCATCGGTCGCGCTATCGCACTTAAACTAGCCAACGAAGGCGCGGCGATCGTGGTTAACGATATTGATGAAACGGCGGCCAATGAAACCATTGCCGAAATTGAAGGCGCGGGTGGGCGAGCTGTCGCCTGTATAGGTGACGTTACAGCAGCCGACTTCGGCGATCGTTTTGTACAGACCGCTATCAACGAATTTGGTCGGCTCGACATTATCGTTAACAATGCCGGTTACACGTGGGACAGCGTCATTCAAAAAATGAGTGATGAGCAATTCATGGCCATGATCGAAGTACACACCATGACGCCGTTTCGTATCTTAAGAGCTGCCTCGGAGTACTTCAGAGAGCAAGGCAAAAAAGAAGCTGCCGAAGGCCGTGAAGTGTTTCGCAAGGTCATTAATATATCATCGGTAAGTGGCACACGAGGCAATGCGGGCCAGGTTAACTATTCGGCTGCAAAGAAAGCCGTTATTGGCATCACCGAGACCCTAGCCAAAGAATGGGGTCGCTATAAAGTTAATGTTAACTGTGTGGCCTACGGCATGATTTCGACGCGCTTAACTCAAGGCGTGGACGGCGAAAAGCCTGATGTGAAAATCGGGGACCGTTCGATTAAGGTTGGCATACCAACCAAGCATTTAGAAGCGTCAATGTCAGTGATTCCAATGGGGCGCGCGGGCACTCCCGAAGAAGCCGCAGGCGCGGTGTTTATGTTCTGCACGGATGACAGCAACTACGTCACCGGTCAAACCATTGTTTGTGGCGGCGGTCGCGAGTAAACCAAGCTAATTAAAAGAGCGCCAATTAAGAGACACCCAGCATGATGGACCACGACACCTATTCAATGTTCATTGACACTCTGAAACGCTATGTTAAAGAGAGATTAGTGCCGGCCGAAAAAGAAGTCGTCGCGGCCGACGACATTTCTGAGGCTTTGCTGAATGAAATGCGTGAATTAGGCTTGTTTGGTCTTAGCGTTCCGCAGCAATATGGTGGTGCTGGAATGAGCCCCAGCCAGTATTTAGATGCCATCGTTGAGCTATCATGGGCTGCGCCTGCGTTCAGAACCGTAATATCAATTGGCAACGGCATCGTTGGCTCCGCGTTAATCAATAACGGTACCGAGGCGCAAAAGCAACAATGGTTAACCGCCATTAGTGAAGGCACTATCACCTCGTTTGCAATTACTGAGCCCGACTCGGGCTCAGACAGCGCGGCGCTGCGAACCACAGCAACAAAAGACGCAGATGGCTATGTTCTCAATGGCGTAAAGCGCTATATCACCAATGCTCCGTCGGCCAAAATGGTATTGGTGATTGCTAGAACATCGCCAGACAAGCTCCCAAAGAATGCTCATCTGAGTGCTTTTCTCGTTCCCACCAATACGCCTGGAGTCACCATTGGTAGCGCTGATCGTAAAATGGGGCAACAAGGTTCACATATTGCTGACGTAATTCTAGAGAATGTGCGGGTACCTAAGTCGGCTCTGCTCGGGGAACAAGAAGGCAGCGGCTTTCAGGTTGCCATGAAGTCACTAAACAATGGTCGATTGTCGGTCGCCGCGGCCTGCTTAGGCTATTCTCGACGCGCCTTAGACAGTGCGATTAGCTACGGCGTGCAGCGCAAGGCATTCGGTGAACCCATCACGAACTTTCAGCTGACTCAGGCTAAAATTGCCGATTCTAAAGCCGATATCTACGCGCTGGAATGCATGCTCAAGGACGCCGCGAAAAAGCTTGATACCGGCGCAGACATCAGGCTCGAAGCGTCATGCACAAAAATGTTTGCCTCTGAAGCCTGTGGACGTATTGTGGATCGAGTAGTTCAAATCTATGGCGGCGCAGGCTATTTACAAGAATATGACGCCGAACGATTTTATCGAGATTCTCGTATCTTTCGAATTTTCGAAGGAACCACCGAGATCATGCAACTGGTTATCGCCAGAACGGTTTTAGCCGATTATCAAAAAGCACTTAGCTAACACTATCTACATCGCCGTATGTGTATAGTCTTATTTTTTGTAGCTCCTATAACATCAATTTTTTTGCAAACTAATGGTTAGCCAATGAATTACCCAAAATTATTCGAACCTCTGGACCTCGGCTTCACCAAGATTCGCAACCGCGCAATCATGGGGTCCATGCACACAGGCCTAGAAGAAACTGAAAACGGCTTCGAGCGAATGGCGGCCTATTTCGCCGAACGAGCCGCTGGCGGAATCGGCATGATCATCACCGGTGGCATCGCGCCCAGCGATGAAGGCGGCAGCGATGGTCACGCCAAATTATCGACACCAGCGGAAGCCGAACAACATAAAATAGTCACGCGCCGAGTTCATGAAACCGACCCGCATGTGAAAATTTGTTTGCAAATTTTGCACTCAGGACCTCTGGCGCGAACTAAAAACGCAGTCGCCCCTTCGGCCATCAAATCTCGTATTGCCAAGCTAACTCCCAAGGAATTAGACGCAGAGGGCATCGAGAAACAAATTAACGATCATGTTCAGTGTGCTTTGCTCGCGCAACAAGCCGGTTACGACGGCGTGGAAATTATCGGCTCAGCCGGATACTTGGTCTCGACTTTTCTGGTTGAAAAAACCAATCAACGTACAGATGAGTATGGCGGAAGTTATGAAAACCGGATGCGCTTCCCACTTGAAATAATCAAACGCACGCGCGCCGCGGTAGGTGATAACTTTATTGTCATTTTTCGTATCGCCGCAATGGACATGCTGCAAGGCGGAATGAGCTGGGAAGAAGTCGTCACGCTTGGTAAAAATATAGAAGCCGCCGGCGCTTCAATCGTATCAACACATTTCACTTGGCACGAAAGCGCCGTCCCAACTATCGCCACCATGGTTCCCCGTGCGGCGTTTACCTCAGTGACTGGTCGACTGCGTCGTGAACTCAACATTCCGTTGATTACCTCTAACCGCATCAATATGCCCGATGTCGCGGAGGAAGTTCTGACTCGTGGCGACGCCGATCTCGTTTCAATGGCGCGCCCGCTGCTAGCCGACAGCGATTTTATGATTAAAGCGCGTGAGCAACGCGAAGACGAAATTAATACCTGCATCGCCTGTAATCAGGCCTGCCTTGATCACACTTTTAACGGCATTACCTCGTCTTGCTTAGTTAACCCGCGAGCCTGCCACGAAACGGAGTTGAACTTTCCGCCAACAACGCAAAAGAAACGCATTGCGGTTGTTGGTGCAGGCCCGGCCGGCCTGGCTTATTCAACCATTGCTGCAGAACGCGGACACGAAGTAACATTATTTGATGCGTCCAGTGAAATCGGTGGGCAGTTTAATTTGGCAAAAAGAATTCCTGGCAAAGAAGAGTTCTACGAAACATTGCGTTACTACGGCCGCATGATCGAGCTGCATGGGGTGATACTCAAACTCGGCAACAAGGTATCCGCAGAAGAGCTCAGTGCCGGCGAATTTGACCACGTAGTTGTCGCCACGGGCATCACACCGCGCACCCCCGCTATTGAGGGAATCGACCACGATAAAGCCGTGCTGTATACCGACGTTATCAAAGGCAACAAAGAAGTGGGCAACAAGGTGGCGGTGATCGGCGCGGGCGGCATTGGTTTTGATGTGTGCGAGTTAATAAGTCACTCTGGGCCTTCTGGCGCTGTAGATCGTGAAGTTTTTGCGCGCGAATGGGGAATTGATTTTGAAAATCATCCTCGCGGCGGGGTTACTGGCATCGAGCCTATTGTGGCCAAATCAGACCGAGAAATTTGGCTATTGCAACGCAAAGACACACCTGTTGGCAGAGGCCTAGGCAAGACCACCGGTTGGACACATCGATTGGCCTTAACACGCCGCGGGGTAACCATGTTAAATGCCGTAGAGTATTTGAAAATTGATGATGCTGGGCTGCATATTAGGCGCGGCGATCAACAAGAAATTCTACCGGCAGACACAGTAATCATTTGTGCCGGCCAAGAATCTGAACGCAGCCTATTCGATGAACTGCAACAAAGCGGGCTTTCAAGTGAGCTGATTGGTGGCGCCTTTAAAGCGGCCGAGCTCGATGCAAAAGCCGCCATTAAACAGGCAAGTTATTCTGCCGCGGAAATTTAGTTAGTCGCAAATATTGTTTGATTTAGAGGGCTCCTTCAATGGAAACAAAAAAAGTACTGGTTGGAATATTAAACACACTTCAAACAAAACCCGCCGACGGTTCGAGTGACAAACCACCCATTTTACTGGTCCACGGTGCGTGGCATGGCGCTTGGTGTTGGGAAGATACTTATCTAGATTATTTTGCCGAAGCCGGCCACGAAACATGGGCGATGGATTTACGCGGCCATGGTGATAGCGGAAATTCAAAGCCCCTTCGTTTAACCACCATCGGCGACTACATTAAAGACGTTTTAGCGGTGATAGCGGCAATGCCAAGCGCGCCGATTGTGATTGGGCACTCTATGGGTGGCCTGGTATGCCAGCACCTGTTAAACAAAGACGTCAATATCAAAGGCCTTGGCCTGCTCGCTTCGCTGCCACACTACGGCGTTAAAGGGGCAAAATTGACGGTACACCCACTACAACAAGTAAAGAGCAGTTTAACCTGGTCTTTGTATCCATTGGTCTCTAATCCTGAGCATGCTCAGTACATGTTTATCGAGCCTGACGCCGATCAAAAGACCGTTGATCGATTAGTAAACAATCTCGGCGATGAAGCCTATTTCGCTTTCTTTGGCATGCTGATCTTTGCGTTACCGAAAAAACCCGAACCAGATAATCACACACCTATTTGTGTAATTGGCGGCGGCGCCGACAAAACCGTCGCTGTCGAGCACCAAGAAAAATTAGCAGCGCATTTAGAGGTTCAAGCACACATCATCGAAGGTGAACCTCACAATCTAATGATGTCGAGAAATTGGCAAAAAAGTGCCGATGTTTTTCTTGAATGGATTGCCAGCATCGATGCAAGTTAAATGGGTGTTGCTGCATCTAGCTAGTTAAAGCCAGGTTACTGGCAGCTATGCCTTGGGGCGGCTCTTCGCATTACCGTTGGACGGCTTTCCATCCTGGAGCCTTATCGCTTACGGCTTGTATGAAACAACCATTGCCACGATATCGGCTTTTTCTGATTTATAAAAAATAAAGCTCATTTATATATACAGACATCAATATTCCTTGTCGCTAGAATAGACCTGAACTGACTGAATATACTAAATACGATGACCAACCTCAGTGTCAACATAAACAAAATTGCGCTTCTCAGAAACTCTCGTGGTCGTGATTACCCCAATGTTTTGAATTTTGCAAAGAAATTCATTGAGCTGGGTGCACAAGGCATCACAATACACCCCAGACAAGATGAACGTCATATCACAATGAATGACGCTTATGATTTAGGTAATTACTTCGAAGAACTCGATGAGGTTGAGTTGAATATCGAAGGGTACCCCTCAGAAGATTTTTTATCTCTCGTTGAAGCTATCAAACCAGACCAATGCACTTTGGTTCCTGATGGTCCGAACCAGTTAACATCGGACCACGGATGGGATTTAAAGACAGACATGGATTTTGTAAAAAGCTCAATCGACAGGCTTAAGCAATCAGAAATTCGAACAGCCATTTTTCTTGACCCTGATGTTGAGCAAGTGAAGTTAGTGCCTGAGACAAAAGCGGATCGAATCGAACTCTACACAGAGCAATATGCGTCAAGCTTTCATGGGCCAGAAAAAAACCATATTTTCAAGAAATTTGAAGCCGCCGCACTACTCGCGCAAAAGTTAAGCATCGGAGTAAATGCGGGTCATGATCTCGACCTAGAGAACTTGCCAAAATTCTTAGAAATCGACAATATATTAGAGGTCTCGATTGGCCACGTATTAACCATAGAATGCATTGAAAATGGCATGCCTCAGGTAATTGAAAAGTATCTGAATATTTGTAGTTGATAGTTTCTTTCTTACTTCGGCGAATAGCAAACATACCCTATCTGAAGCGTAATAATCTAATCCATACCGCTATTTTTAAATGCCTTTCGATTTGCCCTAAGCAGCTATTTTTTGCGAAATTAAAACACTGACAATTAATTTTAGTCTTGTGGCTACTAATTTGAGTTGATGTTCTAATATATGTTGCCCCTCGCCGGGGCGGGCCTTCATTTCTTTGCTTGTCCAAAGAAACCGAAGCAAAGAAAGACCCCGCAAATGTTGGCCCCTCTGGGGTACCCGAATGTAGTTTTCTATAATTGGCGCTGCGCAAACTCGCTTTGCTCAGACACGTGCTCGCGACTACCCCAATTATAGAAAACTAAATTCGGCCAGCCATTTTTAATGCGGATTTTTGAAACGCCTTACCTTCGGCATACGTCAGTTGTTTGCGCTAAAGAGACATTCAAAATTCAAGACCTGACGCCTCTATTGTTCTTGGCTACCGGGTTCATGTTCGTTGAGAAACTCCAATAGTGCTTCCAAGAACTCTGGTGTCGCCGGTGCTGTCTTATGATCGCCCGGTACAATCTTGAACTTCGCATTTGATGTTATTTCAGCAAGTTCCTGTGCTCTTTCCGGATGGTCCTGTTCTCCCCTCATAACCAGCATAGGGATTTTGTTTCGACCCAATTCGGATTCGTTTCCAAGATACTCGGAAGAGCTGACGCGTACGGCGATTAAAGCCGCCCGATCCAATTCATCTTTAATACCTTTACTACGCAACTGCTTATCAAGCTTTTCGATGCGCTCGACCGACACAGGGCGGTGCTCGGTCGGTCTGTTGGTGCCACCAACGGTTAGCGAAATTACGCGTTTGCCGTGAAGCTCTCGAAGCTTGTTAGCAAGCCTCCCGCCCAAGGAGTATCCAACAATATGCGCACGATCGATACCCAATTGGTCGAGCAATCTTCTAGCGTCTTCTACCATATTCAATCCATATTTTGATACGCCTTGAGGCTTATCGCTTTTGCCGTGTCCGCGATTATCATATGCGACCACTCGGTAACCAGCTAATACCAGACCATTAATTACACCTCGATTTCTCCACCCACTTTCAATATCTGAAGTGTAACCATGAATGAGCAATACTGGAGTACCACGTCCCTCATCAATGAATCGAATTTGGACTCCGTCCGACACAAAAAATTTGTCTTCAGCAGCCACGACTGAGTTTAGTTGCAACGCGAAAAACACTATTAGCAACGATTGATTTGATACGTTAATCATCTTATGTCTCTGTAAATTGGGGTGTCATGTCTTGAATTTTGAATGACTCAAATGAGTATCTTAGAGGCAACTAACTAATTAAATCAACGTGACAAAAAGCTCTACATTGCCTAAACGGTCGTTCGTTCTTCAAATTACCGGCGCAAGGAAAGCTTCGTGTTTGAGAAGACAAATTAGTTGTAGTGTCGCAAGACTCACAGCTTATAGGTCTTGATCACTCATAATGGCTTTGAAGATATGCGGATCTGTCACTCCTTCAGAACCAATAATAAGAACTCTTGACCGTTTAGTTAATTGTAATGATTCGCGCAGCTCATCTTGAGTTGCAACGCAGAGTAAACCACACAAGCCTGCTACGGCGCTTTCTCCCGCTTCTATTTTGCTGTCTCCATTATTAGGCTTAGCAAGCATACGAATGGTTGGGGCGACTAGTGTATCGGGGATGGTAATATAACCTTTGACCGTCGAAGAAAGTATTGGCCACGCTATTTGAGAAGGCTCACCACACGACAAACCAGCCATCATTGTTTCTTTTTCAACCCTAAAGGCCGTTGCTTTTCCATTCTTAGCGCTAATAAACAAACAAGGGGCAAGTTCGGGTTCGACGATTATGTTAATGGGTGCTTTAGTTGACCATTCTTGGTTAAATGAAGCTGCGATCGCGGCCGCCAAACCGCCAACACCACCCTGTAAAAATACATGCGTTGGTGGCTGCTCCAATTGCTCAACTATTTCTCTGGCCATCACTCCGTACCCAGCCATCACGTCTAAGGGAATATTTGTGTAACCCGGCCAAGAAGTGTCAGACACGATTTCCCAATTGTGTAACTTTGCATCGTCTCTGGTTCTTGCAACGGTATCATCATAATTCCCATTAACACGAACGACCTCAGCGCCAAGTTCTCGCATTGCTTGAGCACGATACTCGCTAACTTCTGCATGGATATAAATACGGCACTTCACGCCAAATAATTTTGCGCCCCAAGCAACTGATCTGCCGTGGTTTCCATCGGTTGCCGACGTCACCGTAATGTCAGAGACTTCAGTGCTGAATTTGTTTTCTCTAATTTCTTTTAAGGAGACAGTTCTTCCTTCTGCATTACTCAGGTTCTTTTGAATAACACGCAAGACAGCGTAAGCTCCGCCCAACGCTTTGAAACTGCCTAACCCAAACCGTGAAGCTTCATGCTTATAGTATATTTCTTCGATATCAACCGACCTAGCCAGGCCCGTCAATGATAAAAGCGGTGTTTGCTGGTATCCAGCCCACTGCGTTATCTCTTGCTCAGCCTGATCGAAACGCGACTGATTTAGCGGCTCATCAGGTCTAAGGCAATTATCAGGAGACGCAACAAACTGATCGAGCTTTGTATTTTTGAAGAGGTTTAGCATGTCGATAAATAGTATGATTTGTTGAAGACATTAGTTGAAAATCAAGATTAATCCAAAACACACGAAGAGAACGCTCTTTATTCGGGCTGTTTTCGAGTAAATACCTCACTAAACGATTATTGTGCCATCAAGAAAAATTGATAAATTTGACATAGCCATACTTCGCGTTCTTCAGAACGACAGTAAGTTGCCACATCATCAAATAGGAGAGCTCGTTAACCTTTCTGCAGCATCTGTGCAACGCAGAATAAGCCGCATGGAAAAGGAGGGAGTAATTTCATCAGTGGTATCAATCGTTAACCCGAACGAAGTCGGCTTGGATGTCACGATGGTCGTAGAAATAGAATTAGCTAGCGAGAGCAAAGAAACAAACAATGATATTAAAAATGTCTTCTTGCAGGCTCCTGAAATACAGCAGTGTTACTATGTCGCCGGTGAAGTCGATTTCATTCTAATTGTCATCGTCCAGAACATGCGAGAGTACGAAGAGTTAGCTGAAAGAGTGTTTTTAAGTAACAAAAACATTAATAAGTTCAGAACCTTGATTGCGCTAGATAGAGTCAAATCAAGTCACCGCTTAAACATATAAATTGACTCTAAACTTCTCCATCTTAGTTGCTGCGAGTTCAAGGAAGGCTTTGTGCATTAATGTGTATTGACTCGACTTACTTCGGTCTCATTCTTCTGCTCTGACCGTTCCTAACCGCTATTAACTGCCTATATCAACTTGTTCATAACTAATTGCTGTATATGATCCTCGATAGTGGTTTCGGTTGAACGATAGTTAACGCCCAATTCTGATTCACTTCGGCTGCTATCAAAACTAAGATCATAACCGACATTATTTGTTACGTATTTTCTCTGCATGTCGATAAAAGGCGCAATCATCCAAACGAGAAATTTAGGAACTTCTTTACGTGGAAGCTGGTCTTTTATATCGAATTTTTCCGGATCAATAAATTTAGCTAACTCTAGAAAAGTATGAGTCGCTGCAACAGATAAATACTTACCGGCAGCCGCTTGAGTGAGTGCTGCTTTAACATGTACTTCAGCTGTGTCTCTTACATCAACAACGCCTAAACTAATATTAGGTACGCCGTGTTTAAAATTTCCATTCAAATAATCAATCAGCATATTCACACTAGTTGCGTCTTTACGGTCAGACAATGACGGACCGAAAACTGCACCAGGGTGCACCGTCACTAAATCCCAACGCTGTTGCTTAGCGTTAATGTCCCACGCCACTTTTTCTGCTTGAGTTTTAGAAAACGCATAGGAGTTATAATTCATGTCTTGATTATGATTTACATCACTTTCATTAACTTGGCAATCAGGCCGACCAGCAAAATCTTTAGCATTGTTATACAACGCAACCATGCTACTTGTTAAAACGACGCGCGTTACCGTTTCAGTTTTATTAACGCTATTAAGTACGTTTTCAGTTCCTTTAATTGCCGGGTCTATCAATTCACTTTGAGTATTTTTTGATGGCTTTAAAAAGTAAGGCGATGCGGTATGAATTACAACATCGCAGTTATTCATAGCCTCACTAAAGCTACCGACCTGCAATAAATCCGCCTCAAACAATTTAAGTTTCTCAGGGTAATCTTCAGCTAATGAGAGTAAATGCGAAACCTTCGCTTGATTATTAAGGCTGCGAACAGTGCCATGAACAACATGGCCTTGATCTAACAATTGCTTAACCACCCAAGATGCCAGATAGCCCGAGGCACCCGTAACTAACAAAGTTTTTTGCGTTTTTTCCATTGAACTGTCCTGTTTTTTTTACTTATGAATGAATACTAAAAATACTTTAAAGCCCAACCCCTCAATATACTGTTCAACCTCGCTTAAAATAATCAACACATGGCAGTTTGCGTGTTTAAGAAAGTGAAACTAACACACTACATTAAAACTAACGTCGGTGACAGACCATGGTTTACGTATCAGCCTACAACAAGTAATAGTGGTCAGCGCAACAACTATTGAAGATCATTCGTATGAACGCTCTGTTATTCTATCCCCACTAACTAAGAGGAAATCTGTATATGCTAATTTTTAAAGTTGTTTTGATAGCCTTTATCTTGGGTTTAACATCCTATTCACATGCGGAGACTGTTCCTGCAGAAACCAAAATAAAAGAGCTAGAAGAGAAGTGGTCTAATCTATATGGGCGCAGCGACCTTGATGGAATCATGACGCTTATGTCGGAGAATTCTGTACTAATCATGCCAGAAGCCGCGCCTATTTTAGGCCTTGATGATATTCGCAATGCCACTCAGGCAATGTTGGAATCAGATGACAAGGTTTCTTGGGAGTCAAACTTTGCGTCTGTCTCATCTAGCGGTGATATGGCATACGATTATGGGACGTCGACCACGGAACGTGCAGATGGTTCCGTCGTGAAGGGTTACTATTTGGTCGTATGGATTAAGGAAAATGGTGAGTGGAAAGTAGCCGCAGATATGTTCAATTAGCCGAATAAGAGGTGGCTTTTAGGGACTGACGAGGGACAGTCTGTCCCCGGTTGAGCCCGGTTGAGCCCTCATAAAATTAAGCGCTGAGTTGCTTATTTAGCAGCGGCAAAGATCGAAGCTCTGCATTTTTTAGTGGCGCAATGGTGCGATGAAATTTGGGATCCAAACCTTGATAATATGCCAACAGTATTTGCAGTACATCACCGTGGCCAACAAGTAAAACATCTTGATTGGAAACGGTTTGGTTTAATTCATCAACAAGCGGCAAAACTCGACTTAACACATGATTAACGGTTTCAACTTTATTGAGTTGAACATTTGACGAAACTTCATCTTGCCGCCAGACCTTTTCGTACAAGGCACTATTCTGTAATTCTAAATCTCCAAAATTCCGTTCTCGTAAGCGCTTGTCATACCGTATTTCTAAAGACGCACAGATTATATCCTGCATGATTTTTGCTGACTCTTTTGCACGCAGGTAATCGGAACTCACAATTAACGCATCTTGATTTAAGCGAGTTTGCAATGCGGTATGCATGACTTGTTCAGCGCCATGATTTGTCAGGCCAAAGTCATTGAGCGCATTGTCTTCGTGACTTGTGATAATGCCATTTTTATTTGCCACACTTTCACCGTGGCGCATTATGAAAAAACGATTTGTATTCATGATTCTAAATTAAGGCTATGCAGCAATAGGTTGTAGGGGTGTATGTTGATTTGATGGCATACGACATTCAGCGCCAATAACAGAGTCAAAAATTCGTTGCCAACTATTATTTTCTAATACATTGTTTGTGCACGCTTCAATGATTACTTGATATTGCTCGGGTTGAGCATTTTTCATGTAGAAGTAAGATTCGATAGCAGCAAGCCAATCTTCGCATTCATCAGTGCCAATCACTTTACCGCTAACATTGTTCTTAATAATTTCTTTAGGCCCGCCACTGCTAGTTACTAAACAAGGAGTTCCACATGCTTGCGCTTCAAGAATCACCATACCAAACGTATCAGTATGACTCGGAAATACAAATAAATCAGACAGCTGGTACCAGCTGACAAGATCCTGAGCATCAAGTCTACCTGTGAAATACACATTATCTTGAGACGAAAGTTGTTCCTTCAAGTTTTCCAGATAAGGCCCATCGCCGGCGACAACCATATTGTATCTACCAGGTGTTTGTTGGTTTGCTAGTTCAAAAATTTCAACCAATAACTTAAGATTTTTATCTTCAGAAATCCGGCCAGCGAATAATAATGTGAACTCCCCTTTCAGTTGAGAGCAATGCCTTAAATTAACGTGGCTTTGCGTCAGCTTTGAAGGCTTGTATTGGTTCAGATCAAGAGCGCGAGGAAAAATCTTAAGTCTCTTTAACTCTATGCCGGTTTTCTCTAACTTATTGAGGTAAGCCTGACTGGGCACATGAACTTCATCTGCAAATTGATAAAAGCTGTTGCTTAGTTTGTCGATTAGTTTCGCCAGACTAGGTTCATTTGTAATGCGCAAAGCTTGTGCAGAAAAATCGGTGTGATAAATCGCTTTTATAGGCACATCCATTAATTTAGCGCACAGTAAAGCTCCAAGCCCAAGAGGCCCCGGTGTTGAGATAATAATTTGGTCAGGCTGTTCCTGAATGATGCGACGCATCATGCTCAGTAAAGACGGAAAACCAATTTTTTGTTGTTCATATCCAGGAAATTTATCCTGAAAGATTGGCGGCATGTTTATGGTGCCAGCTGGAAGCGGCGTATGAATATTCTCTTCGTCAACACAGGTTACGAGATGCAATTGATAATTCAGCAATTGGCTCTGTTTTGCCATTTGTCTCAGGCTGACAGAAACCCCATTTAAATCATCAATTGTGTCGGTAAACCACAATGCTTTTTGCGTGTAGCTACCTTTGCAGGAAGCAATGAGATTTTTCTTTAAATCACTCTTAAGAACTTGGTGACGCATGGAACCAATAAATGGCGATGCTAATACCATCGTCGGGAATAATGTGGAAAGGTGTTCAAAGGTTTTAAAAATATTGCCAGACGGTAAATTTTTAACCAAGGCCTTGACAACAGAGCGAAACATTTCATCATGGAGCTCGGTTACCTTTTCATACGCCAACGGTATTTTTTGTGCGATATCCGTTCCTTTCTGTTGGTTAATTTCTTGCAGTAAATTATGTAAGGCATTATGAGTGCGACTGTTTTTACGTTTTAGATATCGCAACGATTGACTCTTTTTAAATCGTCTTGCCCAGTTGCCTTGTTCACCAATAAAAAACATCTCAAGAAAATCATTCATTTTCGTTTTATGATATTTTTTATCTCGTTGGGTTTTATAGTCGTGAATATGTTTGACAACACCCGTGGCATAAATTTCAAAATTGCCATGAATGCCATGAGCTAGAGAAGATTTATTGCGAAGGCTGTCAATGAATGATTCTTTAGTTGTACTCAAGTTGTACGTGTAAGCGCTGCCGATCAAAATACCACAGTGATCATCCGAGCCCCCAGTAAAACCTTTGATCCAAGGGTCAGAGCTTATCGGCTTTATATTGTGTTTGCTTTGTAAAAGTTTGAACTCTTGCGCATCCAGCGACCTTAGGTAGCGGTGTAGCAATGCGTTATTTTGAAAACTGGCTGCACCATTAATTACCTCAAACACATCAAACATTAGAACAAGCTTCTCAATGTGGTTAAAAGTCAACTTGCCATCTTGGTCATAAGTAGCATGGGCAACTGAGTAAGCAATATTTTGTTCAATGATGTAGTCACGCAATGCAAAGAGGTCGAAGCGTATTTCCATCATCTTGTCATACTGACTTGTGGTGATGTCATAGACCAAGATATGGACTTTGCAATTATCATCGGGGAAATAAGCAGTTACCTCACACGAGATAAATGTGTCTTCGGGGTGCGAGATTTGCAGCTCTAAACATCCACGAATATCGTCATGATCGGTTATCGTGACGTAGTCCATTCCGCGAGACTTAGCTTGTTTATATAAATATTCCGGTTCAGTAAAACTTTCAGGTGAGTCGTAAGCCTTAAGAACAAATGTCGACGGCACATCAGAAAACTTAGAATGGCAATGTAAATCTGCTTTGCCCATTACTTCCTCACTAGTTTGCACAGCTAATTTTCAACTTTATGATAATCGGATCTCATAAGCGAAATATGACCAAACAGAGACAACTGTGTGACCATTGTGTTACCAAGTTATATGGTAAGGGAGAAGGGCTAAGTAACTAGTAGGTAACTAGAAAGTAACTAGTAAGCAACTAGGGACAGCACAATAAAGCCCATGTACAGAAAATACTTGAGAGTGTTAAGCGACTAGCAAAAGTCATCATGGATCTCACTTGTGAAACTAGACTATAGCGTTTATAACACAGACAATGGTTACGAAAAGCAAACAGGATAATATTGTTATCTGACACAAAACAGTTTTGCACAGCTGACCTAGCACATGCCTAAAAACCTGAGATAGAGAACATTATGACGACGAATTTCACCTACCGAGTTAAAACACTTTTGCGTACTCTTTGTTGCATGTTTATTGCGGGTCTAATGACGGCCTGCGCTACGGCGCCGAAAGCCAATAAAACTTTATCTGCTGAGGACCTTGGTGTGTTCCGAAAGCAGCTTGAGCTGCAGCTTGAGGACCCTGTTGCTCGCTCTAACCTTATTGCTAAAGTTTTTGGGTCCACCGAAGAAGCTGAGCGTCACGCTTTTCTTAAGTTTCATA
>CAZEXS010000059.1:0-22551 GCA_964516915.1 uncultured Gammaproteobacteria bacterium
CAGCAATCGCACCCAAGATTATACTAAGAGCTGAATAATTGGCTCGTAGCCCCGCGTGATTCAAGCATATTAAACTGCGTATTTTAGTATGCGTGTACTATTAATAATGAACTATAACAATGAACTATAACGGTAAACTATAACGGCGTAGAAAATGCTAGCCCTGTTATGGCTATGCGCTCATTAAGTCGACCTAGCAATTAATCTTGCTGATACGCACTACGAGTCAATAAAACGGCAATCAAAGCGATCAGTGCCGGCATGCCCTGGGTAAATAGAATCGATGCTTTTGCGGTAGCCGCACCAAAGATTCCGGCTACGACAACACAAATCAAAAAGAAAACAATCACATCAAACTTACTTTTTAGTAGCCCCCAAAACAGCCCTGCTGCCAAGAAACCATTATAGAGGCCTTGGTTCATAGCCAATACTTCGCTCGATGCTGCAACTTCCGGTGTCATCGCAAAAATACGTTGGCCTGTCGGATGATTCCAGAAAAACATCTCTAAAATCATGATCCCCACATGGCTAAGGGCGACGAATAATACCAACAATTTTGCAATGATCTTCATGTATCGGTCTCTTATCTGTTTCTTTAATTCTGCTAATTTTCCCCGAAAGCATAGCACTAACTGCGCTAAACCAAAAAGTTGCCGTTTTTGTCGATATTCTTAGTTAAATAGAATAGGAGAAGTATCAATAGTTGTTTACTATACCCAGCTATTTTTCAACGGCACTAAATTTAAGATAATGAACTGCATTGACAACCTGCGAGCACTGGCTGTTATATCCGTATTTCTACGTCATTGCAGTCATTCTTTCGGTATATCAATTCCTTTTTTTGGAGAATACGGCGGCGTATTTGGCGTGCAGCTGTTTTTCGTGATCAGTGGCTACCTTATATTCCAAAGTGCTCAGCACAACTCCTTAAAAGCTTATTACTGCCATCGTTTACTACGCATCTTCCCGGTTTATATATTTCTGTACATAGGCTTGGGTGTGGTACTCGGCGTGATTGATCTAAATCGTTTAGCCACTGATTGGCCCTCGGTAATGGTGAACTTACTGTCTTTGCAGCATATCTTCCCTGCAGCATTGGTCGGTTACGACGTATTTCACGTTAGCTGGACGCTTACCGTGGAGTTATTTTGGTATTTAATAGCCCCGATGTTCGTAATTCTGATACGGGTTTACCCTAAGGTCACGCTGCTTATTTCAGCGGCTATATCGCTTGGCTTTGTCGCGCTCGCCGACCAGGGGCGACTGGACTTTATCTACGCGGATCAAGTCTCAAGCACGGGTTTTGATATTGAGTATTTTCGAGTATTTTTTCTCAACAATGCGTTTCCATCGATTCTTATTTTTTTCCTATTGGGTGCTGTGGTGAGCGAGTATCGAGAAACTTTATTAAAGATTCCCAGTGCGATTCTTCTAATCGCGTTTCTTAGCTTGAGCGTGGCTTTGTCATACCTTGATCAATTAGACATTGCTGTTTTGAGCTCAAGCCCCAATTTTCTGGCTGGAATTGGGCTGGCGGCTTTATTGCTTCTATCGATGAAATGTCTAAACTTCAAACTGGCTTTTATCAAACACATCGCCGACATTTCGTACTCATTCTACTTAGTGCATTTCACCGTCATTTTGTATCTCGCTAATAATTATCTCGCGCACCCTGTAGTGCAAAGCTTACTGGCCTTAGTGGTGATCATTGTGATCTCGTCCGTATTGTTTTTCGGGCTTGAAAAACCATTCATGAGAATGGCTAAAAGGATTAAGTAATAGTACAGACCAAACTATGAAAACGATTTCTTTAGTACTTGGAAGTGGCGGTGCGCGAGGCTTAGCGCACATAGGTGTAATTCGCTACCTTGAAGCAAATGGGTATCAAATCAAGTCAATCAGTGGGAGCTCGGCCGGCGCTTTGATCGGTGGTGTGTACGCCGCTGGCAAGCTCGACGAGTTTGAAGAGTGGGTGCTGGAAATACGAAAAATTGACATGGTCAGATTGTTGGATATTTCATGGAGTGGTGGCGGGTTCTTTCGCGGTGATAAATTTATAAACACGCTGATTAAGTTAGTCGGCACGCAAAACATCGAAGACCTACCGATTAAATTTACCGCAGTGGCGGCTGATATCAAAAATGAGAAAGAGGTGTGGCTGAATTCTGGCGACCTCTTTCAAGCCATTCGCGCATCCATATCTTTACCGTTGTTTTTCACACCTTTGGATCGAAACGGCGCCAAGCTTATCGACGGCGGCGTTTTGAACCCAGTGCCCATCGCGCCAACCTTTGGCGATAACACGGATATGACCATCGCCGTGAACCTAGGCGGTCAAGTCGACCCAAACCTAAACCCCAAGCCCGATAAAACACCCAAAGACCGCATCAAAGTTGATAACGACTCGCCGATGCGATTAAAGATAGCGAACTATATTCAGCGCATGCAACGTAATCGCAACCAAAAAGGCGAACTGGATTGGGGCATGTACGATGTTGCTAACCAAGCATTTGAAAGCATGCAAAGTGGGCTTGCCAAGCAAAAACTGGCCGCCTACCCGCCGGATCATACGATCGAAATACCAAGAAACGCTTGTCGAACACTGGAAGTTGACCGCGCAGAAGAAATGATCGAGCTAGGCCTTAGCCGAACCGAAGCTTACTTTGCCGGATTAGTTGCGTCTAAATAAATAAGCGAATCACCGTAGATCAGCACAGACCGCATAGATCTCATAGATCTCATTAAATCGCCACAAACCCATAAAGACCACCACGAAACAAGCGTGTGGGTCTCTGGACTTACGCACTACACTAACAGCCCAGCCCAGCCCGCACGGCCAATTTCATTGACGACCTTAAGCATCATCCCTAGATAGACGTTTACGTAAACGTAAACTAGGTGTATTATTTCGCAAAGAAAATCATAAGTATTCCGTTTTATGAGCTCGACGTATTCAATTCGTGAACTGGCCAATGAGTTTGGTGTCACCACCCGCACACTGCGCTTTTATGAAGAAAAAGGCCTGCTATGCCCTAGCCGCGACAATCAATCCCGAGCCTACAGCACCGCTGACCGAACTCGTTTGCGTTTAATTCTGCGCGGAAAACGTCTGGGGCTCACGCTTGAAGAAAGCAGCGATATTATTTTGATGTACGATTCAACGGCTCAGAATACCGAGCAACTGAACGCTTTAATCCAAAAAATACAAGAAAAACGCGTAGACCTACTTCAGCAACAAAAAGACCTCAAACTGATGCTAAAGGATCTGGATGAGGCGGAAAATCGCTGCAAAGAAAGCCTCGAAAAAACCCAATAGGAATCAAAGTAAAGCAAAGTAAATTTAATTAAACGTCACTTAACAAAATCGTACTAGCAATATGACAAGCCATTACAGCTCACTAAATTTCCACCTCGGCGAAGAGATCGACATGCTGCGTGATATGACTCAGCAGTTTGCCGCCGACGAAATCGCCCCACGAGCGGCGCAAATTGACCAGGACAATTTGTTCCCAAATGATCTTTGGCAAAAGTTTGGGTCACTAGGCTTGTTAGGCATTACCGTTGAAGAAGAATATGGCGGCAGCGATATGGGTTACCTTGCCCATTGTGTGGCGATGGAAGAAATTAGCCGGGCCTCGGCGTCGGTCGGTTTGTCATACGGCGCGCATTCCAACCTTTGCCTAAATCAAATTCGTAAAAACGGGTCGCACGAACAAAAAGCCAAATACTTACCTAAGTTATGTTCAGGCGAACACATTGGCGCGCTGGCAATGTCTGAGCCTAACGCCGGTTCAGACGTAGTGAGCATGAAACTAAGAGCCGATAAGAAAGGCGACCACTATCTGTTAAACGGTAACAAAATGTGGATCACCAATGGGCCGGATGCTGACACCTATGTCATCTACGCCAAAACTGACCTGAACGGAGGTTCGCGTGGAATCACGGCGTTCATTGTTGAACGCTCGTTTAAAGGGTTTAGCCAAGCGCAAAAATTAGACAAACTGGGCATGCGCGGCTCAAATACCTGCGAATTGGTGTTTGAAGATTGTGAAGTCCCGGTCGAAAACATACTGGGCTTTGAAGGCGGCGGTGTGCGAGTGCTTATGTCTGGCTTAGACTTTGAACGAACTGTGCTTTCGGGAGGCCCTGTGGGCATCATGCAAGCCTGCATGGACATCGTAGTTCCGTATATTCATGAACGCACCCAGTTCAATAAAGCCATCGGCGAGTTTCAACTCATGCAGGGTAAGATCGCAGATATGTACACATCGCTCAGTGCCAGCCGCGCATTTTTATACGCGGTTGCACGTGCTTGCGATCACGGTGAAGACAGCCGCAAAGATGCCGCCGCTGTCATACTTTATACGGCCGAACAAGCCACGCAAATGGCCTTACAGGCGATTCAAACCTTAGGTGGCAATGGTTATATCAACGAATACCCTACTGGCCGCCTACTGCGTGATGCAAAACTGTATGAGATTGGCGCGGGCACTTCCGAAGTTCGCCGAATGTTGATTGGCCGTGAGCTTTTCAATGAGACTAAATAAACCAATAGCTCAGTTCACAAATACAAAGATAAATAGATAAAAGATCAATACTTAAAAGAAGAAACCTTTGGAAATGCGAGACAAGTCATGCCGGTAATCAATAGCCAACTCAACACACGTTCTGCTGAATTTATTGAAAACTCTAACCACATGCAAAGTGAAGTGGCCGCTTTACGTGAACTGGTTGAGCAAATCAAACTAGGCGGTGGACATGCTCGCCAACAAAGGCATAAATCTAAAGGCAAATTACTGGCTCGTGAACGCATCGACGCATTGATTGATTCGGGCTCGCCCTTCTTAGAAATCGGTCAATTGGCTGGGCATATGGTGTATGAAGGCGAAGACGTGGCCTGTGCCGGAGTTGTCGCAGGTATCGGCCGTGTTAAAGGCCAAGAATGCATGATCGTCGCCAACGATGCCACGGTAAAAGGCGGCAGCTATTACCCGCTAACGGTGAAGAAACACTTACGTGCGCAAGCCATTGCCGAACAAAACAATCTGCCCTGTATCTACTTAGTTGATTCGGGCGGCGCAAACCTGCCAAGACAAGACGAAGTGTTCCCCGACCGTGATCATTTTGGGCGTATTTTTTATAACCAAGCACGCATGTCGGCCAAAAACATACCGCAAATCGCCGCAGTGATGGGCTCGTGCACCGCCGGCGGCGCCTATGTTCCAGCCATGGCGGATGAGTCGATCATCGTCCAGGAACATGGCACTATATTCTTGGCGGGGCCGCCCTTAGTGAAAGCCGCTACCGGTGAAGAAGTCAGCGCACAAGAGCTGGGTGGAGCCGACGTGCATTGCCGTGAATCAGGTGTGGCAGACCACTTCGCCCGCAATGACCACCACGCACTGGAACTGGCACGCAACTCTATTGCTCGCTTGAACAGAATAAAGCCCACACCACTGGCCTGCGCACCGAGCCAAGAACCGCTTTATGATGCAAAAGAATTGCACGGCCTATTACCCAAAGACATGCGCAAGTCGTTTGATATTAAAGAAGTGATTGCGCGCATCGTCGACGCCTCTGAGTTTGATGAATTTAAAGCGTTGTTTGGCACCACCTTGGTTTGCGGGTTTGCGCGAATTCATGGGCAACCCATTGGAATCGTCGCAAATAATGGCGTTCTATTCAGCGAGTCAGCACAAAAAGGCACGCATTTCATTGAGCTGTGTGGCCAGCGCAAAATACCCCTGTTGTTTCTGCAAAACATCACTGGCTTTATGGTTGGCAAGCAATATGAAGCTGGTGGCATTGCCAAACACGGCGCGAAAATGGTCAATGCGGTCGCCAATGTAAATGTTCCTAAGTTTACGATCCTAATCGGAAACTCATATGGCGCCGGGAATTACGGCATGTGTGGCCGAGCGTATGAGCCTAATTTTCTTTTCATGTGGCCAACCGCGCGCATATCGGTCATGGGCGGTGAGCAGGCCGCTGGAGTGTTAGCGCAAGTGAAACGTGCTCAGAAAGATCGCGCTGGCGAAACCTGGTCAGAGCAAGATGAAGCCGATTTTAAACAACCCACATTGGATGCTTACGACAAACAAGGTCACCCCTACTACGCCTCAGCGCGGTTATGGGACGACGGAGTGATCGACCCAGCCGATACGCGACAAGTGCTCGCCTTGGCAATCTCCGCTTCATTGAATAAACCAATCGAAGAATCGCGCTATGGCGTGTTTCGCATGTAGAGGCCAGCATGATTAATATTATCAAAACCGGCGGTGTGGCGACGGTAACATTGAATCGCCCGGACAAGCACAATGCGTTTAATGATGAGATAATAAAAATGCTGACCGAGGCATTTTTAGACATTGATCAAGACGACACTATTAAAGTTATGATTCTAGCCGCGCGAGGAAAGAGTTTCTCGGCCGGCGGAGACTTGGCGTGGATGAGGCGCATGGCCAGCTTCAGCCATCAAGAAAATGTCGACGATGCACACAAGCTTGCGGTCATGCTCAAAACTCTGAACTGTATGAGCAAACCCACCATTGCCAAAATACAAGGCTCGGCCTTCGGTGGCGCTATTGGCTTGATCAGCTGCTGTGATATTGCCGTGGCCAGCAGCAATGCTAAATTTTGCTTGAGCGAAGTTAAAATCGGCCTGACTCCCGCCACAATTTCACCCTATGTCATTGCCGCCATGGGAGAACGCGCCGCACGCCGTTATTTTTTAACGGCCGAGATTTTTGACGCAGAGATTGCACAAAGCACCGATTTAATCAGTGAAGTTTGTGAACCAAGCGAACTAGACTCCATTGTGCTAAGACTCTGCCATGCTCTATTGGCGAATAGCCCACAGGCCATGAAGCAGGCCAAGCAACTGATCCACCACGTCGCAAATTCCCCGCTTGATGATGTGCTGATCAAAGAAACCAGTGTCAGAATTGCCAACATACGGGCAAGCCAAGAAGGCAAAGAAGGCTTAACGGCGTTCTTAGAGAAACGAAAACCAAGTTGGGTTACGGGCAAGCCGGCTGAGGGCTCTTCAGCACCAGCTGAGGGCTCTGACTAATGTTCGATAAAGTACTCATTGCGAATCGGGGTGAAATCGCTTGCCGCGTTATTAAAACAGCCAAACGTTTGGGCATTCGCACCGTGGCTGTCTATTCTGATGCCGATGTTAACTCGCTGCACGTAGCACAAGCCGATGAAGCGATACGCATCGGGGCAGCACCGTCTAGCGAATCCTACTTAGTGGCACAAGCCATTATCGACGCGGCGATTAAAACCAGCGCACAAGCGATACATCCGGGCTATGGCTTTCTATCTGAAAACGCCGAGTTCGCCAGTGCTTGCGCCAACAATAATTTGGTTTTTATCGGCCCACCCTCCACAGCAATTGAATCCATGGGCTCTAAGTCGGCCGCCAAAAATATTATGGGCGCAGCCAATGTGCCTTTAGTCCCCGGCTATCATGGCAATGATCAAAGCCTTGCAAGGCTTAAAAGCGCTGCCGAAGACATGGGCTACCCTGTGCTGCTGAAGGCCGTTGCGGGTGGCGGCGGCAAGGGTATGCGTCAAATATGGGCGGAGGACGAATTTAAACAAGGCTTTGAAGACGCTAAGCGCGAGGCCATTGCCAGCTTTGGCAATGACGACATGCTGGTTGAAAAGTACCTTACACAACCTCGCCATGTTGAAGTTCAGGTGTTTTGTGACTCGCACGGAAATGGCGTTTATTTGTTTGAACGGGATTGTTCAGTACAACGGCGTCACCAAAAGATTATCGAAGAAGCTCCGGCACCCCAGGTCAGTCAGAGCTTACGCACAGCAATGGGTGAAACAGCGGTTCGCGCGGCACAGGCGATACACTATGTAGGCGCCGGAACCGTCGAGTTCTTGCTTGATACCGATGGTTCGTTTTACTTCATGGAAATGAACACCCGTTTACAGGTCGAACACCCTGTGACGGAAATGATCACCGGCCAAGATTTAGTTGAGTGGCAATTCAAAGTCGCCAGCGGAGAACCATTGCCATTAAAGCAAAGTGAATTAGCCATTAATGGCCATGCGTTTGAAGCTCGAATTTACGCTGAAGACCCGAGCAATGACTTTCTACCCACCACAGGCACCTTACATACCTTACTAACACCTGTCGAAAACGAGCATATTCGTATCGACACCGGTGTGTTGCAGGGCGACGAAGTAAGCCCCTACTACGACCCGATGATTGCTAAGTTAATAGTATGGGGCGAGGATCGAAAAACAGCGCTACGCAGAACCGCAAAAGCTCTGCGTGATTACCGTATAAATGGCGTAAGCACCAACATTAGTTTTTTATACGACCTCGCAACCAACGCCGCTTTCCAAGCAGCCGATTTAGATACCGGATTTATCAAAAAACATCACGCTGAGTTGTTTAAGCAACAAGGCAATGACGTTACTAACAGTTTGGTATTCGCGGCGGTTTTTCTGCACTTGAAAGAACAAGACCAAGAATCCACTGACCCATGGAGCAACAACAATGCTTGGCGGATGAATCAAGCAAACATAGTGTCGAAGTGTCTCGAAATAAATGATACGCCCTACACCGTTGACCTTGAGTTGGGTGGCAATGAGTTGGGTGGCAATGAGTTAGGTGGTGTTGCACAGAGCAATCATAACTTAACTCCAGACAGCTTATCTCGAGACAATTTAATACTCTACATAGAAGGCGAACGATTGATCGCTACCGCCTCGTTGCTTGGAGACCTCTTGACCATCACTTTGGATGGCCATAAACAATCCGCCACCGTTGCAAACAGCGACACTGGCTTGGTCATCTTTACTGAAAATGGTTCAACGCACGTCGATATTGTGCGTGATGATATCGGCGAAGCATCCTCATCAGCCGACACGAATGCCTTTGTAGCGCCGATGAACGGCACCATTATCGAACTACTGGTTCAGACCGGGCAGCAAGTTGAATCTGGGCAACCTCTATTGGTAATGGAGGCCATGAAAATGCAACACACGATGCACGCCGCGAGTAATGGCGTGGTTGATGAGTTCTTTTGTGCCACAGGCGAACTCGTCAATGGTGGTGCAACCCTATTGAGCTTTAGCCCTTCAGATAATGAATGAATACATGAGTAATCGAAACCAATGGTCATATAATGCTGACGCTAGAATGGAAGCTCACGAATTAGACAAACCGGCCCTTTAGTAATTCTAGAAACAGGACAATTACACATGAATGATTTCGTCACGCTGTTTGAAGTTGGCCCGCGCGACGGCCTGCAAAATGAAGCCAATGCCATCGAACTTGCTGACATTGTCGAAATGGTTGATGGGCTAACAGCAGCAGGCTTGCCAAAAATTGAAACTGGCAGTTTTGTCTCGCCCAAATGGGTGCCTCAGATGGCCGCAAGTGCGGACGTGTTTGCCGCCATTACCCGTAAAGACGGTGTGCGATACACCGCGCTAACGCCCAATATGCAAGGCCTTGAAGCAGCCTTAGAGGCAAACGTCGATGAGATCGCGATATTCGGCGCGGCGTCTGAAAGCTTCTCGCAAAAGAACATAAATTGCTCAATTGCTGAGAGCATCCAGCGATTTAAACCGGTAACCGAGTTAGCGACGCAACATGCGATACCCATTAGAGCCTACGTTTCATGCGTGGTTGGCTGCCCCTATGAAGGCGCCGTAACGCCCAAGCAAGTAGCCGAAGTGAGCAACGCGATGTTTGAGCTGGGGTGCTATGAAGTTTCACTGGGCGACACCATTGGTGTGGGCACGCCGACTTCGATTACTAATATGCTATCGGCTGTCGCACAGGATATTCCAATCGAGAAAATTGCCCTGCACTGCCACGACACTTACGGCATGGCAATCGCCAATGTTTATGCGGCACTCGAAATGGGCGTGCGCACACTGGACAGTTCAGTGGCTGGCTTGGGCGGTTGCCCTTACGCCGAAGGAGCCAGCGGTAATGTCGCGACCGAAGACGTGGTGTATTTACTTAACGGCCTTGGCGTTAAATCAGGGGTCGACCTAGAAGCGCTTATTCAAGTTGGCAATACCATTTCCCGTAAACTCGACCGCCCAAATCAATCGAAAGTAGCCACCGCACACACACTTTGAGCATTTAAAACTCTGATTTTACAGGCAAGAAAACTAATATGAAAAACATCTACATCGCAGCCACTAATCGCACTCCATTGGGTGGCTTTCAAGGCGTATTTTCGTCATTGAGCGCGGCCGACCTGGGAGCTGAATCGATAAAAGCATCACTTAGCAAAGGCGGTTTAACTGGGAATGAAATCGATGAGGTGTTTCTTGGTAACGTGGTGAGCGCCGGCATTGGCCAGGCACCCGCAAGGCAAGCCGCGTTGAAAGCCGGGCTTTCAACATCAACCCCATGCACCACCATCAGTAAGGTGTGCGGCTCAGGAATGAAAGCCGTGATGCTAAGCGCCGACGCCATACGATGTGGCCACGCGGAACTGATATTGGCCGGTGGCATGGAAAGCATGAGCAACGCACCCTATCTTCTTGCGAAAGCGCGTCAAGGCCACCGTTTAGGTCATGCAATCAGCAAAGATTCGCTTTTTGTAGACGGTCTGGAAGACGCGCAAAGCGGCCGCCTGATGGGTGAGTTCGGACAAGAAACCGCCGATCGATTCAATATCAGTCGCGAACAAATGGACGACTACGCGCTGGAATCACTGCGACGCGCACAGCACGCAACCAAAGAAGGTTTCTTTAACGATGAAATCGGCGCAATTTTAGTAAAAAGCCGCAAGCAAGAAATACAAGTTGAGCATGACGAACAACTGGCCACCGCCAGACCTGAAAAGGTCCGAGAATTGAAACCGGCGTTTCGCAAAGACGGTTCAGTCACGGCCGCGAATTCAAGCTCCATTTCCGACGGCGCAGCATCAATGTTGATTGCCAATGAGGCCGCCGTCAAAAGACATCTTTTAAAACCGCAAGCAAAAATTGTCGCGCAGGCCAGCCATGCACAGATACCCGCCGAGTTCACCTTAGCTCCTATCGGTGCGATCAAAAAGGTATTAGCACTAACCGGTTGGTCAAGCGACCAAGTGGATCTATACGAAATCAATGAAGCGTTCGCGGTGGTCGCCTTACAAGCCATCAATGAATTAAAGTTAGACCACAACACAGTGAACATTCATGGCGGCGCCTGTGCCTTGGGGCACCCACTGGGCGCATCTGGCGCACGAATTATCGTCACGCTCATTCACGCATTGAAACGCACTGGCGGCAAACGCGGCATCGCGTCTCTTTGCATTGGCGGCGGTGAAGCCACGGCGGTCGCAATAGAGTTAGTCTGAGTACTGAGTACTGAGTATTATTAGCCCCAAAAGCTCACTCTTTGACCAGCTTTTGCTTAAGCAATCGACCCGATTTCTGTGTTTTTATCGAAACACCAACCAAGCCGGTCTTGTTTGTTACTAAAGATCTAACAGCATCTAAATCTAACAGCAGCTAAACCTACACAGCTAAATCTAAAGACGCAGCGTCTTGTTTGCTTCAGTCAACACCGACAGGGTTTTAGATTTGAACTCTCGACAATACAAGACAATCACCACCGCGATACAGCTAAGCACAAACACCATAGGATGATAAAGCCAACTGACACAGGCCATGGAAAAATAGTACGCGCGCAAACCACCATTAAAGCTATGCGCAGACAAATCTATTACTTTCGCCACCAATCCAGCAAACTCCAAATTGGCATCAGTCGTTTGCGATGACGCCTTAGATTGAACTTGGCCGGCGCCTAGCATTACCGACGCAAAGCTCAATTGCCTAAGCGACCAGGTAATAGTGAAATAGGCGTAAATATAGATGGCCACCAACACCATTAAACGCAGTTGAATCTGTGTTGTTTCGATTGGGTAAGAATACGGCAAACTCTCCAACATATTCTGAATAGGCACGACTTGACTGAGGCTAGTCATCAGCCCGGCTAAAATCAACAAAGTTGTTGAAGCGTAAAAAGTGACGTGTCGGTCAACATTCGCAATGAGTGCCGCGTCATCGATGTGGCTGCTGCGTATCATGCAGTTTTGCATCCAGACAACCCGTTGCTTTTTCATCATTCCAGCGAGGCTATCTCTTCTACTGGCCATTCTATGACTGTATTTGGCATAACCTAGCCATACGACTAAAAAGAAGATCAGGCAAATTAGGTCTATCCACGTCCGAGTTTCAATCATCACGTGAAAGCTATTATTGATTGCTTATCCATGACAGCACTCTAAATTCGATGTATGACAACAATATGACTGAGTGCTTTTTACATGGTTGCATAAATTACCAAACTTTTGATAAACCAGCTGATCGCTTCTATTTAGTGTATCTTTTACTGATGAGCCGTTTTAAATCAATCGCTAAAGCACTGTGTTGGTCAATAATACTGACCGCTCTTTCTGGTGCAGGCACCGGTGCTTTAGCACAAAGTTTGAACTTTTCTAAATTGGTGGTATTTGGCGATAGTCTGTCAGATACCGGCAATATCGCGGTGATCGATTTACCCCCTCCGTATTTTAGAAACCGCATCTCTGACGGGCCAGTTGCAGTGGATTTTATCGCCAACAGTATTGGTTCTAATGCTGACAGCTCGCGGCATTTTTTTGGTTCGCCGCGAGGTTTTAATTATGCGGTATCCGGAGGCAATATTTTGGGCTCCGACCGAGAGGACCTTGAACAACAAGTCAGTACGCATTTGCAAAGAGTTAATCAAAGTACTGATGAAAATGCACTGTACGTCATCATCATGGGCGGTAACGACTTGCGTGATATTCGGTCCATCACAGATTCGGGTATCGCGGCTCAACGTATCAATGCCGTCGCCAGCCAGCTCGATGCTCAAATAAATCGGCTGGTGGAAGCAGGCGCAACATCATTTTTAATCGCCAATGTGCCAAACATCGGTCGAATCCCCGAAACGCTGCAACGTCAATCCTCTGACCCAACAATATCAAGCCGCGCCGAGAGCTATGTCGGATCATATAATTCAGCGTTTGCTAGAGTAGTCGACAAATACAGGCAAAGAAGTGATTTGGCTGTTTCGAGTTTTGATCTGTTTCAAGCGCTGGAAAATATTTTAAACAATGCCAGCGATCTTGGCTTTCGCAACATAGAAGAAGGTTGTTTCAATCCAGGTGACTTCCCATTTAGCTTTGACAGCCCACCAATAGAGTTGGACTGTATAATTTTCGGCTTTGAATCTAGAGTGTTCTTCGACAATATTCACCCATCTAGCCGCACAAATGAACTACTTGCGCCGCGATTTATCGAGGCCATACCTAGCTTTTCGGTAAATGGCACAAATAGAACGACGGCGGTTCCGGCAATTATTCAATTACTTTTAGAAAACTAGTATGGTTCGGCTATATCGATTCTCATCAGCGCTGAGGCCAATCGAGACTCTTGGGCTTTAGTGGCCGGCAACCCAAATCGTAAATTGTGCCCTAAAGCTTCAAACCGCCGAACATAGATAGCTTGCCGTGCGAGATGCTCCCACAGCGCATGCGCGTTGTCAGTTTTTATAAACCGATAGAGGTCTGTGCCACCAAGCACTTGTAGACCCGCAGAGACCAATATTTGATCGAGCCGTCGTCGTGCAGCTGACAGCCTAACCTTAGTATGTTCTAGCCACTCAGCATCGCGATAAAGGTCTGCACCAATTGAGAGTGTGGCCTCCGGCAAGCTCCAGACGCCCAACAGCTCTGACATAGCATTAACGATCGGCTCGGGCGCAATAAGAGCGCCTAAGCGCAGCCCTGCAAGACCGTATACCTTACCGACAGAGCGAAACACAATCAGCCCACCCTGCCCGACATTTTCAGCCATGCTCAGCTCCGGACTGATGTCGACATAGGCTTCATCGACAATCAACCAGCACCCTCGTTTGGCTAAACACTTGCGTGCACGCTCTAAATCGGCGATCGAAAATGTTCGGCCATCAGGGTTGTTCGGGTTACAAACCACCACCACATCGGCGCTGTCGGCCTCAGCAAGCGGGTCTGCTGTTTGGAGCACGTTGGCACCGGCCAATTGCCAAGCACGACAATGATCGCCATAGCTTGGATCTAAGATTGCGACGGTTTTAGCATTAATCAGCGTGGGTAGAAGGCGAATTAAGATTTCGCTACCGGGTGCTGGTAAAACCGCTTCAAGCGGCGCAGCAAAGGCCTTTGCCATAACGGCTTTACATTCGCGAAAAGTGGTTGAGCTAGGCAAATGATTTAGGCTGGTTAAATCCGGCGCTTGAACCGGCCATGGCCATGGGTTAATTCCGGTGGACAGGTCAATCCACGGCTCCTTTGATTCTGGAAATTCGCGGCGCATATGATCTAGAGCGCCGCCATGAAGCAAATCTGATTGCATAGACACTATCCCCATAAACCGAGACATAAAATGATGGCAGCAAGCAACGCCGCTATTGCCACTAAAGCGCGGGTATACAGTTGCAAACCCTTGTGAATATCGGTCGCCACGGGGTCTGGAGCTTGAGCGTTTAGCCAACTATCTTGCGTTTCGCTTGCTTGATAGCTACGCGGGCCAGATAAGCGAATATTTAGAGCCCCTGCCATGGCACTTTCTGGCCAACCCGCATTCGGAGAGCGGTGTTTATGAGCATCCTGAAACATCACTTTAAACGCTTTCAATTCTAAACCGGCCGAAGCTAAACTGGCCGAAACCAAACTAGCCAGGGCAAAGCTAAAGCCCGTTATGCGAGCCGGAATAAAATTAGCAATGTCATCTAATCGCGCCGCAAATCCGCCGAATGCCTCATATCGAACAGATCGATGCCCAATCATTGAATCCAAGGTATTGATTGCTTTATAGGCAGCCAAGCCAGGAAGCCCAAATAAGACGCCCCAAAACAACGGCGCAATAACGCCGTCGGACGCATTCTCAGCAAGGCTTTCTATTGCTGCGCGGGCGATGCCGGCTTCATTCAATTGTTGCGGGTCACGCCCAACAATTTGACTAACGGCATTTCTTGAACTCTCAACATCACCTGCCATCAAAGGGTCGGCGACATCTTTAACATGAGTAAACAGACTGCGCGAGGCTAACAGACTTGAAGCGATTAGCGCTTCTATAACAAAACCCCAATAGTTTTGCTCAGCCGCAATGCTTACTGTAAATGCGATAAATCCTGTACCAGACACCACCGCCACCGTCGTTACAGCACCGTAAAAATAGCGAACTTTAAACGATTTTTCAGCCTGGTTTAACCGAGTTTCAAATAGGCTAACGACGGACCCGATCCAGACAACCGGGTGACGTATTTTGGTATAGAGCCAATTCGGCCAACCAAAGATAAGCTCGACTGCCCAGGCGGCCAGCATCAATCCCACAAAGCTGGTCATCATTTGGGTGGCCAAGTCCTCAGGCCAGAAAAAACAGCACCTAAGTCTATGGCGCGCGCCATATTAGCCGCCAATTCGCAACAGTATTTTTCGATGTCAGCCATGCCGTTCAAAGCTCGCGCCGTAAAAAGCTTACGCCGTAATGTATTGATTCGAAGTTAATTATCATGATCCGTAATCGAAAAGCACAAGAGTGCTCTAAAACACCATTCAGTTATAGGTTGGCGTAACGAGGACTGCTAAATTTATTCAGCTATTGGCGTACATAGCTCTAGTAAGATACCCGATGGGCAGCGCAAATAAGAAACCACCTGCCCCCATGGTTTTTGTTCTGGCGCTTTGAGCTCAGTAGCTCCAAATTCTAATGCAGATGCATGTGTCGCTGCGACATCAGCTGTCACCAAAGCTATTTCAGTACCGAGCGGCTTGTCAGAAGTTGAGCCACTAATATAACCACCTTTAAAATTAGAGCTTCCTAGCTCATGAGAAGCAAACGCAAGCGTTGTTTCACCGGTAGCCAGTTCTCCGTAATCCTGCTCTTGGGTGATAAATTTACGATTCATACCAAACGCTTTTTCAAAAAAAGACAGTGTTTCATTGACATCTGAAACGTAGGAAATTGTATATCCAAACTTAACCATTTAAATCTCGAATACTCTATATAGTTTAATTGCTATCTTATCTGAAAATTTACCGTGGCATTTTCTATTTTAATCAAGTTAGGTATTAATTTTAGGCTAGCCTCGCCTAAGTTGTTCACAGCGCTCCGAAGCGTCATTTCTCATTGCCCCCCAATATTAACAGTACCCCTAAGAGTGAGAATTCTGTACTTTAGACAGCGGAGTTGCATAGATATTTTCCAGTTATTGACGCTTTCATTGACACTTTGAGAGATGAAGTGCACATTAACTGAGCCTTTTAAAGAAGTAATCCTTTAGAAAGCAGCTCTTAAAAAGTAGCTCTGTAAAACTTAACTCCGTAAATTGGTGAAATCATGACTGATCATACTCCCAACATTAATCGACGAATTGCTTTGCAAGTTATGGCTACCGCCGGTGTGGCGGCTGCATCCGGGCACGCGAACGCGCTAGGTAAGAAAAAGTCAGCACCACTTTTAAACAGCAATAATGATTCGTTTGGAGCGACCGGAACTCGATTTAATCTTGAGGAAGCGCAGCGGGTAATGCAGCAACTCAAAATAGACGCCTTAGTACTCGGAGATGGTCGTAACTTTCAGCAAGCCACGGGATGCCAACCCGTAATTTCAAAAATGGGCTGGCCAACACTTAACGTGGCGATCTTGGTTGCAAAACCTGAGCCCAAAGTGTTAATCGTGATGCTGGGTTTCAGCCATTATTATATGGCGGCCGATTTACATACTTTTCCTGAGAGTGATGTGTTTCTGTATGGTTTTGGCATCAAAGACGACATAGCCCAAGAGGCAGCCCTTAATTCGTTCACCTTTGCTGATCGTGGCGAAGCCCCATTGAGTGACATTGAAAAACATCGTTTGGCTTCTTCTAATTCGATACTCAAGCAAGAATCATTAAAGGGCTCAATGGGTAAAGCGGTACAAGAGGCTCTGAAATCCGTTGATATAAATGCTGGGCGCGTCGGGTTCGACAACCCTGATCTCGAGCAAGTTTTAACTCAGTTCATGCCTAATTCAACACTGACGTCTGCCGATGACGCCTTGCGCCGAATACGCACTGTTAAATCACCAATAGAAATTGAGCTGATGCGAGCCAGCTCGGCCATTAATGTTGCTTCAGCGCAGGCGGCTGTTCGGCAAATTGGTGCTGGCGCCAGCCACAAAGACCTACGTCAAGCCTTTGCTAATGAGCTGGCAAAAAGAGGTGCGAACCCAGTGTTTATGGTGATTGATCATGTGACCGACGAGCAGTATGACGCAGACCTGGTGAATGGCCAAGCGTTCGTTATTGATTGCGTTTGTGATTCACTTGGTTATTTGGGAGATTATGGGCGAACGGTGTTCATTGGTGAACCGCTCAAATCTTCGCTAAATGCTCAAGTAACGGTTGGTAAGGCGTGGGACTCACTGCGTAGTAAATTAAAACCCGGCCTCACATTTTCTGAAATTGAAGCAATGGGGCAGAAGGCTATGAGTGAACAAGGCACTACGTACAGGGTTCCTTTCAAACCGCACAGCGTTGGTGTTTTCCACAGCGATCATTATGGTAACGGCACCTCTGCTCCGCGTGAAGATATTGTACTTCGGCCAGGCATGATCATAAGTATTGATTGCCCAGTAATGGAAACTGGCATTGGTGGCTCAGTGCATCTAGAAGACTTAATGCTGATTACTGAAGATGGAGCAGAGCCACTGCATGATCTTGGTCAGCAAGCCATTACTATTTAGCGGTCAATTAGCTTGGCTGTTAATAAGCTACGCTGAAACTTAGATGCGTTTTTAATAAGCAAAAACAATTAGAAGATACAACCAGCAGAGAGACTCAGCTCTCTGCTTCATTTCCACCTATTTCGTTTTTAGAAACTACGAGTCGGTTTCGGATAGTTCCGAGACGATTCTTTTTTTAGCTTTCATAAAGTCGGCCGGCGAATTAAGAGCGTCCATTGCAATTAACTTTTTATCTTTGAAGTACGACACCGTGAACTTTCGACCATCCACATCACCACTCACGCTTACCTCGTCATAATCGCTAAACAAGCCAGCCGTTTGCAGTTTGACGTCGTACTGATCTGACCAAAACCAAGGCAACTGATTGTAGGCTAGGTCTTTTCCGCAGATCGATGCAGCGGCTGTTTTAGCTTGGGCTACAGCGTTTGGAACCGACTCCAGCCGAATGCGTTTATCGTAAATAAAATTAGGATGATTACTGCAATCGCCAACCGCGTATATATTCGGGTCGTTAGTTTGAGTAAACTCATTAACCACCACGCCGTTCTCACAACTTAAACCCGCTTCTTCGGCTAATTCGGTATTTGGAATCACCCCGATGCCAATCACGGCGCAGTCAAACTCCAATCGCTCACCATCGGACAATACCGCAACATACTGAGACTGGCCTTTTTCATCCTCTTGTTTTTCAAACTTCTCAAGCCCTGAGCCGAGACGAATGTCAACGCCATTGCTTGCGTGCAAGGCTTGATAAAACTCCGACACCTCTGGGCTGGTTACTCGAGCAAGCACACGATCTTGAGCCTCTAACACCGTCACTGATGAGCATTTTTTGATAGCCGATGCCGCAATCTCTAAACCAATGTAGCCCGCGCCCAGAATAAGAAGCTTTGATTCACTATTTAAACCGCCACTAATATCGTCGACATCAGCAATGGTTCTTAAGTACTTAACCGGGGCTGTGGCGGCGCCATCAATGTTTAGAATACGTGGGCGTGTGCCGGTCGCCATTATTATTTTGTCGTACGCAATTGCATCACCGTTATCCAGCGTTACAGTTTGCTGCTCGCGGTCTATTTTTTCTGCTCGACGGCCTAAGTGAAGTTGCACCTCAGAGTTGGTGTAGAAGTCTGGCTTTTTAAGTGCGAGCTTATCTTCGGCCACATCGCCATTAAAATACGCCTTAGACAATGGTGGGCGCTGATAAGGTAATTGCGGCTCATCACCGATTAAACTGATGGAGCCTGTCCAACCGTGTTTGCGAAGGGAAGAAATAGCTTCGGCGGCCGCATGACTGGCGCCAATGATTACAACATTTTTCATGAAATTAGTGCTCACCTGATTTTCTAATCAGTTTGTTTATGACCCAGTGCATTTAGAACTGAGCCCAGCGGTCGATCGTAGTCACGATATTTACGACATCGCGGTTCTATAATAATGTATTGAATAAAGGCGCCAAAAAAATGGCAAACGCCTCACCCCGCAGTACATATTATTTTGAGCACAAAAGGAACCGGCTGAAGAGAAATTTACATGGTCATTTTAGATAAGCAAGACCCAATCAAGCGATGAAGTAGGCTAAAAAGGCGATAATTCAAGGCTTAGGTACTAGCTAAATAAGCGCTCTTTTAAAATGAGCGCTCTTCTATTTAGCCAAAGGTCATTTCAGGAACGTCACCAGGAATCACTAACTCGCCTTCGGTCAGATTTTTAATTTCCTCTACCGTGACACCGGGTGCGCGTTCACGCAGAACGAACTTGCCTTCGTCAATGTCTAGTAAGGCTAAATCAGTCAACACGCGTTTGATACAGCCTTTGCCTGTTAGGGGCAAAGAGCATTCGGTGCGCAGTTTTGATTGTCCAGACTTCGAGGCATGGGTCATGGTGACAATAATATTATCAGCACCCGCGACTAAATCCATAGCACCGCCCATGCCTTTGATGAGCTTTCCTGGAATCATGTACGAGGCAATATTGCCCTGACAATCAACCTCAAACGCACCCAGTACGGTAAGATCCACATGGCCGCCACGAATCATAGCGAATGATTCAGCCGACGAAAAAATCGCCGCGCCTTCGACCATGGTTACGGTTTGCTTGCCAGCATTTATTAAATCTGCATCAACTTCCTCATCTAACGGAAACTGCCCCATTCCTAACAAGCCATTTTCAGATTGCAGCATGACCTGCATATCATCGGGGATAAAGTTCGCCGCCAGCGTTGGAATACCAATACCAAGATTCACGTAATATCCGTCACGAAATTCTTGTGCTACACGTTGCGCTAATTGATCACGAGTCAAAGCCATAATAGTTACCTCTATGCGTTGCGCACGGTGCGTTGTTCTATTCTTTTTTCAAACGTGCCTTTTATTAAACGGTCAACGTAAATACCAGGCAGTTGAATTTCATCAGGGTCAAGTTGCCCTACCTCAACTATTTCTTCAACTTCAACAACCGCTACTTTACCGGCGGTGATCGCCATAGGGTTGAAGTTACGAGCTGTTTTGCGAAACATTAAATTACCGAAGCGGTCGGCTTTCCAGGCCTTGGCTATCGCGAAATCACCCTGAAGTGCTTCTTCTAAAATGTAGTGTTTACCGTTAAACTCGCGCACCTCCTTACCCTCACCTACCGGTGTGCCGTAACCAGTAGCGGTGTAAAACGCGGGAATGCCTGCGCCACCAGCGCGCATTTTTTCGGCCAGCGTGCCTTGTGGAGTAAGCTCTACCTCTAATTCACCGCTCATCATCTGAGCTTCGAATAAGGCGTTTTCGCCAACGTATGACGCTATCATTTTCTTGATCTGTTTGTCTTCAAGAAGCAGACCGAGCCCAGCACCGTCAACACCAGCGTTGTTCGATGCCACTGTCAATTGCTTAGTACCCTTGCGCTTAATCTCTTTAATTAAGTTCTCAGGAATACCGCACAGCCCGAAGCCGCCCGCTATTACGGTCATATTGTCTTCAAGGCCATCTAAAGCCTCTTGGTAGTTTTCTACTACCTTATCGAATCCGGCCACATCACCCTCCTAAGGTTGAGTTTTGCCTGCTATTTGTCAAGAGTGCAGAAAAACTTTATATTAATCAAATTGTATTTTTCTATAAATTAATTAAATAATTTTATTAATGAACGTTTCAATAAATCAAATTATTGCTTTTAACACCATCGCAAAAACGGCCAGCTTTGCGGAGGCAGCGCTGCAAATGCACCTGTCACAGCCGTCGCTGAGCATTGCTATCAAGAATTTAGAAGAGACCTTGGGTGGAAAACTATTTGCGCGCACCACGAGGTCGGTGGCATTAACACCTGAAGGCAAAGCGTTCTACCCCGTTGCAAAACGGTTGTTGGCCGATTGGGATCAATCCCTGCAAGATGTGCGTACGCACTTCGAGCTTCTACGCGGCAAGGTAGAACTCGCGGCGATACCAACCTATACCATCAATCTACTGCCAACCATTTTGGCAAAGTTTCACGAAATGCACCCAGCGATAAATGTGACGGTTCAAGACGTCATTGCAGAACGGGTATTAGACATGGTGCGCGAGGGACGTTGCGAGCTGGGGGTGACATTCGAACCAGCCTTCGCATCTGACCTAGTCTTTGAACCGTTATTTTCAGATAGATTTGTGGCATTGCTACCCAATAAACACCCGCTTCTCAACAAGGCTAAACTCACTTGGTCTGACCTTCTTGAATACCCGCACATCAGTTTAAGCCGGCCCGCCAGTATTCGTATGCTTATAGATCAGGCACTTGAGCAAAAAGGATTATCTCTATCACCCATGTTTGAAACTCAGCAGTTGGTCAGCGTAGGTCGAATGGTGGAGGCCGGTCTTGGGCTGAGTGTTGTGCCGAGCACCAGTCGCAAGCAACTACAAGCATCAGGCTTAGTGTGTCGCGAAATATCAGCACCGGTGATTAACTGCCAATTAGGCTTAGTGATGCGCAGAAAACACGAGCTGTCAGCCGCCGGTAAAGCGATGAAAAAGCTAATACAAAGCATGACAAAAGACAAAGCTTAAACCGGCAGCCTTTGCTGGTCCTGCAGACCGGAATTGTTACTAAGAGTTGTTACTAAGCGTTGAAAAAATCGAATTCGCTAATCGACAAACCTAACCTTGATCAGAAACACACTATTGCGGCTTCGACACATGTTGATCAACTAAAATCGGGTTACCATCAGGGTCTTCGATGATAAAACTGGCTGGCCCAGTAGTGGTGTCATCCGCTTCCGTAATAAAAGGAATTTCACGCTCCTTAATCTGACTCTGAAGGTCGCGTACGTCGGTAAAGTTCGACAACGATTCTCCGTCATTACCCCAACCCGGATTGAAAGTGATGATATTGCGCTCAAACATTCCCTGAAATAAACCAATATTGGTAGTTCCATTTTGCATGATCACCCAGTTTTGTTCCTGATCGCCTCCAATTTGGGTAAACCCAAGCTTTTGATAAAACGCCATTGATTTCGATATGTCTTTAACTGTAAGACTCACTGAAAAATTACCAAGTTGCATGGCTGTACCTTTAGTTTCGTTTGATTCCAGCGTAACTTCCGAAGGCCTTGTCACAACACAGCCGTTCAAAAGAGTGGCGATTATTAGTATGAAAACAACTCTATTCACGACTACCTCCGGCTTTGTAAAACTGATAGAAAATATCAGTATCTAGCTCACGTCGATATAAATCAAGGACCTTGCCTAATGTAGGCAATGTTACGGCGCAAACAAAGCGGGTTCTTTTATGTATGGCGCGCATGGAAGGATTACTCAGCGC
>CAZEXS010000060.1:0-20574 GCA_964516915.1 uncultured Gammaproteobacteria bacterium
GCCCTCTTACCCCAACCCATGAACCGTCAGCTAAACAACATGTTCTGGCGCCGCCCAACACCTCATCCTTTTGATTGAATTTGACACCTAGCGCGCTTTCATACGAACCGCAAACGGCGGCGACATCATCGGTTACAATCTCTAAATAATGTACTTTCATAACTCGACTCCTCCCAACTCAACTGTTTTAACTAGTCGGAAATTCTGTAAGTCACTCTTCAGCAATGTCATCACTAACACTCGATAACGCTCACCGCCAAACCACCCAGCGAAGTCTCTTTGTATTTGGTTTGCATATCGGCGCCCGTGTCACGCATGGTTTGAATAACTTTGTCTAATGAAACGAAGTGCGAACCGTCGCCTCGACTCGCTAAGCGAGCCGAGTTAATCGCTTTAACTGACGCCATCGCATTACGTTCAATGCATGGAACTTGCACCAAACCACCAACCGGATCACAGGTTAGCCCTAGATTATGCTCCATGGCTATTTCCGCTGCGTTTTCCACTTGCCGAGCAGAGCTGCCCAATACTTCGGCCAAACCACTTGCCGCCATTGAGCATGCCGAGCCAACCTCACCCTGACACCCTACTTCGGCACCGGATATCGATGCATTTTTCTTAAACAAGCTGCCGATCGCACCGGCTGTTAGCAAAAAGCGAATAACGCCTTCATCATCGGCGTTGGGCACAAAACGATGATAATAGTGCAATACCGCCGGCACGATGCCGGCTGCGCCATTGGTTGGGGCGGTTACAACTCGCCCACCAGCGGCGTTTTCTTCATTCACTGCCAAGGCATATAAGTTGACCCAGTCCATTACCGTTAAAGGATCACGCAGACTTGCTTCTGGGTTGTCTTTTAAATTTGTATAGAGCTGCGCAGCGCGTCGTTTAACCCCCAAACCACCGGGCAAAACACCCGTTTGATTGCAGCCACGCGTTACGCAATCTCGCATGGCTTGCCATATTTCCAACAGACCTTGTTTAATTTCATCTTCACTACGCCATACTTTTTCATTCTCAAGCATGAGTTCGCTGATGCTTAGGTCATTTTGTTCACAGGTTTGAACCAATTCTTCTGCCGAATCAAAGGGGTAAGGCATTTCTTCTTGTGACGGCTGTTGTTCTGGTTCTTCGATTTCTTGCAAACTTAATACAAACCCTCCACCGATGGAAAAATAGGTTTGTTCGATTAACAGCTTGCCGCACCTTGCGAACGCTTGAAAAACCACCCCGTTACTGTGTTCTGGCAAGGCCTTATAACGGTGTAAAATCAAGTCATTGGGTTCGGCAAAATCTATTCTTCGGCCAAGCAAGTCGATGGCATTATCTTTACGAATCTTGGCCACTTTAGCATCAACGGTATCGACGTCGATCTGTTCCGCAACTTCACCCTGAAGGCCCAATAATACGGCTACATCTGTTCCATGACCTTTACCGGTCGCGCCCAAAGAACCGTATAAATCGACTTTGATGCGAGTGATTTGGTCGCTTAGCCCCTGTTGATCTAAGAGCTTCAGAAATCGATTGGCGGCTCGCATTGGGCCAATGGTATGCGAACTGGACGGCCCGATACCAATTGTAAATAAATCGAAGACACTGATATTCATGTTTGTATAAGAAGCTTTAGTATTGTGAAATAAGAGTAGTCTGATTCCAAGACCAGAAAAACGCGACCCTGACGTGAACGCAGCACTGCGGTAAACGCAATACAACCCGCCGCGATCCAAATTAAGTGTAAACGACTTATTTACGGCTTGTCATAAAGATTAGGCCAGTTTGAGCGAAGTGCTGAGTAAACTCGAAGAAACGCCATGATCGTTTGCAATTAAGTTCACAAAACTGCCGCTATCAAGAAATAATATTCGCTGAATATTATCTGGTTCGAAGATTCAATTTAATATTTTCAAGCCTCAAAACAGCCTTTGCTTCGCCTAAAGGCTTCTAAACCCGCCCTTCACTGCATAAATAGCGTAAATTCATGCTTTAAATCATTTATTTTTGAGACACGAAAGTGCTCTTTGATTTAAAATTGCGCTCCTTTTTCTGGAAATAAATTTAAATCGGAGCCCAAAGTGCGCCTAAACTACTTTAATACATTACCACTGCGTGTGCAGTTAGAAGAACTCGGCAAGTGTCGATTCATGGGCAGCGATGAATTCGCTGATGGTGTTGACTATATTAAAGGCAAAAAAATTGTCATTATCGGCTGCGGCGCTCAAGGTTTAAACCAAGGCCTGTGTCTTAAAGATTCAGGTTTAGACGTGAGCTACGCCTTGCGCCCTGAGGCCATTGAGCAAAAGCGCCAATCATATTTAAATGCGACTGAAAACGGCTTTAAAGTTGGCACATACGAAGAACTAGTGCCTACGGCGGACATCGTAATGAACCTAACGCCTGACAAACAGCACAGCGCCGTTGTTTCAGCTGTTATGCCACTAATGAAAGCGGGCTCTTGCTTGGATTACGCTCACGGTTTTAACTTGGTTGAAGAAGGCATGCAAATCAATAAAGACATCACGGTCGTGATGATGTGCCCTAAATGCCCAGGTTCAGAAGTACGAAACGAATTTGTACGTGGTTTTGGTGTGCCCACATTGATTGCGGTGCACCGTGAAAATGACCCGAACGGCGATGGCCTTGATATCGCTAAGGCTCTTGCGGCCGGCACTGGCGGTCACCGAGCAGGCGTGCTGCAATCATCCCCTATTGCGGAAGTTAAATCTGACCTAATGGGCGAGCAAACTATTTTATGCGGCATGTTGCAAACTGGCGCTATCTTAGGCTTTGATAAAATGGTTGAAGAAGGTGTTGAGCCTGGCTACGCAGCGAAATTGATTCAATACGGTTGGGAAGCCGTCACCGAAGCGCTCAAGCACGGTGGCATCACTAATATGATGGATCGATTGAGTAACCCTGCAAAAATACGCGCCTATGAGCTTTCAGAAGAATTGAAAGACGTATTGCGACCGTTGTTCCAAAAGCACCAAGACGACATCATGTCTGGCGAATTCTCCAGCACCATGATGGCTGACTGGGATGCCGACGACGAAAATCTATTAAAGTGGCGTGCAGAAACACTGGAAACCAATTTTGAAAAACAAGCACTGACGGATCAAGAAATTTCCGAACAAGAGTATTTTGATAACGGTATATTCTTAGTGGCAATGGTTCGAGCCGGCGTAGAACTGGCCTTCGAAACCATGGTTGAAGCTGGCATTATTGAAGAATCGGCGTATTACGAATCGCTTCATGAAACGCCACTTATTGCCAATACCATCGCACGTAAGAAATTGTACGAAATGAACGTGGTTATCTCCGATACGGCTGAATACGGTTGTTATTTGTTCGACCAAGCGGCTCGACCGTTACTGGCTGACAAAATAATGCCAAGCATTACAGCCGCTGACCTTGGTAAAGGCATGGCCAACCAGGACAACGGCGTGGATAACGCGTTGTTGGTTAAAGTCAACGAAGCAATTCGTGGCCACCTTGTGGAAGAAATAGGCGAAGAACTTCGCAGCCACATGGACGGCATGCAAGCCATTGTCTAAGCAGACTATTTAAGAGTTCGCAGTATAATCTGCTAAATTAAAAAATAGACAGATCAGGCCTAACGACAACTTTTGTCGTTAGGCCTTTTTTTATTGCTCGCTCTCATTCGTTTAAGAATTTCAGCAATCAATTTCAGTTAAATGTTTACCTAGCTAAGTAAGTAAAACTAGAATAGAGTTATCGTACCAAACATAACAAATAATTATTATGAGCCAAGTCAGTCTAAAGCCCGAAATGGTGTTGGGTGCTATCAACGCCAACCTTAATCATCAATTTTTTGTCGAGTCACGCGACCACTCAAAAAGTCTATTTAAGTCTCTCAGCGAAGGCGAACGTCATCCCTTAATGAAATTTGAAATGGGCGAAAGTGGCGATGTTCTTTGTGAGCTTGAACTTGATATCACAGAGCACGTAGGAAAACTTAACTACGGAAAGTTTCGCAAAGGTTTGGCTATGATGATGATGAGTATTAAACACCGTCTCGATAGCAAAGAATCGGTAACAACTCTTAGCAGCGATACTGGGGAAATCATGTTCAATCTACCCGGTGTACTGAAAACTCAGGATGACGTTAATGTTTTGGTCTGCTCGTTCAGACAACTGGCCGCAGGTCTATCATCCATTCGCCTGATGTATTTAAACCCGAACACTTATGCTGAAGCCGCGGGCATTAACTTTGATGAGCTTGAGCCTAACGACCAAGAATTCGAGTTAAACGACCAAGCATGAAGATTCTAATCTTCGCAGTCAATGTTGGATAGAAGTTCTAAAACGTACTAAGGAAGTAAGCAACATGTCTGACCGTCACTACTACTCCAGCATTAGCACACTGAATCTGCAAACAAGCTATGTAAACGGTCGTTATACCGAAAGTAAAGGCTCAGCCAAATTCACGACCACCCACCCAGCTAATGGGAACGTGATTTGCGAGATTGAATCGGCCGATCATTCGCTGATTGATTACGCTGTCGAATCAGCCGCCCATGCGTTTGAAGAATGGGCGAATACGCCCGCCGTAGAACGAGGGCGAGTTCTCAGAAACGCCGTTGAAATACTGCGGTCACGTAATCAAGAATTGGCCGAGCTTGAAACTCTGGATACCGGGAAACCGATTAGCGAAACAGCTCATGTTGATATAGCCACCGGTGCTGACGTGATCGAATATTACGCGGGCTTAGCGCAATCGATACAAGGCCAACACATGGACCTGCCTCCGAATTCATTTGCGACCACGCGCCGTGAACCGATTGGCGTTTGTGCAGGCATCGGCGCATGGAATTACCCAATGCAAATTGCCATGTGGAAATCGGGGCCAGCGCTGGCTTGCGGCAATACCATGGTGTTCAAACCCGCTGAACAAACACCGTTAACCACGCTAAAACTTGCTGAAATCTATACAGAAGCTGGATTGCCTGATGGGGTCTTCAATGTGGTTCAGGGCGCTTCGGAAGCCGGATCAATGCTGGTTAATCACCCTAAGGTCAGCAAAGTGACGCTAACTGGATCGGTCGATACGGGAAAAAAAGTCATGGCCAGCTCAGCGCAGGCGCTAAAGAAACTGACATTGGAGTTAGGCGGCAAGTCACCGGTAATTGTGTTTGACGATGCAAACATCGACAACGCCGTGAGCGGCATTATTGCGGCCAACTTTTACTCAAGCGGTCAGGTTTGCTCAAACGGCACCCGTGTATTTATTCAAGAAGGCATTTACGAAAAGCTGTTACCAAAAATTGTGGAGCGCACACAAGCCATCGCAATTGGCAACCCGTTTGATCCTTCCACGCAAATGGGGCCGATCGTTACCGAGCAACAATACGCAAAAGTAATGGCATATATGCAACAGGCTAAAGCAAGTGAGGCTCGGCATTTATGCGGTGGCGAAAAGCCCTGTGATGAGGGCTTATACGTAAGCCCGGCGGTCTTTGCTGATTGCACCGACGATATGCCATTTGTAAAAGAAGAAGTATTTGGGCCGTTGATGTCGATTTTGCCGTTTAGCACAGAATCTGAAGTCTTAGAACGTGCCAATAACACCGAATTTGGATTGGCAGGTGCCGTATTTACCGAGAATTTTTCTAAAGCACACCGAGTCGCCAATAGGCTACAAGCTGGAATTGTCTGGATCAATGATTACAATATAACGCCACCAGAGGTGCCTTTCGGAGGTTATAAACAATCTGGAATCGGCAGAGAAAACGGGCTTCAGGCCATCGAGTATTACACGCAGATAAAAACCATTTATGCCAATTTGGGCGATATTGACGCTGGCCTCTAATTCAGGCTATTTGGTTGGCAATAGATTTAACTCAAGTTTAAAGCAAAAGCCGATTGGCGAATCACCCAAGCCGGCACCATTTTTAACGTTCTTTTAAAGTCTGCTCTACTTATGGTTCTTCTATAAGTAACTGTTGTCGAGCCCACACTTGTTTTTTATCGCCAGACATATAGCGCACTTCATAGTCACCGGCTTGTTTAGGTGCTTTTAAATTTGTACTTGTCTTATTAGCTGACGATGCTTGGTTTAGATAGCGCTCAGAGTCCGCCGCCCCCGTTGGATAAATAGCGACATACTCGCCTTTTTGGCCGACTTCTTGCCAACTTACTTTGAATGATTTTCCAACTACAACAGAGCCAGCAACCTCAAGAGTCTCTGATCTCGGCGCTACCGTCAGGGGGGCTTCATACCAAACACTCTTGTCTTCGCCACTAATGTAACGAACAACATAATCACCACTCAGCTGTGGGGCCTTTAATTCAACTAAGCTTTGCGCTTTGACGTATCGATACGTTAGATATTTACTGCCAGCGCTACCCGGTTCGGCAATCGTGATGTAGTCTCCTCGGTTTGCTGGCCCCTGCCAGTTTAGTTTTAGAAGTGTTCCTACGATTGCACTGCTCGGAGGCTCAATTGAAACCTCGGGCATCTGAACCTCCACTTCGGTACTGGCCCAGATGAGTTTTTGCTGTCCTGAAATATAACGAATTTGGTAGTTGCCAGCTTGCGAAGGCATACGTAATTTCGTTGTGCTTCCGGCCTTGACGTAACGATAGCTGGAATAGGTTTTCGGGGCATCGCTCGGTTTCGCTATGGTTAAGTAATCGCCTTTATTGGCCGGCCCACTCCATTTAACGGACACTTCCGAACCGGCTATTTGCGGGTTCAGTTCTTCTATTGAAACATCGGCTTCTTCAACCAAAATTTTACTTGTTTGCCACACAATTTTTCCAGATCCGGACACATATCGCAGCTCATATTCACCGCCAGCATCAGGCAAACGAAGATTGGTAGGACTGCCATTTGCGGTATATGAGTAATTTATATAACTATTGCCCTTTGAGCCAGATTTCGCGATCGCCAGATAATCACGGCGCTGATTTGGCCCAACCCATGCAATCGCTATCGACTGGCCGACCTGCCCCTTCGCTGGTGCATCAAGAGTGACTTTAGGCGCCGCAATCGAAAGTGGTTTGCGATCAATAATTTCATTATTCACCGAATCGAAAAACCGAATTTGGTAATCGCCCGGTTTAGGTGCGGCGGTTAATTTTACAGAGGTGGCCGACCCAACTACCTTTCGATCAGTTTTAATATGATCGGCGGCATCGTGAGCCGCGATGACAATATAGTCCTTTTCGGTCACAGGCCCCTTCCAGCTTACTTCCACGGCCGAACCCGCGAGCACGGATTCTGGTGCGATAAGTTTAATGTCGCCTTCACCCTTGGGTCTAATAGCTTGTTGGCCTTGGCTAGCGTTTGCTCTTATCTCTTGCTCATCATCAGTATCACCGGCAATGAACGCGTACGAAAGAAAACCCAAAACAAAGGTTAATGCTAGACCTGTCAGTAAGATTGGCAGCTTTGACGGTTTAGACAAGTCTGCCTCAGTTTTGGGCTCAGGCTTACCGGAAGGCTGAACCGGTGTCGAAGCTTGGTTGCTTGCCGATACCGGCGTATCAAGTGATGTAGGTCTAGATGTTGGTGTTGGCTTGTCTAATATTGATAAAACCGTCGTTTTGAGTTCATCTAAGTGGTCTTCAAGCTCTGGAGATACCGCATCTAACCAATGCGTTGAGCTTAAAAAATACTCCATATCACGCGTAGGTGTTACGTCTTCTATTCGGTACGGCACAACCACAACATCGTGTTGAACAGCTCGCTCGACCTCTCGCATGACTTGTTTAGATGCATTCGATTTAGCAGAAAAAATCAGAACCATCACTTGGCAGCTCTCAATCGCTTCTACTATCGCCCCACCCCACGAATCGCCGGCTCGAATATCTCGAGGGGCTATCCAACATCGAATTTTGGCATTTTCCAGCGACGCTGTTACCGCGTCAGCCATTGCTTTATCCTTCGATGAGTGGGAAATAAACACATCGTAAGCCATGATTTTCCACCTACACTAGTTTTCGATTGCACAAAGTCACATTAAATCCTATGCGCAAGCTATTTTTGTTAGCTAGCAGGTTGCCATGAGACTTACTTACTTGGCAATACCTCATATGGCGTAAAAGCCATCAAAATGACGATCAATATAATCATGCCTTGGATATTCAATAACTGACCTAGCCCAATAACCCAAAAAGCCCCAAACTACTTATGTAGATTGAGGCTTAAGTAGTTCGAGGCTAATTAAACAGTCTCTTAAACTAAAGAGACAAACCATCTGGCTTGAAGCTTAGTTAGCTTTTGTCGCTTTTGGATTTAGTCTTTTTCTTTGCTTTAGTTGTCTTTGTTTTGGTGGTCTTTTTTTTGGTCGTCTTTGTTTTAGTAGTCTTAGTAGCCTTCTTTTCAGTCTTAGCTTTCAGTGAACTTGATTTTGTCGCTGAGCTGGTGGTGGTTTTTTTTGTCTTGGCTTTAGTGGTTTTAGACTTTGAAACGGTCTTAGTCGCCTTAGACTTTCCAGGTAAAGCCCTACAATGTGCTTTGGTTTTCTTACCATTTTTGTCGACCGACGACTTTCTCCATGTACAGGTATTGTTAGACGAGCACGCCGAGCTACTCAATCCGCTGCATTGACTCTTGGCCAACGTCGCGGTCGCACCGATGAATTGGCTGGTAATCATTACGCACATTACTAACATGGCTTGTTTAAACATATTCTCTCTCTTTTTGTATTAAATGGTGAATACCAGTATTTATCGCTGGCTATGTACCCAAGAGCTTGTAGTGCTCTACGGTAGGAAATGGCTCATAATAATGATGTAAAAGCCGTTTCCACTGTTGATAGTCTTCAGACTGCCTAAACCCAATTTCATGACTTTCTAAGGTCTGCCAACTCACTTGCAATAGATAACGGCTATTGTTTTCTATGCAACTACTTAGCGAATGGTTAATGTACCCATTCATTGAAGCAATTATAGACTCCGCTTGAGAAAATGCCGCCTCAAAGGCCGATTCTTCACCTTGTTTAACATCTAAGACCGCAATCTCCAAGACTTCAGTTTGCGGATCGATATAAGCAAATCGAGGAACCTGCTTGCCATCCTGCACTACGCTTTCAGTAAACATGTCTAACGGGCGGACCCACATGCCCTTCTCGCCATAAAGTGCTTGATATACGACCACTACTCCTCGGTTTCGGAATGCCTCGCCACATCAACAACTCGATATAGTGGACCCTTGTAATGTCGGTATAAACCTTTAGGGACAAGCTTTGAAAAGTCGTTAGTCATCTATTTCTCGTTTCTATTTTCTTAATCTAGGTTCTTATTTACGCTTTTGTCCACGTGTTTGCTTAAGTTTAGCGCAGGTAAAAATGTGCACTTCGAAAAGTCCATGGTGTGGTGCTTGTTTTATAGAATAGATTAATCTAACTCGGCTTGGTCGCCCTTATTGCTCAACCAACTTTTGCGCGCAGGCACTTGTTTTTTTGCAAGTAACATATCCATAGTCTTAGCGGTGCCATCGCCCATGCCAATGGTCATCTGGACTAATCTGCGAGTCTCTTCTTGCATGGTGGTTTCACGTAACTGGCCAGGATTCATCTCGCCCAAGCCCTTAAAACGTTGTACGTCAATTTTTGCGCGTGGTTTTTCAGACTTGATTTTCGCAATAATGTGATCATGCTCGGCATCATCCAAGGCGTAATAAACTTGCTTAGCCACGTCAATCCGAAACAACGGCGGCATCGCAACGTAGAGATGGCCAGCCTCAACCAAGGCTCTGAAATGTTTAACAAATAAGGCACACAATAAGGTCGCAATATGCAAACCATCAGAGTCCGCATCGGCCAGAATACAAATTTTACCGTATCTTAAGCCATCTAAATTATCGGAACCTGGGTCCACGCCCAGAGCGACCGAAATGTCATGCACCTCTTGTGAGGCCAATACTTGAGATGATTCAACCTCCCAAGTATTCAGAATCTTTCCACGCAGTGGCATGATGGCTTGCGTCTCACGATTACGTGCCTGCTTTGCCGAGCCGCCCGCAGAATCGCCCTCCACCAAAAACAACTCAGTCACATCAATATCTTCACTGGAACAGTCGGCCAACTTCCCCGGCAAAGCGGGGCCTGAAGTGATTTTCTTACGAGTGATTTTTTTGGCTGATTTCAGACGGCTTTGCGCATTCTCAATTGCCACCATGGCAATTCGCTCACCCATTTCTAAATTGGCATTTAACCAGAGCGCAAACGCGTCTTTAACCTTGGTTGAAATAAATAGCGAGATTTCACGCGAAGATAGTTTTTCTTTAGTTTGCCCAGAAAATTGTGGGTCTTTCATGCGCACCGACAAGACGTACTGGCATTGCGCCCAAACATCGTCTGGCGATAATTTCACGCCTTTCGGCAACAGGTTTCGAAAGTCACAAAACTCTCGAATAGCCTCGGTCAAACCAAGTCGCAAACCATTTACGTGTGTGCCGCCTTGCGCCGTCGGAATGAGATTCACATAACTCTCGGTAATTAACTCAGCTGATTCAGCCGACCAAGCAACAATCCACTCGACTTCTTCGTCGTCGCTGCCCTCTTTACCCTGAAAGCCCTCTTCTGGAATACGCTCATTGTCTCCCAGAGCGCCCAATAAGTACGCTTTTAAACCATCCTCATAATACCAGGACTGATTATTTTCGGGCTTAGCTTCGTCTTCAAAATTAATCGTCAGCCCTGGACAAAGTACTGCCTTAGCGCGCAGTAATCGGCACAAACGACCAGCGTGCACACGGTCGGCGTCGAAGAACGATTCATCAGGCCAAAACCGCAGAGTGGTGCCGGTATTGCGCTGCCCAACGGTGCCAATTTCTTCGAGGTCTCTGGTTTTAACACCGTTAGCAAACGACATATTGTATTCAATACCGCCGCGCTTCACCCACACTTCAACGTTTTTACTTAAGGCATTAACTACGGAAATACCCACACCGTGTAAACCACCGGAAAATCGATAGTTCTTATTCGAAAACTTACCGCCTGCATGCAGTCGAGTCATAATAACTTCGACGCCAGGAACACCTTCTTCAGGATGAAGATCGGTAGGCATACCGCGCCCATTATCAGACACCTCAACCGAGCCATCTTTATACAGAGTGACGTCAATTTTCTTACAGTGCCCGGCAATAGCCTCATCAACACTATTGTCGACCACCTCTTGAACCAAGTGATTGGGGCGATCAGTATTTGTGTACATACCGGGGCGTTTACGCACGGGTTCAAGGCCGGTTAGGACCTCAATTGCGGAAGAATCGTATTCTGTCGACATACATCGTCTTTTTTATGGTTATTTATACCCAGAGTTTAACGCGAATTACGCTCACTAAAAACCCATAATGCAGAGACAAAACAATAGAAATAAAAATCGCTAAATACCGATAAGACAGACGGCAAATAGCAGTTTTCGTGTTCAAAAGTGTTAGAATACTGGCCTGAAAATAATCGCAGGGCGTAATCACATGAACACACCAACCACTGATCAAGAAAATGACCTCAAAGATATTGATTTTGAACAAGCTTATAAAGAACTTGAGTCACTGGTAGAGCGTATGGAACGTGGCGATCACAATCTAGAAAGTTCGCTTGCCGACTTTGAACGAGGCGTGGCATTAATGAAGCACTGCCATGATGTGCTAAAGAATGCCGAACAAAAGGTCGACATTTTGGTCAAAGACAACGAAGGCTTGTTTTCAACTGAAGCGTTTGAAGATAAAGAATTGTAGGCATTTTTTTAAAGCACTTGCGGCTTTTAATACAAGACGCTATAGGCTTTTAATACAAGACGCTAAAGGCTTTTCATAACAAAACGCTAAAGGCTTTTCATAACAAAACGCTAAAGGCTTTTTATAGACGAAAGGCTAAAGGCTTTTTATATAAAAATGGCTAAAGGCTTTCAGATTCATGTAATCAATATCGCTAGACTTAAGATCCGATGAATCCCCGAGTCATTAATCGCCAGTGCAAACAACCTTAACCGTCGTTCAAGAATCTTCACTATGACACCAGAGATGCAAAAATATCAGGTACGCGTTCAATCGATACTCGATTCGGCGTTGAGTGACGCGAATGTGCCTGCTCGCCTGCGAAGCTCAATGCGGTATTCAACTCTGGCGGGCGGCAAACGTGTTAGAGCATTATTAGTCTACGCATCGGGTATCGCCATGGGCGCCCCTTTGGCAAGGCTCGATGCGATCGCCGCCGCACTCGAATGCATTCATGCTTACTCGCTGATTCACGATGACTTACCAGCCATGGATGACGACGATCTTCGTCGAGGTCAGGCGACGAATCATGTCAAATACGATGACGCCACCGCCATCCTAGCCGGTGATGCATTACAGACCTTAGCTTTTGAGCTGATTGCATCGCCAGATTCACAATTGAGTGACCTTCAAGCACGAAAAATCATGTTGAATATGGCGCAAGCCAGTGGTCCGGCCGGCATGGTCGGCGGACAAATGTTGGATATTTTGGCAACTGAGCAACGTTTAAGCCGAACTGAGCTTGAAAACGTACACCGATGCAAAACAGGGGCGTTAATTTCCAGCGCCGTGGTGTGCGGTGCATTGGCAAGTGATTGTGCGACCGATCAACAAGTCTCGGCACTGCGCCAATACGCGGACAATATTGGCTTAGCCTTTCAAGTGGTTGATGATGTTTTGGACATAGAGTCGAGCACCGAACAGCTAGGCAAGCCAAGTGGTGCCGATGTCGCACTGGGAAAATCAACTTACCCTGCGCTTATTGGTTTGGCGGAATCAAAAAAACTTGCTGACAATCTTTACCAACAAGCCGTAGATTGCATCAACACAATCAGTGATAATAGCGCCCCGAACAAACAAGACAATTTGACTGCTTCGGTCAACCGCTTCAGCATGCTGTATGAATTGGCCGAGTTAATTATCAATCGCACTCATTAGCCACCAATCGAAAACTAAATCATTGTTAAATAAGAGTTTTATCTAAAGTGAGCAACCCAATAGACAACTATCCTCTGCTGATGACGCTGAATGACCCAAGAGATTTGCGTCAATGCTCGGAAGACCAGCTTCAGCAAGTCTGTGATGAAACTCGCGGCTTCTTAATCGACACAGTGTCTAAAATAGGCGGCCATTTAGCCGCTGGCTTAGGTACGGTGGAGCTCACCACCGCGTTGCATTATGTATTTAACACCCCTGATGACCGCATTGTTTGGGATATTGGTCATCAAGCTTATCCGCATAAAATTTTGACTGGCCGTCGAGACGAACTGCACACCATTCGTCAACCTGGCGGCTTATCCGGCTTTCTTAAACGCAATGAAAGTGAATACGATACCTTTGGCGCCGGCCATTCAAGCACCTCAATAAGTGCGGCACTGGGAATGGCCGTAGCCGCAGCGCAACAAAACTTAGATCGAGACGTTGTTGCCATCATCGGTGATGGCGCAATTACCGCCGGCATGGCTTTTGAGGCCTTAAATAACGCGGGCGATATGGACGCTAACATTTTGGTTATTCTGAACGATAATGACATGTCGATTTCGCCCAATGTGGGCGCGTTCAAAAATTACCTGACCCGCCTAATGACAGGGCCCACCGTTAACTCGGTTCGCCAAGGCGCAAAGAAAGCGTTGAACATCGTACCAGAAGTACGAGATTATGCACGTCGTTGGGAAGAGCACGTAAAAGGCATGATATTGCCCAGTACTTTTTTTGAAGAAATGGGGTTCAATTATGCGGGCCCTATCGATGGCCACGACATCGACACCTTAGTGACCACACTGAAAAACCTTAAAGAGATATCCGGGCCGCGCTTTCTACACATTGTTACCAAAAAAGGTAAAGGCTTTGTGCCGGCTGAAGATGCGCCAATTAAATACCACGGTGTATCGCCATTTAATCGAACCACCGGTGAAATTGGTAAACAAGCCAAAGTGCGTAGCTATACCGACGTGTTCAGTGATTGGCTTTGTGATATGGCCGCCGAAGACGAGAAGTTAATCGGCATTACTCCTGCAATGCGTGAAGGATCTGGTTTGGTGCGCTTTTCTGAAGAATACCCAGAACGTTATTTTGATGTGGCCATTGCCGAGCAGCATGCCCTTACCTTTGCCGCTGGCATGGCTTGCGACGGACAAAAGCCCGTGGTGGCGATTTATTCAACCTTTTTACAACGTGCTTACGACCAACTCATTCATGATATCAGCGTACAAGACTTAGACGTCATGTTGGCCATCGACCGAGCTGGGCTGGTCGGTGCCGACGGCGCGACTCACGCCGGCATCTTTGATCTTAGCTTTTTACGTTGCGTACCAAACTGTGTTATTTACGCCCCGAGTGACGAGGCCGAATGCCGAGATATGTTGTTTTCAGCCTACCAACACAAAGGCCTTACCGCGGTGCGATACCCACGTGGTGCTGGCATCGGCGCAGAAGAACAGACTTCGATGACTGAAATTCCGTTAGGCAAGGCAAAATTAGTTGAGCGCGGACAAAATGTGGCTATTTTGTGTTTTGGCACCCTACTTCCAGCGGCTATAACAGCGGCCAAGAATCTCGGCGCGACTCTGGTAAATATGCGGTTTGTAAAACCGCTGGATGGCAAGTTATTGACCGAATTGGCAGCAGATCACCAATTATTTGTAACGGTGGAAGAAAACGTGGTGGCGGGCGGTGCCGGTTCCGGCGTTAATGAATATCTCGCAAGTGCAGGAATTAGTATCCCGACCTTGAATTTAGGACTTCCAGACCGATACATAGACCACGGCAGTCAGTCAGCCTTGCTAGCCGAATGTGGTTTAGACGCTGATGGTATTGAAAATGCGGTGATTAATTCGCCCTTTTACCAGCCCAAACCCAACAAAACAACGGCGATTCAATAGAGTCGCTCTTACATATTTTGCAAACACGATTGGCGTCTCGCCAAATGAAAAATCATGACTAAGTCAGTACAGATGGAAGACGTTCAAGGCAGTTTGGACACCCGTCAAATTCCGATCAATCGAGTCGGCATAAAAGATATTCAGCACCCAATCACTGTGCTTAATCGCGACGGCAGTAAATCGGCCAGTATTGCGACATTTTCAATGTCTGTGAGCCTTCCGCATGACCAAAAAGGCACGCATATGTCGCGCTTTTTGCAGATGTTAAATGAAACGGAAACGGTGATATCAGCTAAGAGCTTTCACAAAATGCTGGCGGCTATGGTGGAGCGGCTGGAGGCTGACTCAGGCTATATCGAGTTACAATTCACCTACTTTATGGAAAAAGTCGCACCCGTTTCTGGCGTAAAAAGTTTAATGGACTATCAAGTAAACTTGATGGGTCAAATCGAACACGGGCACTTAGCCTCGACACTCGAAATCACCATTCCAGTAAAGAGCCTATGCCCTTGTTCTAAGAAGATCTCGGAGTATGGCGCGCACAATCAACGCTCCCACATTACCGTTGGGGTCAACTGCACAAGCAAGCTTTGGTTAGACGACATCATCAAATCAGTTGAATCTCAAGCCAGTGCCGAGCTGTTTGCCATATTAAAGCGACCGGATGAAAAATTCATTACCGAGCGCGCTTATAACAATCCTAAGTTTGTGGAAGATGTGGTTCGCGACGTTGCTAATGAGTTTGATAATATCGACCATATTAGTCGTTACTATGTGCATGCTGAGAATTTTGAATCGATCCATAATCACTCGGCATTTGCGGTTATCGAGCACGACAAAACTCTTTAAAACGCTTAGGCAAAAATGCCTAAATTAGCACAGAGATAAGAGCCCCCCCACCGGCGTCGCACCTCCGCTAAGCTGGTTTGCTACGTTGGTTTGCTAAGTTGATCGGTTAGGCTGAGCGCTCGGTGCTTAAGTGACCTAACATTCCTTAGCCATTAACTCCTTGCCTGAATCATGCATGCAAGGCTTTGCATCGTGCGCGGGGAATAAAACTCATTGCTTGTCCTTTCTATTTAATTTCGCATTTGACTTAGCAATTAAGGTTGATAATCTGCATGCACAAAGGTTGGCAACGATCCCGCCATCATTCGACCTAAGCTAACGCAAAGTTAGACTAAGTGTACTGTTTTGCGTGCATTCAACAGCAATAAAAACTAGTATCGATTCATCCTTTCACTTCCACGAAATTCGAGCTCAGGATGATTCTACATAACTATGATATTTCGCCTTACTCCGAAATGATTCGGTTAATGCTTGGTCACAGCAATATTGATTGGCGGTCCGCCATATCGCCGCCCTACCCACCTCGAAAAATGGTTGACCCACTAACCGGCGGTTATCGACGGATCCCGGTGGCCCAGATCGGTGCCGACTTGTTTTGTGACACGCGCATTATCTGTTCTGAAATTGCCAATATATCAGGCATGCCTGAGTTGTCATTCGAAAGCGTAGACGCCGAAATAGCCCAATTTGCCAACCAAACAAACAGCGAATACTTCATGCCCATTGTGCAAACCAGTGAGCCTAAATCGATCCTAAAAATGTTAGTAACGCGATACTGGCCTTGGCAAATATTGGCCTTAATGAAAGACCGCGCACAGGTCGCGAAAAGTGCCAATGGCGAGCGTTTAACGAAACAGCAAATGATTGAACGAATGACAACACTAAAGCAATCGATTGAGTCCAAGTTAGCCGAGCAAGATTTCCTGTTTGGCTCTGCACCATCGGTCGCCGATTTTGCAGCCTATCACCTTATCTGGTTTGCTGACTTAACGCGCTCAACCAAGTTCTTAAAAGAACACCCTAAGGCGAGCAAGTGGCAAGCTCGAATGAATAAAATAGGCCACGGCAACTATACTAAAATCAACCAACATGATGTTTTTAACCAAGCTAAAAACACGCCTAGGCCGGTCGATAAAACCATGCAGAACAACGCTGATATTGGTAAATCTGTCAGTATTGCGCCAGTCGACTACGCGCGCGACTCCGTCGAAGGTGAATTAGTGGGTTCAGACGATACTCGTTGGATTGTTGCTCGTCAAAGCAACGAGTTTGGGTTGCTGCATGTGCATTTTCCGCGCGATGGTTACGCGTTATCCATATAAGCTCTAATATATAATTTTAATACGCACTGATTTTACGCACTCATTGTGCGAGGAAATTTTGTAAACTGATTTAAACCCATCTCAGACATCACGACATTTATGAGCAAATTTACCATCAGCGATCATTTTGATTCGGGCAACATCAATGTTGTAGACGCCAGCAAGCCAAATGATATTCAATTGGAAATACCTAAGGACAATGCGTCTGACTTCTTACAGTGGTTTCACTTCAGCCTCGAAGGTGAAATAGGTGAAACTTTTCGTATCAGACTGCTAAACGCCAGTCAGTGTTCCTATAACAAGGGTTGGGAAGGCTATAAGGTCTGTACCTCTTGGGATCGCCAAGAATGGTTTCGCACGGCGGCTGCCTATACGAATGGGGAATTGAGTTTCGAAATAACGCTTACGCAAAGCACCGTGTATTTTGCCTACTTTACACCCTATAGCTACGAACGACATTTAGACCTATTGGCCTGGGCACAAACTGACTTGCGTTGTAGCGCTGAGACACTGGGCAAAACCATTGATGGTCGAAACATGACCATGCTAAAACTGTCTAATGACACTGACTCGCCATCGTTGGCCACACCAAGCATTAAAAATAAGCAAAAGGTTTGGGTAATTGCCCGCCAACACCCAGGTGAAACCATGGCTGAATGGTTTATCGAAGGCCTGTTGCACTCGCTGCTCGACGAAGACAACCCGATTGCTAAAAAGCTGTTACAAAGCACCGAATTCTATGTAGTGCCAAATATGAACCCAGACGGGTCAGCACGAGGCAATTTAAGAACCAACGCCGCCGGTGCCAACCTAAATAGAGAGTGGCTAGAACCGAGCTTGGAAACCAGCCCCGAAGTCTACCTAGTGCGGCAACGAATGATGTTAGAAGGCGGTGATTTGTTTTTAGACATTCACGGAGACGAAGAACTGCCCTACAACTTTGTGGCCGGCTGTGAAGGCAACGAAAGCTACGATGACCGCCATGCTGAGTTAGAAGAAGTGTTTAAAAACGCGTTTATGGCCATATCCCCCGACTTTCAAGACACCTATGGTTACCCTAAGGAGGCTAAAGGTGCAGCCGACCTACGCATTGCGGCAAACTGGCTAGGCGATCATTTTCGCACCTTGTCTTTCACTATTGAAATGCCATTTAAAGATAATGCCGACCTACCGAATCCGATCACCGGGTGGTCGGCCGATCGTAGCGCCCAGTTGGGCAGTGACGTATTGTTCCCCATCAGCGAAACTCTGAGCCACATCGCAAAGTAAATAGGTTTCACACAGGCCAATTAATTACTTTCACTTTCAGAACTTTAGTTCTGATATAAAATAAGTCTATAAATAATCACCGAAATAGGATTTTATATGAGCACTTCCAAGCAAATGTTTTCTACTGTCTCTTCCGATGGCCAACTCACCGTCGAAATCAAACAAGTAGATGTACCAGAGCCAAAAGAGCACGAAGTTGTTGTTAAGATTGAAGTCGCGCCGATTAATCCTAGCGATATGTGGCCTATGTTCAGTGTTGGGGACTTATCAAAAGCTGAATTGACTTATAACGACGATGTCAAAGCCATGACAGCGCCGATATTCCCAGGTATGACCCAAGTCGTTAGAACCCGATTAGATCAAGCCTGCCCCGTTGGTAATGAAGCATCTGGCATAGTAGTAGCCGCAGGCTCGAGTGATGCGTCGCAAGCTTTAATGGGCAAGCGAGTTGCGGTACTGAGTGGCTCCACGTTTTCGGAATACACATGTGCGGCCGCACAAATGTGCTTACCGCATTCCGAAACAACGACAGCGCAAGAAGCATGCTCCTCATTTGTTAATCCGTTAACCGCTCTTTGTATGGTAGAAACCATGCGCAAAGAAGGTCACACTGCATTGGTACACACCGCAGCAGCATCAAACCTGGGGCAAATGCTTAATCGCATCTGTATTGCTGATGGTGTTGATCTGGTCAATATAGTACGAAAGCCTGAACAAGAAAAAATTCTAAAAGACCTTGGGGCAAAATACGTGGTTAACTCCGCATCAGATACTTACATGCAAGATCTGTATGTGGCGATCAAAGAAACCGGAGCCACACTCGCTTTTGACGCCACTGGCGGTGGCAGTCTTGCTAGCGACATTTTAACGGCCATGGAAGCCGTTCTAACGGCCGATGTAACGGGTTTAAATACCTATGGTGCATTGGTACACAAACAAGTTTACCTATATGGTGGCTTAGACACTTCTCCAACCAAACTTAAGCGTGCATTTGGCATGTCTTGGGGCGTTGGCGGATGGTTATTAATGCGCACCCTTTCTGCATTGGAACCAAGCCGTGTTGGTGAATTAAAAGCCCGCGTAGCATCAGAGATAAACACAACATTCGCAAGCGCATACACCGCAGAATTAAGCTTTGAGCAAGCTCTAAGCCCAGAGAATATTGAAAAGTACAATGCGAAGAAAACTGGTGAAAAATACCTAATTAATCCTAACATTTAATTTAAAATATCCGAAACTAGGCCACATGGGTTAACATGCATTGCAACATACATTGCTAGCATGGATTGTGGCCTACGATTTTCACCTTAGATAGTCGTCTAAGTTCTGATCGCTTGCGGTAAATAAACCCAATCATCCCATTTAGAGAAGTTAGAAATGTTTACACTGATAACCGTGCTTGGATAGCAGTTTAAAGATAGCTTCTCTCTTTTCATCGTTATAATTATGCTCCACATGAATAATCCCTATTCTGTCACGATTAAAACCTAAATACCCGAGGTAGGTCTAATTTGAGAGCGAGCAGCAAAAAACGCGCATGAATTTATTTCAGCATGTTTGTCTGTGACAAATAGATAGTGAGGGTAATTATCTTTTTGGAATTTTATTAAAAGGGACTATTCAAAAGTTCGACTAAAATTCAACTGAAATTCAACTAGACACTTGAATGCGGTATTTACTAACTGCAGTCATAGGCAAATAATCAAGGCCTTACCTTCAGGTATAACCAAAGGAAAACAAAAACTGTAGTCAGCAATAGGCTCTAAAGTAAACGGTAAAATCGTTCCTTTTATCCAAGCTGAACCAAAAACGAAATATCACTGGCCTCCGCGCACTAATCTAACACCGTAGGGAACACCCCGGCCATTAGGAATACCAGCCACACCGGAACTAAAAAAAACAGTCCACGCACGGCTTGTTACATTAGGTACCGATGTGGATGACCAGTAAACGCCCAGGAGCCGGCCCCCTTCAGCAAGCGTATTAGGGAAAACCGTTTGATTAATTGCCGGATTAGCACAACTTAGTTCGCCCAAGCTTTCCAATTCTTTAGCATTAGGCACACGCCAGTCGGTGTCGATAACAGGGCCTGTTGTGACCGAGGTCGGCCTGGTGCCGTTTAAGGCAAGTGCGTCTACCCAGCTATAAGCAACTAATTCGCCAACTGTGCAATCTGAGCCTGACAAACCTTGCGGACAGCGCGCCCAAATCAAGGTGGTTTGTTTATCGGTAACCGTGCCATCACCATTAATAGTGAAACGCGATTCGGGGGCAGTTTCTATCA
>CAZEXS010000061.1:0-20393 GCA_964516915.1 uncultured Gammaproteobacteria bacterium
CCAGTATAGTATTTATCTCGTTTTTACACAGCCTCTGCCCTATGCGGTCATTTTTTGCGAAATTAAAACATTCACAACTAATTTTAGTCTTGTGGCTACTAATTTGAGTTGATGTTCTAAATTAGATTTCCCCTCGCCGGGGCGGGCCTTCATTTCTTTGCCTGCCGCTTCTATCTTCTCTCAGCCTATTCAGCGGCTGAACTTGCCAACCATACTAAGCATACCCAAGTATTAGTCGTGCACGACCTTCGCCGTGTTAGCTTCGGCCCCAAAATCAGTTTTGTCGTAAATCTCGGATAAACGAGTGCCTTTATAATAAGTTTTGGTATAAGCATCTCTAGCGCGAATGTTGTTAAACCAATTACGCACTTCAGAAAAATCATCCCAAACCCAGCCATAACCAAGATCAAACATTCGATCCATAACCGGTACTATGCAGTAATCAGCCAGCGTAAGATTTTCGCCCATTAACCATGGCCCACCACTGCTTAAAAGACCTTTCTCCATCACCCTGAGAGTCTGGCGTAACCGGTCTATCGCGTTATCCGTTTCAAAATCATCAAACCCTTGCTCTTTACGCATTTTTTTAAAGAAGTGCTTGCGTATAGGATGATTATCGACAAATTCATTAAATTCATCATCCGACAGTTGGTCGAAGCGCTTACTTAAATACTTATTGAACGAGGGAACCCTTATTGCGGGCGTTGGAACTTCTTCAAAATAACGAAGCCATTTTCGCATATGCGCCCGCCCAACAGGGTCTGCAGGGGTCAACGGCGTATCAGCAAACACTTCGTCCATGTATTCAATAATGACCGACGAATCAACAATGATGGCACCATCATGATCCACCGTCGGTACCACGCCATTTGGGTTGAGTTTCAAATACCAAGGCGAGAGGTGTTCTTGTGCTTTGGAATTTATTGGTCGATCAAGGAAATCAATGCCCTTCTCCCAAAGCACCAAACGTACTTTTTGACTGCAGGTCGACTGCGGAAAATTATATAGCTTAATAGACATAGACACTCTTATTTAGCGAACTGTACAGTAAGTCACGAAAACACATTTTCGTATAGATTATCAATGATATTCAATAAAAATATATTTTATCAGCTTTTCTTCTACTATATTTCGATAATTATGATAGTCTTTCTAATACGTCGATTATATCTCGCGCGTATCTAATAATAATCTGAGCCGTCGGCAGCCTTAGTGTAGCTGCTTATCCATAGAGATAACTATATAGAGATAACTATGTTGCCAATGGTCTAGTGAGGAGAAAATAAACATGAAAAAGAAGATGTGCTTTCAAAGCAATTTTATTGCTAATGCATTAACCCCGATTGCCGCTTTTCTGGCATTTGCGGGCACCAGCGCTGTTTCATCAGTTGCAATTGGGCAGGAGGCCAGTAGCGGCGCCGTTCTAGAAGAAGTAGTGGTAACATCACGCCGTTACGAAGAATCGGTAAGCGATGCGCCATTAGCCATCAACGTGTTGAGCCAGGGTTTTTTAGAAAATAACCGCATTGATCGGCAAGATGATATTTTTAATTATACGCCGGGTGCCACATACGAATCATTCAGTAAGCTTCAACCCACCGCATCATTACGTGGTCTGACAGCCCCTACACCAGGTAACCCATCAAGCGAATCATCAATCCAAACTGTGATTGACAACGTTGTTGTCACCAAAGATTTCATGAAAGGCGCGGCACTTTATGATTTGGCTAGGGTCGAGGTATTACGTGGCCCACAAGGCACAGCGTTTGGTCGAAACGCGTCGGCAGGGCTACTGCATTTCGTAACAAACCGCCCAGATTTTGATTCTACCTCGGGTTCGGTAACCGCAACCATTGGTAGTGATGAGCGCTATGAAATAGACGGCCACTATAATACGCCATTAAGTGAGACTGCAGCGCTGCGCATTTCATTCAATCACGAACAAGAAGACGGTCAAACGACTGGTTTCATCTTTAATGAAGCGTCTCAGCAAATCGAGAATATTGGCGGCATTGATGGTGAAGAAAATACCGCTCTACGTTTACAACTTGCACTTCGACCAAGCGATAGCTTTAGTGCTAATTTCAAACTCGAGTACAGTGCAGATCGTGACGAATCGCCTATTCGTGAACTGTGTGACCCAGGTGGTGCGCTCGGGAATTTCGGCTTATTTGATACTCCCCAATTACGCGCATCGACTGAAAATGCTTGCGACACTCCTTTTGAGGCTTTCATTTCAGAAAGCAATGACACCATTCAGCAAAACCCTGATTCCGGTTTAGGCCTGCCCGATAATGTCGATTTTAAATTAGATCGTGACATTTTGACGGCCACAGCCGAGTTCTCATGGGCTTTAGAAAACGGTCTCACCGTTACCTCTGTCACTGGCTACATGGATGCTGATACCGATAACCTTTCTGATATCGTTGGTTCCGCTTCCGACATAAACTGGCAGGCTGTGACTAATGATGGTGATTCTTTCAGTACCGAGATTCGCATTGATAACACCGCTTCTGACTCTTCTATTCAATGGTTAGCTGGTGCTTACTTTCTAAAAGACGAAGAAACTCGTACTGAAACATTGAACTTTGCTGCTCGAGATCAACGAGGCTTTGTGTTTGTTCCAACCGTATTATTCAGAGGTGGCACAAATGAAACAGACAGCTATTCGGTTTTCGCCGAAGTGAGTTTTGACCTCTCAGATCGTGCGACTTTAACCTATGGCGGTCGTTATCTTAATGATGACAAAGACTACCTCTCGCGGGCATCCGGTCAAGGTTTTTCAGGCCAAATTGCTGGCATCCCGGGTGTAGGGACGGTCTGTGGCGCGATCCCTGGGCTAAGTCCACCCGACGACATATGCCCGCTTTTGACGTTCGGCGATTTCCCTATTAGCGATTCATGGGACAGCTACATCAGCAAACTGTCACTAGACTACGAAATTTCCGATACTTTAAAGGCCTACGCTCTTTTTTCTGAGGGCTTTAAAAGTGGCGCATTTCAACCGGATGCTCTGAATGCCGCACAAGCCTCGGTCATAACTCAACCAGAAGAATCGACTAACTTTGAGATTGGTCTAAAGGGCGAAAGTAGTCGTTATCGCTATGCCCTTACGGTATTCGATATCACCTTAGACGATGTGCAAACGGTGAACCAAGTTCCGATCGGCGATGACGGGGCATTTTTCGGTGCGATCAGCAACGTGGGTGAAATTACCACTACGGGCATTGAGTTTGATGGCGCATTTGCAATTACTGAAAATCTGATACTTAGCGGTGGTTTTGCCTTACAAGACACTGAAATCGGAGGCGGAACAGTAGACCCATCAGGCTTGATCGACCCAGCCACAGGGCAACCAGTTTCTTTCGATGGCTTGCGACCAGGTGGTGCGCCAGATTGGACTTTCAATATCGCCCTTGATTACACGATTCCACTAGCCAGTGGCTCAACAATCAATTTGCGCGCTGACGCTCGAGGCAGAGACGACGTGTTTTTCCAAACCCGAAATCGCTTTGAGATAATGAATGGCGCGTTGGTTGAATCAGAAGATTTGTTACGTCCGACTATCACCGATTTTGGGGCGCAAGCAAAATGGACGAATGCCGAAGGAAACCTAGCCATTACTCTTTGGGGTAAGAACTTGGCTGAAGATGCAGACATCACTAATGTAAGCCCATTTATTGGCGCTGGCATTAATGATTTTGCTATCGGTTTCCGAGGTAAACGTGAGATTGGGGTTACTGTAAATTATGATTGGTAGTTAGTTACCTATTATAAGTTTATAAAGCCGGTTAATTTATTAACCGGCTTTTTTTTGCTTCCTGAACATTGGGTTAAAGCCGAATCACAAACAAAAAAATGGCCGAGTATTACTCGGCCATTTTCATTAATTTACAGCTGAAATTAAGTCATGTGGAAGAAACATAATTTGTTGCCATCCAAATCATAGACATAGCTTCCGTAGAAAAAATCCATGCGTTGACCTGGCTCACCGGCGTCAGTTGCGCCTAGTTCAATAGCCTTGTTATATAGAGCTTGAGCACCTTCTGGCGAACCACCAGGAATCGCAACCATTTGACCATTGCCACAACTTTGAACGCCTTCGTCAGCGGGTGTACAAACAGCTAACATCGCGCCACCTGCTTCAGTACCGTAAAATTTAATACGGTCTAATTCCATAAGTCTCTTTCCGCCAACTAAGCTAAGAAGATCGTCGTAGAACGCAACCGCTTTATCTAAGTCCTTAGAACCAATAGTAGAATATCCAATCATTTTATTTACCTTTTATGTCTATGTTTACGTTTGTCTAGTACGTTAAGTTGTTTCAAATATGCCGCAAAGCGTCGAGATTCGAACTTGAGGCACTTGATATTTATCAAGCGCTTTCATACTATCTACCTATCAATAGATAGTCAAATAATTTTGAATAATTATTTCGAATAGATCATTACTTTAGAGGACCTAATGAGCACCACATTTCACCAAGGCGAACAATTTATACAGTCAGAGTCGGGTGTCAGCGAGCGGACCCAAAAGCTTGGCAATAAGCTAATACGTGATCATATTATTGATCAGCATAAGGAGTTTTTTGAAGGTTTGCCCTATGCGTTCATAGCCTTACATGATGAACAAGGCCAACCGTGGGCGACTATGGTCACGGGCACAGCAGGCTTTATCAATTCGCCAAACTCGAAAACATTAACGGTCAATGGCGCGGTCATCGGCACGGATGTGTTGGGTGTGAACATGTCGAACAACAAGCCCATCGGCTTGGTCGGGCTGGACTTTAGTAACCGCAGACGCAATCGTCTAAACGGGCGCATAGGTTCGGCAAACCGTGGCGACGGTTTCTCAATTAAAGTTGAGCAAAGCTTTGGTAATTGCCCAAAATACATTCAACAACGCCTCTATCAGCCGAATATTGACAACAAAACACGCCAAATCAGCAAGCCAGTTTCAATAGAGGAGATCGATCAGTTTTCTGACCGAGATGCGTATTTTCTGAGTCGAGCAGACACACTTTTCATCGCCAGCGCCGAGTCAGCAAATGGTAGCTTAGATGTTAATCACCGAGGTGGGTCCGCAGGCTTTATCAACGTGGTCGGGTCTAACAAACTATGGTTTAACGATTATCCTGGCAATAACTATTTTCAAACATTTGGCAATATTCACAACTACCCCAATGTTGGTTTAATGTTCTTGGACTTCGATTCAGGCGACCTATTACTCTTAAGCGGCTAGGCCCACATTCAATCCGCAAAACAAACAGATGATAACAAAGCCAATCAGCACCGATTTCTACCCAGACGATTTCACTTTACCTTGAAAAGAGGTTTCAGGTTTAAAAATGCCATTGAAGGCCGCTGGTCGTTCGTCGAGCAGTCCCCTCATTTGAGCCAAGCGATGGACTCAGAATTTAATATCAACTTGAATGTAGACTTAGAACAAGCTTGATTCAGGCGTGAGTCGAAAATCAAACCCACTTACCATTAAACTGAGCAGACTCGCTACTGCGTCTTTAGCTGTTCTAGCAGGATTTTAGTAGACAAATCAAAAAACTTTATATCTTTTTTGGTTGTCGAGATCATCATCGCGCCCTCGAGCATAGACAAAGTCTGGAAGGCCCTTTCCGAGGTATTGTCAGTGGTTGAAATTTGACGGTAGGCGCGCTCAAGCCAACTTATATTTTCATCAAAGAAATGATCTAACTCAGACACAATACTGTCTGGCAACACGGATGTTTCAGCGCCGAGTATTCCACATAAACACATGCCCTTTTCGCTGAGAATCGCGTTTCGAAAAGCCGAGATGTAATGCACTACGGGGTTGATACCTTGAGATCGTATTTCCTCAGGCTCACCTAATGATGCGATAAAGTTCTTGGTGTATCGCTTGGCAGTCGCTGCCGCCAGTTTCTCCTTGGTTTCAAAATGATAATGTACAGACGAGCTTTTAATGCCTATAGCATCGGCAATATTTCGAAAACTGAAGCCTTGATAACCGCCAAGCCGAATCATATCTTCAGTGACGTCTAAAATAGACTGAACTGTATCTGTCATAATCGTAATTCAATAATAGTTAGATGTTAAATTTGCCATACTTTCAAAACGATTGATATAGAGACAAAACTGTTTAGAAAACATTAGCTAAACAGCTTGCTCAACTCTTGCTATCTGTGAATCGACGTATTTTAGATGATCTTGTTTGATCCAGACTTTAGCGCCGTTCTCGCCAACGAGCACATTCAATGACGAGCCCACCGGTAGCCGAAGCCAACTATGCTCTTCGAACACCTCACCGGACTCTGAAAAGCGGCCGCTTAGAACAAAGATTTCATAACCATTTTTTGCCGCAAGCTCTATTGTGGCATTGGGTGCCCAATGCTGAATACTCACGTCTTCATTTTCATCGCCATATAACGGAATATAGGAGACATCTTGATTACCCTCTTGGCGCTTGAGAGCCGGCATTGAATCGGTTGTTAAGCGCACATGCGTTCTATCTTCTGGTGAGAACTGCCACAATTTAACCAAAATTACACACCCACTTTCTGAACCAGGCGTGTGACTTGATTGCGGCGGGTTTCGAATATACGAACCCGCAGGGTAGTCACCATGTTCATCCTGGAATACGCCCTCTAGCACAATAAATTCTTCACCGCCGGTATGCACATGCGGCGAAAACTTGCTGTTCGGCTGGTATTTTACGACCGTGGTCGCCCTCGCCACTTCGTTGCCAACTCGATCAAGAGGCCTTCTGAAAACGCCCAGCATCGGTGATGGCTGCCATTCCATCTTGGCGCTGTGTGCGGTCGCACGCACACTAAAGTCTGAATTGATTTTCATACACTCACTTTAAACTTGCTGACATTGACCTTGGAATTAATACATAAACACTAACACTGACTTGATATCTACCTACTGATAGATATGATTGCATTGTGAGCCTATTTACACAAGCTTAAATCTGCATATTTAGAGGTTGACTTATTACCTCCATCAACTTAATCTATCTATCGATAGGTAGCCACACTTTAAATGTGATGACTACAGCCTAACCTCAAATGTAAATCACGCAAATATTGAACTGGGTTCGAAATGATAAACTTATTTACCGCAGACACGCCAAACGGCCATAAAATTTCCATAATGCTTGAAGAGGCTGGCATACCCTACGAGTATCAAGCAATTGACTTGGGAAACCTTGAACAAAAACAAGATTGGTTTTTAGACATGAACCCAAATGGTCGCATCCCCGTGATCATAGACCGCGCCAATGATGACCGCGTTGTCTTTGAATCAGGCGCCATTCTTTTGTATCTGGCCGATTTATCAGGCAAGTTCATTCCCCTCGATGCCAAAGCTCGATTAGACGTTATTCAATGGCTAATGTTTCAAATCGGTGGTATTGGCCCAATGCAAGGCCAGGCACATGTATTTAATCGTTATGCGCCAGAAAAAATCCCCTTTGCCATCGAACGATATCAAAAAGAAACACGACGATTGTACGAGGTCTATGACAGCCGTTTAAAGGATCACGAGTTTCTTTGCGACGACATCAGCATCGCGGATATTGCCACATTTCCCTGGGTACGTTGGTACGAATGGGCTGGGGTCAGAATAGATGACCTTCCAAACCTGCATCGTTGGTATAAGCTTATGGACGGGCGCGATGCATTACAGCGAGGTTTATCGGTCCCACATAAAGAGCCGGAACAAGCGCTAAAAGAGAAACAGAACGCAGGCAAAGGGATGTTGGTTTAAGTTCATATACGAGTTTCAAACAACAGGTAATTCAATATGTACCCTTTTAAAGACGTTATAAAAACCGAACACGCGTTTCGTGAAATTATGGGTATGCCTGGGCCCCGCGTGTTGGCTAAGTCTACTTATCATTTAGATCCACACAGCAAAGCCTTTATCGAGAAGTCTCCGTTCTTACTGATCTCATCGGTTGGCGCTGACGGACAAACCACTGTATCTCCGAAAGGAGACACAAATGGCTTTGTGCAAGTTTTAGATGATCACACACTGCTTATACCCGAACGCCCTGGCAACAAACGAGCTGAAACCTTCCAGAATATTTTACACACACCCAACATTGGCATTCTGTTTATGGTGCCAGGCAAGGGAGAGACACTGAGAATTTCAGGGGCCGCTAGAATTGTTCGCGACGAAGATTTGCGCAACCGTTTTACAGTAAAAGGGCGAACACCGTCATTTCTGATCGGCGTTGATGTTGGCGAAATCTATTTTCATTGCGCCAAAGCCATTCTGCGATCAAAGCTGTGGAAACACGATGAGTGGCAAGATGCATCAGACCTTGCCAGCCTCGGTCAAATCATGGTTGATAATGGCAAGCTAGCCGACAGCAAAGAAACAATGCAAGCAATCGTCGACAAAGACGCAAGAGATCGCCTTTATTAAGCCATCGGCCTAAGCAGCTTATTTACTCTTAGGCGCGGTTTCGCTTGCCAACCATTTATCAAGATTTTCATAAAAATGGCGCATTTTTGACTCTTGGTAACTGGCCAGAATTATTTCCCCTTTCGGATGATTCTTCATGCCTTTTTGCACCATTGGGTGATTCAAAAAGTCTTGGTTGAACACTTTTAATAGATAGCCATTAAAACCAGGCGCTTCGGTGTAATCGTCTTCTAAGTCGAGAAACGTACATTCCGCCGCAGGTGGCCGCTCAGCGCCTTCTGGTAACGGCACCATGTACATAACCTCATGCAATGACTGTTCAGGATTATCACCATCTGGTCGAAATCGATAAAAAATCGGATTGAAGTCGGCCCACGGGCTCAAATTGGGGAACACACTGTAGTAAATTGCTTCGTTGAAATCAGAATCACTGACGGTATCGATATGATCACCAAACGCCGGTCTGTACATTTCGCGGAACGCAGCGGCTCGAGCACTTCGATATCCATACGCGTCTCCGTAAGGCAGTGTGATGGGCGTTTCTTCATCGCCTTCTTGTATCTTACCGCCCACCCAATTACATAAATGTGGGTCGGCAAACTTAACATCACCCTCTATGTGATTGCCGTTCATGTCGAAGATTCCTGACTTACCGTCTTTAGCGGTAACGCTCAGCCTATTTTCTTCGATACGATCATATTGATGCCCGCTAAATGGGTGGCAAAAACTTTGATAGTTTAAGCCGTTAGGATACGGATTATAGTCCGGCGACAGTTTCTCACCCATGTGCGGACTGGCCGGGCCTACTGCGGATATAGCTCGCGAATAATTGCCCCATACATCGTATTTCGAATTGGCATCGGCAAAGGTTGGCAGCAGCTCTGGGTGCGTTGCGATAACGTGATAGCTTTCCATAAACGCATCTTGCGCAATCTTCCAATTACACGGCACACGCTTAACAAGATGCGCGGCTTTATAACGTTGTTTAAATGGCACTTTAAAATGCCGATCAAAGTCGCCAATAAAATCTTCCAATGGTTCGCAGTCAGGGTCAGGATTAATAAACACAAAACCACCCCAATGGCCGACATTCACTTCTTGTAGAGAATATTCTTCTTTCGTCACTGAAGGAAAATCCCACTCACAAGGAACTTCTTTTAAATCGCCTTCAAGAGACCACGACCAACCATGAAATGGGCAACGCAATACCCTTAAGCCCTTACGATGATCATCACACAAGGCGCGCCCACGATGCATGCAAGCATTAGGAAACGCTTTAACTTTATCGGCCGCGGTGCGCACAATAATAAATGATAAGCCAGCGATATCGTAAACATGGGTATCACCGACGTTTGGAATGTCGTCTTCATGGCAAGCCATTTGCCATACTCGTTTCCAAAGCCGCTCTACTTCAAGGTCATGCGCTTCTTTACTCCAAAACCGATCGGTCTTGACCTTAGTAACGCCTGGTTCCATCGGTGACTCTTCAAGATACACCTCCGGTGGCGGAACAGCATCACCACTCGCCAGGTCGTTATAAGAAATACCATTAGAACGATTCTTACCAGTTACAGTCTCTACCATTATTTTTACTCAGTTACGATATTCTGATTCTAAAGTAACACAGCTATGATCACGGTTGAATTATCTATTTGGCCAGCGACCTAGGCCAAAGAATGGCTGAATGCGCACACCCCAGAACACACTCTCAGCACTAAACCTGTTAACGACTGGCCTAGCACTTTCGAGTGTCGCATCAAATTTTGTGTGTGGCAAAATAGCTACAAAATAAACTTGGCTAGATGTCAACAACCTCAAAATAGGGCCTGCGTATGAGCGCTTCACTTCAACCAATCGCGACTAACCTATGGTCAGAAGGACCCGAGCCACACCTGCTTGGCGGTCGGGATGCTGACGGTAAAATTCTATTTCCAGTACCAGAAGGCGACGCCGCCAATGGTGTAGAAGTAATCAAATTATCACGCACCGGCACGCTTTGGTCTTATACACAGCAAGAATTTAAACCCAAGCCTCCTTATGATGGCCCTGAAGAATTCGTCCCGTTTTTGGTTGGTTTCATAGAATTGCCCAATGAAATTATTGTCGAAAGCCATATTGTTGAAACAAGCCTTAATGAATTGACCCTTGGTATGCCCATGGAGTTAGTCATTACGGCCTTTGACGATACCCGTTCAATGTTCGCATTTAGACCACAAGGTTAAGGAGAGATCACATGAGCAATGTATATATTATTGGTGCTGGCATTCATCGGTTTGGCCGAACAGAAGAACGCTCAGGTAGAGATCAAGGCGTGTTTGCGGTACGCGAAGCACTAAAAGACGCTGGTTTAGAATGGTCAGACATACAGTTTGCCAGCGGTGGCTCGCACGCAGCGGGCAAGGCCGACATCATGCTTTCAGATCTAGGCTTAACCAGCATACCCTTTATCAATGTTTTCAATGGCTGTGCAACCGGTGGTAGCGCTTTGGCAACCGCCAAGTCCGCCATTGCGGCTGGCGAATGCGATCTCGCACTGGCTGTGGGTTTCGATAAACACCCTCGTGGTGCTTTTAACGCCGACCCAAAAGCCTATGGGCTACCAGAGTGGTATGGGCAGACCGGCATGATGATGACCACACAGTTTTTCGCCTTAAAGATGCAGCGATATATGCAACTGCATGACATCAGTCGCGAAACTCTGGGCCGAGTGGCAGAAAAGTCATTTCGAAATGGTGAAAAAGCCGATCACGCTTGGAGAAGAACGCCGATTGATCTGGACACCATCATGAACTCTCAAATGATCAATGACCCACTGACTAAATACATGTTTTGTGCGCCAGCCGAAGGCGGCGTGGCATTAATTCTAGCCAGTGAAAAGAAGGTTCGAGAACTTGGCGCAGATGCCGTCAAAATTTCCAGTGTTGCGATTCGTTCACGCCCCGTCGGCTCGTTCGAAGTTTATCAGCCAACCATTGATATTGTTAACGATGGCAAGCCAACCATTCTTGCGTCAAAGGCGGCTTACGAACAAGCGGGTATTGGCCCAGAAGACATTGACATAGCACAACTGCAAGACACTGAATCGGGCGCTGAAATCATGCACATGGCCGAGAATGGTATTTGTGAAGATGGCGAACAAGAAAAATGGCTTGCCGAAGGCCGAACTGAACTTGATGGCAGCCTGCCAATCAATACCGACGGTGGATGTATTGCTTGTGGCGAACCTATTGGTGCAACTGGTTTGCGCCAAGTGTACGAAAACGTAACGCAATTACGCGGTCGCGCCGGCGCACGGCAAGTCGCAAACAATCCTAAAACCGCTTATAGTCATGTCTACGGCGCGCCAGGTTTGTCTGGTATTACCATATTGGAGGTCTAGTGCCAAAACGTATAGATGCCCATTTTGTCGCGGCCGGTAAATATCACGATATTGATTTTGCCCGCCTGGAAATATTAAAACTGCTCGCCGAGCGCCCGGAAATCAGAACAACCGTTGCCTGTGACTACAGCAACATTGAACGCTTAAACGAGTGCAGTATGTTAATCACATACTGCTGTGATTTGATGCCCAGTGAAGAGGAAATGGCGTTGATCAAAACCTGGCTTGAAGCGGGCGGTAAATGGTTGGCACTGCATGGCACTAACTCTATTTTAAAATTTGTTGAAGGCGGTGTTGATACGCCAAACCTTCGACCTGACGTAATGGACGTATTGGGTACGCAATTTAAAGCCCACCCGCCCATCGGCACTTTTAATGTCGAGGTTGTGAATAAAGACCATGAGCTCAGCAAGGGCATCGACGATTTTGAAATCGAAGACGAACTCTATTTATCGGTAACCACCGCTGAAATTGATGTCTTGATGACCACCACCTTTGAAGGTGAAGCGACTGGTTTTACTGACGATCAATGGCCAAAGACCACGGTGCCTATTTTGTATACCCGTGACCTTGGCGCCGGTGAGATTGTGTATAACACCTTAGGCCATTGTCGTGGCCATTATGACTTACCAGGCATCAGAGACTTCAATGCCAACCCAGATAAATGTGCTTGGAACTACCCGGTGTATTACGAACTATTACGCCGTGGTATTGTTTGGGCAATGCGCAAAGAAGCTTAGTAACTGAGTAAACCGACTATGACAAGCAATACTGATCCCGTACTATATCGATTAGAAGGTCGGGTTGCGATAGTGCAACTTAACCAGCCAGAAACACGCAACGCAATGACACCTGAAATGGGCAGAGCATTGGCGGCGGCGATTGAACGTGCTGAAAAAGAAGCCGGTGCCATTGCGTTAATAGGCGATGAAAAAGCATTCTGCGCTGGCGCAAATTTAACCTCCAGTCGCATGGACAATATCAGTCCCGATGTCGATATGGGTGAAAACCTTGAACATATCTTCAACCCCCTTTTGCTCAAGATACGTGATCTACCAATTCCTTTGGTGTCTGGAATCTCGGGTGCGGCGGCCGGCGTAGGTTGTTCAATCGCACTGATGGGCGACATTATTGTGGCGGGAAAATCCGGGTTTTTTATACAAGCGTTTTGTAAAGTCGGCTTAGTACCCGATGGTGGCGCAGCGTACATACTATCGCGCTCAGTAGGCCGCATTAGAGCCATGGAGTTAATGTTATTAGGTGATCGCTACCCCGCCGAACGCGCTTATCAAGATGGCTTGGTCACTAAGGTAGTAGAAGACGAAGACGTGAACTCTACCACCATTGAATATGCTAACAAGCTCGCCAACGGCCCGTCAGTGGCACTGAGCTTGATCCGACGAGCAGCATGGGCATCGCTGGATATAGATTTTGCTACTCAATTAGAACAAGACAGAGTTAACCAAAAGACAGTTGGCCGGACAGCCGATTTCAGAGAAGGCGTCGCCGCCTTCAGAGAGCGTCGCAAAGCTGAATTTAAGGGCGAGTAGTAAAAGAGCCTATAAGGCTTGCGAAACTAGGCAGCTAGGTTTCCAAGGACTAAGTTTTCAAGGACTAAGGTTCCAAAAACTAAGGTTCCAAGAATTAGGTTTCCAAGAATTAGGTTTCCAAGGACTAAACCGTGAGCCAACGCAGTTCTGGATTGGCGTTTCGCTGGTGATCATACGCACCTTGGCGCAACTTGGCACACATTGGCATTGCGCTCGTCATAATGCCTCTCACATCCACCCTCACGTCCTCAGCCACGCCCACCCCATATCGAGGTTTGAATTGCTCTGGTGACGCGCACGCATAGCTTCAATAACAGGCTTAGTCAAAATGGCAAAGCCATCTATACCTCCGTTATAGCGGCTCCTCTATCGTTACTCGTGTGAACAATGTTTCCATATCACCGATTAACATTTTTACCTTTTCTTAGTTCAATCAAACACGCCTAAAGTGATAAGGCATACTCAGTTTTGATAGGCGGTTTATTAAGCTAGTTTCGCTACTTATTCATATAAATACAGCTAAACTGGATGTTAGGCAGTAGCAAAGAGGCAATTTAGTTTGCCGAATTTGAAAAAGCCAGCAGGTCGTAATCAAGCATTTTGATTTAAAAGTTTCTGTTTGGGTTCTACAAAAATAAGAGGTAAGCAATAGATGAAAAAAGAAAAGCCACAACTTACTCTTCTGGACGAAAAAGTGCAGCAATGCCCTTACCACACCTATGAAAAGCTGCGAGAAGAGTCACCGGTTTACTTAGATCCAAAAACCGGGCTTTATGTCGTTACCAAGTTTGAAGACGTAAAGAAGGTGTTAAAAACACCAGCAGTATTTGGCAATGTTCCACCAGTCCGCAGTGGCGCATTCAATGCATTCGCGGCAAAAAGAGCACATGCAAATAAAATCTTTGAAGAAAAAGGTTGGGTGCCAGCCAGCGCGCTGCCGTTTAGAGGGCAGCCCGAACACAAGCAACTCCGTGCGCTTTACGAAAAAACTTTTCGCACCAGCCAAGTCAAAAAAATTGAAGGCTTTGTTACTGAAACCACTGAGCGCTTATTCGCGAATTTTATCGAAAGAGGCTCTTGTGATTGGGTACGTGAGTTTGCTATTCCCTTACCGTTAATCATTATATGTAACCAGATGGGCGCGCCAGAAGAAGACATATGGAAAATCAAAGAGTGGACTCAAGCTTTTTTCCATAGGATTGGCCTCATGCTCGATGATGACGAGCAAACCGCGATGGTAGAAAAGGAAGTTGAGGCTCAACATTATTTTCAGCCTATCTTTGACTCCCTACGAAAAAAACCCAACGGCACCACGCTCAGCGATTTAGTAAATACCGAAGTTGAAGGCTGGGGCCGCAAACTCAATGACAATGAGTTACACGCCGAAATGATGGCCTCCACATTTGTCGGGGGAAGCGAAACAACCACCAATGCACTTGCTTCTGGCGTAATGCTTCTAGCTCAGCAACCTAATGTTTGGCAACAATTAAAATCTGACCCTGAGAAATATCTAGATACGTTTATCGAAGAAGTGGTCAGGCTGGAATCGCCAGTACAAGGTAATTATCGATTCGTTCATGAGGACACTGAGCTTGGTGGCGTTAAGCTGCCAAAAGGTACGGCTCTGTCCGTTCGTTTTGGCTCAGCAAATCGTGATGATGATCAATTTGCAAATGCCAACGAAATTGATCTTGATCGAAAGCGGGCCGCCGCGCATTTAGGGTTTGGAATGGGTAATCATTTTTGTTTAGGCGCTTCATTGGCTAGGCTCGAGCTGCGCAGCGCTTTTAAAGCCTTATTAGAAAAAGTGGCGTCGGTTGAACTAACTGATAAAAACAGCGCTATCGAGTATCACCCTCACTATGCTTTTAGAGCGCCAAAGAGTCTAAACATCGATTTCAAAACGCAATAGAATCAGCATCAGACCATCGATTGATATACCGCACGTTCAAGTTCAAAGAATAGCTTCATAGACTTTTCATCGCCAAATGGCAGCAACTGACTAAGATACGCGCCACCAATACCATTGCTTCGATCAATCCAGAAAAAACTATTCGCCAGACCAGCCCACATCAATGTTCCCGCTGGGCGGCCAGTATTCGCGGCCGTTTCGTTAATCTGAAAAGTTAATCCCCAAGACTTATCTAGACCGGGAAAAAATTCAGTATCATTACTGAATAAGGGGTCCACGGATTCCAAGCAACTTACTCGCAAGTCACCAATATGGTTTTCACACATACTCGCAACCGTTTCAGGTTTTAATATTCTCGCTCCGTTAAGTTCGCCATCATTAAGAATCATGCGAATAAATTTCCCATAATCATTCATGGTACCAAACAGACCACCACCACCTGATTCAAATTCAGAACTTTCCTTAGGTGGTAACTCCATAGCTTGACATGAACCATCTGGCAACCTGGCATGAAGCGCAGAGGCTCGCTCTAGCATCGACGGAGAGTGTGAAAATGCAGTATCTGACATACCTAACGGCCCCGTTATATATTTTGCAAAATAGTCACCAAGCGTCATACCAGATACGGCTTCGATAATTTTACCGGCCCAATCTATGCCGGTGCCGTACTCCCAACGGGTGCCAGGATCAAAGGCTAAAGGGGCTTCAAGTGACTTATTTTCTTGTGTGGTAAGACTTGGTGCTCCGGTGCGCTCTCTCCATTTTGCGTCGTTGGCATTCCACATCTCATAGGTAAACCCCGACGTGTGTGTGAGAAGATTACGCAGAGTCACGACCGAAGTGGGAGCACGCATAATAGGCTTACCACTCACATCAAAACCTTCAAGCACCTGAACTTCATTTAACCAAGGACATATCTCTCCAGCCGGCGCATCAAGATCTATCTTACCTTGCTCAACTAATTGCATAGCCGCGGCACCGGTGATCGCCTTAGTCATCGAAAAGATCGCGCCAACCGTGTCTTTGGTCATCGGCACACCGCTACCAAAGGCTCTCTCACCAGCGGCACCCTCCCATAAGACTTCATCTCGATTGACGACAATGGCCACGGCACCAGGGGCAGCGCCAGCCTCAATTCCGGACGAAAGAACAAGATCAAGAATCGATTTCATTAGTACTCCTGTGCATTATTAGTAATGTAATTTCCAACTATAGTAAGAAAAACGTCAACTAGGCCGCTTCTGGGGCCGGCGGCAGCAATTGAGTTTTCGCATAGAAGCTTGTCTTTCGATAAATATACCAACCTAATAAAGTACCTAAAACATTGGCAAGCACACAAGCGATGAAGATACCGATCAAACCGAACATTAAATTTCCTAAGAAAATAAGCGGAATATAAAAAATAAACACGCGAGTTGCGTTTGAACTTAAGGTTAGATTCGACTGCTGATAAGAGTTAAAAGCCGTGTTAAACACCATAAGCACAGCGAAAAATGCCATCCCCAAAGGCATGATGATCAGATAGAGCTGTGCATATGCAACAACTTCTGGGTCTGAGGTGAATATCTGCGCAAGCCAAGGTGAGGCGCCGGCAAAAAACACGACGGCACCCAACTGAAACAAGATCGTAAATTTTATGCATGCGCACAAACTATCTCGAACACGCTGCAAATTTCCTGCACCTATATTTTGTGCCATGAATGGCGACAATGACGTCGCCATCGCGAACGACACCGACATAGCAAAAAATTCCACTCTACTGCCTGCCCCTAAACCTGCTACGGCTTTATCGCCATGCTGCGCCACTAGCCAGGTTAAGGCCGCGGTTGCAATCGGGGTCATAATATTTGAAGTGGAAATAGGCAAACCCAGTTTTAATAGCTTCTTCCAATAAGAAAATAATAATGGCAGATCACCTAAACTTTTTACATCAATCAGTTTTTCTCTAAAACACAGAATCCAAAACAACGCCACACATGCCAATAACCACGAAATAACCGTCGCAAAGGCCGCCCCTTCTATACCCATGGCTGGAATTGGACCAAAGCCAAAAATTAAAATTGGGTCCAAGCAAGCATTGGCAAAACCAACGGCCACCATTATAAAACTTGGCCAACGAGTATCTCCCATGGCACGCAAGATAGAATTCCCGATCACCGGCATTAACAGAAGAAAACCAAATGCATACCAAATACTCATATAGTCCTTGATATGAGGCAAGGTGCTATCAGAGGCACCCATTAGTGTAAAAAGGGGTTCTATTGTCAAATACCCGATGAGCGAGATCATCAGTATAATCAGAGAACAAAGCAAAAGGCTTGCGGTGCTGGCTCCTCCAGCATGCCTTTCTCCGCGCTGACCGACCACGTCGCCAATAAGAATGGAGACTGCAATACCTAGGCCAAACATCAAGCTATAAATCAATAGGTTGATGGGCATAGTAAATGTGATTGCGGCCAATTCTTCTGACCCCATCAAGCCGATAAAATAAGTATCGACGGCTCCAAAAGACATCAGAAAAAACTGCCCGATCACCGCGGGCTTAATCATTCGATAGAGCGTCGGCCCTAATGGCCCCTGAAGAATATCATCAGAAGTAACTCGCATCGACAGCCTGCATGTGTTGACAAAAAAAGGACAAAAGCCTTATTAATAGCCCATCAATTAAACACAATGGGCTCCCGATGACATACTTAATCAGTCTATTTTATAGCTGTGACTTTTGCAGCTTGTCCACGAGCAATATAACGATCCAGCTCTTCATGAAAGAAGCGCACTCGACCCTCTTGGCCTGATAAGTGCCCCCCTTGATAGCCCTGAGACATTAAACCTTTCTGCTGAGTAGTCCAAACAGAAAGATCCTCGTCAATCACCTTTCCGCACTCAACTTCACCCACTAAACCGGTGATGTGTGGAACTTCAGTATCCCAACTGACCGTTTGAAACATGGCCGCCGAATAATACTCCTTAGTACCGTCCGGAAACCAATTCAAATACCAAGTGTCAAAATAACAACGAGTAGGATCGGTTGGATGAGGAGTTGCCATTAAGAAAAACGCGCCATCTGGCCGTAAACTCAAAGAGAAGTTCGGGAAAATTGTGTAGTGGTAATGGTCGGTTAATTGATTGTCCGTCAAGCCGGAAAAATCAAGGCCTTTCTCAGCACCCTTCTCTCGCTTAACCTTTTGCATTGCTTCGCGTATCGAGTGAGGGTCAGAGCGAAAATCTTCGCCATCTAAGCCCCAAAAATCGAAGTAGTTTTGCATTTGCTTCAGGGTTTCATCGTAGTTACTTTTTAAACCCAGGGTCGGGCGATTACCCGGCATGAACATGCGTGCGTGGCCTTCTTCAAAAATATCAAACTGGCAATGCTTGTAGTTTTGCTCCATCACGTATTTAGTGCTGGGATGAACAAACGGTAAGTGATAAGACTCGTTAAAATTATCTTGTACAATTTTCCAGTTAAACTGCCCCTCAACCGTTATCCAATGGGTGCGCTTCATTCGCTTAAGGTCGTAGGTTTGAATTTGCGCGTAAACAGGGCCAAGGTATTCTGCCAACGGAACCACGTCATCATTCATGGAATACCAAATAAAGCCACCGCAGACTTCACTGCGCAGCTCTTTTAAACGCAATTTGCCACAGGGGTTACCCTCAGCATAGTCTTCTTGTTGCGGAACAAAGGCTAGCTCGCCGTCTACTTTAAAACGCCATCCATGATAAGCACAGGACATGGCCTTACCGCTGCTGAGCTCTTCATGTACTAACTTATTACCACGGTGAGGGCAAACGTTATAGAACACTCTTACTTCGCCATCATTGTCGCGAGTACAGAGGATTGACTCTTTACCAATATCAAACGTCATACGATCGCCAGGCTCAGGTATTTGTTCGGCCATACCGCCAACCAGCCACACCTTTGTCCAAAGGTGCTCCCATTCTTGCTCCATGAACTCTGGGCTGTAATAGCGCTCACCAAGTATTGGGCCAGTACCCAATTCAGGCTCGGGTAGCTTTCGTTCATCAAGAAAGCCGTTTTCGTCCAAGCCTAATACATTTGATCGATTTTGATTGCTCATAACTAATTTGCTGAATTTAAGGTCTACCTAATTTATAAGCCAAACTCTAGCTTGAATCTATAACCGTGTCTGCTATCAATTTATACAGCTAAATACTAGCCATGAGTAAGCGAGCCCGATACCTTTATTACGTTGGTCGAGCGTTTATTGGCACGCGAAACTCACCTCAGCAATACCAAGCAAATACCATCGACCATGCCGGTTAAAAGTGGTTCTAAACATACCTCGGTGACTAGCAATTTAGTGAGTTAGTTACCGCTTGGTTTGTTATATAAATAAGGCTCCTAGAATAAATGAGAATCGATAATGTCGGAACCCACTGTAAACGAGCTTAATGCCAAACTTAACTCTATGCTTGATCGTGAAGAGATCAAAGCGATACCTCATCGTTTCGCAAGAGGTCTTGACCGCTGCGATCGCTCAATTCTTGAATCATGCTTTCACCCAGATGGGATAGATGACCACGGCTTTTTCAAAGCAGGTGTGGTCGAGTTTTGTGATTGGGTAATGGGTGAGCTAGTGAAATTCAATTCTACTCAGCACATTATCGCAACTCAAAATGTCGAGGTTTCAGGCAGTAAAGGAGCATGCGAAAGCTATTTTGTGGCATATCACGTTATGGATACGCCCGACGGCTCTAAGGAATTAATTGTTGCTGGGCGTTATTTAGACGAAGTAGAGAAACGTGATGGGGAATGGAAAATCACCTTGAGAAAGTGTGTTTTCGACTGGAACAGAATGACTGACGCATCACCGGCGCCATCGCGTGACCCGGACCCACGACATTTAGGAAAAAATTACCCAGACGATGATTCCTACGCCCTATTTTCAAAAATAACTTAAGGCTTATAGCCAGCTTGGCTCAAGTAATGAGGGCGATACAAAGCTAGAAACTTAAGCATCGTTTTATATACTGCCGCACCACCACCGATAAAGTTAGTAGTGGTGCGGCGTATTTATAAAACGTGATTAAACTCTAAGCTTTTTTAAAATCAAAGTACTTAAAGGATTAGGCCGCGTCAGGGATCCAACTACCATGAAAACCGG